>CAINOE010000138.1 GCA_903851415.1 uncultured Rhodopila sp. | reverse complement strand
GTAGCCGCCGGTCGCCGAAGTCGCCGAGTCCCGTGGTCATCGAATCACCTTCCGCTCGTGGGGTCGCCGTGCGGGCAGAGAATCGAGGCGGCGCGCGGAAGGCAAGCAAATTCATTCCCGCGATGTGTGCATCCGGTAGGGACGAGCCGGGCCATGACGTTTATGGGACATGCAGCAACCCTGGCCACGGGCGTGCCATGACCAGGGTTTCTCGTCGGTCAGACGGCTGCGGGCGGTTCGACGTGCTCGCCGACCATCGCTTCGGTCGTGATCATCAGGCCGGCGACGGAGGCGGCGTTCTGCAGGGCGCAGCGCACCACCTTCGTCGGGTCGATGATCCCGGCCTTGACCAGATCCTTGTATTCGCCGGCCTGCGCGTCGAAGCCGTAATGGTAGTCGTCATCTTCCAGCACCTTGCCGGAGATGACGGCGCCGTCCTCGCCGGCATTCGCGGCGATCTGGCGCAGCGGGGTCAGGATCGCCTTGCGCACGATCTCGATGCCGACGCGCTGATCGTCGTTGTCGGCCTTGAGCTTGTGCAGGATCAGCGAGGCGCGCGCCAAAGCGACGCCGCCGCCGGGGACGATGCCTTCCTCGACCGCCGCGCGGGTGGCGTGCAGGCCGTCATCGACGCGGTCCTTGCGCTCCTTCACTTCGGTCTCCGACGCGCCGCCGACGCGGATGATCGCCACGCCGCCGGCCAGCTTGGCCAGGCGTTCCTGCAGCTTCTCCTTGTCGTAGTCCGAGGTGGTTTCCTCGATCTGGGCACGGATCTGGTTGCAGCGCGCCTCGATCGCGTGCTTCTTGCCCGCGCCTTCGACGACGGTGGTGTTTTCCTTGTCGATCAGCACCTTCTTCGCCGTGCCGAGCATCGCCAGGGTGACGTTCTCCAGCTTGATGCCGAGGTCTTCGCTGATCACGTCGGCCTTGGTCAGCACCGCGATGTCTTCCAGCATCGCCTTGCGGCGATCGCCGAAGCCGGGGGCCTTCACCGCGGCAACCTTCAACCCGCCGCGCAGCTTGTTCACGACCAACGTCGCGAGCGCCTCGCCCTCGACGTCTTCGGCGATGATCAGCAGCGGGCGGCCGGACTGGGCGACGGCTTCCAGCACCGGCAGGATCGACTGCAGGTTGGACAGCTTCTTCTCGTTCAGCAGGATGTAGGGGTTTTCCAGCTCGACCGTCATCTTCTCGGCGTTGGTGATGAAATACGGCGACATGTAGCCGCGGTCGAACTTCATGCCCTCGACGACGTCGAGTTCGGTCGCGATGCCCTTGGCTTCCTCGACCGTGATGACGCCCTCATTGCCGACTTTCTCCATCGCTTCGGCGATCATCTTGCCGATTTCGGCTTCGCCGTTGGCGGAAATGGTGCCGACCTGGGCGGTCTCGGCGCGGGTGGAGATCTTCTTGCTGCGCTTCTTCAGTTCCTCGACCAGCGCCACGACGGCCTTGTCGACGCCGCGCTTGAGGTCCATCGGGTTGAGGCCTGAGGACACTGCCTTGACGCCTTCGCGGACGATGGCCTGGGCCAGGACGATCGCGGTGGTGGTGCCGTCGCCGGCGAGGTCGTTGGTCTTGGAGGCGACCTCGCGGACAAGCTGGGCGCCCATGTTCTCGAACTTGTCGGACAGCTCGATCTCCTTGGCGACCGAAATGCCGTCCTTGGTCATGCGCGGCGAGCCGTAGCTTTTGTCGATCAGCACGTTGCGGCCCTTGGGACCGAGTGTGACCTTTACGGCCTCGGCAAGCAGGTCAACGCCGCGCATCATGCGCTGGCGGGCATCGATACCGAAGCGGACATCTTTAGCGGGCATTCTCGAATCCTTCCCGAAATAACAAACGAGGCCGCATCGCCGCGGGCGGGTGCCCGGGGCGAAGCCTTCGTTTTCTGGTGCCAAGTGACATGGCCAATCGGCGGGGCGGCCGGGTTGCGGCTGCCGAGGCTATCGTGCGCCAATGGCGAGAGGCTTAGCACTCTTCCCCCGAGAGTGCCAGCGGTAAAATGAGGCTCTGTCGCCGGGCCGGGGGGTAACGGCTGGTTACGCGATGACCCGATTTGACCGAGGTCCAATCATCGGCGCCGCACCGGAAACCGATCCGGGCCGGCGTGGGCAAACCGCACCTTCGCGGCGCAGGACTGTTCTGAGTGCACAGTTGTATGACAATTCTTCCAGCAGATATTTGACCAAACGCAATGCGGGCGAGATAAGCACATTCCTGTTGTTGCTGCGCTCCCGGTCTGGTACTCGATTTCCGGACAGCACCATCGCGACGCCGCATCCGGCCGGGGGAAAACCATGAATCGCAGATCGCCAGCAGTTTTCGGAGTCGTTGCGCTCGCCGCAGCAATGTGGATGCTGCCGCCCGGCGCGGCATTCGCGCAGGCCGAACCCGCCGCGGCACAGGCGCATGCCATCCCGCAGGCGCTGCGAATCGAGCAGAAGGAAACCGCCGAGCAACTGACGACCCTCGCCTCCAGGCCGGCGCCGGTCGGACCCGCGGCGAAAGAGGCTCTGGCGCTGCTGCAAAAGCACTACGCGCGGGAGCGGGAGTTCATCCTACCGCCGCTGACCCTGCTGCCCCTGCTGGCCGACGGGACGGTGACCGCCGATATGGCCTGGGCGCTGCCGATGGTTGACCGGGTCAAAGCCGAACGCGAGCAGATCTTCAACGAGCATGCGGAGATCACCGAGGCGCTGAATGCCCTGCTCGCCGCCGCGATCGAGGCCAACGACAATGACGCCAAGGAGTTCGCCGAGTCCGCGGCCGGGGATTCCTTGACCGACCTGGAAATTCTGGAACCCGCCATCCTGATGATTGGCGAGACGCTGCGCGCCAAGCTGCCGGCCGCCCATTGATCGCGTGCTGAAAGGAAGATCGACAATGACCCACCGTAAAGCGCGCGTTGCACTTACCGGCCTGACCGCCGCCGTATTCGGCACCCTTTTGATACAGGGAACCGCCCTGGCGGCCGATCCCGCCACGGGCAAGGCGATATTCGGCACCTCCTGCGGCATCTGCCACACCGTCAGACCGGGCGATAACAAGATCGGCCCCACCCTGTTCGGGATCGTCGGCCGCAAGACCGGAGCGGTGCCCGACTATACCTACTCGCCGGCCAATCTCGCGGCCAACATCATCTGGACCGACGCCGAACTCGACAAGTACCTGGAGGCGCCGCGCACGATCATTCCCGGTACGAAGATGGCCTATGCCGGGGTGAAGGATGCCGCCAAGCGGGCGGACCTGATCGCTTATCTCGATACGCTCAAATAGGTCCGGGGGATGGAGATCTCCTACCGCGACCTGATCACCGTGCTGCACGGCATGGGGTTCGGCACCCTGTTCATGCTGGCGTTTTCCGGCGCGATTGGGGTGCTCTACGCCACCTCATTGGCCGGTCCGCTTGTGCAGCCGTCGCGGTGGGAAACCCGGATGTTCCGCTTCTACCTGATCAGCATGGCGGTGCTCGCGTGGCTCACCGTGCTGTCGGGCGCCTACGTCATCTATCCCTGGTACCGCGCCGTTCCGCCGGAGGGAACGACGGACCTGACCGGTTATCCGCGCAGCCTGCTGCTGTCCAACCCGCTGACCGCGGGCTGGCATAACCTCGGGATGGAGTGGAAGGAGCATATCGCCTGGTTCACGCCGATCGCGATGACGATGGTTTCGTATGTGTTCATCAAATACGGCCCGCAATTGGCGCTGCACCGCTCCCTTCGCGCCGCGGTGCTGAGTTTTACCGCGGTTGCCTTCTTCGCCACCGCCGTCGCGGGCGGTGTCGGCGCGTTCCTGAACAAGAACGCTCCGGTCCGCGGCGGCGCGCAAATCATTCTGTTCGAAGCCCGGTAGCGTGGACGAGTCCCCGCCCCCGCTGATTTTGCTGCGCAACGGTCCCGGCGCGGCGGCGATCCTGTCGGCCGGAATCGGATCGGGCGCGTTGGGGGTTCTTGCCTTCGCTGCGGATGCGGTTCCGGCGATCAACCGGGTGTTCAGGTTCTGGACTCCGGCCGGGGCCCTGTCGGGCGTCACCACGACCGCGATCGTCGTCTGGCTGGCCGCGTGGTTTGTCCTGTCGCGCCGCTGGGCGGCGCGCGATGTGAGTCTTCCGTGGGTCAACCTGGCCGCGGGCCTTATGTTGATTGCCGGGCTGCTGTTGACCTTCCCGCCATTCATGGATTGGCTTCAGGCCCTATAGCTGTATCCGGAGGATGTCATGCACCGCCGATGGCTGCTGAAGCAGGCTGGTGCCGTGGCGCTGACGGGCGGGTTGCCGGCGTTGGCGCGCGCGGCGGACTCTGACGCGGACCACACGCTGCGGATCGCGACGGGGCTGGTCGAACTGGCGCCCGACCATATTGTATCCACCACACTCTATAACGGCCAGTTTCCCGGGCCGCTGCTGCGCATGCGGCAGGGCCAGCGGGTCACGGTGGACATCCACAACGACACCGACACGCCGGAACTGGTGCATTGGCACGGTCAGACCATCCCGGCGGAGGTGGATGGCGCGTCGGAGGAGGGCTCTCCCTTCATCCCGCCGCACGGCACGCGACGGGTTTCGTTCGAGCCGAAGCCGGCCGGGTTTCGCTTCTACCATACGCATGTCCCGGCGTACGGCGATCTCAACCGCGGCAGCTATACCGGGCTGGCCGGGCCGGTGTACATTGAGCCGGCCGACAATCCCGGATCGCATGACCGCGAGGTCTTCGTGGTTTTGAAGGAATTCGCCCCGGTGTTCAGCCGCGGCGGGGACATGGCGTCGGACGCCCTGCCCGGCACGGCATTGCCTGCGCTGCAGCGCATCGGGCGGGCGGCTGACGCCGAAGCGCTGGAAAAGACCAAAGGCTTCGAGGTCAGCTACGACCTGTTCAGCATCAACGGGCGGATGCTGGGGCACGGCGAGCCGATCCGGGTCAAGCCGGGCGAACGGGTGCTGTTCCACGTGCTGAATGCCAGCGCCACCGAGATCCGCAGCCTGGCGCTGCCGGGGCATGTGTTCCGCGTGATCGCGCTCGACGGCAATCCGGTGCCGGTTCAGGCGGAGGTGCCGGTGCTGTGGCTTGGCACGGCGGAGCGGGTTTCGGCCCTGGTGGAGATGAATCGTCCTGGCGTGTGGATCATGGGCGATCTCGCCGGCGACGACCGCGGCCGCGGGATGGGCATTGCGGTGGAATACGCCGGCCGCGGCGGCAAGCCGGAGTGGCGGCAGCCGGGGCCGTTTCGCTGGGACTACGCGCGGTTCGGCCGCCCGGGCACGGCGGCGGTTCCTGACGAAACCATCGAGATGATCATCGTGAAGCACAATGCGGCGCTGAACGGGTTCAACCGGTGGACTATCAACGGCGAGGCCTTTTCAATGGCATCGATGAAGCCGGGCTTCACGCTGCACGAGGGCCGCCGCTACCGGGTGAAGCTGCGGAACGCGAGCGACGACATTCATCCGGTGCACCTGCACCGGCACAGCTTCGAACTGACACATATCGGCGGCAAGGCGACCTCCGGCGTGGTCAAGGACGTTGCGATGCTGGGCGGGTTTCAGGAGTTGGCATTTGACTTCGTGGCCGACAATCCGGGGCCGTCGCTTTTCCACTGCCATCAGCAGTTGCATATGGACTTCGGATTCATGGCTATGTTCAACTATGGGTAATCGTTTCAGGAACCGGGCTGGTATCTGATGCAACGACCGCCCCCGGGCCGCCGGTCCGATCAACGGCCGGGATCGCGGAGCGACGCTATTATGACGATTAAGCAAAATCTTCCGCGCACTTGCAGTGGCCGGACATCCGCGCACCGCACGCGGTTGGTTGAAGCAATAACAGGGAATGCGCAGAAATCGCACTAATACCAGCCCGCGTTGACGCTGACCCTCTGGCACCGGCCCCTCATCGTCATGGTGGCCGGAGGGCCACCATCCACGCCTTTGTTTGTGCAAGCAAAAGGCGTGGATACCGGCATGCGCCGGCATGACGGGCCTGAGCCGTCCGGAGGGTGAATGTCATGGCGGGCCGGTATAAAGGCCTTCCCCCGGCAACCTCGGGGGGATTCGGCCGTTCGGCAAACCGCTCGTGATTTTGGCAGATTTGTGTCGTCATAACAATGCGATAGAAAAATCCTGCTCGCGGCACAGGAATTGATCTAGATCAATGAATGACTCGCACCGGTGTGACGCTATCCGATAGCGTAAAATTGGGGAACGTCAATGACTGCTAAAACCCGAACTCCATTCGGAGTCGGCCCGATTTGGTTCGGGTTCTTTGTGCTCACGCTCGCGGCGCTGCTACCTGCATCCAGACCGGCCCGGGCGATCCCGGCCTTCGCAGCGCAAACCGGCATGCCCTGCATACAATGCCATATTGGTGCCTATGGCCCGCAGCTCACCCCGTTCGGCCGCGAATTCAAGATCAGCGGCTACACCCTGACGGGAGGCGAGGGCTGGGTATCGCATGTGCCGATCGCGATCATGGTGCAGCCGACCTTCACCAACGTCGCCAAGTCGTTGCCGAGCGGCACCAGCCCCGGCGCGCCTTATGGCTACAATAATACCTTTGCGTTTGATCAGGTCAGCCTGTTCATCGGCGGCAACATCGGCGAGCACAGCGGCGCCTTCGTGCAGGCGGTGACGTATTCGCAGGACGGCAACGAGTTCAACTGGGACAATACCGATATCGTGCCGTACACCACGACCTTCGACATCGGCGACAAGCAACTGCGCATCGGCACCACGGTGAACAACAACCCGACAGTGCAGGATCCTTTCAACACCACCTATGCCTGGAGCTTTCCGTATATCAGTTCCAAGCTCGCGCCGACTCCGGCGGCCGACGTGATGCTGTCCACCGGATTCAACCAGAACGCCCTCGGCTACACGGTCTACGCCTGGTGGGACAGTTCGCTCTACCTGGAAGGCGGCTTCTACAGCAGCCTGAGTTCATGGGCGCTCGGCCGCGTCGGCAATGGCTTCGGCATCGGCAACACCGTCAGCCCCGCACCTTATCTGCGCGCCGCTTACCAATGGCAGTGGAATGATCAGTCCGCGCATGTGGGCGGAACGTTCATGTATGCGGACGTCAATCCGACAGTTGATACATTCGCGACAAGCAACGCTTTCGGCCAGGACCGCTACACCGATTACTCCGTGGACGCCGGGTATCAGTTCCTCGGTAACGGCACCCATATCGCCACGGCGCAGGCCATCTACACGCATGAGAACCAGTCTCTCAACGGATCGTCCGGCCTCTATAACAACACGAACGGGACGGCATTCGGCTCGAACTACAATCTCAATACGTTCCAGGCCAACGTTTCCTACTGGTATAAGAACACCTACGGCCTGACCTTCGGTTGGCAGAAGTCCTGGGGGCCGGCCGATCCGGTGCTTTACCAGCCGGCTCCGCTTACGGGCAGCGCCAACGGCAAGCCGAACAGCCAAGCCTTCATTGTCGAGGCGGACTGGGTTCCCTTCGGCAAGGAGGACTCGCTCTGGCGTCCGCTGGTGAACCTCAAGCTCGGCATCCAATACATCGCCTACACCCAGTTCAACGGCGGCAACAAAAACTACGACGGCTTCGGCCGCAACGCCGGCGACAACAACGCGCTGATGCTGTTCGCCTGGATGATTTTCTGATCCCACCTCCGCCCCGGCAGTTCGCTGCCGGGGCGGAGCCGTTCAAACAATCCTTCTAAAAACCTGTTTGACCCCGGTTGCCGGTTTGCCGAAATAACACTTTACCGCTAATCCGGACCGGCGTTGAGAGAGCGCGCTCTACCCGTGTCCGCCTCAGAGCCAAGAAAAGGAAGTGCCATGAATCTGAAAACAATCCCCCTCGCCGCGATGCTATTGGGCTGCACGTTGGCCGTGCCCGGCCTGCAAGGCTCCGCCAGTGCCCAGCCGGGCAAGGACATCCCGCCGTCCGAGTCGATGGAGCACGAGGGCGACATCGCCTATCTGACCAAGCTCGCGGAGCGGCCCGGCCCGGTAGGCGCCGCGGCCAAGAACCTGATCGAGTTGTTCAAAGGGCATATGGAGGCGGAAGATGAATTTATCCTGCCGCCGCTGACCCTGCTGCCGGCCCTTGCCGCCGGCAAGGTTTCGCCTGACATGAAATGGGCGATTGCGGACGCCGATCGGCTGAAGGCTGAACAGGAGAACGTCCGGCAGACGCATGAAAAGCTGACGGTGGCATTCATCGCCCTGAAGGACGCCGGGCAGCAGGAGCATGACCCGGCAGTAGAGGGCTTCGCCTCCGACCTCGCGGCCGACGATCTGGCGGACGTCGATATCACCGAGCCGACCGTGCTGCTGATCGGCGAGTGGCTGCGCCAGAAGATTCCGGCGCAATAAGCCACCCCCTTTTCATTCACCAATAAACGAGGAATCCGCCCAATGAAACGCGTCTCTCTCGCCGCATTGATCCTTGCTTCCGCCGCCGTTCTGAGCGGGCCGGCCCGCGCCGCCGGCGATCCGGAAGCCGGCAAAGCGCTGTTCAATTCGATCTGCACCCTGTGCCACACCAATATCGAGCACAAGGCCAAGGTCGGCCCCTCGCTGTTCGGCGTTGTCGGCCGCCACAGCGGCATGGAGCCCGGATACGCCTATAGCGATGCGAACAAGAACTCCGGCATTACCTGGACGCCCGACGTTCTGAATGTCTATCTGACCAAGCCGCAGGCGCTCGTGCCCGGCACGAAGATGGGCTACCCCGGGCAGCCGGATGCGCAAAAGCGCGCCGACATCATCGCGTATCTGCAGACGCTGCACCACTAAACCCGGCCCCGCATCCGTGGCATGGCCGGCCCCTCGGGTCGGCCATGCAGGATTTCTAACACGCGATCGTGACCACCGCGACGAGTGGGGAAGGGAGCAGTGGCCGCGGGAAATATCGATGACATTGCCGCTGCCCGCCGGGTCCGCGCGGCGATCCCGTTCCTCGCCGATGCAAGGGCTTGCACAAGCGTGCATTGTGCTGAACCTCTGCCGGTGAACATTTCTCGCCCGGGTCCAGCATGAAAGCGAGCCGAGATGACCGCATCGTTTCGTCGAAAACTACGTATGGTTGCCGTCGCCTGCTGCGGCGCTCTCCCAGCGGTCCCGGCTTTTGCGGCGGACCTGCATACGGCGGATTTTCTGAGCACCTTGGCGCCCTCCCTGGAATCCTACATCGCCAAAGGGATGCAAACCTACGACTCGCCCGGCGTTGCCATCGGCATCGTCGCTGACGACAAGCTGGTTTACAGCAAGGGTTTCGGCGTGCGCAGCAAGTCCGGCACCTCGCCAGTCGATACGCGCACAGTATTCCAGATCGGCTCTACAACGAAAGCTTTTCTCGCCGCCAGCATCGCCGTCATGGTGGACCGCGGCAAGCTGCACTGGGACGACCGGGTCGTCGACCTCGCGCCGGAGTTTCAGCTTCAGGATCCCTGGGTCACCCGGGAGTTCCGGGTGTTCGACCTGCTGGCGCAACGCTCCGGCCTTCCGGCAGAGGTGAACGACGGGCTGGGGATGCTGGGCTATCCCGAGACGGAGCTGATCCGCTCGCTGCGCTATGTCGCACCTGTATCGAGCTTCCGGTCGACGTTCTCCTACACCAACATCACCCATTTGCAGGCCGGCCGCATCGTGGCAAAGGCAGCCGGGGCGCGGGACTGGAATGCGGTGCTGCGCAAGGAGTTTCTCGAGCCGCTGGCGATGACGGAGACATCCTATACCGCCGCGGCGATGGAGGCGGAGGGCGATCACGCGGTGGGATATCGCTGGACTCCGCAAGGCACGGTCGAGGTGCCGTTTACTCAGATTTTCCCGTACGATTACTTCGGCGCAGGCGACATCAACTCCACGGTTGAGGACATGGCGCGCTGGGTTCGCCTGCAACTGGGCAAGGGCAGCTTCGAGGGGCACCGCCTGGTGTCGGAGGCAAACCTCGAAGTGACCCGGCTGCCGCGGATCGCCATGTCCAACTCAGCGTCCTATGCGTCAGGCTGGGTTGTCCAGCAGACACCGAACGGCGAGCTCGTCTGGCACAACGGGGGCACCGCAAACTTCGGCGCCTATGTCGGTTTGCTGCCGGCAAAAAACGTCGGCGTCGTCGTCCTGACCAACGAAGACAATCAGGGACTCCCGGATGCGATCGGGCGCTGGACGTTGGACCGCATCCTGGCGAACCCCGAGGTGGACGATGTGGCGATCCTGTACAGGAAGGCCGTCGATGGCTACGAGACCAACAAAAAGGTGTTTGCGAAGCCGGCCAACCCGCAACCTTCTCCGGCCGCGGATACGCTGAACGGGACTTTCTTCAACCCAGCCTTCGGCAAGGTCTCCGTTGCCACTGACGGCCCGGGCCAGACCATGACGTTCGAAGCCACCGGCGCGGCGCTGAAGCTAGACGCGTGGGATGGCAACATTTTCACGGCGACCTTTGTCCGGGCCGGGAGGTTCGCCGCGGTGGCCGAATCGCTCGGTCCGCTGCCGTTTGCATTCGTGCAGCTTCAGATGAACATGGCGGGGCAGCAGGATCTGCTTCGGCTGACCTTTCCTGACGATCAAAGTTACGACTTCATCAGGAAAATGGAATGAGAGCGTCCCGCCGATTGGCCGCTACCTAGAGCGTGTTCAAGCTGACCGGAAAGGCGGCGGACGCTACCACACCGTCATGGACCGGCTTATCCGGGCCACCTATACCAGCACCCTGCCCGGACAACAAGCCGGGCCATGACGAATAGGGTCATCGCCACGATTCCAGTCAGCCTGAAAATGCTCTAACCCTCGATCCACGGATTGAGGACGGGCACCCGGGCGCGGGCGAAATCTCGTACGTCCCGTGTCACGATCGTCAATCCATTCTGCAAAGCCGTTGCCGCGATAATCAGATCGGGCTGGGGGAATATGTGCCCCGCCAGACGGCCCTCCTCCAATAGCAGCCGCCATTTCAGCATGACATCCTCACTGACAGGCAGGACGCGCCCCGAGAACATCGGGCGCAAACGGTTTGTCAGCCATTCATGCAATTCCGCCCGGCGAGCGGCCGATCGCGCACGCTCTATGCCGTAACGGATCTCCGAGAAAGTAACAATACTGACAAAAAGATTATCGAGTGGCTGATCGGCGATGAACCGCACAACATTCGGTTCCGGCCGAGGTTTGATCGCCTCCGACAGAACATTTGTATCCAGCAGCCAGCGGTTCACAGATCGACGTCACGCGCTTCGGTCCGGACGGATTCCAGGTCGAGGTCCAGGCCGGGGTACGGGCATGCCTGGAGCGCATCGATCAGTGCCTGGCCGGATACGCTGCCTTTCAGGCGCCGGAATTCCTCCGCCGACAGGACGACGGCTTCCTCGCGGCCATGCACGGTCACATGCTGCGGGCCATCGATCCGCGCGCGCCTCAGCAGTTCGCTGAGCCGGGCTTTTGCGTCCTGAAGGGTCCAGGTTGAAGCGTCATCGCTCACGGTGCGATGGCGGCCTGAGGGTGTGGACATGGCGAAACCCGATATTTTGGTCAGTCTGACTAAAATAGTGACCCGGCCCGCCGTGTGCAAGGCTTCCGCATAGTGAGCGCTTGCTCTCGGGCATCTCCCCACTTGCCGATAATGCCGCGCGCTGTCGCGGCACCAGGCTCGCGCCCGCCTAACCCTCCTCGATCCGGATCAGCGCGGGCTCCTCCATCACCGTCGGCAGCGCGCCGATGCGGTCCAGGGCGTCCCGCATCGCGCTTTCCCGCGTTTCATGCGTCACCAGCACCACCGGCACCGCCTCGCCCGGGCTGCGGCCGCGTTGCAGCATCGATTCCAGCGACACGCCGATATCGCGCAGGATTGCCGTCACATCAGCGATGACCCCGGGACGATCGACGACCATCAGGCGCAGATAATACGCCCCGACATGGCTGCTCATCGGCACCGAAGGTGCGCTGGACAAACACGCCGCCGAAGCGCCCCAGACCGGCGTGAACCGGCCCCTGGCGATATCGATCAGATCCGCGGCGACCGCGGAAGCCGTCGGCCCCGCCCCTGCCCCGCGGCCTTCCAGCATCACCCGGCCGACGAAATCGCCCTCCGCCACCACGGCGTTGAACACCCCGTCCACCCGGCCGATCGGCGCGGTCTGCGGCACCATGCAGGGATGCACACGGGTCTCGATCCCCGCCTCGGTCTGCCGGGCGATGCCCAGCAGCTTGATGCGGTAGCCGAGCTCGCCCGCGAAGGCGATGTCCAGGGCGGAAATCCGCCGGATGCCCTCGACATGCACGTCGTCGAACGACACCGGGCGGCCGAACGCCAACGCGGCGAGGATTGCCAGCTTGTGCGCCGCATCCACCCCGTCGATGTCGAAGCTTGGATCGGCTTCCGCGTAGCCCAGCTTCTGCGCATCGGCCAGCACATCGGCGAATTCCCGCCCGCGCTCGCGCATCTGAGTGAGAATGTAGTTGCAGGTGCCGTTCAGGATGCCGGCGACGTTGCTGATCCGGTTGCCGGCCAGGCCCTCGCGCAGCGCCTTGATCGCCGGGATGCCGCCGGCCACCGCCGCCTCGAACCCCAATGCCACGCCGCGTTCCTCGGCGGCGCGCGCCAGCTCCCCGCCATGCACGGCCAGCAGCGCCTTGTTCGCCGTGACCAGCGGCTTGCCGGCGCCGATGGTGGCCTCCGCCACTGCCCGCGCCGGACCGTCGGAGCCGCCGATGAGCTCAACCACCACGTCCACGCCGGGGTCGCCGGCCAGGGCGACGGGATCGTCGTACCAACGCAGGCCGGTCACCGCGACGCCGCGATCCTTCGACCGGTCGCGCGCCGAGACCGCCGTCACCGCTATCGGCCGCCCGGCGTGAGCGGTCACAATCTCAGCGTTGTCGCGCAGCAGCTTCAGCACGCCGCTGCCGACTGTCCCCAGGCCGGCGATCCCGACGGAGAGCGGCCGGGTCATGGAACAGCCGTTTCGGACAGCAACGGTTCGGCCACGTTCGAGCCGGTCTGCAGAAAGCCGCGGATGTTGCGGATCGCCTGGCGCAGCCGGTGGGTGTTCTCCACCAGCGCAATGCGGACATAGCCCTCGCCGTATTCGCCGAAGCCGAGACCGGGCGCCACCGCGACCTTCGCCCGCTCCAGCAGCAGTTTCGAAAATTCGACGCTGCCCATCGATGCATATTGCGGGGGTATGGGCGCCCAGGCGAACATCGAGCCGTCCGGGCTGGGCATGTCCCAACCGGCCGAGGCCAGCCCTTTGATCAGCACGTCGCGGCGCTCCCGGTACAGCGCGCGGACCTGATCGACGCAATCCTGCGGCCCGGTCAGCGCCGTCGCCGCCGCCACCTGTATCGGCGTGAACGCGCCGTAGTCGAGATACGACTTCATCCGCGTCAGCGAATTGATCAGCCGCTGATTGCCGGCCGCGAAACCCATCCGCCAGCCGGGCATGGAATAGCTCTTGGACAGGCTGGTGAACTCCACCGCGATGTCCTTGGCGCCGGGTACCTGAAGGATCGACGGCGGCACCTTCTCGCCGAAATAGATCTCCGCATAGGCCAGATCGGACATGATCCAGATCTCGTGCTTGCGGGCGAACGCGACGATTTCCTTGTAGAAATCGAGATCCGCCAGATACGCCGTCGGATTGGAGGGAAAGTTGACGATCAGCGCCGTCGGCTTCGGCACCGAGTGCCGCACCGCGCGGTCCAGCGCCCGCAGCATTTCCTCACCGGGGAAGGCCGGAATGCTGCGCACCGCGGCACCCGCGATAATGAAACCGAACTGGTGAATGGGGTAGGACGGGTTCGGCACCAGGATCGTGTCGCCCGGACTGGTGATCGCCGAGGCAAGATTCGCCAGGCCCTCTTTCGAGCCCAGCGTGGCGACCACCTCGGTTTCGGGGTCCAGCCCGACATCGAAGCGCCGCTGGTAGTAGGCGGCCAGCGCCCGGCGCAACCCGGGTATGCCCTTGCTGACGGAGTAACGGTGCGAACGAGGGTCCTGCACGGTCTCGATCAGCTTGGCGACGATATGCGGCGGCGTGGGACTGTCGGGGTTGCCCATGCCGAGGTCGATAATGTCCTCCCCGGCGCCGCGCGCCTTCGCCTTGGCCGTGTTCACTTCGGCGAAGACATAAGGCGGCAGGCGGCGGATGCGATGGAATTCGCCGGAGGAATCGGTACTCATGACAGGCCTTTCGGGAGATAATAAAGATTCAAACGACGCCCACAAATGATCGGCTCAGGGAGTGCTGCCCTTGCCGTCTTGGCCCGGCTTGTCCGGGCCATCCCCGCCAGCACGTGCCGCGATAGGTGGCCCGGACAAGCCGGGCCATGACGGTTTTGGGGCCACTGCCACATGGAGCGGTCATCTATGGGCGTCGCCTCATTGTAGCAAACGCAGCGACGCGCCGCGACCGGAAGCTTCGGCGTTGACGCGGACGGCATCGGCCGGGACGCCGTCGGTCTTCAGCGCATCGGCGATGGCGTTGGCGCGGGCCAGTCCGATGCCCAGCGCCGTGGACTGCGCAGACGGATCGCTGGACGCCGAGTCGCCATAGCCGGTGACGACGATGATGCCCTTGCCGCGGGTTGCGGCGAAGGATTTCACCTCGTCGGCGGCCGGCGCGGACAGCGCGGTCGATCCCTCGACGAACACGATGGACGCCGATGAGATGCCCGGGGCGGGCGGAGGCATCGGCGGCGGCACGACAGCGGCCACGGGTGGCGGCGGCGCATCCGGCGCACGCGGCGGCGGTGCGGTGGGCAGCTCCGGCGGCGGCCCGGCAGCGGCTTGCGAAGGAGTCGCGGCCGGCGCGGACGGAGCCTCCAGCGCCGCGCTTTGCACCGGTTTGCGCGGGGCGGGAGCTGGCGGCGGCGCGGGCGGCGCGCTTGCGGCCGGCAGCGAGGCGCTCGCCACCGGGGGTTCGGCCGGAGCGGACGGCGCAGCAGCGGCCGGCGATGCGGCGGCGGAAGCCGGCGGTGGCGGGGGAGCCGTGCCGACTCCGAACAGCGAGGGCGATGCCCCGGGCGAGGACGGGTCCGCCAACGGCGCTTCCTGCGCCGCGTGCTGCGCATGCGTCCTGTCGGCGATCAGCGACGCGGTCAGCTTCTTCAGCGCCTCAGCATCCGGCGGCGCCGGCTTGGCCGGCACGGTGCCGACAGCCGGGTACGGCTGATCGGCGCCCGGCGGCGGCGGCCGTTCTTCAGCGATTTTGCCGCCTTCCTGGCGGTGCCACCAGTTCACCGGATTCATCGAGCTGGTCGAGGAACATCCGGCCAACAGGCAGACGGCCAAAGCCGTTGTTGCGGTTCTCAGTCCATAAAGATAGCCGGCTTGAACCGGCTTTGTCGCGCCTTTAGGTTGCACGCCCTCTGCACTCAACGCCATATGTTGGGTCCGCTCTCGCTACGCGCGGACTGTGTAGCTGCTGATGTCGCCGACGCAAAGGATGTCTAAATGGCTGCCAACGATAAGCCGAAGGAAACGCTCCCCGCCTTGAAGACGCCGGCGGCGGTTGCCGCCCCGGACATGCCCGCGTTCAAGATACCGGACCCGGCGTTCGTCGGCCGCTCCATGGCCGATATCGCCGAACGTTCGCAGCGGCTGGTGGCCGAATGGCTCAGGCGCCAGCCGCTCGAGGAGCACACGGCGGATCCGCTGAACATCGGCCGGGCGTTCATGGAGATGACGGCGCGGCTGATGGCGAATCCCGGGCGGCTGATGCAGGCGCAGCTTGGCTTCTGGCAGGATTACGTGACGCTCTGGCAGAACACGACGCGGCGGATCATGGGCATCGAGTCGGAACCGGTGATCGACGCCTCGGGCGATCGCCGCTTCAAGGACGACGCCTGGAAAGAGAACGAGGTCTTCGATTTCATCAAGCAGTCCTACCTGCTGTCGGCGCGCTACGTGCACGACGTGGTGACGCATGTGGACGGGCTGGATAGCCACACGGCGCAGAAGGTGGATTTCTATTCGCGGCAGTTTGTCGACGCGATGAGCCCGACCAACTTCCTGCTGACCAACCCGGAGGTGCTGCGCAAGACGGCGGAAACCGGCGGCGAGAATCTGCTGAAGGGGCTGAACAACCTGCTGGGCGACCTGGAGCGCGGCAAGGGGCACCTGCGCATCAAGATGACGGATACGGATGCGTTCAGGCTGGGCGGCAATATCGGCGTCACGCCCGGCAAGGTGGTGTTCCAGAACGCGCTGATGCAGTTGATCCAGTACACCCCTTCGACCGAGAAGGTGCTGAAGCGGCCGCTGCTGATCGTGCCGCCATGGATCAACAAGTTCTACATCCTCGATCTGCGGCCGAAGAACAGCTTCATCCGCTGGGCGGTGTCGCAGGGCCATACGGTGTTCGTCATCTCCTGGGTCAACCCGGATGAGACGATGGCCGAGCGCGGGTTCGAGGACTACATGAAGGAGGGTTTCCTCGCCGCGCTGGACGCGATCGAACTGGCCACCGGGGAGCGGGACATCAACGCCATCGGCTATTGCCTGGGCGGCACCCTGCTGGCGTGCAGCCTGGCGTACATGGCGGAGAAGAACGACACCCGGGTGAAGACGGCGACGTTCTTCGTGACCATGCTGGATTTCCAGGAGGCCGGCGAGCTGGGCGTGTTCATCGATGAGGAGCAGTTGCGGGCGCTGGAGGACAAGATGGCCAGGCGCGGCTATCTCGAGGGCAGCGAGATGGCGACGACGTTCAACATGCTGCGGGCCAACGACCTGATCTGGTCGTTTGTGGTCAATAACTACTTGTTGGGGAACGATCCGTTCCCGTTCGATCTGCTGTACTGGAACGCGGATTCCACCCGGATGCCGGCGAAGATGCACAGCTTCTATCTGCGCAAGATGTACCAGGAGAATTTGCTGAAGGAGCCGGGGGCGGTCGAGCTGGACGGGGTGGGGATCGATCTGGGGAAGATTCATACGCCGGCGTATTTCCTGTCCACGCGGGAGGATCATATCGCGCCGTGGAAATCGACGTATCGAGGGACTCAGTTGCTGGGCGGACCGAAGCGGTTCGTGCTGGCGGCATCGGGGCATATCGCGGGCGTGGTCAATCCGCCGGAGGGCGGGAAGTATGGCCATTGGATCAACAAGGAACTTCCGGCTGATCCGGATGCCTGGCTGGCGGGTGCGACGGAGATGGCGGGGTCCTGGTGGCCGGACTGGCAGCGCTGGATTCTGTCGCACGGCAAGGCGCAGGTTGCGGCGCGGGTGCCGGGGGATGGGCAACTGGCGGCGATCGAGGACGCGCCGGGGAGTTATGTGCAGGTGCGGTTGACGTAGGGGCGTCAGGTTTGGCGTGACCGATCGGTTTATGGTGCCAGCCGCAGTGTATCAGGATGCGCGAAAGGAAGGAGGCAGCAATGTCACGCGTTGAGGTGGTGGCCGACCCGGAAGTGATGACCGGTGACCCATGCATCTTCGGCACACGGATTTTGGCGGAAACGATTGTCGCCAATCTGCGGGCCGGCTATCCTATTGACCGCATTTTTCAGGCTTATCCGACGCTCCCGGACGGAGCGATTGAAGCAGCTATTCGTTGGGCCGAGGCGGCCGAGGTTGATTGGCGGCATTGATGGACGGGAACGCGAAGTTCCTGATCGACGGCATGACCGGCACGCTGACAGCTCACGGCTTGAGCGCCGCCTCGACCGCCTCGGCTTCCGTCGCAACGTGCTTGGCACGCAGACGCCCCGTGTTCTTCGTCATGGACCAAACGGTGAACCCCTTCTTACCGACCTCCTGGATCGCTTCGGTCCACTTGCCGACGGATATCAGTCGGACGAGCACGCGTCGGTTCTTCTTCTCGTCTTGGATGTTCAGCAGCTTGCGGTATGCGTCTCGCGCAAGCAGATGCCCGCCCTTGGGGTCCAGCGCATAGACGATACCGTCCTTCCAGACGAGGAAATCGGGAAAGAACCTTTGAGTATCCCCCTTTTCGAGCAGCGGGATGGAGTAACCCCCGTTCTCGGGGTTCCGACACCAATCCACCCCGACTTCGTCAATGGCTTCGGCGATTTCCTGTTCCAGCGACCGGAGCTCGTAGCTGTCGTGTAACGCGTTCTGGAACGGCTTGGCTTTGGCCGGGTTCGCTAGCACTGTCCCGACCGCGTATGGAAAGCTCTCCTCGAACGTCAGTTCACTGTTCGCCAGATATATGTCCACCAGGTCCTCGGCAGCGGATCGAAGAACCGAGGCGGCCTGACTGGTCACCTCCACCAGCGCGTCGAACCTAGCGTCGAACTCGATCGGCTTGACGGCCTCGGGGTGCAGTGCCCGCATCTCTCGCCGGACCAGCCACCTGGCCGTGACCCTGTTTGCATGGGGCACATCCAAGACCTCAATGGCGCCCTTCGATCCGTCGCCGATGCCCTGGACGGCGCGCTGAAGCTGGCCGGGTCCGAATGTCGCAGATGGTACATGTCGGAAGTCGATGATGCCTGCCATCGCCTGCTGCATCGCAGACGTTGCCTCACTCATGTCGATATGGATCTGCGGCACCGTCATCGGCTTCTTGGGCAACTGCACGGAACGCTTACGCGCGCTGGCATCGGTATACCCCTCGATGCAGACGTCCGGCATCTCGGCGCCGAGCTTCGCGCGGACCGACTTCAGTATCCGCGGGAACTCTTGCTTGTCGTCGACGCGTATGAAGAAGGATGCCGTGTTCAGATCCGGGTCCGCGTAGTGCTCCGCGCCCGGCTGTCGGAGCACACGGCCAATGACCTGCTCGACCTGAACCCCGCT
The DNA here is from genome assembly GCA_903851415.1 of uncultured Rhodopila sp. Taxonomy (GTDB): domain Bacteria; phylum Pseudomonadota; class Alphaproteobacteria; order Acetobacterales; family Acetobacteraceae; genus Rhodopila. The sequence goes on along the minus strand of CAINOE010000138.1, from coordinate 69,332 downwards.
CCCCATGGACTTGTCGATGTAGGCGAAGGCGCAGGCCGGATCGTCCCACCCCTATTGAAGCGCCAGGTTGAAGATGATGTGCTTGTAGCTACCTGCAGTGAAGACGGCGAAGTCCTCCTCGCCGCCGGAGAAGAGTTTGAAGTCGGGCGGTAGGGGATGGTCGGAGCGGTCAACCTTGAGGTCGCAATAAACTGCGATATCGGCCGGATTGACGCTCTTCTGCTCAACGAGATATCGCCATATAAGAATGGGAGGGGCCTTGCGCTCGGCGAACGGCCGCGACACTAAGTCCGTGGTGCCATCATCCTGGTTGACATTCGTTTTGCAGACATAGATTGCCTTGGGTTCGAACCCGGCCCGCAAGTCGATGGCCTTCTGGCGAGTGGTCGCCATCGACTCGAGCATGTCATCAAGCATCGTTTCCATGATGCCCGTGTAGCCGCCGAGCACGATTTGCTTCTTGACCAGTTCGGCCTTGACCACAGCCTTGCTGCTGATCGCGGTGACGAGGCATGACTTGATGTCGTCCTTCGTGTCCTCATCAGGCTCGTCAGACCAGCCCTCTTGTTTGAGCCGGTCGATGAGGCGTCCCAGCCGCCCGGGCGTTCGCATGGTCGCGCTGGCAACCAGAAACGCATCAGGATCCAGTTCGAACAAAAGCTCAGTTTGCGCGTCCGTCAGGTTATGGCCTTCATCGTAGACTACGATAAGCGGGCGGCGTTCGCCGTCTGCAGTGCGACGCGACCCCAGCCGGGACCATAGCGACTCCGAGTCGTCGCTGTCCTCGCGGACGCGATGGACCGTTAGGGTTCCATCCCCCTTTTCCTTCTGATTGAATGTCCCGACCGTCGCGAGGGCGATGAATGCGGTGCCGCCGTCTTCGACCGCCTGGGGCGTCATCTCGGATAGGTAAAGCGCCTCGAATGGGTCGATGAGGTGGTGGTATTTCCCGCCGGATTCGAAATTCGCGTAAGTTTGGTCGACGACTGCCTTGCCCTTGGAGATCCAAAGGACGATTGGCTGCCGGTGCGCTTGCATTGCCCCACGGATATTCGCCACGGCATCGGCGAGCACGGGGGTTTTGCCTGCGCCGGTGATTGCCGAGAGGGCTTGGTAGTAAGGCACCGGCCGAGAGGCCGTGTAGGCGGGCCGATCCGGGTCGCCTAAGACCTTGAGGTAGCGGTTAACGATCTGCTGGGACGCGCGGACCTGAAACGGAAGAAGTTGGATATCGCTCATGCAACCTCCACCTCAGCATCTGTTTCCGTGTCTTCCTGTTCATACTTGGCGTTGCTAAACGGTGTCGTCGCCTCATTGAAGCCAAGCTTCTCGAGGATGCGGTCGGGGATCTGATAGAATTCAACATGCGGGCCCGAGTAATTCATCGTGCGCGCATAGACGTGGAACGGGGGCGTCAGCTTGGCTTCCTGCGCCTCCTCGACGATCGCCCGATACGTCGTCCGGTCGATAACCGTCGGTCCGCCTGGACCGGTCCACACAAGGAAGAACCCCTCGTTCCTGGGGCTAATGGCGAACAGATATTTGCAGTCGCCAGCAGGCAATCGTCGTAGGTAGGCGGCGCTGCGCTCGCTCTGGTCCCAATGTGATGTCAGAAGCAAATCCACCATCTCCTCGCGTTCGAGGGCGAGGACCGCGTCGCGGTCGACCTTCTGCGTCAACCTTGCGAAACGAAAACCACCGGGCAAGGGCTCGGCCTTCCGCGACTTCTTGCCTGCCTTGTCAACTCTGATGCCGGAGATGGCGCGGCGCACGCGCTCAGCCGTCAGCCCACGCGCATACGGATCGCCCTTTTCGGGCCTTCCCTGCTCAATCATCAGGAAGGTCCGCCCGCTCCCGCTTTCGGCGTTCAGCTCGAGGGTCGCGTGGCCGGTTGTGCCTGAACCCGCAAAAGCGTCGAGTATAACACCCTTCGACGGGCACCATATCTGGATGATTTTCTTGAACAGCCGAAGCGGCTTGACTGTATCGAACGCGTGGTCCCGCCCCATGATAGCGGAGAGCTCGTTGATGCCTGCCTGACTATGCCCCGATTGCTCGTGCTCCCACGACGTGCTTCCGATCTCGAATGGTTCTTCGTAGTCGTCGTCCGACCAGAAGGTCGTTGGGACGATGCCCTGCTTCACGTTCTTGAGGTATTTTTTCATGCCGAATGTGCCTTGGCCCTCGTCGCGCCCGTGCGCGGCAGGCCAGTTACCAGCGGCACGGATGCGCTCGGCAGCCTCCCGAGCGGCAACCAGGGCGGGATTGTCCGGCTTGAACTTGGCTTCGTTCGATATCGGGGCGCCCTTGATGACCAGCGCCTTGGGATGGCCGTCCTTTAGGTCGCGTTCCGCGTATTGTGAACCCCACAATTCTAGCCACACTTTCATGCGCCGCTTCTCGGATCCCCAATGGCGGCCGTCGGAGGGATAATGCAGCTCTCCGGTAAACGGCGATTGGACAGCATACACCATGGTCGGGTGGGATGTATCCCCCTGCGCGGTCAGGTCGCCCGGTTTCCAAAGGTCGGGGTCGCCGTCAGGTGACAGGTAGCGGCTGTTCATAGCTTCGGTGCGCGGCAGCAGTCCGGTCTTTGCCCGGTCGAGGTTCTTCGCATAGACGAGGACATATTCCGTCGCCGTCGAAAGGTGTTTTTGGTCGTTCCGAGGTGCGTAGGACTTCTGCCAGTTGATGATGCCTATACGGTTCGATTCATCGAACATGTCGTCGAGCAGCATGCCGAGCCTGAATAGCTCGCGGTGGTCGATACAGATTGCGATCACGCCGCCCGGCCGCAGCATTTCGTGCATCATCCACAGCCGCGGCGCCATAAAAGGAAGCCACTTGCTATGTTTTGACCCGTCTTCAGCGGCAACAATATTGCCCAGGTCCGGGTCGTTCGGGTCTTCGTCCCACTTGTCGTTGTAACGGAAATCATTTCCCGTGTTGTAGGGCGGATCGGTCAGCACCAAATCGACTTGGCCGCGGTATTTGTAGAGCGAAACCATGCCTTGGAGGTTCTCGCCTTCGAGGATGAGGTTGGTGCGGGCGGTCTCGTCGCCGCAGCACAGCTTCTCCTCGATTTTCTGGCGCCGCGGCTGGACCCGCCGGACGATGCGCCAGGGAGGGGTCTGGCCCTTATAGTGAAGGCGCAGGCCACCCGTCTCGTCTGCGTCGCGCTCGCGCTGGATTAGGTCCTCTCGACCGTAGGTTTCGTAGCGAGAGTCCGCCATAATAGGTCCATTCTGAGGTTAACAGTTTCGAACATAACAAGAACACTGACGGCTGTCAACATAACGGTCCGGGATTTCGCATACCCCGCGGCCCGGAGCCAGCGCTATCGCCTGGTTATGCGCTCAAGCCCCAAGATAAATCTCGACCGCACGCCAGCCGCGCCCAGGTTGTCGCATCTTGAAGGCCAACGGAAACGTGACGGTCAGGAGCCCCCAGCGCGCTGCGGGTACTCGTGGGGCACGATTTACGGCGGACAACGATGTCGCGCATTTGCCAGGGCAGCCGGCTGGCCGAGCCTGAACAGGGTGTTGCAACGGCATGGAGGGATATAATATCTAACTAATAATGGTGATCCGATGACCGAGCATCCCGATCCGCAACCCGACGCCATTGCGAAGATCACCCGGTTCCTCTTGCGAAAGGGTGCGCAGCTCGCTTGCCCGTTCTGTGGGCAGGAGCAGTGGGGGCTGATTGGCCGTCCGGGAGAGACAACCGTTATGCCAATGACGACGGCCGGTCAGCACTATCCGCTTTATACCATCGTATGCATGAACTGCGGTTTCGTCCGATCACACGTTGCATCAGTCGTCGATGACGCGACCCGAGAAACCATAGACAACGTCGCCGCCGCTCCGGCAGACGCGATAAACCACGAAGAACTGGACACGCTATGAGCGGCGGTCAGGGCAGAAAAGAACCTACAATAGTTCCCTTTCCGTGGAAGCCCCTTGACAGCGGCGGTGGCCCTACCGATCCTCCCGACATAATGGCAATGCGCGTTGCACGTTTGGAAGACGACGTGAAAGACCTTCGGTCCGATATGAAGACCGCAGTCCGGGATCTATCGTTTATGCGCGGGCGATTGGAGCATCTGCCCACCACCTGGGTCCTCATCGGCACGATAGCGGCATCCCAGGTCACACTTTTGGGCTTCGTGTTCGCGATGCTGAAGTTCCTGTCGCATCCCTGACCAACGCATTTTGCGGAAATTGGCCTCCCTACCCCAGCACCAGATCATCCCGGTGCACCATCTCATCCCGTCCCCGCCACCCGAGAATCGCCTCGATCTGATCCGACCGGTGCCCGGCGATCCGCTCCGCATCCGAGCTGGCATACGCGGAAAGCCCCCGTCCGAGCACCGCCCCGTCCGGCCCGGCGATCGTCACCGCGTCGCCACGCTCGAACACGCCCTCCACGCCGCGCACCCCCGCCGGCAGCAGCGAGCGCCCCGCCGCCAAAGCCCGCGCCGCGCCGGCATCCACCGTCAGCACGCCCTGCGGCGACAAACTCCCCGCGATCCAGCGTTTCCGCGCCGTGCGGCCCTCCGGCGCCGGCAGGAACCACGTGCAGCGGGCGCCGCGTTCCAGCGACTGCAACGGCCGCTCCACATTCCCGATCGCGATCGCCATCGCGCATCCGGCCTGAGTCGCGATCCGCGCCGCCACCAGCTTGGTGCGCATCCCGCCGGAGGAATACCCCGGCGGTGGCTCCCCGCCCATCGCCTCGATTTCCGGCGACAGCGTCTCCACCACCGGGATATGCGCCGCCTCCGGGTCCCGCCGCGGATCCGCCGTATACAGCCCGTCGATATCGGACAGCAGGATCAACTGGTCCGCCCGCACCATCTCCGCCACCCGCGCGGCCAGGCGGTCATTGTCGCCGAAGCGGATTTCCGCGGTGGCGACGGTGTCGTTCTCGTTGATCACCGGCACGCAGCCCAGGTGCAGCAGCGTGTCCAAAGTCTCCCGCGCGTTCAGGTAGCGGCGGCGGTCCTCGGTATCGTCCAAGGTAAGAAGCAACTGGGCGGCGGTCAGGCCGCGGGCCGACAAAGCCTCGCTCCAGGCCTGCGCCAGGCGGATCTGGCCGACGGCGGCGGCGGCCTGCTTTTCCTCCAGCCGCAGGCGCTTATGCGTCAGGCCCAACGCCCCCCGAGCCAAAGCGATCGCGCCTGACGACACCACGATCACATCCGTCCCGCGGTCCCGCATCGCCTCGATATCGGCGGCGACGCTATCCAGCCAGGCGGCGCGCGGCACGCCCTGGTGCGAATCCACCACCAAGGCACTGCCGATCTTGACGACGATGCGGTGGGCGGAGGTGACACACGGGATCACGCGGCATGCTCCTGCTCCGCCCGGCGGGCCGCGTGGATCGTGTTCTGGAGCACGCGCAGCAGCTCCGGCACGCCCTGGCCGGTGGCGCCGGACAGCAGATACACGGGCGCGCCGGACGCCTTGCGCAACGCCGCCAGCCGGGCGGAGGTCTCACGCGGGCTCATCGCGTCGGACTTGTTCAGGCCGATGATCTCCGGCTTGTCGGCCAACCCGCCGCCATAGGCGGACATCTCGCCGCGCACGGTGCGCCAGGCTTTCACGACGTCGCCCGCGGCGCCGTCCACCAAATGCAGCAGCACGGCGCAGCGCTCGACATGGCCGAGGAAGCGGTCGCCCAGGCCGGCGCCTTCATGCGCGCCCTCGATCAGGCCGGGGATATCGGCCAGCACGAACTCTTCCGACGCCGACAGGCGGATGACGCCAAGCTGCGGGTGCAGCGTGGTGAACGGATAGTCGGCGATCTTCGGCCGGGCGGAGGAGACCACCGACAGGAAGGTGGATTTCCCGGCGTTCGGCAGCCCCACCAGCCCGGCATCGGCGATCAGCTTCAGGCGCAGCCAGACCCAGAGTTCCTCCCCGGGCCACCCCGGCGTGTGCTGGCGCGGCGCGCGATTCGTGGAGGTCTTGAAATGCGCATTGCCGAAGCCGCCATCGCCGCCGCGCAGCAAGGTCACCCGCTTGCCGGCGGCATCCATGTCGGCCAGCATCGTCTCCTGGTCGTCCGCGAAGATCTGCGTGCCGATGGGGACCTTGATGACGATGTCCGTGGCACCCGCGCCGGTGCGGTCGGATCCGGCTCCGTTGCCGCCCTTGGGCGCCCGGAAATGCTGGGTGTAGCGGAAATCGATCAGGGTATTGAGGTTGTGTTCGGCGACGAAGACGATGTCGCCGCCCTTGCCGCCGTTGCCGCCGTCTGGTCCGCCGAACTCGATGAACTTCTCCCGCCGGAACGCGACCACCCCGTCGCCGCCGTCGCCGGAGCGGAGGTAAACCTTGGCCTGGTCGAGGAATTTCATGACGGGTCACCAAAAACGGAAACGGGGGCCGGATGTGAGCCGACCCCCGTCCGGACGCTGAAGCGGATGCGGTGGTTATTCGGCGGCGACCGGTAGCGGCTCGACGGAGATATGCACCTTGCCCTCGGACTTGCGCGCGAACTTCACGTGGCCGTCCACGAGGGCGAAGATGGTGTGGTCGCGGCCGAGGCCGACATTGGTGCCGGGATACCACTTGGTGCCGCGCTGGCGCACCAGGATGTTGCCGGCGACGACCTTCTCGCCGCCGAACTTCTTGATGCCGAGGCGGCGGCCTTCGGTATCGCGGCCGTTGCGGGACGAGCCGCCTGCTTTCTTATGGGCCATGGCGGATTACTCCTGCGGTTCGGAGGTTTCGTTCGGCGCGGCGTCAACCGGGGCGGCGGCCACGATCGGCGTCTCCTCAACCGCTTCGACCGGGGCGGCGGCTTCGGCCGGTTCCGGCGTCGTATAGGTCTGGCCGTTGGCGTTGATGCCGGCAACGCGCAGCACGGTCACGTGCTGGCGGTGGCCGTTGCGGCGGCGGCTGTTCTGCCGGCGGCGCTTCTTGAAGATGATCACCTTGTCGAGGCGGTCCTGCGCGATCACCGTGGCGGTGACGGAGGCATGGGCCACGAGCGGCGCGCCGACGGTCAGGCTGCCCTCCCCGCCCACGGCGAGGACATCGGTGAACGTGAAAGTGGCGCCGGCTTCGGCTTCAAGCTTCTCGACCTTCAGGACCGCGTTGGGCGTGACGCGGTACTGCTTTCCGCCGGTGCGGATGACAGCAAACATGGGGGCAAACTTTCAAGACACTGCAAATGGGCCGCCCGGAGCGATCAGGCTCCCGGCGACCGGAAGCGGCGGTTTATAGCGACGGGCGGCGCGGTGTCAACCGTTAATGTTGGCTGAAATGCCAGTCCGGTCAGCAACTTGCTTATGTCACGACCCGGGCTGGCCCGGGTCAGTTTTCGAACAAGTCGGCATGCGTGCCGGCTCGGACGAATATGACGTCCTCAGACGCACCGGAGCCAATGAGCCGATAAATCAACGGAAAGTCTCCACCGATGTGACACTCGCGATGATCAGCCCAGTCGCCCGTCAACGCGTGATCCAGCCACTCGGCTGCCAGAGGTCCGTCGTTCGCGATCAGCAGCAGCATGGCTTCCTTGAGGTGCCGCATATTGTAGCGACCTGAGCGCGTTAGCCCGCTCCCAGTCTGGCAATCGGCTAGCGGGGCAGGGCGCCCCACGCGTTCGGACAGTCTCGGTTCAAGCCCGCGTGAAAATCAACTGAACGAAAAGACGCACAAAGCTGATGGGAAATCGCCGCCCCCGCCATCCATCTGGGATGGCAGCGGCCGAACACGCGCCGCGGCATTGTTCGAAAACTGAGTTCAGAACTCACGATAACACAGGAGGCGTATGATGTTGGTTGTCCTGGCAGTCATCTGCGTGGTGTTTTTCGCCTACGCGCTGACCTTCAGAACCATTGGCGACGCGGTGCCGAAAAAGGTCGCCGACGCGGTGTCCAGCGAATTCTCGCAGACCACGCCGCACGACCACGATCGGGCATAGCCGCAGCAAACGGAGCGTTTCCGGCGCCGCCGGAAACGCTCCGGTCCCCGGCCGCTAGAACGTCAGCGGCGTCGCCTGGACCACCAGCGGCAGCGCTCGCACCTTGTTCAGGACAACCTCGGGCACGTCCTCATCCAGCGACACCAGGCAGATCGCATCGCCGCCCTCGGCCGAACGTCCGAGGTGGAAAGTCGCAATGTTCAGCCCGGCATCCGCCAGAGTGGCGCCGAACCGGCCGATGAAGCCGGGCTTGTCCTGGTTGGTCACATACAGCATGCGCGGCGCGAAATCGGCCTCCACCTTGATGCCCTTGATCTCGACGATGCGCGGCCGCGGCCGGCGAACAGCGTGCCGGCAACCGACCGGGTCAGCCCGTCGGTCTCCACCGTCACCCGCAGGAGCGTCAGATACTCCGTCGGACGGTCATGCACGGTTTCGGCGACATCGATGCCGTGGTCGCGCGCGATGAGCGAAACGCCGCATTTTTTCGTCACCCGTGGGATCAGGCTCCGTAGCTGGCGCCGATCTCCCGCGGGATCGGTCACCAAACCGACATTGACGAACCTTGCGCTTTCGCATTAGACGCCCGTATGGTTGCGCGACCTCACCCTTGCATACTGGACGACTTCGAGTACCTTGGATTTGTCCACGGGCAACAACGGTGGGCTTCGGATAAGGGTAAGCGGCTCTACACATGGGACAGCCTGCATGGGGAAGTCGAAGTCTTTAACGGCCGGGGTAAGCATGTCGGTGTGAAACATGCCGTTACCGGGGATTGGATCAAGGACGCGGTTCCAGGGAGATCGATCAATGTCTGAACACCGAACCTTCTTGTCGCTCGCCCTGGCGGGAGAGGCGATGACTGACGAAATCGATGACTACGTTGACCAATGGCATGAGGACCCGGTTGGCCTGTCACTGCATGATTACCTCGGGATGGACAGGGAGGAGTTCGGACTTTGGCTAGACTCGCCTGATATGCTTCCCCTCATCATTGCGAGCAGAAAGCTGGGTAAGCCCCTAAACTCGATAGCGAACGACAACCTTCTTGAAATGCGCCTTGCGGCCAGAGCCGACGACGCCAGCAAAGTTAAACGGCTTCAGGCTTGGTTACAGCGCAGGGGCCAATGATAGATTTTCCCGCAGAGGTGCGATTGGCGCAAAGATTAGTGGAGCGGCGGGCGCTCCGCCCCCTATCGACGTCGAAAATATCCTGTCGGAATATGCGAATATCGAATACGTTCACTTTCCGGTGGAGATCGATGGTCTGTGTCTTGATTTGAAAATGATTGGGAAGAGGCCGACCGTACTTGTCAGTAAAAGAATTTTTGAGCTGCGCCGTCGCTTTACGCTTGCCCTTGAACTTGGACATGTGTTGATACCTTTGCATGTTGGTAGTATTATCTATGAAATCGACTCGGCCGGTACTGCTGATGATAATCATTTCGCGACCGAGGCCGAAGCCAGCCGGTTCGCATCCGAATTGTTGATGCCCGCTAAATGGGTCTGCGGTCAAATCCGCTCATGTAAGAATCCTTTGGATGCTCTTTTTCTGGTCTACAGCATTGCAGGTAACTACTCACCCCCCGATTTTCTTCATGGCGGGATCATGACGGGTTTTCCCGCCAAGGCATTGGCGATCGCCTGGAGCGCGGTCAGGCCATACAAGCGGCCGGTGGCGATGACCGAGGCAGCGGCGGCATAGACCTCCGCACCCCATTTCGACCGGAAGCATCCCGTGACTTTGCGGAAGATCACGGACGGACGCAGAGCCCGCTCGCAGGCATTGTTGGTGAACGGCACGTCGCGGCGGCAGATGAAACGGAACAGGTCATCGCGGTCGCGGCGCATGGCCTTGAACAGACGGCGTGACGCGGGCGTGCCGGGTCGTTGGCGGCTCAGCAGCCGGTCGAGCCTGCGTTCGAGATCGGCATGGTATTGGCGCAGGGTGCTGTCCTTGAGGCCGGGGCGGCGGCGGCCGATGGAGATCGCCCGCAACAGCAGCCATTTGAACTCCAGCGCGAAGCCGTTGCAGCCTTCCTCGATCGCATAGTTGGTATCTCGCAGCAAATGCGCCAGACACATCTGCCGCACCGCGCCGAGACCGAGCTGGCCCGCATAGCGGTCGGCCACCCAGACCTCCGGCTGCGCACCGCTCAGGAAATCGGTCACCACCCCCGCCGCCCGCGTATCGACGATGACATGATAAACCGCCGTGGAGGAGAGCAGCACCCACTGCCACCATGTCTTGCCGCCGACACGCGCGGAGGTCTCGTCGGAGCCGACCACCGGGCTTGTGCGCACCGCTTGCGCCAGCGGCTCGGCGGCGCCAACCAACGGCGCCTGCGCGCGGGCCAGGATGTTGGCGATGGCGCCTTCGCTGATGGTCACGCCGAACACCTCGGCCATCAGCCCGACGAGACGCTGAAAGCTGATCGCCTGCGTGACGTGCAAGTGGATGATGAGCGCCGACAGGCCAGGCCCGAATGGCGAGCCGGGATCGAAACCCTCCGGCGCCGCGGCGGCGACACGCTTGCGGCAGCAGGGACAGACGCCGCGATGGCGGTTGATGCGGGTGACGATGGGGCGCAGCGGCGGCAGATCGATGTGGTCGTAGGCGTGGATCTCCGGCAGGTCGGCGGGGCCGAGCGAATGGGCACAGTGCGGACAGGCGGCGAGCGTGGCCTCAATGATCCTGTCCGGATGTTCGGCCAACGCGCGGGCGGCGCCGGGACGTCCGCCACGAGGCTTCTTCGGGCGGTCGGGGAGATTCGACTTCTGACCCTTTGAGGGTGGGATGCTTGAGTTGCCGGGCGTCTTGTCCGGAGCCGCGAGTCTGGCTTCCAGTTCAGCAATACGCGCGGTCAAACCGCTGATCTGCCGGCTCTGTGCCTCGATCTGCGTGTGCTGGGCCAGGATCAGGGCGATCAGGTCGTCGTGCGACAGGGAGAGGAGGGCTGCGCGGTTCACCCCTCTTCGGTAGGCGACTCGACCGTAACCGTGTCAAGCGGGATTTTGCCGGAGGGGGGTGAGCAGTTACCATTGCAGAGGTTTCCTTGCAGGCAGCGTCTATCAAATTCGTCAGTTGCCTTCCGCCTAACTACGTAATCGCCTCATCCAGAGGAGGAAGGGTCGTCTGGTCTTCGCGGTCAGAAGGAACGCTGGCCGGAATAGTGCCCCGAGGTACGGACCTGAACTCTGTAAATCCGCTTCCGTTTTCCTGCGAGCTATGGACAAAACTCCACAATGGAGCTACCTATAGTCTCCGGAACTTTGACACTGGAAATGAATTCTTGAGCGTGGCCAACGATAGGCCGTGGCGCGAGATACTCGACGAAATAGTCTGCGAGATCCTACCTGCGGCAGCCGAACAGAAAAGCTTCAAGGCGTCCATCGCCGGCGTCACCTCAAACGCTAATGGACAGGTGCGTATCGATCGGCTACCGGAAATGATAGTGTCGGCTATGCTACAACGATTACACGCATCAGCTCTGAGCGACGCACGCTACGCCGGACTGGCCGGGCATCCGAAATTTGGGGCATTTTGTGACGCCCGGGCGTCGGACTACCTTACTCGTAGGCGTCCGTAATTCATTCCCCTAAGCATCCTATTTCGTCGGCTGCTCCAGGACTTTCACCCGCTTGGCATGCCCGCGTTGCGGAAAGCGGGGCGCCCAGAGAGATGCAGGCGCCCCTTTTTGGTAGTATCGGTTCGATCTAGAACGTCAGCGGTGTCGCCTGCACCACCAGCGGCAACGCCCGCACCTGGTTCAGCACCAGTTCCGGCACGTCCTCGTCCAGCGACACCAGGCAGATCGCATCGCCGCCCTCGGCCGAACGTCCGAGGTGGAACGTCGCGATGTTCAGCCCGGCATCCGCCAGAGTGGCGCCGAACCGGCCGATGAAGCCCGGCTTGTCCTTGTTGGTGACATACAGCATGCGCGGCGCGAAATCGGCTTCAACCTTGATGCCTTTGATCTCGACAATGCGCGGCCGCGACCCGGCGAACAGCGTGCCGGCAACCGACCGGGTCAGCCCGTCGGTCTCCACCGTAACCCGCAGCAGGGTCAGGTACTCCGTTGGACGATCATGCACCGTCTCGGCGACATCGATGCCGTGGTCGCGTGCGAACACCGAGGCGTTGACCATGTTGACGCCTTCCATCAGCGGCGACATCAGCCCGGCCAGCAGCGCCGCCGTCAGCGGCTTCTGGTTGAGCTTCGCGGCCTGGCCCTCATACTCGACGGTCACCTTGCGCAGCGCACCCTCGCGCGCCTGGGTCAACTGCCCCGCGAACAGCCCCAGCGAGCGGGCGAGCGCCAGGTACGGCTTCAACCGCGGGGCATCCTCGGCCGACACCGAGGCCATGTTGATGGCGTTGGTGACGGCGCCGGTGAGCAGGAAGTCGCTCATCTGCTCAGCCACCTGAAGTGCGACGTTCTCCTGCGCCTCGGCCGTGGCGGCACCCAGATGCGGCGTGCAGACGACGTTTTCCAGTGCGAACAGCGGCGAGTCCTTGGCCGGCTCGGTCTCGAACACGTCCAAAGCCGCGCCGGCGATGTGGCCGGACTTGATGCCCTCGGCCAGGGCTTCCTCGTCCACCAGACCGCCGCGGGCGCAGTTGATGATGCGCACGCCCTTCTTGGTCTTCGCCAGCGCTTCCCGCGACAGGATGTTGCGGGTCGAGTCGGTCAGCGGCGTATGCAGCGTGATGAAGTCGGCCCGCGCCAGGATCGTCTCCAGCTCGGCCTTTTCCACGCCCAGCTCCAGCGCCCGCTTTTCGGACAGGTAAGGGTCGTACGCCAGCACCTTCATCCGCAGGCCGACAGCCCGGTCCGCGACGATCGAGCCGATATTGCCGCAGCCGATAAGACCGAGGGTCTTGGCGGTCAGCTCCACGCCCATGAAGCGGTTCTTCTCCCACTTCCCGGCCTTGGTCGAAACGGTGGCCTCCGGCAATTGCCGCGCCAGCGCGAACATCATCGCAATGGCGTGCTCCGCCGTGGTGATCGTGTTGCCGAGCGGCGTGTTCATCACCACCACGCCGCGGGCGGTGGCGGAGCGAATATCGACGTTGTCCACGCCGATGCCGGCGCGGCCGACGACCTTCAGGTTGCCGGCTTCATCCAGCAGCTCTTTCGTCACCTTGGTGGCGGAGCGGATCGCCAGGCCGTCATACTCGCCGATGATGGCGCGCAAATCGGCCGGCGACAGGCCGGTCTTGATATCGACGTCGATTCCGCGCGTGCGGAAAATCTCGACAGCCGCGGGCGACAGCTTGTCGCTGATCAGAACTTTGGGCATGGGATACGTCCTTGCAGAGGATCGTTACTGGGCAGGTGCGAAGGTTTCGGCGACGGTGGCAGCCGCCCAGTCGAGCCACGGCAGCAGCGCCTCGACGTCGGATGTCTCGACCGTTGCTCCAGCCCAGATCCGCAGGCCCGGAGGCGCATCGCGATAGGCGCCGATGTCGTAGGCAACGCCATGCTTGTCCAGCAACGAAGCCAGTTGCTTCGCCGCCTTCGCCTGGCCGTCTTCCGGCAGCGCGGTGAACCACGGGGCCACGACCTTCAGGCAGATCGACGTGGAAGACCGGATCGCCGGGTCCTCGGCCAGGAAGCCGGCCCAATCGGACTTCGCCACCCAGGCGGCAATCGCGGCCAGGTTGGCTTCCGAGCGGGCGATCAGCGCCGGCAACCCGCCGATGCCTTCGGCCCATCGCAGGCCATCCACCGCATCCTCGACGCACAGCATCGACGGCGTGTTGATCGTCTCGCCCTTGAAGATGCCCTCGGAAATCTTGCCCTTCGAGGTCAGGCGGAACAGCTTCGGCAACGGCCACGCCGGGGTATAGGTCTCCAGCCGCTCGACCGCTCGGGGAGACAGCGCCAGCATGCCGTGCGCCGCTTCGCCGCCCAGCACTTTCTGCCAGGACCACGTCACCACATCCAGCCTGTCCCAGGCCAGGTCCATGGCGAACGCCGCCGAGGTCGCGTCGCAGATCGCCAGTCCCTGACGGTCCGCCGCAATCCAGTCGGCATTCGGAACCCGCACGCCCGACGTGGTGCCGTTCCAGGTAAAGACGATGTCGTGCGCCGGATCGACCGCACTCAGATCAGGCAATTGCCCGTAACCGGCGGACAGAACCCGGGCATCCTTCAGCTTCAGGTGCTTGAGGATGTCGGTCGCCCAGCCCTCGCCGAAGCTCTCGAACGTCAGGATATCGACGCCGCGGGCGCCGAGCAGCGACCACAGGGCGATCTCCACGGCGCCGGTGTCGGACGCGGGAACGATGCCCAGGCGCCAGTCGGCCGGGATGCCAAGGATCGAGCGGGAGCGGGTGATGACCTCGGCCAGACGCGCTTTCGGTTCGGCGGCACGGTGGCTGCGGCCGAGGAAAGCGCCCGCCAGACCATCCAGCGAAAAGCCGGGACGCTTGGCGCAAGGGCCGGATGAAAAATTGGGATTGTTCGGACGCAGGTCCGGTTTGGCAATGTTCGACATGTGCAGCTCCCCCTTTCAGAAGAGAAGCGTCCCGGTGGGGGGACGTGACCCGGCGCGGTTGGTAATGAGCCTCAGTCGGCGCGTCAACAGGTTTTTGGTGGTTCCGCAACAAAAAGCCGGTTCGGCTCGACGGGCGGCTCACGATCCCGCTAGTAGGCCGGATTAGGGGTCCGGTCCAGGTTACATTGTGCTACGCAGCGTGAGTTTGCACGATGACCAAGGGAGGATGCGATGTCCGAGAACGATGACATCTCCGCGCGCCTGACAGCGCTTGAAACGGTCGTCAGCCAGCTCATTACCCATCTCGCTGTCCGCTCTGACGATCCGGCCGGCTGGGTCGAAACCAGGAAGGTGCTCGCACTCAGCACGGTCAACGGACGGCACGCGGCGGGCGTGGAGCGGGTGCGTGATGCGATCGAGAGCTTCTTCGACCAGGCGGAGCTGGTGGCGGGCGATTATGCCTATGGCGGCCGGCGCGGAACGTCGCGTCCCTTCGTGCGTTAGTCCGGCAACGGCGCGTGCAGCGCCTGAAACCGGACGGAAACGCTGTTCATGCCCCGATTTTTGTTGCTGCTCGCACTGACCGTCGCCGCCGCGCCGGCACTGGCGCAGAACCCGCAGCCGACAGCCCCGACGAATCCCACGGTGCCGATCGCCCCGCCCAATGCGCCGTCGCCGCCGCCGGAACGGATTGCTCCGGGCGCCGGAAGCGGCACCATGAGCGATCATCTGTCGCAGCAGAGGGGCACCATCGCGCCACCGAATGTCGATCCGGGGATGACGGTGCAGCCCTCGGGGCGCGGCGCCGCGACCACGCCGGTGATCCCGCCGCCGGGTTCGCCGGGCGGCAACCAGTCGGTGGTGCCGAAGTAGTTGGCAGGATTTTTGCTAAGCCACCGGCTTAACCGATGAGCCGGAGACTGCCGTGACGCGTGCCGAACTGACCGAAAAAATCCTCGATATCAAGCGCGAAAACGACTGGACCTGGCGGCACATCTGCTCGGAAATCGCCGGTGTCTCGGAAATCCTGCTGGTCGGCGCACTGCTCGGCCAGATGAAATTGGTGAAACCGCTGGCGCGCAAAGCGGCCGCGCTGTTCGCGTTGAGCGCGGCGGAACAGCGGATGCTGAACGAAGTTCCGACTCGAGGGTCGCCGATGCCGCCCGCGGACCCGCTGCTATACCGGTTCTACGAACTGGTGATGGTGAACGGCCCGGCCTGGAAGGCGCTGATCGAGGAGGAGTTCGGCGACGGCATCATGTCGGCGATCGACTTCGACATGACGATCGAACGGGAGCCGAACCCGAAGGGCGACCGCGTCAGGATCGCGATGTCGGGCAAGTTCCTGCCGTATAAGTATTACGGCAATGAACAGGGTATTCCGGAGGTCGGGTATAGGGAAGACTGAGACGTCAGTGCGGGCGGGGGTCGTTACGTCGGTAGAGAATGATCCTTCCCTCCGGCAGCAGTTGGTTGAAGAAGTCGAAGTCCCGAATATTCCCGCTGAGCACTGCCTGCCCATTCTCGTACGCCTGTAGGAAAATCAGCGCGTCGTTGAGCAGCTTACGTTCCTTACCTGGCTGGTATCCCCCCCAGGCGAAACGCCAGGCCGGCAAGTATTCCCGCCGTTCCCCGGGGCGATTGAGTTGGCTCGCTGATCCGGTGGGATGGCATGATGCCGATGGTGTCGGCAATCCGCTCCAACGTGTTGGCCGTATCGGGATGGCTCGGGACAAGCCGCCCGAACGCGTGTGTGAGTTCGGCGACGCAAACCGATGAGTGGTTGCAAACACGCATCGACATCAGCGCGCCGACGTCCTGTGGAGAGCAGCCGTGCAAGCCGTCGATGTAGACAGTGGTGTCGAGCAGCAATTCAGGCCCGGGGTGCAAAAAGAATTCGACGAACGGCAAGTCCTAGGGGGAGCGGCGGACCAGCGGGGCAGAGATTTTTGCCGGCTTCAGTCGCCGCAACACCCGAGCGAGGTCAAAACTCAAGATCCACGTCCTTGCTCACGCTGCGGCGCAGGCGGGCAAAGCGCTCACCGAAATTATCCTCGATCGCGACCTTGGCGAGGGCGTATTCCAGCAGAGCCGTCTCCGATGTCAGGCCGGTCCTTTGTTTCGCGGCGTCCAGAAGGCTGCATGAACACGGCCGGACACCTTGGCGTCCTAGTCGGATGCCGGGATGAAACCTTCCAGGCAGGCGACATCCAGAACCTTCTCGACGCTTGGGTTGGTTGCCATAATGCTCTCGATTGTGTCGGACGTATTTAACATTTGTCGGACGCAGGTCAACCAATACCTCGAAGCTGCCTATCGCCCCGCCAGTTCCGGAAAATCCTCCTCCCGGAACTCAGCCGGTTCCCGCGTTCCATCCGCGGCGCGCTTGCGTTCAAGCTGACGCAACTCCACCCGGCGGATCTTGCCCGAGATCGTCTTCGGCAGCTCATGAAACTCCAGCCGCCGCACACGCTTGAACGGGGCCAACCGCTCGCGAAGATGCAGGAAGATCGACAGCGCCGTCGCCCGATCCCCCGCCGCCCCGCCGACAAGCGCGACATACGCCTTCGGCACCGCCAGACGCAGCGGGTCGGGGGCCGGCACCACGGCGGCCTCGGCGACCGCGGGATGCTCGATCAGGATGCTTTCCAGCTCGAACGGGCTGATCCGGTAGTCCGAGGCTTTGAACACATCATCCGCCCGGCCGACATAGGTCAGGTATCCGTCGGCATCGCGCGACGCCACGTCGCCGGTGCGGTAGGCCGCCCCGGTCAGCCCGAGGATCGAGCCGTCGTCCTGCTGGTAGCCGCGCATCAGCGCCGCAGGCCGCGGGTCGAGGGCGATCGACAGCTCCCCTTCCCCGGCCTCCTGGTCGTCCGGGTCCAGCAACCGGATCGTGTATCCCGGCAGCGGCCGCCCCATTGACCCGGGCTTTATCGGCTGGCCGGGCGGATTGCCGACCTGGGCGGTGGTTTCGGTCTGGCCGTAGAAGTCGCGGATGGTCAGGCCCCATGCGGCCTGCACCTGCTCGATCACCTCGGGGTTCAGCGGCTCCCCTGCCCCGAGCACCTCGCGCAGGCTGTGCCTGATCGACTTCAGGTCCTCCTGGATCAGCATGCGCCAGACCGTCGGCGGCGCGCACAGCGTCGTTACGTTGTTGGCGGCGATCGTGTCCAGCAGGGTGCGGGCGTGGAAACGCCCCTGGCTGGCGATGAACACCGCGGCGCCGACGTTCCACGGGGCAAAGAAGCAGCTCCAGGCATGTTTCGCCCAGCCCGGGGAAGAAACGTTCAGGTGGATGTCGCCGGGCTTCAATCCCAGCACGTACATGGTGGAGAGATGCCCGACAGGATACGACCGGTGCGAATGCAGCACCAGCTTCGGCTTCGCGGTCGTGCCGGAGGTGAAATACAGCAGCAGCGGGTCGTCCGCATCCGTCTCGCCGTCCGGAACGAAATCTGCGGATGCCGCCAGCAGATCGTCGTAGCGGTTCCAGCCGGGCACCGCGTCGCCGATGGCGATACGCGTCAGACTGGCGTCCAGGCCGTCGAACTTGCCGGTCTCGCCGCTGGTGGTCACCACATGCCGGGCCCGGCCGCGGTCGAAGCGATCCGCCAGGTCGGTGCTTGCCAGTAACGTCGTGGCCGGGATGACGACCGCGCCGAGCTTGATGGAGGCCAGCATCACCTCCCACAGCGGCACGATGTTGCCGAGCATCAGCAGGATGCGGTCGCCGCGCTTCACGCCCAAAGCGCGCAGGCCGTTGGCGACGCGGCTGGAGCGTTCGGACAGTTCCGCGAAGCTCAGCCGGGCGGCACCCTCGCCAACGATGATCAGGGCAGGCTGGTCCGCGGTGGCCCCGCGCGCGAGTTCGGCGTCGAACCAGTTGAGCGCCCAGTTGAACTTGCCCACCTCCGGCCAACGGAAGTCGCGATACGCGGTTGCGTAGTCGGTGCGATGCGCCAGCAGAAAGTCGCGCGCCGCCTTGAATGCCGCCGCCGTCATTGGTGCCGTCTCCCCGGTTGGTCTTGGTGTTGTCTTACCAGAACGCCCGGGAATTGAAACTGCATCTCGCCTTCGTCACTCCCGCTTCTGCTTCGCCAGCCACCGGAACACGACCGAGAAATCCTTCCCGCCTTCGCCCTCATCCACCACCTGCTGGTAGAAGCTCATCGCCTTCGCTCCCAGCGGAGTGGGCGATCCCGCCGCCTCCGCCGCAGTCTGCGACAGCTTGATGTCCTTCAGCATCAGCGCCGCAGCGAACCCGGCGGCGTAGTCGCGGTTCGATGGTGCGGCCGGCACCGGACCGGGTGCGGGACAGTAACTCGACAGCGCCCAGGAATTCGACGTCGCGGTGGAGCAGATCCGGTGCAGCGTGCCCCAGTCCAGGCCGAGCTTCTGCGCCAGCAGGAACCCCTCCGCCACGCCGACCATGTTGATGGCCAGCATCATGTTGTTGCAGATCTTGACGGCCTGTCCGGCGCCCGGCCCTCCCGCGTGGAAGATATTCTTCCCCATCGCCTCCAGAATCGGCTTGCCGCAGGCGAACGCCTCCTCCGTGCCGCCGACCATGAAGGTCAGGGTGCCGTTTTGGGCGCCCGCGGTGCCGCCGGAGACCGGCGCGTCCAGCATTGCCAGGCCCACTTCCGCCGCCGCCGCCGTGACTTCGCGGGCGGTGTCAACGTCGATGGTGGAGCAGTCGATCAGCAGCGGCCTGGCGTCCTTCACCTCGTCGATCAGGCCGCCCTGATGCAGGAAGACCTGCCGCACATGCTCGCCGGCGGGCAGCATGGTGATGACGACCTGAGCGCCCTCCGCCGCGCCGAAAGCGCTGTCGGCGGTCTTGCCCCCGGCTTTCGCCAGCGCCTCCAGCGCCACCGGGCTCAGGTCGAAGCCGGTGACCTTGTGACCGGCCTTCACCAGGTTGGCCGCCATCGGGCCGCCCATATTACCGAGACCGATAAATCCGATTCGTACAGGCATGATCAGAGCACCTCGAAGATGTCGTAGATGGGACCTTCCGGCGGGCGCCTGCCCGAGCCGATGCCGAATACGCCGTTCAGCCAGGCGTATCGCGGTGCGGCCGTTTCGAACGTGGCAGCGATCCGGAAGTAGTACAACGATGGATCGACGAACTCGCCGCTGTTGACCTTCGCCATCACCTCGGCGGGTCCGTGGCGCAGACCGCGATACGTCAGGCCAATGGCGGCGCCGTCATCGGTCTGCAGCACGATGCGCACGTCGAGCGTCGTGACCCCGTCCGGGCGGCCGATGATCCAGTCCGCGCCGCCCGGCAGCACGGTGCCGCGCAGCTTCGGCCCCTCGAACGTGCCTCCCGCCACCAGGCCGATGCGGCGGTGACCGGCGGGCGTGTCACCGATGGGCTGCAGGCCGCTGACCGCGAGCTTCATCGTCATCAGGTGGGATGTGCGGATTTCCGCCATGTTTGGTCTCCTCCCGTGGCTCTGGGCAGATCAGACCTGATCCGGAGAGGCGAGACAAGATGATCCCGGGACAGTACCGTCATCCACGCCTTGCAACGATGGCCGCCGGTTGCAAGACTGCCGATCGCGGCGATTGACCGAACAGGACACGGCAATGTTGCGTCAGCGCGTCAACGGCTACGACATGGCACATATCGACATCGGCGGCGGCGAACCGTTGGTCTGCATCCACGGCTCTCTCGGCGACTTCCGAACCTGGTGCCCGGTGCTCGGACCCTTGTCGCAGCGTCATCGCGTGATCGTACCCAGCCTGCGACGGTGCTTTCCTGAGCATTGGGACGTCACCGGCGGCGGTTTCACGATCGCCCGGCATCTGCCGGTGGTGCTGCGTGCGCTGGCGGCGCATGTTCCGGACGCGAAGGTGGAGATAATCCCGCAGGCGACGCATGCGATGTTCGAGCAGGACCCCGTTGGATTCAGCAGGGCGGTGCTGGAGTTTCTGCGGTCCGCGTGAAGCCGGGTGCCTCAGCCGTCGTTTTTTTATCGTCATGGCCTGCCTCGTCCGGGCCACCTGTCGCGGCAGGGTACTGGCATGGATGGCCCGGACAACAAGCCGGGCCATGACATAAAGAGCCCAGGCCGATCGGCTGAAAAGCTGTCCAATCGGCGGTGCCTGAGGCGGTCACCGCGCTGCGGCCGTCGGACGCAATTTCCCCCGCGTCGCCCGGCGCGAGGCCTCGGTGCTCGAGAAGAGCGCCAACGCCTCCTCATCGCCGGTAGGGGTCAGCGCCAGGTCGCGGTAGTCGCGCGCCGCAGGGTCCCGCTTCAATCTATGTCTTACAAGCAACAGTCGCGCCGCCATCACCGCCATGCGCACATGCTTCATCGCGAAACCCGCCGCCGCCGCCGGCCAGAACCGCCAGGCCGGAACAATCGGCCGGCCCGGCCGGCGCTCCGTCCGGACCCGCCGGCGCAAATACCCGCCCTCCAGCGGATGCGTGTGCTCGACCAAGCTCAGGCTCCAGAAGCTCAGCAGCATGCTCAGCATCTTGCCCAGCGAGATCCGGGTCGCCGCCGCGCGATAAAGCAACGTTCTCATGTGCGGGAAGGTATAGTACGCTCGCCAGGCATCCCAATACACCTTCTCCCACTCCGCGCGGCTCATTCTCCCATGCCCCGTCACCACATGAAACGTATCGTAACGGTTGAGATCGGCATCCATCTCAACCCCCGCCAGAAACAGCTTCTGATGATCCTCCGACCCCGGCAGCGGGGTCAGCACAAAGAACTCCAGAAAATCGATCGGCAACTCGTTCTGAATGATACGAATGTCCCGCGCAACGGTCTCCGGCGTGTCGGCGGGAAAGCCGATGATGTAGCCGGCCCAGATGACCGCCCTGATGCCCTTCCAGGCCAGCAGCATGTCGCGATACTCAGCAATGCGGTTCTGCTTCTTCTTCGCGGCCAGCAAACTGTCCGGATTGATTGACTCCAGCCCGATGAAAACCCGCACCACCCCCGCGCGCCCGGCTTTCTCGATGAACCGCGGAATGCGGTGACACAGCATATCGACCTGGATTGTCAGCTTTATGTTGAAACCGTCCCGTTCCCGCAACGCGATCAGACGGTCGAGAATCGGCTCCCAGTCCTTGTTGCGAGCGAAATTGTCGTCGGTGATGAAGAAACTCCGCACCCCGCGCGCGGCGTTCTGCCGCACGATCGCTTCCACGTCCGCGGGCGTGCGCCGGCGGGAGACGCGGCCCTGCACATTGATGATCGTGCAGAAACTGCACTGGAACGGACAGCCGCGACCGGCATCGAACGTCGTCATCCGTCCCGCCGTCCGCGCGACCCGATTGGCCGGCAACCAGGGGATCGGAACGCCGGAAAGGTTCGGCAGCGAGGTCATGTGATTGTAAACCGGATGCAGCGTGCCGTTTACCGCATCGCGCAACAACTCCTCCAGCCCATCCTCCGCCTCGCCCGCATAGAGAACGATCCCGAGATCGGTCGCTTCCTGCAGTTCCGGCGTGATGCCGGGCAGCATCGCCAGCGTGCCCGAAACGTGGAACCCGCCGATGGCGACATCGATGCCGAGCGCCCGAAACCGGCGCGCCAGATCCATCGCGCGCGGAAACTGGTTGGACTGAACCCCGACGAACCCCACAAGGCCGGCGCCGTCCGCGGCTATGTCGCGGGCGATACGGTCCGGCCGGATCCGCGTGTTCGTCTCGTCATACGCATCGACAACGATCTCGGTATCCGCCCCCAGCACCTGCCGGGCCGCGCAATCCATCGCCAACCCGTAGACCGCGGCCAGGCTGTTGGAGGGCATCGAGGAGCGGAACCATTGGATGACGTAGCCATCGTCGTCATAATGCGACGGCTTGATCAGGACGAGGCGGAACCGCCGGCTCGGATCAGGGGAGGAAATTGGTTGCGTCCCTCGTGGCTGGTCACGCACACAACCACGCTTGCAATCCGCCTGGCAACAAGCATCATTCGGCCGTTGCGATCGAAGATCGGGGACGCGCCGTTGACCAATCTGTTCGACAATCTTCCCGACCGCGCGGAGAACGAGTCCGTCGAGGCGTTGCTCGCGCGTCCGGACGTCCGGATAGAGCGGATTGTCTCCTACGGCCACACGACACCGGCCGATTCGCCTTACGACCAGGACCATGACGAATGGGTGCTTCTGTTGCGCGGTTCGGCGGGCCTATGGCTCGACGGAGCAGGCGAACGCGATCTGCGTCCCGGCGACACCGTCCTCATCCCGGCCCATTGCATCCATCGGGTCACGAGGACGGCCGCAAACGAACCGACGATTTGGCTTGCGATCCATTTCTGCCGGCCCGAAAGCCCTTAGGCGACGGCGAGGAATGATCGAATCGGTTGGCCTCACCGTTCACGTCATGGCCCGGCTGTCCGGGCCATTCGGCCCCTCACCCCTTGACAGCAACCCGATGATACCCCCGCCCATAGTAAATAAGCCCCTCATGCGCGGTGCCCGTCCGCACCGCCTCGACCGAGCAGAAAAACACGTCGTGAGTCCCCACCTCCACGACCTGCGCGATCCGGCAATCGAACACCACCACCGCCTGATCCAGCACCGGCGCCCCGGTCTCCAACCGGTGCCACGCGTATCCGTCGAACCGCTCGTCCATCGAGTGGTGCGTCATCCCGGCGAACATCGGTGACAGCCCCTGCTGCGCCGGCGTCAGCGTGTTCACGCACAGCACCCCGTTCGCCCGCATCGCCGGATACGAGTCATTCGACCGGTTGGCGCAGACCAGCAAAGTCGGCGGTGTGTCGGTCACGCTGCACACCGCGCTGGCGGTGAAGCCCGCCCGCCCGCCGGGACCATCCGTGGTAACCACATTCACCGCGGCGCCCAGACGCGCCATCGCCTCACGGTAGGCTTGCTTCTCCACGGGCACGGCGTGCATCCTTCGCAGGTTCATTCCGGACTATGCAGCAGGTTCAACACAGTGGCCAGACGACGTCCAGGGAGAGACGCGGCGGAACAGCCGCGCATGATCATCATCGCCGCCCGGATCCTGCTGCTCATCATGACCGCCGCCCTCCCCGCGCGCGCCGCGCCGCTGCCACTGCTGCCGCAGGACAGCCGGGTCGAGCTGCGCGCCTGGGGCCTCGGCCTGATCCCGTTCGACGGCCGGTTCACCCGCTTCCACGGCTGGATCCGCACCGACTCCGCCGCCCCAAGCGCCTGTCAGGTGGTGCTGGAAGTCGAAGCCGCCAGCCTGATCATGTCCGAGACAAGCGTCCGTGACGGCATCACCGGTCCCGAGTTCATGGACGTGGCGCAGTTCCCCGATCTGGCATTCCACGGCGCCTGCGAGGGCGGCCGGGTCACCGGCAGCCTGCTGCTGCACGGCCAGACCCATCCCTTCACCCTCGACTCCGAATCCAGCCCATCGGCCGGCACCCTGGTGTTCAGCGGCAAGCTCAGGCGGGCGGAGTGGGGCATGACAGCACGTCCCTTCACCGCCGGATCGACGGTCCGCATCCGCGTCGCATTCCCCAACCCGGCCAACCGGGGGTCGCATACCTGATGCCGCTGCCGGCAGCCCTGGTGCCGCTGCGCAACGGCATGTTCCGCACCTTGTGGATCGCCAGTGTCATCGGCTGGCTCGGCACGTGGCTGCAGAACACCGGCGCCGGCTGGCTGATGACGACACTCGCCCCTCACCCGCTGATCGTCGCCGCGGTGCAGGCGGCGACCATCATGCCGGTGTTCCTGCTGGCGCTGCCGGGAGGCGCCCTCGCCGACATCGTCGATCGCCGGGTATTCCTGATCGCCACGCAGATCTGGACGATCTCGGCCGCCGCCCTGCTGGCGATCCTGACGCTCAACCACATGATGAACGCCGGCTGGCTGCTGGCGCTGACCTTCGCCATCGGCATCGGCTCCGCCCTGACGACGCCGGCCTGGGGCGCGATCGTCCCGGAACTCGTCCCGCGCGAGGACATGGCGCAGGCGATCGCGCTGAACGGCATCGGCTTCAACCTGACCCGCGCCGTCGGCCCGGCTATCGCCGGCGCGCTGATACTTATCGGCGGCTCCAGCCTGGCGTTCTCGCTGTATGCGGTGTCGATCCTGGCGGTGATCGGCGCGCTGCTGTCCTGGAACCGCGAGCGCCGCTTCACCGGCCTGCCGCGCGAGCGTTTCGTCTCCGCGATGCGTGCCGGCACGCGCTTCGTGCGCAATACCCCGGCGATTCAGGCGGCCATGGTGCGCACCGCGTCCT
This sequence comes from uncultured Rhodopila sp., assembly GCA_903851415.1. Classification (GTDB taxonomy): domain Bacteria; phylum Pseudomonadota; class Alphaproteobacteria; order Acetobacterales; family Acetobacteraceae; genus Rhodopila. Next base: position 44,677 of record CAINOE010000138.1, on the reverse strand, counting down.
ATGCGATTCCGGCCTCGGCGCCGTGGGCGCTGCTGCCGTTGTTCGTCCGCCGCGATCTTGACCTCGGCCCGGGGATGTACGGCCTGATCCTGGGCATGATGGGCATCGGCGGCGTCACCTCCGGCATGCTGCTGCCGGTGGTGCGCGGCAAGCTGTCGCGCGGGACGACGGTGGTGGTGTGCTCGCTGCTGTCCTGCGCCGGCATGGCGGTCATCGGCCTGTCGCACCATTGGCTGCCGGTGTCGTTCGGCATGCTGCTGTTCGGGCTGGGCTGGACCTCTGCCTTTGCGACGATCCAGGCGGCGGCGCAGCTTGTCTGCCCGTCCTGGGTGCGGGCACGGGTGCTGTCGATTTACCAGTTGGCGCAGAACGGCGCGCTCACTCTCGGCTCCTTCGGATGGGGCTGGCTGGGCGGCCAAATCGGCTTGTCCGACACGTTCCTCGCCGCCGCCGCCGTTGGCCTGGCACTGACCGTGTTCGCGCGTTTTTTCAGCATCGAGGCGATCGTGCGGGCACCCTCGGCCGCCGCCCGGGAACCGGCGCCGGTGCCGGAGGCCCCTGCCCCTGAACTCGCGCCGCTGCTGCGCACCACCCGCGGCCGGATCATGGAAATCGCCTATTACCGTGTGGACGCCCTGCGGCGGGTGGAGTTCCTGCGCCTGATGAATGAAGTGCATCACATCCGCGGCCGGGCCGGCGCGCTGTTCTGGCAGGTGTATGAGGATGTTGCGCATCCGGAGGGTTGGGTGGAAGTCTGGTCGATGGAAAGCTGGACCGATCATCTGCGGGAGGTGACGCGGCTGTCGGACGACGACAAACGCGTCCTCGCCGCGATCTCCGTCTTCCAGCACGCAGCCGATCGGCCGGCGCGGTATCTGGCGGTGGACCCGCACGAGTATGTGCAGGCGCACCAGCCTGCTCCGCCAGGTCCGGCCAGACTGTCGGTCGCCAGCCCGGGACTTTAATCCGCGGCTGCGAAAACGGTGGCGGGAAAGCGGATTCTTAGTACTCGATCCACACGAATAGAGCGAAATCCGCTGTTAGCCTCACATAAGTTTTGAACCAACCCGCTTGCCCACGCTCCGTTCACTTTCCGCCGGGTCCATCGATCCGCGCAGTTGTGAAAGAGGAAACCAATGGCTCAACAACCCCACACCGGAAATCCCGGCAATTTCGCCGAGGATCGTGAGAAGGCGTCGCGCGCCGGCCAGATCGGCGGACAGCATAGCTCCGGCAATTTCGCCAATGATCGCGAGCGCGCCGCGGAAGCGGGACGCAAGGGCGGTCAGGCGAGCCATGGCGGCACGCATGCGGAACCCAGCGAACATCGCTCGGAAAGCCGCGGATCGCGCGGTGAAGGCGCCGAACATAATCCGGGGAATTTTGCCGAGGACCGTGAAAAGGCGTCCGCCGCGGGCAAGAAAGGCGGTCATGCCAGCCACAAGGGGTCGGGCGACAGCCGCGAAGGCGCTGAACACAATCCGGGCAACTTCGCCGAGGACCGCGAGAAAGCCTCCGCGGCGGGCCGCAAGGGCGGGCATGCGTCCCGCTAGCGTCACCGTTACGGTTCGTGAGGTGCCGGAATGAACGACGCGACGGAACCGCGGCAGGTCCGGGCGGCCTTCGCGGATGGGGACAGACTGCAGGATGCCGTCAGCCGGTTGTCGACCTCCGGTTTTGATCGCGCGGAGATGAGCCTGCCATCGGCGGCAGGGGTCTCAAACGATCTTGCCGCCGAGGCGAAACCGGCCTCAACCGAGGCGGATGCGCGACAGCTTCGCACGCTGGGAGCAAGCCTGGCGGGCACGGCAGCGGCGCTTGCGGCGGTTGGCGTGACCGTGGCGTCCGGCGGCGCGGCGGCGCCCGCCGTCGCGGCGGCCGTTGCCGCTGGCGGCGTGGCAGGAGGCACCACTTTTGCCGTGCACGGCGCCGCCGATAAAGCCGAGCAAAAAGACCGGGATGCCAGGGCCGAAGCCGGCGATCTGGTTCTGACCGTGCGTACCAGGACGGCGGCCATGCGGTCGCAAGCCGAGGCGATCCTGCGGGCCGCCGGAGCTATGGACATTGAAACAATTTAGTCAGGAGGCCGGAATGGCTGCTGCAAAAGACTTCAACGCGTTGCTGCTGACCTTCGTACAGGATATCTACTACGCGGAGCGGCAAATTCTGAAGGCTCTGCCCAAGATGGCCAAGGCAGCGGCAAACGAGGATTTGAAGGATGCCTTCACGCATCATCGGGAGGAAACCCAGGGTCAGGTGGAACGCCTGCAAAAAGTCTTCGACGCCTTGGGCAAGCGTGCCCGCGGCGTCACCTGCGAAGCGATTAACGGACTGATCGAGGAAGGCGAGGAGGTTATCGAGGAGTTTCCCGAGGGCAGCGTGCGCGATGCGGGACTCGCAGCGTGCGCCCAGGCGATCGAGCATTATGAGATCGCCCGCTACGGATCTTTGATCGCCTGGGCCAAGACCGCTGGCCAGAAGGAGATCGTTTCTTTGCTCGAGGAAACACTGGCGGAGGAAAAGCAGGCCGATACCCTGTTGAATCAACTGTCCAACAAGGCCATCAACCGGCAGGCATTCGAGCAGGCGGCATAGGTTTTTCGATACCGCTGCGCCGGATGGGGGGATCCCGCGAACACGGGATCCCCTTTTTGCGTATGGGCCGATCTGCGGAAAAAAGCGCGTTTGCGTCCGGCGCCAACCCTACACGTATATTTGTTCAACGCGCGTCAGCTATTCGAGGCCGTCAGGGCAAACGCCGCAATCTGATAAGGTGAGCGTCTGGACATCCGCCGATGGTTCAGCCTAGGCTTGCAACAATGGCGTTGGAACAAGCCCAAGCAAGTGCGTCTCAGCTTGCATGACAGGAGAGGAAACAACAAGAATGCCGGACCGCGATCCAAATGAAGCCGCCTTGTCTCGCCGCGCCGTGCTGGGAGCAGGATTGGCCGCCGGGCCCTTGCTGATGTCGCCCGCGCGGGCGGACGACGCACCTGATCCCGCAGCCGAACCGCCGCAAGCGGGCGACCATTTCGTCTTTCTCACCGGACCCAAGGCAGGCCAAACTGTTCTGAGCGGGGATTTGCCGCTCGGCGGTCCCCAGGTGCAGGCCTATCCGGCTGCGCCTGACGGCACCGTGCGCAACGCTACGCGCCTTAACCTGGTGATCCTGGCGCGCATCGGCGACAACGGCGTGGACGACGTCACCCTCGCGCATATGGCGGACGGGGTCGTGGCCTATTCCGGAGTCTGCACCCATCAGGCGTGTCCGGTTAACATGTGGTCGAACGACGCCCATGCGTTTGTTTGCTCATGCCACGGCTCGGTCTACGACCCGCGGAACGGCGCCGAGGTGCTGGACGGACCGGCGCCGCGACACCTTGCGGCGCTGCCGCTGGTGTCCAAAGAAGGTATGCTGTTGGCCGCCAGCGGTTTCACCGGGCGCGTCGGCATGCAAATGAGTTGATGCTGTCGGCGGACCGCCGAGGGGGCCCGCGCTGCCCGCCTGCATCATGACCACGTTGCGCAAAAAAAGACCTGGACGACATCAAGGGAGAAAAACAATGAAGAAGCTGCTTGTCGGGTCAAGCCTGGCAGTCCTGATGATGGCGGGCGCGCCCGGCGCCGCGCTCAGCGCGGATTACACTCCGGTGACCGACGCCCGCCTCGCCAATCCCGAGCCGCAGAACTGGCTGATGACGCGCGGCAACTACCAGGGATGGAGCTATAGCACGCTGGACCAGATCAATACTGGCAACGTCAAGAGGCTGACTCCGGTGTGGGCGGTATCGACCGGGGTCGATTCGGGCCATGAGTCGCCGCCGATAGTGAATAACGGGGTTATGTTCGTCAGCACGCCATACAGCCAGGTCATGGCGCTGGACGCGGCGTCGGGTGCATTGCTGTGGCGATACAAGCGCAGGCTGCCGGAAGGCTTCAGCGCGCTGCACAACACCAGCCGCGGCGTTGCGCTGTATGGCGACAAGGTTTTCTTTCCGGCGCTGGATGCGGTTCTGGTGGCGCTTGATGCCAGGACCGGCAAGGTCGCCTGGGAAGCGAAGGTCGAGGATTGGAAGACCGGTTACTACATGACGATGGCTCCACTTATCGTCAAGGGCAAGGTCCTTGTCGGCGTTGCCGGCGGTGAGTTCGGCGTGCGCGGCTTTGTCGAGGCGTTCGATGCCGACACCGGCAAACCGGCCTGGAAGACCTACACCATTCCGGCTCCGGGCGAGGCCGGCAGCGACACATGGCAGAAGCCCGACACCTGGAAGACCGGCGGCGCTTCGACCTGGATGACCGGCAATTACGATCCGGTCGCGAACGTGGTGTATTGGGGCACGGGCAACGGCTCGCCCTGGTTCGGCGATCAGCGGCCGGGGGATAATCTTTATACATCCTCAACGGTTGCGCTGGATGGCGATACCGGCAAGATCAAGGGGCATTTCCAATACCATCAGAACGAGTCCTGGGATTGGGACGCGATGAACGCGCCGATGCTGGTGGATTTCCAGAAGAACGGTTCGACCACGAAGGGTCTTCTGACACCGCAGCGCAACGGTTATCTGTATTGGCTTGGGCGCAACGGCGACGGCAGCATTTCGTACGTGAACTCGGTAGCCTATGTGCCGCAGAACGTGTTCAAGGGCATCGATTCGGAAACCGGCCGCCCGGACGTCGACCCGGCGCACAAGCCGGGAACCGGCAAGGCCGCGCAGTTCTGCCCCGGCCTGTGGGGCGGCAAGGACTGGCCATACGAGGCGTATAACCCAAAGACCGGCATAGTCTACATTCCGTCGAACGAGAACCACTGCAACACCCTGGAGGGCAAGGTCGAGCAGCGGGTCCCCGGCCAGTGGTGGACCGGGGTTGCCATCCCGGATTTCCATTTTTCTGTCGATACGAAACCGGGTTTCTTCGGCGAGCTGCAGGCGTACGACGTGAATACCGGCAAGCGTGTCTGGCGGGACACATACAAAGACTCGATGATGTGGGGTTCCGCTCTGACCACCGCGGGCGACCTGGTTTTCGCGGGCGGCACGAACGACCGGAAGTTCCGCGCCTATGACGCGAAATCGGGTGAGGAACTCTGGCAGTTCACCACCAACTCCGGCGTCATTGCGCCGCCGTCGACCTTCGAGGTCAACGGCACGCAGTATATTGCCGTCGCATCGGGATATGGCGTCGATCCGGCGTTCCAGCAAAGCTTGATGGCCAACCTGGTCGGTTGGAACGCGGACGTGCCGCAAGGTGGCGTGGTCTGGGTATTTGCGGTTTCGAAGTAAGATTTATGCGCCAGCCGCCGCCGATGGCGGCGGCTGGCTTTTTCTGGGTCGCTCCAAAGATCAGGATAGCTTCATGCGCACTTTCGTCCTGCCCCGGCGCCGCGCCTTTGCCGTGACTGCCGCCGGTCTGACAGCCATGGCCTTCGCGACGGCAAGCGCCGCCGAGGAATCGGCCGCCTACGTCGTCGATGTCAGCGATGTCACCGTGAAAGTCGGCGAACCCGCGGTGATGCTTGCCACCCTCAGGGTCCGAGACGGATACCGGATACTTTCGGCCTACAACAACCGGGTCATCCGGCTTTCGTCATACGACGACGGCATCGTCTTCGAGCAGGACATGGTTCCCGCCAAAGTCGAAGACCGCGCCTTGGTCTTTCCTGTCGGCTTGCGTGCCACCAAACCCGGAACGCATCCGATCAACGGGCTGCTGCGCGTCGGCTACATCCATGGGACCGACGAAATGGCCATGGTGTCGATGCGGCTGATCGCAAACGTTACCGCGACAGAGTAGCCTCGCCACCCCGGGGTTGTCAGGTTCGTCAAGCGGGTGCCGTCGGTGGAGTCGCACGAATCCTTTGCTGAATCACGCACCAACCGGCGGTCGGTCAGGACGCGGCACGTGTGATGACCTCGCTTTTAGCCGGACCCGCAACCTGCCGCTGCCACGCGATATGACCGGTATTCTTGTTGGAGGCGATCAGCCGCGCAGCCAGCGAGTGACCCAACACCGGATTGCCCGACAACGCCACGCCGCAAGACAGGCAACACCGCCGATTCAAACATGGTCCGTCCGCGGTGTTGTCCGCCATCTGCATTAAGCAGTTGCTCCCGCGTCACCCGATCAGCGGCAAAGCCACGCCTGGGGTGCTCGACATTCGCTCTCCCTCCCGTATCTGATTACACAGTTATTTACCGTTGGCTTCAATTTTTGCCTTTTCGTTATTGTTCATGCTTTTGACGGTTTTGTCCTGGTTGGTCGCTCCTGTCGTCTGAGTGGTGGTCGCAGCCGGTGCCGAAGACGGCACCGACTTTTCAACCGCCGGTCCGTTGCCGATTTGCGGCTTGGACGTGGCGTCATCAGCCAGCGCGGATCCTGCCGCAAGCAGCAGGGCCGCACCGGTACCGAAGATCAATGATGGTTTCCGCACGCCTATGTCCTTGTTCAAGCGGATTGTAGTTGCTTGCCGATGGGCAGGCTGCGGATTCGCTTGCCCGTGGCGGCGAAAATCGCATTGCACAGCGCGGGAGCGAACGGCGGCAGCCCCGGTTCGCCCGCCCCGCTCGGCGGAACGTCCGGCCCGTTCTGCATGATGTGAACGTTTGTAACCAGCGGCCCTTCGTCAATCCTGGCAAGCTTGAAGTCGTCGAAGTTCTTCTGGACAACACGGCCGTTTTTGAAGGTGATCTCCCCATACTTGGCCAGGCTGAGGCCCATGATCGCAGCGCCCTCGATCTGCGACTGGATCCGCTCCGGGTTGACGAACGTGCCGCAATCGATTGCCGTATCCACCCGTGGAATCGTCAGCTTGCCCTTGCCGTCCACCGAAACTTCCACGATCGTAGCGATGTAGCTGACGAAGCTGCGATGCACGGCGATGCCAAGCCCGTGGCCTTTCGGAACCTGCCGACCCCATTGGCCTTTTTCGGCGACCAGTTCCACCACGCGGCGCAGGCGTCCCGCATCGATCGGGTAGCTGCCAACGGGCTCGCCGTAGTCCCAGAAGTCCTTGACCGTGGGGCCGATATCCACAATGCGCGCCGGGCCGATAAGCTCCAGCAGCATCTCCTTTTGGTCGCGTCCGGTAGCGTGGGCGATCTCCGCAACCATGGTCTGGACCGCGAAGGCGCGCGGGATGTTGGATACCGAGCGGAACCAGCCGATGCGGGTATACGCTGCCGCTTCCGGGTTTTCGCAGCGGATGTTGGGAATATCGAACGGCAGATCCACCAGGCCCATCCCCAGCTCGAAGGGAGCCTGGTGCTTCGCCCCGGCCGCAAAGGTGGACATGATCGTCGGCGCGACGCTGCGATGCCGCCACGCAATGACCTTGCCGCTCTTGTCCAGTCCGGCTTCGATCCGTTCGGCCGAAACCGTGTGCACGAAGTCGTTGTGGATGTCGTCCTCCCGGGTCCATTGCACTTTCACCGGCGCGCCGGCGGCCTTCGACAGCAGCACCGCTTCCAGAACGAAATCGCATTTCGACTTGCGGCCGAACCCGCCGCCCAGCAGCGTCACGTTGACAGTGACGTTCTCCGGCGAAATGCCCAGCGTCTTGGCGATATCGTCGCGTGCCCCTTGCGGGCTTTGGACGGGCGCCCAGACCTCCGCCTTGCCGTCGGCGACATGCGCGGTGGCGACGGGCGTCTCCATGCTGGCATGCGCCAGATGCGGCAGGTAATACTCGCCGACGATGACCTTGGCAGCGGATTTCATCGCCGCGTCCACGTCGCCGTTGTTCCGGACGACCTCGCCGGGCTTGCGCGATGCGTCCTCGAGTTCCTTGCGATAGACGATGGAATCGTAGCTGGCGTTCGGCCCGTCGTCCCAGACGATTTTCAGCGCGTCGCGGCCCTTGATTGCCGCGCCGGTATTACGGGCGATGACGGCGACGCCGCCCAGCGGCTGGAATTTCGATGGCCACGGCCAGCCCTGCACCTGGATCACCTGCTCTACCCCGGAGACCTTCAGGGCGTCAGCGGGATCGAACGAAACCACCTTGCCGCCGGTTACCGGGGGCCGCGCGATGACCGCGTATTTCATTCCCGGCAGCCGGGTGTCGATGCCGTACATCGCCTTGCCGGTGGTGATGTCGTGCAGATCGACGATGCTGACCTGGCCTTTGCCCATGTAGCGGAAGTCTTTCGGCTCCTTCAGGCGCAGCGTGGCAACATCCGGAACCGGCTGCGCTGCCGCATCATCGGCCAGTTCGCCGTATCCGAGTTTCTGTCCGGTGCCGACATGGATGATTTCGTGGTTTGCCGCCTTGACTTCGCTGACCGGAACGTTCCAGCGCTTGGCAGCGGCGGCTTCCAGCATCGTGCGGGCGGAAGCGCCGACCTGCCGCATGGGAATGAGGAAGTGGCGGGTGCTGCGGGAGCCGTCGGTGTCCTGATTGCCGTATTTGACTTCATCGCCCGGCGCCTGCCGAACCTTCACCTTGTCCCAGTTCGCTTCCATTTCATCGGCAACGATCATCGGCAGGCTGGTGCGCACGCCGGTGCCCATTTCCGACCGCGCCGCAATGATCGTAACCACGCCGTCCGGAGCGATGGAAACGAAAACCGTGGGATTGTTCACCGTACCGTGCGGCATCTTGTCGGCGCCGGTCGAATAGGCCGCCATGCCGCGGCGCGACATCACGGGCACGGCAAGCACCAGACCGGCGGTCACTCCCAGGCCGCGCAAAACGCCGCGCCTGGAGACATTCTCAATGCGGTTTTGGAACATGGCTCAGGCCCCCGTCGTTGCGAGTCGCACAGCCGTCTCGATCCGCTGGTAACAGCCGCACCGGCAGATGTTGCCGGCCATGGCCTCGCGGATTTCCTCATGCGTCGGGTGCGGATTATGAACGATCAGAGAGGATGCCTGCATGATCTGACCGGATTGACAGTAACCGCACTGCGGCACGTTGACTTCCCGCCACGCCTTCTGGATCGGATGATTGCCGTCGGGGTCAAGACCCTCGATCGTGGTGATCCTCTTGCCCGACGCTTCCGCCAGGGTGGTGCTGCAGGAGCGGACCGCGATCCCCTCAAGGTGAACCGTGCAAGATCCGCAGAAGCCGTGTCCGCAGCCGAATTTTGTCCCGGTCAGGCCCATCTCATCGCGGATATACCAAAGCAGCGGCAGGGACGGATCACCGTCCCAATGTTGCTCATGCCCATTAACGATCAGAGTTATCATTGGTCTCATCTTCCTCGGTTTTGCAAAACGGGTTTCGTGGAATGCCGCGGCGCAACATTGCGTAGATTATGGCTAAGCGGCTCGCAGGTGACGATTTCACCGGACAAATTCCGGTCCAGCCACGCACGCCGTTTTCGCGCGCAAGCGTCATCCTCCCGTTCGAACCCTTGTCGGCTTTAGTTTATTTGTCAAGTTTCAGACGGGCAGGCGAACGCGGGCGGTTCGCTGTGCAGCTCACGCTTTATTGCGGCAGCAATGAAGAAACGGATGCCACTCCATTACCGGTGCAGTTTCCTGCTGATGCCAATATCGTCAGAAACCGTCCGGCCGCACAGGGCGACCCTGTTTGTGCCGCGGATTGCGGCGGCAACCATAATCTGCGCGATAAACCCGCTGTCCTACCCCGCCTTCCGCCGGAACGCATCCAAACTCCCGGCGTGGATCAACTCGCCCGGCAACGGGTGCCCGACAATCTCCTCCGCCAGCCGCCCCACCTCGATCAGCGCATCGAGATCGATCCCCGTATCGATCCCCATCTCCTCGCACAGCAGCACCAGTTCCTCCGTGCAGATATTCCCCGCCGCCTTCGGCTGCCCCGCGAACGGGCACCCGCCCAGCCCGCCGACGGTCGAGTCATACCGCGTCACCCCCAGCCGCAGCCCCGCATGAGCGTTCGCCACCGCCAGCCCGCGCGTGTCATGCAGGTGCAACGACAACGCCATCTCCGGCCAGCGCTCCCGCACCGCGCCGATCACACGCTCGATCCGCAGCGGGGTCGCCCAGCCCATCGTATCGGCCAGCGAGAACAGCGTGATCGCCGCCCCGGTCTCCGCGGCGATCGCCATCCCGTCGCGCAGCGTGCTGATGACCTGCTCCGGCGCGATATCCCCCTGGTAGTTGCAGCCGAACGCCGCCATCATCTGGATGCGCGTCACCGGCACGCCCTTCGACTGCTGCAGCGCGCTGTGCTGCTTCATCGCCTCCACGTTCTCCGCATGGCTGCGGTTGAGGTTCTTGCGCGTGAACGCTTCCGAGGCGGTCAGCGCGATGCTGCCATGGACCGTCAGCTTGCCCCGGAACGCCAGCGCCCGCTCCAGCCCGTTGCCGTTGAAGAACAGGCCAGTGTATTCGACCCCCGGCCGTGCGGCGAACCCGTCCACCACCGCCTCCGCATCCGACCAGCCGGGCACCAGCCGCGGGTTGACGAACGAGCACGCCTGGATATGGCCGATACCGGTGTCGCTCAGCGCCTCGATCAGCCGGATTTTCTCGCCGGTGGGAATCGGCCCCGGCTCGATCTGGAAGCCTTCGCGCGGGCCTTCCTCATGGATCTCGACATGCCCGGGCAAATCGCTCATCGCGGCGGTTCCTTGCTGCTGGATAGCGGCATCTTGAGCACGGTCCGGGACGCTGACAAGCGAGGCGAGTCGTGCTACGCCGGGGTTGCCGGCGGGGCTTTCAGCCGGGTGGACATCATCGGGCCGGCGTTTCGGCGGCTCACCCGCCACCGGCGGCGACCGTTGCCCCCGCATCTCCTTCGGCACAGTAAAGCGCGAATAAAATCCGTCTTCACACGGCAGACGACTGATCGGGCCGCCGCGACATCCGCTCAAGCGGCCCCGGTCAGCGATACCGTCCGTGCTGCTCCAGCACTTCGATGCGATACCCGTCCGGATCCGTCACGAAGAAGAACCGGGCCATCAGCGCGCCGTCACGGTGGAATTCCTTCACCGGCTCCGGCTTCAGTCCCTCGGCTGCGAAACGCGCCTGCTCCGCCCGCACGTCCGGCACCACGAACGCGATGTGGCCGTAGCCGTTGCCGTGCGTATAAGGCTCGCTGCGGTCGTGATTGATCGTCAGCTCCAGCTCGTAATCGTCTTCCGGCGAGGTCAGGTAGACCAGCGTGAACCCGTCAAACGCGTAACGGTCCGCGATGAGCAGCCCGAAGGCGCGGTGGTAGAAGTCCACGCTCCTCGCCTCCTCCAGCACCCGGATCATACTATGAATCGGCTTGGCCATTCTTGCTATCCTCCCTTCGTTACTGCCCCAATGCCTCGGCCAGCAGTTCCAGCGCCCGCACCCCGAACGCCCGCATATTAACAAGCCGATCGGCGATGCCCGTCTCAAGCGTGATCACCCGGGAGAACCCCGCGCCGGTCACCGCGATGCAACTGTGCCCCGGCCTGTCGCCGTAGCGGTTGCCCGCCGGACCCGCCGCGCCGCTCTCGCCGATGCCCCAGCTCGCGTCCAGCCGCGCCCGCACCGTGTCCGCCAGCAGCACGGCATACGGCTCCGTCGAGGCGCGCTCAATCGGCGCCGGCAGCCTGGCCGGAATATCCAGAAGCCCCGAACGGGCCTGCGCCGTGTAGATCACGCCGCCGCCGCGGAAATACGCCGACGCACCTCCCACGGACAGCAGCGCGGCGGAAATCAACCCGCCCGTCGAGGACTCGGCGACGGCGACCGTCTCGCCGCGCTCCTTAAGGCGGGCGCCGAGCGTCTCGGCCAGCGGCAGCAGCGCGTCCATCGGCGTTTTTCCTTTCTCCCGGATGCTACCCGTTGGTAGTATTTATGCGCGAGGACGCTCCTGTCCATGCTCGGGCGGCTGATCCGTCGCTGCGGTGCGTGCGTAAAGAAAAGATCATAATCCGAAAAGGAGTCCCGTCGTGCCGAGACTGAAATCCTCTCCGGGCTTCCCCGGCCCGCCTCTCCCCGGCTCCTGGCTGGCCGGAGCCTTCATCGGCGGCGCGATCATGACGTTCGCCGCCAGCGCCATGTTGCTGGGCGCCAGCGCGGCGATCCAGAACGCCGCACTCGGCCGCCGCACCGGCGACTGATTTGACGGTAGCGGACTCCGTCGCCGCCGTGGCAGAAGCCCGCCATGTCCCTGGTGCAGACCCGTAGCGATGACGTCAGCGTGGCGGTTGCCGCGGAATTGACCGCCGTGATCGTCGCGGTGACGAACGGCCAGCCGCGCGTGCTGACCATCGACAAGGGCCAGGCGCTGCCCTCCGGCCCGTTCGAGGCGTCGCACCGATCCTTGCAGGCCGGGCTGCGGTCCTGGGTGGAGACCCAGACCCGCCATCCGCTGGGCTATGTCGAGCAGCTTTACACGTTTGCGGATGCCGATCGGAAGCAGGGGACGCTCGGGCGGGTGGTGTCGGTGAGCTATCTGGGCCTGACCCGGGAGGCGCCGGCCGCGGCCGGATGGGGTGCGGAGTGGCAGCCCTGGTACCGGTTCTTTCCGTGGGAGGACGTGCGCGGTGCCGGGGCGGCGCTGACCGGGGCGGTGCTGGCCGGGCCGCTGCGCGCCTGGGCGGAAAGCGCGGACGGCCCGGGCGCGGCGCGCGCCCGGCTGCGGCGGGTCGCCATCAATTTCGGCCTGGACGGGCAGCGCTGGAACGAGGAGCTGGTGCTGCAGCGCTACGAAACCCTGTGGGAGGCCGGGCTGGTCGCCGAGGCGGGCGCGGCGCGCGCGGCGCTGGCTCCCGGTGAGGCGATGCGGCACGACCACCGGCGCATCCTGGCGACCGGGATCGCGCGGCTGCGGGCGAAGATCAAATACCGGCCGGTGGTGTTCGAACTGATGCCGGAGACGTTTACTCTGCTGCAGTTGCAGCGGACGGTGGAGGCTTTGGGCGGGCGGCTGCTGCACAAGCAGAATTTCCGCCGGCTGATCGACCAGCAGGACCTGGTGGAGGAAACCGGCGAAGTAACGACCGAGACGGGCGGGCGGCCGGCGAAGCTGTTCCGGTTCCGCCGCGAGGTGCTGGCGGAGCGGCAGGTGGCGGGGACGAAGCTGCCGCTGGTGCGGGCGGTGTGAGCCCGGGCGGGCGCGGTCCCACACGGTTCAGGATAAGCGGCAGCATGAGAAACGTTTGGCCGGGGGCATCGCTCTCCATCGTCATGGCCCGGCTTGTCCGGGCCACCCGTATCAGCACCCTGCCGCGACAGGTGGCCCGGACAAGCCGGGCCATGACGATGGGGGGACAAGCCGTGCTCGGCGCTTCGCCTTATCCTGTCATGGGGACACGTCCGGCCAAAACGGCAAGTTGCCCAACCCTACCGCGCCGCCCCCATCGCCCAGGCCAGCACCCCCTTCTGCGCATGCAGCCGGTTCTCCGCCTCGTCGAACACCACCGAGTGCGGCCCGTCGATCACGTCCGCATCGACCTCCTCGCCCCGATGCGCCGGCAGGCAGTGCATGAACAGCGCGTCCGGCGCGGCCAACCCCATCAGCCGCGAGGTCACCCGGTACGGCGCCAGCAGATTGTGCCGGCTCTCGTTCGGGTCATCCGACATCGACACCCAGGTATCCGTCACCACGCAGCGCGCGCCCGCCACCGCCGCCTCGGCATCGTCGGTCAGCTCGATCCGCCCGCCCTGCGCGCGCGCCCAGGCCACCAGATCCTCCGGCGGCCGCAGCCCGTCCGGAGTCGCCAGCCGTAGCGTAAACCCGAACCGCACCGCCGCCTCGATCCAGCTTCGCGCCACGTTGTTGCCGTCGCCGCACCACGCCACCACCTGTCCGGCGATGGGGCCGCGCTGCTCCTCGAACGTCAGGACATCCGCCATCAACTGGCAGGGATGCGACGCCTCGGTCAGCCCGTTGATCACCGGCACGGTGGCGTGTTCCGCCAGCTCGTGCAGCTTCCACACCTTGTCCGTCCGCAGCATGATCGCATCGACATAGCGCGACAGCACCCGCGCCGTGTCGGCCACCGTCTCGCCGCGGCCGAGCTGCATCTCCTTGCCCGACAGCACGATGACGTCGCCGCCGAGCTGGCGCATGCCCACCTCGAAGGAGACGCGGGTGCGGGTGGAGGGTTTTTCGAAGATCAGCGCCAGCGTCTTGCCCGCCAGCGGACGCGACGACACGCCGCCGGCGCGCTTGAAGCCTGACGCGATATCCAGCATCTGCCGCAGGGTCGCCGCATCGAAGTCGCGCAGGTCGAGGAAGTGCCGCGGCCCGGTCTCCTCCGCGGAGGACCGGTCCCGCGCGTCGGCCTTCAGCCGGACCGCGCCGCTCATTGTGCCGCAACCTTGCCGGAAGCCGCGACCTTGGCCGCCGCGCGGCGCAGCATCGCCACGCCCTCCGTGATATCGCTGTCGGTGACCACCAGCGGCGGCGCCAGGCGCAGCACATTGTCGCCGGCGGTCAGGGCCAGCAGCCCCTCCGCCACGCACGCCGCCTGCACCTGTCCCTGCGGCACGGCGCATTTCAGCCCCAGCAGCAGCCCGAGGCCGCGGACTTCCGTGAACACCGACGGGAAGTCGCGCGCCACCGCGTCCAGCTCCCCCCGCAATACGCGCGCCTTGCGCTCGACATCCTCCAGGAATCCCGGCGCCAGCATAACATCCAGCACGGCGTTGCCGGCGGCGCAGGCCAGCGGGTTGCCGCCGAACGTGGTGCCGTGCGTGCCGGGCTTCAGCGCCTTGGCGTAGCGCTCCCGGGCCAGCACCGCGCCCAGCGGAAAGCCGCCGCCGATGCCCTTGGCCGAGGACATGATGTCCGGCGCGATCCCCGACCACTCATGCGCGAACAGTTTCCCGGAACGGCCCATGCCGGTCTGCACTTCGTCCATCCCCAGGATGATGCCGTATTCGTCGCACACCGCGCGCAGATCGCGCAGGAACTGCATGTCAGCCGGTCGGATGCCGCCCTCGCCCTGCACCGGCTCGACGATGATGCCGCAGGTCTGGGGGCCGATGGCGTTGCGCACCGCGTTCATGTTGTTGAACGGCACATGGTCGAAGCCGTCCACCACCGGGCCGAAGCCCTCAAGATAATGAGGGTTGCCGGTGGCGGCCAGCGTCGCCAGGGTGCGGCCATGGAACGCGCCATCGAAGCAGATGACGCGGTAGCGCTCCGGCCTGCCGGCATCGGATGTCGCACGGCGCATCATCTTGATCATGCCCTCGTTCGCCTCGGCGCCCGAGTTGCAGAAGAACACGCTGTCCGCGAAGGTGACGTCCACCAGCCGCTGGGCCAGCCGCTCGGCCTGCGGGATGCGGTACAGGTTGGAGGTGTGCATCACCCTGGCGGCCTGCTCGGCGATCGCCTTGACCAAATGCGGATGCGCATGCCCGAGGCTTGCCGTGGCGATGCCGGAGCCGAAATCGAGGAATCGTCGCCCGTCCACCGTCCACAGCCAGGCGCCCTCGCCCCGCTCGAAAGCGAGATCGGCACGTGCGTAGTTCGGCAACAGCGCGGAGATCATCCGGTTCAAACCCTGGTGTTGTCAGCCCTCCCGCCGGATCGCCCGCCCGCGACCTTTCGGGACGGGTCCGGAGGAAACGCGGATCATCGTTCGAAGCGGTTGGCGCTGTCAAACGAGTGTTTGAAGACAATTTGCGAACCGCTGTTGCAGCCGAATCGGCGGGACGTGCATCGTCGCGGCATGGCGAGTTCCTCCGATACCGCCCCGCCGGATGCCGGCAGCCTGCACCAGGCGGCGCTGACCTATCTGGCCCGCTACGCGGCGACCGAGGCGGGCCTGCGGCGCGTGCTGCTGCGCCGGATCGACACCTGGGCGCGTGGCGCGGCGGACCGGGACATCGTGGCCGAACAGGTGGCGGCGGCGCGGCAGGCGGCGGCGGAGGTGGTGGCGCGGTTGGCCGCGTCCGGCGCGGTCAGCGATGCCGCGTTCGCCGAGAGCCGCGCGCGCAGCCTGGTGCATGCCGGGCGGTCGCGGCGCGCGGCGGCGGCACAGCTTGCGGCGAAGGGGGTGGATGCGGAGCTCGCCCGGGCGGTGCTGCCGGAGGACGCGGAGACGGAGCTGGCCTCGGCCCTGGTGCTGGCCCGCAAGCGGCGCATCGGCCCCTTCCGCACCTCGGACGCAGCCGATCGGCAGCGGGAGTTCGGGATTTTGGCGCGGGCGGGGTTTCCGCGGGCGGTGGCGGAACGGGCGCTGAACGCGGATGCGGAGGAAGCCGAGGAGGCAATCCGGCGGTTGCGGCAGGGGTAGCGGCCGAAGCGTCCCCGCCCTCTCCGTCATGGCCAGGCGCGTCTCCGTGCGTTTCAGGATAAGAGGTCATGCGGAGCAACGGCTTCCACCTCACCGTCATGGCCGGGCGTATCCCCATAGCTATGAGGATAAGGCGCAGCCGGAGAGAAGTTTGGCCGAGGCGTCACTCTTTCGTCGTCATGGCCCGGCCTGTCCGGGCCATCTATGCCGGCACGCTGCCGCGATAGGTGGCCCGGGCAAGCCGGGCCATCCGGTCTCCGCTGTACTCGGCAATACTGGTCCTGGCACACGAAAACGGCTCCACTCCGGCGGGCCGAGCACCGCCGGAGTGGAGGTCAGCGCGCGCGGTCCAACGCGCGCCCGCACAATGTGTCGCTATGTGGTGCGTGAGAGGAAAACGATACCAATCGCCGGAGCAATCAGAATCCACAACCATACTGAGGCCATTTCATTCTCCTGTGTCAACTGGACATTGCAGCATTTACTTTACTGCTTTATTGACGGCACGTCAGTCGTTCTTCAGCGGGAAACGCCTAACCGATTGAACGAAGCGGACCTGCGGCTGTTGGCAGCCACGACCGTCCGTTTCCGTGTAATGAACCTCTCCCACCACGTTCTGCTTTACTACAGAGTCTCCCGCTTGTCCAGCCGCCCGTTCGCATACCCGCCGCCGGACGGCATTTTCGCAATTAATACAAACCCAGCCGCGCCCGGAACGGCTCGTCCTTCAGGCTGAACTCCTGGCCGATAAGGTCGTCCGCGTCGGGCGTGCACAGATAGACGATCGCCGCCGCCGGATGCGCAACCGGGGTCAGGTCCTCCCGCGGGATCCGGCTGACCGGATTGATCCCGGAGGCGCGCACCGGCTCCTGCATGTCGGTATCGGTGGGGCCGGGCGAGAACCCGAACACCCGGATTCCCTGCCCCGCCGTCTCCAGCGCGACCGCGCGCGTCAGCATGTGCAGCCCGGCCTTGCCGCTGCAATAGGCGCTCCAGGCCTCCAGCGGCCGCACCGCCGCGCCGGAGGAGACATTGACGATCGTCCCGCCGCCGGCCGCGATCATCCCGGGCAGCACCGCGCGGATCGCATGGTAGGCGCCGATAAGGTTGATCTCGATGCTGCGCGCCCAGGAAGCCGGGTCGCCGGAAGCGATCGGGGCGATCGGCTCGATCACCCCGGCGTTGTTGATCAGCGCGTCGAGGCGGCCGAACCGCGCCCGGGTTTCCTCCACCAGCTTTTCGACGGCGGCATAGTCCGTCACATCGCAGGCGCGCGCCGAGGCCGCCTCGCCGATGGACTGCGCCACCGCGGCGGCGCGCGCCCCGTCCCGCGCCGCCAGCACCACGGTCGCCGACGACCTGGCGCAGGCCGCGGCGGTGGCTGCGCCGATGCCGCGACTGGCGCCGGTGACGATGATGACCTTGCCGGCAAGTCTCTTCATGATCCGCTCCTTGTGTCCCATCCGCTTTACGGGAGTCTGGCGCCGCCGCAAACTCCGGTGAAGAGGAAAACAGCGGGGGAGGCGGATGCGCGTGTCATGCAGCCTGCCGTGCGAGGACTGGGCCGCCTGCGGCCCCGCCGCGCGCCGGGCGGAGGAGGACGGGTTCGACAGCGTCTCCAGCCACGAGCTGAAGCACGACCCGTTCACGCCGCTGGCCTTCGCCGCTTTGGCGACGGAGCGGGTGCAGCTCGTCACCTCGGTCGCCATCGCCTTCCCGCGCAGTCCGATGGTCGTCGCCAACCAGGCCTGGGACCTGCATACGCATTCCAAGGGGCGGTTCGTGCTCGGCCTCGGCAGCCAGGTGAAGGCGCATAACGAGCGGCGGTTCAGCGTGCCCTGGATCGCGCCGGCCGAGCGCCTGGGGGAATATATCGAGGCGGTGCGGGCGATCCACCGTTGCCGGGAACACGGCGAAAAGCTGAACTACCAAGGCAGGCATTACAATTTCTCGCTGATGACGCCGGAGTTCTCGCCGCCGCCGCAGGGCCTTCCGCTGCCACCGGTGGCGATGGCCGCGGTCGGGCCGCTGATGCTGAAGACCGCCGCGCGCGTGGCCGACGGCGTGCGGCTGCACGGCTTCGCCACCAGGGCTTATCTGGAGCAGGTGGTGCGGCCGTTGCTGGCGGCGGAGTTGGCGGCGGTCGGCAAGTCGTTCGAAAGTTTCGAGGTCAGCGGCGGCGGGTTCATCGCCACCGGACCGGACGCGGCCGCGGTGCGGGAGGAAGTGGAGAAAGTGCGATACCGCGTTGCGTTTTACGGCTCGACCCCGGCCTATCGCGGCGTGTTCGACCTGCACGGCGTCTCGGACCTCGGCGCTAAGCTGACGGAGATGTCCAAACAGGGCCAGTGGAACCGGATGGCGGCGGAGGTGCCGGACGACGTGTTGGACCTGTTCGTCGCCCGCGCCACGTATGACGATTTGCCGGCGGCGATCGAGCAGCGCTACGGCGGGATCGTCGACACGGTGGCGCTCGACTTCGCCCCCGGCACCCCCGTCGCCACGCGGCGGGCGACGGTCAGCGCGGTCCAGGCGATCCCGAGCCGGTTCAAGGGAGCCACTTAGAGGCCAGCCCGCCATCCGGCAGATCTATGCCGATGCCATCCGGCCAGGCCAGCAGGTGGCTGACGCAGCGCCGGCAGTCGCTGCTGCCGAAGCCGGGCAGCGGCACCGGCAGGTGTCCCAGACCGGCCACGATGGCGCACTCATCGCCGCCCGGGAAAATCCAGGCGCCGGCCATCGTTCCCGCCATGGTCAGCAGATCGATGTGCCAGTGCGGCGTCTTGTCCGCCCGCTGATGACGCGCCAGCCGGGCGCGCATCCCGCCGGGGCCGCGCGCGGAGCCGGCATAGAGATAGCGTCCCGCCGGCAGCAGAACGTCCCGCCCGTGCGGCAACACCACGCCGATGGGCGCCGGCAGCATCACCAGAAGCAGATAGGCACCGGGCGAAGCCGGGGCCTCGGCCGCGCCGGCGATGAAACGCGCCGGCAGCGGCGGCGCAGCGGGACGGCGTTCAGCCCGCAGCGCAGGCGCCGTACTGCGGACAGCCTCCGCACGCGCCCGCGGGCTCGGCCACGCGCGGCTCCGGGGCGACGCGCGACAGCAGCTTCTCCAGCGTGACGCTGCCGCAGTGCGGGCAGGCCGGCTGTTCGGCGCCCATGACCAGGGTTTCGAACTCGATATCGCATCCGGTGCAGTGATAGCCGAACAACGGCATGGCGACCTTGTCTCCAGGTTGATTCCTGCCTGTTCTAGACCGGAACCGGCGGGCTTGCCACGGGGAGATGACAACGCCGGAGCGAAGCTGCGCCACTCCCGGTCCAAGGTGCTCGCGAGGCGGCCTGGCCGCCGCAAATAGTCGATGTCAAAATTGCATTATATCTGTGTTGACCACCGCGTTTGCCGCCATGCGGCGCAGCGACCGGCAGCCGGCGCGCGCCCGGCGTTGTCCGCCGCTCCCGCCGCACCGGCGCGACTTTTTATCGCGAAATGACAAAAATCACGAGGATGTGATACTCACCTCCCGCGGGATTTGGTGACAAAACCGTGATAAGAGCCGATAGCACATTATTGCACTCACCGGCCGTTGGGGATCGGCATGAACAGTCTGTTGGGGCGGTTGCTGATCGTCGTCGCCGTTGCAGTCCTTCCCGCCCTGGCTTTTCAGGCATACACGGAAAATCAGGCGCGCCAGGTCCGCCAGCAACTGCTGGAGGAAGAGGCGATGCGGCTCGTCCGTCTCGTCGCCGCCGGGCAGCAGGGAATCATTGAAGGCGCCGATCAGATGCTCGGCGCGGTCAGTGCGGCGCCATCGGTGGAGGACAACCTCCCGGGGCTTTGCCAACTCTACCTGTCCCGGCTGCAAGCTCAAATCGCCCGATACCGCGCCGTCGCCGTGATCGGCCTCGACGGCCGCCCGCTTTGCGCCCCGGAGCTGGCCAGGCCGGATGTCGATCTTTCCGATCAAACGTATTTCAGGAAAGCGCTCGAGACCGGCGGCCTCGTCCTGGGCGGCTACACACCCGGGCTTCTGTCAGGCAAACCGGCGCTGTCCATCGCTCGGCCGTTCCGGCGGGGCGATGGCAAAGTGGCGGGGGTGGTGGTGGCCGAACTCAGCCTGGACTGGCTCGCCGGGCAGCTCGCGGCGTTGCCGCTGCCGCCCGGCGCGACCGTCAATGTCTCGGATTCCTCCGGCATCATCCTGGGCCGCCACCCGGAATCCGCCCGTTTCGTGGGAACCAGCCTGCCGCACCGGAACTTTGCCATCTTCGAGCGGACCAGCCCGGCCCTGGACTCATTCGTCACTCTGGACGGCCACTTTCGCATCGTGGCGTTCATCCCGCCCGCCGTGGGACCCGGCGGGTTGTATGTATCGGTGGGACTCGATCCGAAAGCCACGCTGAAACCGAACGACAAGGCCAACCGCATCGACATCATTTTGATCGCCGCCGGGGCTATCGTCGCCCTGCTGCTGACCGCCGCGCTGGGCACGCGGCTGATCCACCGTCCGGTCAGGCGGCTGCTGCGCGCCGCCGAGGCCTGGCGGACCGGCGACCTGTCCGCCCGCACCGGCCTGCGCATCGACCGCACCGAGTTCGGCCGCCTCGCCGGGGCGTTCGAAGCCATGGCGGACGCCTTGCAGGCGCGTGAACAGGCGCTGCGCGACGCGCTGGAGAGCACCAACGATGCCGTCATCTCGCTCGACACGGATTGCCGGGTCACCTACCTGAACCGGCGGGCGGAGTCGCAGTTCGGCAAGGGCCGCGACCTGCTCGGCCAGGTGATCTGGACCGCGCTGCCGCAGCTGCGTGGCACTGCGTTCGGCGATGCCTGCCGCACGGTCAAGGAGACGCGCCAGCCGCTGCATGCGGAGACTTGGTACGTCTCCCTCGGCAGCCACTGGGAACTCCACGCCTATCCGTCAGCAACCGGCATCACGGTGTTCAGCCGCGACGTAACCGAGCAGCGCCGCGTCGCCACGGCGTTGCGCGACAGCGAAGAGCGGCTGCGCATGGCCCTTGAAGCGGCGCGGCTGGGCGTCCGGGACTTCGATATCGCCGCCGGCACTGTGCTCTGGTCGCCGGAAGCGGAACGGATCTTCGGGCGCGAGTTTGTCGGCAGAATGAACTTCAAGGCGGCGCTCGCCCGCGTCCACCCGGACGATCAGCCGGTGGTAGAGGCTGCCTGCAAAGGGGTGTCTGAGAGCCCCGGACACGACTACCAGATCGAATACCGCATTCCGGACCCGAACGGGAACTGGCGCTGGATTTGCGCCTATGGCCGGCCGGTTTTCGAAGCCGGACAGGCCACCCGGCTGATCGCGGTTGTCCAGGACATCGACGCCCGCAAGCGGACCGAAGCCGATCTGGTCCGAACGACCGCCATGCTTCGCGCCATCGGGAACAGTTCGGCGGAGTCGCTTTACGCGCGCGATACCGAAGGCCGGTTTCTCTATGTCAACCCTGCGGAGCTTGCCGTCATCGGCAAGCCGCTCGACGAGGTCATCGGCCGCACGGTCGCCGAGGTTCACGCCAATCCCGGCCAGGCTGCCACCGTGATGGCGAACGACCGCCGCATCATGCAGACCGGACGCACGGAGATCCTCGAGGAAGAGTATGACGCGGCCGGCCTGGGCAAGCGGGTGTTCCGCTCGGCCAAATCGCCGCTCCGCCAGGAGGACGGCACCATCATCGGCATTGTCGGCGTGTCGGGCGACATCACCGGCCTCAAGGATGCCGAGTCGGAGTTGCGGGTTTTCAGCGCCGGGCTGGAGGCGCGGGTGCAGGAGGAGGTGGCGGCCCGCGAGGCGGCCCAGGCGCGGGCCGCGCATGGCGAACGCATGCAGGCGCTCGGCCAGCTTGCCGGCGGCATCGCGCACGATTTCAACAATGTGCTGCAGGCGGTGTCCGGCGCGATGGCCCTGATAGGGCGCCGCCCGGAGGACCAGGACGGCATACGGCGCCTGGTCCGGCTGGCGGGGGAGGCGACGGAGCGGGGCGCGGCGATCACCCGCCGGCTGCTCGCGTTCGGGCGGCGCGGCGACCTGCGGGCCGAGGCGATCGACGCGGCCGTGCTGCTGCCCGACCTGCGGGAGATGCTGGTGCACACCCTGGGCGCCAGCATCGATGTTCAGCTTCGGATAGAGGCCGATCTCCCGCTTTTCGAGGCGGACAAGAGCCAGTTGGAGACGTCGCTGATCAACCTCGCCACCAACGCCCGCGACGCGATGCCGCGCGGCGGGCGGCTGGTATTGTGCGCGGCAGCCGAATCCATCGTCCGGCCGGCGCCCGGACGTGCGGGCGGGCTCGATCCGGGCCGCTACGTCCGGCTCAGCGTTGAGGACACCGGTTGCGGCATGGACGCGGCGACCCTGGCGCGGGCCTGCGAGCCGTTCTTCACGACCAAATCCATCGGCGCCGGCAGCGGGCTCGGGCTGTCGATGGCGAAGGGATTTGCCGAACAGTCCGGCGGCGGCATCCGCATAGACAGCGCGCCCGGGCGGGGCACCACGGTCACGCTTTGGCTTCCCGAAGCGCAGCCTGAAGCGGCGGCAGCGGCTGACGCCGCACCGCCGGCGCCGGCCGCGGCGCCGGAACCCGCCGGGGAGACGCGGTGCGCCCGGGTCCTGCTGGTGGACGACGAGGATGCGGTTCGCGAGGTCCTGACGATGCAGTTGGAGGATTTCGGTTTCGCCGTGCTGCCCGCCGCGGGCGGCGCCGAGGCGCTGGCCTTGCTCGCCGCCGGAGAGGCAGTGGATATCCTGGTGACCGATCTGTCAATGCCCGGGATGGATGGACTGGCGGTGATCCGGGCGGTGCAGGAGCGTCTGCGCGGGCTGCCTGCCCTGCTTCTGACGGGTTACGCCGGCGACGGAGCCGCGCTTGCGCTGGGCGGAGCCGTGAGCGGAACGTTCTCGTTGCTGCGCAAACCGGTCAGCGCGCCGGCTCTGGTGGATCGCCTGCGCTCGTTGCTGGCCGATCGGCGGGACGGCGAGCGGGCGCACGGATCGTTGCAGACGATACGCGGCTGAGCGTTTCGCTTGCGGGCGGCCAGGGTTTTGGACAACCGGTTTGCAACCCGGCGGCCGGTTGGTCGTTGATTCCCGATACTGCAACAGAAAGGCGCCGGTATCATGGCGGACAGACAGAAACGTTCCTCCGCTTCGGACGAAGACAAGGCAGCCGGGCAAAAAGGCGTCACGCAGGAACAGGTGGGCAGCGGCAAGGAGCGCGACCCCAACAGTTTCGTTGACAATCCGGAACGTGCGGCCGAAGCCGGACGGAAGGGCGGCAAGCAAAGCCACCAGCATGATTAGCGGTGTTGCGCCCGCCGGCGGTTTGCGGTCCGGAGCTTCAGTGGTAACCGGATTTCGCTGACGGCCGGCGAAAGCAGCCTTTCCACGTCCCCCCGCGCCTGCAGGACCGGGGGGAAAGTGGATCAGCATCCAGACCGTTCTTACCGATAAGCGATGTCAGCCGCGATTTTGCTTTGCGATATCCTCATTCAGCTTCGCCGGGTCATGTTCCGATGAGGCATCTTCTTCCAGCATTTCCTGGACATCCTCGACAGCATTCTCATCAACGCGCCTGGCTTCTTCGATCAGCCTGCCGGCTTCGGCATCATCGTTATCCCTGAGAGCGTCAAGCGCCTTTTCGGTGATTTCGCGGGCCTTCTCGTAGTCTGTCGTTTCTGTTTCGTTATCTGCCATCGGGTGTCCCCTGGTGAGTGGTCCCGGTGGAACGCGGCCCGCCCGCCCATGGTTCCCCGCGGGTTTTCGTTCTGCTCGCGGCTAGGTTAGCCGGACCGCATAGCTGATGCGGACCCCGACGACTGCTTGCTGCGGCCGGCGTTCCCGTCCGGCGGCAGTGTCTCAGTTTGAAAATCGTCCGTGCCCACTGAGCGGGCAGTGGTTCTCAGTTTCAATCGTGCAGATCAGTGTCGGTTCGGATTTCTAACGAATTCGATCGCAAGGTTAACGCCGAGGTCGCATCCATCAGGAGCACTGCACGTCGTGCCGCTCGGTAGCGATGCAGGTGGCAGCATCGGTTGATGCGAGAATGTGGAGACACCGAAGACAGTTTGCCCGTTATCGACTACGGAAAGAGCAAAGCCGTTGATTTGTCCAGTGACGAAGTCGGCCGTCAAAATGCCCGTGCAATCGTCGGCAATCTGGTAGGTGCCTGTAATACCACTGCGAAACCCGTTTTCGGTCAGCGGGGTGCCTGCCGGTATAGCCGGTGAGCCATTCTGTACAGCATAATCGATTCGGGCGAACGATCCATTACCATCGAAGTTGGCTTGGCCGACAATGGTAATTGGTTGGAGCGCGGAATACGGATGCAAAGTACCCGATGAGTCAAAGACTCCTTCCGCAAAACCGCTCACTCTCAACGCGTAAGACCCGGAAAACGAGCTATTGTCGCAGTGAGAAGCCTTTGCACCGCCGATGCCCATTATCGTGACCATCAACACTGTTGGTAGCAATTTGGTTAAGTTGTTGCCCATCGTCACACTCCCTAAAGTTTCTTGCTCTTAGGTAAGTCTTGACAAAACTTAGCTAAGACTAGAACGAAGATGGATTGATATCAATACAAGAAGGCGTGAGGCGCTCATGCGTTAGCATGGCTGCCCTGGAAGAGGACGCCGGTCGTCCAAAGTCCTCGGATTGAGGAACTACCGCAGCAGCAGAGGGTGGACGCATGAAAGCAGTTGTTTGGCACGATGTCGGCGATATCCGGCTGGATGACGTTCCCGACCCGCACATCGAGCAGCCGACGGACGCGATCGTCAGGCTGACAACGTCGGCTATTTGCGGAACGGACTTGCATTTTGTCCGGGGAACGATGGCGGGGATGAAGCCGGGAACCATCCTCGGGCATGAGGGTGTCGGAATCGTTCAGCAACTCGGTTCGGATGTGCGGGATTTCGATGTCGGCGACCGGGTGGTGATTTGTTCCACCATCGCCTGCGGCACCTGCTCCTATTGCCGCGCGGGGTATTTCGCGCAATGCGACAAGGCCAATCCGAACGGGCCGGATGCCGGAACGAGTTTCTTCGGCGGCCCGGCGGTGACGGGGCCGATAAACGGGCTGCAGGCCGAGCGGGCGCGCATTCCTTTTGCCAGCAGCACGATGGTAAAGCTGCCGGTTGGGGTCAGCGACGACCAGGCGATCCTGATATCGGATATTTTTCCCACCGGCTGGTTCGGCGCAAAACTCGCCGAGAGGAGTACCGGCGATACCGTCGCCATTTTCGGCTGTGGTCCTGTCGGGCAGTTTGCCATTGCCAGCGCCAGGCTGATGGGCGCCGGCCGCATTTTCGCCGTCGATAAATACGCCGATCGGCTGGCGGCGGCGCGGCGTCAGGGGGCGATGACGGTGAATTTCGAGGAGGAGGATCCGGTCGCAACGATCAAGCGGCTATCCGGCGGTATCGGCGTTGATCGGGTGATCGATGCGGTCGGCGTGGATGCGATGCATGCGCATCATGGTCCGGCGGCGGAACAGGCGAGGCAGAAGGCGGATCAGTTCGCGGCGGACCAGCGTCAGGCTGTGCCGAAGCAATCGCCTCATGACGGCAACTGGGTGCCGGGAGACGCCCCGAGCCAGGCGCTGGAGTGGGCGGTGCAGGCGGTCGCCAAGGCCGGGACGATCGGGATCATCGGCGTGTATCCTCCGGCGGCGAATTCGTTTCCTATCGGCCAGGCGATGAACCGCAACCTGACGATCAAGGCCGGGAACTGCAATCACCGGGCGTATGTTCCGCATCTGATCGATCTGGTGCGCAGCGGGGTCATCGATCCGGTGGAACTGCTGAGCCGGACTGAACCGCTGACCAACGTGATCGAGGCGTACAAGGCGTTCGATCGGCGGGAGCCGGGATGGTTGAAGACCGAGCTGCGTCCGGTAGCGGCGGAGTAACCGCGCAGGGCGCACGGCGTTTCGAAACGCAAGCGGCGTGACCCCGGCGTCTCAGCCCGCCGTCACCGCCGGTTTGGCGCCATGCTCCTGATTCCTGGCCGGACTAGATCCAGCGGGCAGCCGCCACGCCGGAGAAGGCCTGGCTGCTGGACCGTCAAGCGGTTTGGGGCCGGCCAAGCCGGCACCTACGACGAGCCGTTGGCGTGTTTTCGTTGGCGCGCCCTGCATGATGCGATGGACCTCCCGCGGCATGCAGAGGCAGAGGACTGAGCAGCCTGCAACGAAGCGGGCGCTGCGCGGCATCAGCATCGGCAACAGGCCGTCACGGCCAGCAACCTGACCGGCCTTGACGAACCCGCCGCAATCCCGCCCCGGCGCCGTTTACCGGACGGAGGTGCGGCGGCGGCGAACCACGCCCAGCCCGATCAGGCCGGCGCCGAGCAGCATTATCGAGGCAGGTTCCGGCGCCGCGAACTCTCCGTCCCAGGCCAGCGACCCGAAATCGGCGTAGTCGTCCCAGTTGTTGCCGCTGATCGAGGCGAGCACGTCGCGATTATTGTAGAAGTTGAAGCCCCCGTCGCCCGCGATGCCCGGGTGGCGGTGCAAGCCATCCAACCCGAACTCTGCCTGACCGTTGTCACCGCCGGTATCCGCCAGAAGCACGACGTATTTCTGACCGGGCGTGAGCGCCACCGAGCCGGTATCGACGGTTACGGCCTGGTAGGCGCGCGTTGCGGCGATCGTCAACGGCGCGCTGGTGAACAGCGCGGGACCGACGGCACCTTGCTGGCCGTTGCCGCCGTACAGCGAGCCGGACCAGGCATAGACTTGCGCCACCACGTGCAGCGGACCGGAGGTATCGACCTCGAACGTGAAGGAGGTGAGGTTGCCGGGGGCGATGAAGGTTTCGCCGTAGACGCCGGTCGAGCCGTTCGCGCCGAACGGCGTGATTCCGGTCGAGCCATTCCAGGCGGACAGCGTGTCGATGCTTGCGGCGCGGACTTCGTGCGCAACGCCGACGGTAGCGACTGCGGCGATGACCAGTAACAGTTTCTTCATCAGCTCGCTCCTTTCGATGAATACGCAAAATAATTGGCGCCTCCGAAGCGAAGAAAGGAAGTCAAATGGACCTGATGTCTTCTATTGGTTCAGATTATACACGGGTATGCTGAAGCAGCCGATCGTATGTATTGGTGTTACTGTTCGCCGCGGCAGGTTTCCGGGGCCGGCAACGATATCCGGTTCACCGATCCCGCTCGACACCCGGGCGGAACATCAGATGATAGCGTCATTGCTATCATTTGGAGAGGCAGTTGCCGCAGGTCCTGATCCGCAACGTCGAAGAGTCTGTCCTCGCAGCCCTGCGCGCCCGTGCGGCCTCCCGCGGGCTGTCCCTGGAAGCTGAGTTACGGGAGGTTCTGATCCGCGCCGCGGGTCACCCCCGCGCCGAAATCGCGGAGGAGTTCGCGGCTGTGCGCGCCCTGACACCGCGCGGGATCCGCCGGTTGGCGGAAGACCTCGTGCGCGAGGGCCGCGACGAACGGTGATCGCCGTCATCGATGCCAGCGTGGCGCTCAAATGGTTCATCGAGGAGAACGGTTCGGCCGAGGCCAGCGCCTTGCTGAGCGGTCCGCATACGCTGATCGCCCCCGACCTGATTATCCCGGAGGTCGCCAACGCCGGCTGGAAAGCCGTCCGGTCGGGCGGCATGACACCGGAGCAGCATGACCATGCCGCGGTCCGCCTAAAACTGGCTTTCGATACGGTGTTCCCGCTCGGCCCGCTGGCGCCGCGCGCGGTGACCATTTCACGCGAACTGGATCATCCGGCTTGCGACTGCTTCTACCTCGCGCTGGCCGAGGCGCGCGATGCCACGCTGGTAACAGCCGATCGGCGGTTGTTGCGGCGGGTTGCGGGGGCGCGTCTGGGGTCGATGGTGGTGGATTTGTATGCTTATACCAGTCCGTGTTGAGAGCGACTCTTCCCATAAGCCGTCATGGCCCGGCTTGTCCGGGCCATGACGGTGGGGAGGGCGCCGATGCGTCAAAGTCAACGCAGACTGGTATTAGCCCGTAAGGACCGATCGCCGCCGGTGCCACCCCGTCATGCCGGTCACCGGTTCACGCCCGGTGACAGGGTCCGGTCGGAATTTGCACCGCTTGCCGGAACTACAAAGAAAGGTGCGGATGGCGGGCCTGCGCCCGCCATGACGATAGACGATCAGTGGTTCAGCGCCTGGACGATCTCCTCGGTCACCTTCTTGGCATCGCCGAACAGCATCATCGTGTTCGGGCGGAAGAACAACTCGTTGTCCACGCCCGCATACCCCGACGCCATCGACCGCTTCACAAACAGCACCGTCCTCGCCTTCTCCACATCCAGGATCGGCATTCCGTAGATCGACGAGGACGGATCGGTTTTCGCCGCCGGGTTGGTCACGTCATTCGCGCCGATAACATAGGCGACGTCCGCGGTGGAGAAGTCGTTGTTGATCTCCTCCAGTTCGAACACCTCGTCATACGGCACGTTGGCCTCGGCCAGCAGCACGTTCATGTGCCCCGGCATGCGGCCGGCGACGGGATGGATGGCGTATTTCACCTCCACCCCTTCCTTCTTCAGCGTGTCGCCCATCTCGCGCAGCGCGTGCTGCGCCTGGGCGACCGCCATGCCGTAGCCCGGCACGATGATCACCTTGGACGCGTTTTTCATGATGAAGGCCGCATCCTCGGCAGCACCCGAGCGCACCGTCCGGTCGCCCGCCGCGTGGGCGGCCGAGGCGACGCCGGTGTCGGAGCCGAACCCGCCCAGCAGAACGTTGATAATGCTGCGGTTCATGCCCTTGCACATGATATAGGACAGGATCGCACCCGAGGCGCCGACCAGCGACCCGGTGATGATCAGCGCGAGGTTCTGGATGGTGAAGCCGATGCCGGCCGCCGCCCAGCCCGAGTAGCTGTTGAGCATCGACACCACGACCGGCATGTCGGCGCCGCCGATGGGGATGATGATCAGGAAGCCGAGCCCGAATGACAGCAGGGCGATCGACCAGAACAGGACCTGGCTGCCGCCGGAGATCACGAAGCTGATCACCAGCACCAGCAGCAGGATCGCCAGCCCCAGGTTCAGCTTGTGCTGGCCCGGGAAGGTAATCGGGTTGCCCTTCATCAGCGCCTGAAGCTTGGCGAACGCGATCAAGCTGCCGGAGAAAGTGATGGCGCCGATGGCGAGGCCGAGCGACATCTCGACCAGGCTTTGCGCATGCACGTTGCCGGGCACGCCGATGCCGAACGCCTCCGGCGCATTCAGCGCGGCGGCGGCCACGAGCACCGCGGCGAGACCGACCAGCGAGTGGAAGGCGGCGACAAGCTGCGGCAGGGCGGTCATCTGGATACGCTGGGCGATCTGCCAGCCGATGCTGCCGCCGATGGCGATGCCGATGATGATCAACGCGTAGCTGCCGGCGCCGATGCCCTGGTGCAGCAGGGTCGCGGCCACGGCGATCGCCATGCCGATGATGCCGAAGCGGTTGCCCGCGCGAGACGTTACGGGTGAAGACAAGCCGCGCAGTGCCAGTATGAACAGGACGGCGGCGACGAGATAGGCGAGCGAAGTCAGACTGGCGGACATCGATGCGGTCCTATTGCTTCTTCTTGAACATCGAAAGCATCCGCTGCGTCACCGCAAATCCTCCGAATATATTGACGGAGGCCAGGGTGACCGCGAAAAAGCCGAACAGCGTCGCCCAGCCGGACGTGCCGAGGCCGGTCGCGAGCAGCGCGCCGACGATGATCACGGACGAAATGGCGTTGGTGACGGCCATCAGCGGCGAGTGCAGCGCCGGGGTGACGTTCCACACCACGTAGTAGCCGACGAAACAGGCCATCAGGAAGATGGCCAGCAGAAAGATGAATGGATTGACCTCGGGTGCCACCGTCGTGGAGACGGTCAGCACCAGCGTCTTGGCGTGTGCGGCAAGGTCGAGCGCATTGCCGGACAAACGAGCGGCTTCATCCGCCAGTTCATTGGGGGTCATCGGGGATCAGTCTCCGGATGTTCAGGCTGCCTGCGAGGGCAGGAAATTCGGGTGAACGACGGCACCGCCGCGGGTGAGCGTGACGCCTTTGACGATATCGTCCGTCTCCGGCAGCTTCGGCGCCTTGGCTTCCTTGTCCCAGAACGTGGTCAGGAAGGTCAGCAGGTTGCGCGCGTACAGCGAGGACGAGGCGACAGGGATGCGGCCCGGCCAGTTGTTGAAGCCGAGCACGGTGACGCCGTTGGGCGTGACGATGCTCTGGCCGGGCACGGTGGCGGCGCAGTTGCCGCCCGCCTCGGCCGCGAGATCGACGATCACGCTGCCGGCCTTCATGCTGTCGACCATCGGTTGCGTAATGATCACCGGCGCCTTGCGGCCCATCACCAGGGCGGTGGTGATGACGATGTCGTTCTTGGCAACCGTCGTGGCCATCAGCTCCGCCTGTTTCTGGCGGAACGCGTCGGTCATTTCTTTGGCGTAGGCACCGGTCTGCTTCGCGGTTTCCTCGTCCTCGACGCCGACGAAGGTGGCGCCGAGCGACTTGATCTCCTCCTTGGCGGCCGGCCGGACGTCGGTGGCCGAAACGATCGCGCCGAGGCGGCGGGCGGTGGCGATGGCCTGCAGGCCGGCCACGCCGGCGCCGATGATGAAGACGCGTGCGGGCGGCACCGTGCCGGCCGCGGTCATCATCATGGGGAAGCCGCGCTGGAAGAAGGTGGCCGCTTCAATGACGGCGCGATACCCGGCAAGGTTGGCCTGGCTGGACAGCACGTCCATCGACTGTGCGCGAGTAATGCGTGGTAAAAGTTCCATCGCCACTGCATCAATACCGGCGGCGGCGAGGCTCGGGACCAGTTCGGGGTCGGAAAATGCGCCGGCGATGCATACCAGCAACGCGCCACGCGGGATGCGCTCACGCTCCTGCGGGCCGGGGGTCTGCACTGCGAAGACGATGTTCGCATCTTTCAACAGAGCCGCCGCGTCGGGGGCGATTTCGGCCCCCGCGGCGGCAAAATCAGCATCGGAGAGGGAGGCGTTAGCCCCTGCCCCGGACTCGACCGCGACCGTCAGGCCCAGGGCGATCAGCTTCTTGACTGTCTCCGGGGTCGCGGCCACGCGGGTTTCCGCCGCCCGTCGTTCTTTCAGCACCGCAAGGCGCATGTGTATGATCCTTCATGCGTTTGGAATCTTCAGGCGCCATGCACGCCCGTTTCCCCAAATCAATGGCGGCGCCTCAATGCACGGCGAGGGCGCGCGGTGCAAGGGGGTGAGTGGCGGCGGAGTTGGCTTCTGATAATGTGTTTTGGTGCGGGTTTTTTTTGTGGTAACCATCCTCCGGTTAAGTCTTTGTTAACGATTAGGGTCCAAAATGGGTTCGGTTGCCAGAGTGTCCGAAGGGGGCAAGATGAACATCCCCGCATCCATACGCCGCGAAGTCGGCCTGGAGCATGGCGGCCCGGTCATGGTCTCCGTCGTCGGCGGGGAGATCCGGATGCGCGTGCTGAAGCAGGTGCTGACCGACTTGCAGGATGAAGCGCGGGACGTGTTCGCCGGGTCGGGTGAGACGGTTGACGGCTTCCTGCGCGAACGCCGCGCGGAAGCCCGGCGGGACGGCGAACTGCCGGCATGATCCTGGACGCCTCGGCGTTGCTCGCCTTCCTGCTGGCGGAGCCGGGGAAGGAGCGGGTGGCGGAGGCGCTGATGGAGGGCGCGGTGATGACCACCGTGAACTTCGCGGAAGTCGTGACAAAATACGTGTTGCGCGGGGCGAAGGAGCGGGCGGCGACTTTGCTGGAGCGGATTCCGCTTACTTTGGTGGCGGTCGATGAGGACCTGGCGCTGCGCTCGGCGTTGATGGCGGATTTGACCCGTCCGGCGGGGTTGTCGATGGGCGACCGGATCTGCCTCGCTCTGGGCCAGCGGACGGGGCATACGGTGCTGACCGCGGACCGGAGCTGGCTGGATATCGCGGCGGCGGTCGGTGCGGTGGTGGAGGCTGTACGTTAGGCGCCGTCTCCGCGTCATGGCCCGGTGTCCAGGCCAGGACGATTCGCAGGAGGTCGTTCGCGGGCGAACCCTGCGCACGTCGCGACGGCCCTTCAGAAGCGCGTTCCCTGAAGAATTTTCGTGCCCCCGCGCGATCCGCCCGGGTTGGAGGCCGTGCGCCCGGGTGGGATTCTCCCGCCCTCAGCGAGACCGGGAGGAAGCCAATGGCTCTTTTGGACGGCAAGGTCGCCATTGTGACCGGCGCCGCCTCCGGGATCGGCGCCGCGACGGCGCGCGTACTGGCGCGGGAAGGTGCCGGGCTGGTGCTGACCGACATCGACGGCACCGCCGGCGCGGCGCTGGCCGAGGACATGTGCGGTGTCTATCTGCACCACGACGTCTCGGAGGAAGACGGCTGGTCGGACGTGATCGCGGCAGCGGAGCGCCTCGGCCGCCTCGACATTATGGTCGCCAATGCCGGCATCGCCGTCATGGGCTCCGTTGTCGATATGTCGCTGAAGGATTGGCGCCGCCAGATGCGATCAACGCCGATGGCGCCTTCCTTTCGGTCAAGTATCGTATTCCGGCGATGCGGCGCGCGGGCAACGGCGGCTCGATCGTGATGCTGTCCTCGGTGGCCGGGGTGCGCGGCGCGCCGGGTTGGCCGGCTACAGCGCGACCAAGGGAGCGGTGCGGCTGTTCGCCAAGTCGGTGGCGCTGGAATGTGCTCAGGCGAACGACGGCATCCGGGTCAATTCGGTGCATCCGGGGATCATCGCGACGCCGATATGGGGCAAGCTGCCGGGCGGGAGCAACCAGCCGATAGACCCGCAGGCGGCGGCGGAGGCGGTCGTGCCGCTCGGCAAGCCGGGGCAGGCTTCGGAGGTCGCCGACGGCATCCTGTTCCTGGCTGCGGATTTGTCGACCCACGTCACGGGATCGGAGCTTGTCATCGACGGCGGCATGACCGCGGGACGCGTCACGCGGATGGCTTCGTAAAGCCAGGCGGTTCCGGCTGCAGCCACAGCGCCGCCTCGACCGCGGCGGGATCGTTATGGATCGCGCGCAGGTAGCTGCGGGCTGCCGTGTCGGGCTTGCGGCGGCCATGCTCCCAGTTGCGCACCGCGTCGAGGTCGAGGCCGAAATGCAGCGCGAACTGCTCCTGCGTCAGGTCGAGCCTTTCCCGGATGGCCTTGACGTGGATTTCGGTGTCGGGGATGCGCGATGCCTTGACGCCGCAAGCGGCCAGCTCAGTGGCGAGGGCATCGAACGACTCCAGCTTCGGGACGAGGATGAAGGCGCGTTTGTGCTCCAGCATCGTGTCGGTCGCCCGCTTGGCTCGCGGCGTTGGCGCCCAGCGCTTCACCAAGGCGAATGTCGTCGGAATCTTCTGGATTTGGCGGATATCACCGGCCCACTCGATCAGGATCGCGGCGGGTGAACCGGACTCGACGCGGGTTACGAGACGGGTTCGCTCCAGTCGTTCGAATCCCGCCGGCGACAACGAGTTCGTCAAGGTCCATCAACTCCATGAATGCCTGCGCGATGACCGCGAGGTTGGCTGCGCCGATGGCATTGGCTCCAACAGTTTCGCCATGAGCGTGCAGTCCGAGCAGAGTCATCGATCGCCCGGCCTGGAAGCAGGTCGCCATAACGATTAGCCGCCCCCCGCCGGGTTATCGACCGTCAGGGTCGTCACCGGATGGTCCGTGGCGTCTTCCGCCAGGTCAAACCGGATCTGATCTCGCCGCCACAGCGCCATTCTTGTATGCCATTGACCTAGTGATTCGCAAGCGTGGCGGCGCTATCAGCCACCCCGGATCCATGGTCTCAGCAAAAGGTTACCAATTGGTTGACGGCGGCGCGGACCGCTCAGTCCTCGCCTTTGCGGAACGGAGACTCCTCGGCCAGCGCCGCCATCTCCGCCTCGATCGCCGCCTGCTCCTCATTGACGAAATTCGCCACCGCGCGGCGCAGGCCCTTATGCGCGATCCAATGCGCCGAATATGTCGGCTGCGGCAGATACCCGCGCTGGATCTTGTGCCGACCCTGGGCACCCGCCTCCACCCGCTTCAGGCCGCGCTCGATCGCCCAGTCGATCGCCCGGTAGTAGCACAGCTCGAAATGCAGGAACGGCCAGTCGCCGTGACAGCCCCAGTTGCGGCCGTACAGCGCCTCGTCCCCCGCCAAATTCAGCGCCCCCGCCACGGGTTTTCCGTCCATATCCGCGAACATCAGGACGACCTTGTCGCCGAGCCGCTCGCTGAGCAGGGAAAAGAACGAGCGGGTCAGATAGGCGGACCCCCATTTGCGGTCCACGGTGGACTGGTAGAACGCATAGAACGCGTCCCAATGGTGTTCCTTGATGTCCGCGCCGGACAGCGCCTCGAAGGTCAGCCCGGCCGCGTTGGCGTCGCGCCGTTCGCGGCGCAGAACCTTGCGCTTGCGCGACGACAGCGCGCCGAGGAAGTCCTCGAAGCCGGTGTAGCCCTCATTCTCCCAATGGAACTGCATCCCGGTGCGCTTCAGCCAGCCGGCATCGCCGAGACCGTCCCACTCCTCCCGGCTGCAGAAGGTCACATGCACCGACGACAGCGACAGGGAACCGCAGGCCTGCTCCAGCGCGGTCGCCAGGGTCGCGACCGGAACGCCGGTGCCCGGACGGCGCAGCAGCCTCGGCCCGGGGACAGGGCTGAACGGGACCGACACCTGAAGCTTGGGGTAGTATCGCCCGCCTGCCCGCTCCAGCGCGTCCGCCCAGCCGTGGTCGAACACATACTCGCCGTAGCTGTGCGACTTCGCATACATCGGCGCGGCGGCGACCACGTGGCCGGCCTCGGTCCGCAAGACCGCGTGCTGCGGTAGCCAGCCGGTGCGGGCGTTGGCCGAACCGCTGTCCTCCAGCGCGCTCAGGAAGGCGTGGCTGACGAACGGGTTGCCGCCGCCGGCGCAGGCATCCCAATCGGCCGCGCCGATCTCGGCGATGCGGGGATGGAGGGTCAGTGTCAGCGTGGCCGAACCATCGGGCATCTGCCGCAGCCTATTCGATTTCGAACAACCCCTCCACCTCGACCGCCGCGTCGGCGGGCAGGGACGGCACGCCGACGGTGCTGCGGGCATGACGGCCGATCTCGCCGAACACCGCGACCGCCAGGTCGGATGCGCCATTCATCACCAGCGCATGCTGGGTGAACTCGGACGGCGCGGCGATGAAGCCGCCTAGCCGCACGACGCGCCGGACGCGGTCGAGGTCGCCGCAGCAGGCCGATTTCAGGTGCACGAGGACGTTGATGAAGCACAGCCGCGCGGCTTCCTTCGCCTGATCGACCGAAACGCCCCAACTGACCTTGCCGGTGATCGCGATCTTGCCGTCGATCGCCGGCACCTGGCCGGAGACGGCCACCAGGTTGCCGGTGACGACATAGGGCACGTAATTCGCTATCGGCTGCATCGGACGCGGCAGGGTGATGCCGAGTTCCGCAAGCTTCGCCTCGATCTGACCCGCCATGCGGTGCTCCTGGAATGACTGCGACGCAGCGTAACCCGGGTTGGCGCGGGTCCAAAGCGTCAAACGTCATCGGGATCGTGAAGTGGACGGCGGGCGGGGGCTGACCACCTGCCTGTAGATGAAGCTTGTTCGTCGATGCCTGCCGGTGGCGGTTGCCGGCCTTGTCGCGGGGTGCGCAACGCCGCCGCCGCCGGCTTTGTTCATCGTGTCACCCGGGACAGGCCGCGACCAGGCGGCGTTCCAGCAGGACAGCGAAACCTGCCAGCAGGACGTGAAGGCCGGAACCGGATACGGGATTCCGGCACCGCCTGCTGCGTCCGGAACGCCGGCGCCTGCGAGCGCCTGGATCGCCAGCGAGGACACACGCTTCCTGCAATGCAGGGCCGCGCGGGGGGATGTCGTGGCGCCGGCGCCCGCCAGCTATGCCGCCGATTATCCGGGGTTCGCCTATGGCTATGCCTATCCGTTCGGCTACTTCGATCCGTATCCGGTGTATTTCGGCGGGGTTTACGGCGGGTTTGCGTATGGCGGCTGGCGGTATCGAGGCTGGGGGGCACACGGCGGTTGGGGCCACGGCGGTTGGGGCCACGGCGGTTGGGGCCACGGCGGTTGGGGCCACGGCGGCTATGCCCGGGCGGGCGGCGGCGGACATGGCGGAGGGCACCACTAGCGGGCGACGCCTCCGACTTCCTTGACGTCATGGCCCGGCTTGCTGTCCGGGCCACCTATTGCGGCACCTGCTGGAGTAGGTGCCCGGACAAGTGTCGGGGCCCTGGACGACCAGCGGCCGGGCCAAGACGCTGCACCTACCCGCGTATGGCAGCAATAGCCCGATCATACGGCGGACGCCCGAACACCGCGGAGCCCGCGACCAGCGCGGTGGCGCCGGCTTCGATCACCAGCGGCGCCGTCTCCGGCGTCACCCCGCCATCCACTTCGATCGTGATCGGACGATCGCCGATCATGGAGCGGATGCGGCGGATCTTGTCGATTTGGGAGTGGATGAATTTCTGCCCGCCGAACCCCGGGGTCACCGTCATCACCAGCACCAGATCCAGGCGATCGAGCACATACGCGATGACGCTCTCCGGCGTGGCGGGATTCAGCGCGACGCCGGCCTTCTTGCCGAGCCCGCCGATGGCCTGAAGCGTGCGGTCCAGATGCGTCGTCGCCTCGGCGTGCACGGTGATCCGGTCTGCCCCGGCCGCGGCAAACGCTTCCAGATACGAATCGACCGGGCTGATCATCAGATGCGTATCGAAGCACTTGTCGGTATAGCGCCGGATCGACTTGACGATCTCCGGCCCGAAGGTGATGTTCGGAACGTAGTGCCCGTCCATCACGTCCAGATGGATCCAGTCCGCCCCGGCCTCGTCCACGGCGCGCACTTCCTCCCCCAGTTTGGAGAAATCGGCGGACAGGATGGACGGGGCGATAAGAATGTTGCTCATGAGTCGGCTCCCTGGGCTGCTTCCTCTGCCGCGGCGAAAACGCGGCTTGCCAGAACTTCGTCGGCTTCGAGGGTCATCAGATCGTCTTTGGTGATCGCATGACCGCGGGTTTCGAACAACCGCACGGCCTGGCGCAACCGCGCACGATCCAGCGCATTGCGCACCGAACGGGCGTTGGAGAAGTGCGGCAGGCTCATGCGCGCCGTCATGTATTTGGAGAACGCGTCGCGCGCGGCCGGGCTGAACCGGTAGTTCTGCTCCTTCAGCATCAGCTCGGCGATCTGCAGCAGTTCGTCGGCGCTGTAGTCGGGGAAGTCGATGTGATGCGCGATGCGTGAGCGGAAGCCGGGATTCGAGGTGAAGAACTGGTTCATCCTGTCGGCATAGCCCGCCATGATGACCACCAGGTCGTTGCGGCGGCTTTCCATCACCTGCAGCATGATCTCGATCGCTTCCTGGCCGTAGTCGCGCTCGTTCTCGGCGCGGTACAGGTAGTACGCCTCGTCGATGAACAGCACGCCGCCCATCGCCTTCTTCAGGATCTCCTTGGTCTTCGGCGCGGTATGGCCGATATACTGGCCGACGAGGTCATCGCGCGTGACCGAAACGAGATGGTTCGACCGGATATAGCCCAGCCGGTGCAGGATATCGGCCATCCGCGCGGCCACGGTCGTCTTGCCGGTGCCGGGATTGCCGGTGAACGACATATGCAATGTCGGCG
The DNA here is from genome assembly GCA_903851415.1 of uncultured Rhodopila sp. Classification (GTDB taxonomy): domain Bacteria; phylum Pseudomonadota; class Alphaproteobacteria; order Acetobacterales; family Acetobacteraceae; genus Rhodopila. The sequence goes on along the minus strand of CAINOE010000138.1, from coordinate 6,900 downwards.
GCTGCGAGGTCAGTCCGACATCCTTGCGCAGCTTGTCGATCAGCAGCAGCGCCGCGATCTCCCGGATGCGCCGCTTGACCGGCCGCAAGCCGACCAGTTCGGTTTCAAGTTGTTCCAGGATCGGCCCGACGCCCGACTCCTGGAAGGCCGAATCGAGATCGATTACGGGAGCGGTGGCAATGTCGTCGGCCATGCAGGCAATCTCCGAGAACTGACACGTATGTCATAGCAAGTCGCCCCGCCCCCTCATGCCGACGGTGGTCGGCATCCACGCCTTCTGCCGGAATCAGGCACAAGGCGTGGATGGCGGGCCTTCGCCCGCCATGACGTGGTGCAGGTAGTTACTTAGTAACGCGAGCCCGCCGGCTTGTCGGTGGCATAGGCGCGCGTGCTGTAGCGCTGCGAACGGCCATCGACTTCCTGGCGTTCCAGCACGAAGCCCGGCTCTTCTTCCGGACGATCGACAATGAACGAGTACCGGACGCTTTCCCAGCCCCAGGTATTGTCGAACGCCGAGATCCGGATATAGGCACGGCCCTTGAACACCTTGCGGCATTCCGCCAGCTCATACAGCACAGCCGCCGGGTCCTTGAAGTCGAACATCGGCTGGCCCCACAGCTCCCAGTAGGTATTCCGGGGATGCGGGTCGTCGGTGTACTCGATGTTCACCGCCCAGCCGTTACGCTGGGCGTAAGCGATCTGAGTCGCGATCTGCTCGTCCGTCAGGTCGGGCAGGAAGCTGAACGTGCCTTGTGTGATACGCATTTTTGCAACCCTCCTGCTTAAGCGGTGGTGACGGACGTAACGAAGTCGGGGGTATCGGTCGAGGCGTAGTCGAACGTAACGTCCTTCCAGGTATCCAGCGCCTGGGCCAGCGGACGGCAGCTCTTTGCCGCGGCGGCCAGGATCTCCGGACCTTCGGCCAGGTAGTCACGGCCTTCGTTTCGAGCGAAGATCATGGCTTCCAGCGCCACGCGGTTCGCCGTCGCACCGGCTGCGATGCCGTGCGGGTGGCCGATGGTGCCGCCGCCGAACTGCATGACGCAATCCTCGCCCAGGTGGTGCAGCAGCAGATGCATCTGGCCGGCATGGATGCCGCCCGACGCGACCGGCATCAGCTTGCGCATGCCGCCCCAATCCTGGTCGAAGAACAGGCCGTTCCCCAAATTCTGCGGATTGAACTGCTCGCGGCAGATGTCGTAGTAGCCATGCGTCGAGGCCGGATCGCCTTCCAGCTTGCCGACAACCGTTCCGGCATGGATGTGATCGACGCCCGCCAGCCGCATCCACTTCGCAATGACGCGGAAGCTGACACCGTGCGTCTTCTGCCGCGTATAGGTGGAGTGACCCGCGCGGTGCAGATGCAGGATCATGTCGTTGCGGCGGCACCACTTGGAGATCGACTGGATGGCGCTGTAGCCGATGACCAGGTCGATCATGATGATGGTGGAACCGAGCTGCTTGGCGAATTCGGCGCGCTCGTAGATCTCCTCCATGTCGCCGGCGGAAACGTTCAGGTACGTGCCCTTGATTTCGCCGGTCGAAGCCTGCGCGCGGTTCACCGCTTCCATGCAGTACAGGAACCGGTCGCGCCAGTGCATGAAGTTCTGGCTGTTGATGTTCTCGTCGTCCTTGGTGAAATCGAGGCCGCCCTTCAGCGCCTCATACACCACGCGGCCATAGTTGCGGCCGGAAAGGCCGAGCTTCGGCTTCACCGTCGCACCCAGCAGCGGACGGCCGTATTTGTCGAGCCGCTCGCGCTCCACCACAATCCCCGTCGGCGGACCGAAATACGTCTTAACATACGCGATCGGCAGGTGCATATCTTCAAGACGAAGCGCCTTGAGCGGCTTGAAGCCGAAAACGTTTCCGATGATGGAGGCCGACAGATTGACGATCGAATTGGGTTCGAACAGTTCGATGTCATAGGCAATATAGGCAAACCACTGGCCCGGAGCGCCGGGGACCGGATCGACGCGATACGCCTTGGCGCGATAATGCTCGCTGGCGGTCAGGCGGTCGGTCCAGACCACGGTCCAGGTCGCGGTCGAGCTTTCACCCGCAACGGCGGCAGCCGCTTCGTCCGCATCCACGCCGTCCTGCGGGGTGATGCGGAACACGGCGAGGATGTCGGTGGGCTTCGGCTGGTAATCCAGGTCGAAGTAACCCATCTCCTTGTACTTCATGACACCGGCGTCATACCGGCCTTTTTTAGCCGGAGGTGTAACAACGTTCATTCGTGTGGTCTCCTTTGGACGTTAACTCAGGCAGCCAATGCGCCGGCTGCCACCGGATCGAGGTCGCCTTTGGCATAGCGCGCGGCCATCGCCTTCAGCGGCAACGGCACGATCTTCGACGCCTTGCCCGCGGTGCCGAATTCTTCGAAGCGCTGCGCGCACAACGCGGACATCGCCGCGATCGCCGGCTTGAAAAAGGCGCGCGGATCGAATTCGCCCTTCTTTTCGGTGGCGATCTTGCGGAACTGCCCGGTCACGGCAATGCGGCAGTCGGTATCGATGTTGATCTTGCGGACGCCATACTTGATCCCAAGCTGGATTTCAGAGACGGGCACGCCCCAGGTCTGCGGGATCGCCCCGCCATAAGCGTTGAAGATGTCCTGAAGTTCCTGCGGCACCGACGAAGAACCGTGCATCACCAGATGGGTGTTCGGCAGACGCTCATGGATCGCCTTGATCACGTTCATCGCCAGGATGTCGCCCGTCGGCTGGCGGTTGAACTTGTAGGCGCCGTGGCTGGTGCCGATGGCAACCGCCAGCGCATCGACGTGCGTGCGCAGCACGAAATCCCGCGCCTGGTCCGGATCGGTCAGCAACTGCTCCAGCGACAGCACGCCTTCGGCGCCGTGGCCGTCTTCCTTTTCGCCGTGGCCGGTCTCAAGCGAGCCGAGGCAGCCGAGTTCGCCCTCGACCGAGACGCCGATGGCATGGGAAAATTCCACCACCTTGGCGGTGGTCGCAACGTTGTAGTCGTAGCTCGCCGGTGTCTTGCCGTCGGCTTCCAGCGATCCATCCATCATGACGCTTGTGAAGCCGGACTGGATCGCCGACAGGCAAGTCGCCGGCTTGTCGCCGTGGTCGAGATGCATGACGACCGGAATATGCGGCCAGGTCTCCACCGCGCCCTCGATCAGCTTGCGCAGGATGATGTCCCCGGCATAGGCCCGCGCGCCGCGGCTGGCCTGGACGATGACCGGAGAGTCAGTCTTTTCCGCCGCCGTCATAATGGCGGTGAGCTGTTCCATGTTGTTGATATTGAATGCAGGCACGCCGTAATCATATTCGGCCGCGTGGTCCAGTAATTGTCGCAGGCTGATGAATGCCATCGTTTTGTCCTTTCAGATTACAGAGGGTTCAGCTTGCGCGCTTCGCGCGCTCAAACAGTTGCAGGATCATCGGCGTCAGAATGAGCTGCATCGCCAGATCCAGCTTGTTGCCCGGGATGACGATCGAATTCGCCCGCGACATGAAGCTGCCGTGCAGCATGGACACCAGATACGAAAAGTCGATGCCGCGCGGGCTCTTGAAGCGGATCACCACCATCGATTCGTCGGCGGTCGGGATCGACCGGGCAATGAACGGGTTGGAGGTATCCACCGTCGGCACGCGCTGGAAGTTCACGTCGGTTTCGGTGAATTGCGGGCAGATGTAGCGAACGTAGTCCGGCATCCGGCGCAGGATGGTATCCGTAACCGCCTCGGTCGAATAGCCCCGGCTGGCCTTGTCGCGGTGGATCTTCTGGATCCATTCCAGATTGATCACCGGCACCACGCCGATCTTCAGGTCGGCATGTTTCGCTACATTAACGTCTTCGGTGACGATGGCGCCGTGCAGTCCTTCATAGAAAAGCATGTTGGTGCCGGCGTTGATCGGTTCCCACGCCGTAAAAGTCCCCGGCTTCGCGCCGTACTTCTCGGCTTCCTTGTCGTCGTGGATGTAGTGCCGGGTCTGGCTGACGCCATTCTTGCCATAGTCGCTGAAGACGGCTTCCAGTTCCTTCAGCAGATTAGCTTCCGGCCCGAAATGACTGAAATGATCATTGCCGCCCGCCGCGGCATCGGCCATCGCCTTGCGCATCTCCACACGGTCGTACCGGTGAAACGCGTCGCCCTCGATGAAGGCGGCATCGATCTTTTCTCGGGCGAAGATGCGCTCGAACGTGGTTTTGACCGTTGTCGTGCCGGCGCCCGATGAGCCCGTCACCGAGACTATTGGATGTTTGACTGACATTTTTTATGACTTTCCCCGTCAGGACTTGAACAGGCCGCGCGTGGCAAACAATGGCCGTTGTCCGGCCTGAGGAACGCTTTCCGTGTAAATCTCGATGAGGCGCTCGACCTTATCCTTCGATCCGAAGATCAGCGGCGCCTGCTCATGGATCTGCGTCGGCACGATGTCGAGCGTGCGGGTGTACCCGTCGGTCGCGGTGCCGCCGGCCTGTTCGACCAGGAACGCGATCGGGCTGGCTTCATACAGCAGCCGCAACCGGCCGCGCCGGTAGCCGGGGCGCACGTCGCCAGGATACAGGTAGATGCCGCCATGCACCAGAATGCGGAAAGCCTCGGCCACCACGGCGCCAAGCCAGCGGGTGTTGTAATCGACACCGCGCGGACCGTCGCGGCCGGCGACGCATTCCTCGACAAAGGCGCGCACCGGCAGCGGCCAGTGCCGCGCGTTCGACGCGTTGATCGCGTATTCGCGCCGGCCGGGCGGGATCTCCACCGCAGACCGCGTCAGGACAAACACGTCGTGCTTGCGGTCGAGCGTGAAGATGTTCACACCATCGCCCATCGTCAGGACCAGGGACGTATGCGGGCCATACAGCACGAAGCCGGCGGCGAGCTGGAGGCTGCCCGGCACCAGGAACAGGCTGCTTTGCGGCGCGCCCGGCGCCTTCGCCGGCAGCACCGAGAACACCGTGCCCAATGGCGCGTCGACATCGATGTTGTTGGATCCATCGAGCGGGTCCAGCGCAACGGCCAGCATGCCGCCCGGATTCAGCACAACCGGCTCGTTCTCCTCTTCGGACACGACGGCCGCAACCGGCGCGGCGCGGAGGCGATCGATGAACAGGATGTTGGCATAAGCGTCGAGCGCTTTTTGCCCGTCGTCGTCGGCACTGTCGCCCAGCACGCGGCTGACATCGCCCGCCAGCGGACCCTGTGCGATAACGGTGGCAAGATGGGCCGCAGCCGATGCGATGATTTCGATCGTGTCAGCCAGAGGGAGCCGTTTGGGGTCCGCGGCCGACCATGCGGCAAGATGCTCGTGCAAAGTTGTCACGGTTCCGTCTCCCTGTTGGCAGGCTTTGTCCTGTCGCCTTGCCTCTGGAGGTCTTCCTAGACGGGTTCCCCAACAAAAGAAATTCCTTTATTGTTGGTGTCAATGAAAGAAAATCTTGTAAATTTTCCACACAGGACGTCGCTGCGCCAACTGCGCGCGTTGGGCGCGATAACCAGCACCAAGAGCCTTTCGGCGGCGGCGCAACACCTGTCCGTCACCCCGCCCGCGGTCACCCAGCAGTTGAATTTGCTCGAAGATGCGCTCGGCGGCGTGCCGCTGTTCGAGCGCACCCCCACCGGCGCCCGCCCGACGGACGCGGGCCGGGAGGTGCTGGCGGCACTGGAACGGGTGGAGGCCGCGCTGTCCGATTGCGCCACCGCGATCCAGGCGCTGAAGGGCATGGATGGCGGGCGCGTCGCCGTCGGCGTCATCAGCACGGCGAAATATTTCGCGCCGTTCGCGCTGGCGGCGTTCCAGCGGACCTACCCCAACGTCGAGATGCGCATTGCCGTCGGCAACCGCTCGGAGATCATCGCCGCGTTGGAGCGGTTCGACCTGGATATCGCGGTGATGGGCCGCCCGCCGGAGCATTTCCAGATCGAACGGGCCGTCATCGGCGACCATCCGCACGTGATGATCGCAGCGGCGGACCACTGGCTGGTGAAACGCAAGCGGGTTCCGCTCGCCGAGGTCGCGCGGGAAGCGTTTCTGCTGCGTGAACCGGGATCGGGGACGCGCGCCCTGTTGCTCGGGTTGTTCTCCCGCGCCGATCTGCCCCTCGGCCCGCGCATGGAGATCGGCAGCAACGAGACGATCAAGCAGGCGGTGATGGCGGGGATGGGGATTGCGCTGCTGTCCGCGCATACGATTGCGGCGGAGGTGGCGGACGGGCGGCTGGCGGTGCTGGATGTGGAGGGTCTGCCGATCGTGCGGCAATGGTTCGTGGTGCGGCGGAGCGAACGGCGGCTGCTGCCGGCGGCGCAGGCGCTGTGGAACCACTTTGTCTGGTCGGGGGCGGATTTTTTGCCGAAAACCAGCGCCAATTGATCAGCCGTCCCGAGGCATACGCTGCCCGAGGCACTGCGCCAGCATGGCCACCGCCAGGGCGTTGAGGCTGACACCTTCCTGTCGCGCGCGCTCCGCCAGACCACGGCGCAGCGACTTCCGGGTTCGCAGCACCCACTTGCCGCTATAGGCTTCCGAATCTTGAGCTGTGGGAGGTGGGACAGGCCGCCCCGCCTCTTGCATGGCCGCGATCCAGTCGGCTTTGGCATCTTGCCCGTTAATGAGAGCTTCCTCGATCGTTTCCCCATCCGCCATGCAGCCGGGAAGATCAGGAAACTCGATCAGGTAGCCGCCTTCATCGGGGGTCAGTGGACGAATGGTGAACCGGTATTCAATCTCGCTCATCACTGGCTCCAATAGAATCGATAAACTAGACGAAACGCTTGATATGGATCGGCTGTCATGTCCGTTTTCAAGAGCCTCGGACGCAAATTCCCCTCCGGATTTTGCCGTTCCGGTTGAATTGTCCGATGCAGGCCTGCACGGAGGAGGGCGGGCACTGAGCGACGGTTGATCATGCTGTGATACGAGGATT
>CAINOE010000137.1 GCA_903851415.1 uncultured Rhodopila sp. | reverse complement strand
GCGCGGGGCGTGGCTTTTCCCCCATCGTCATGGCCCGGCTTGTCCGTGGCCACCTGTGGCGGCAGGGTGCTGGCATAGGTGGCCCGGACAAGCCGGGCCATGACGATGAAAAGAGCGACGCCCCGGCCAAACTTTTCTCCGGCTGCGCCTTATCTGATAGCCATGGGGCCAAGCCCGGCCATGACGCGGGGGCGATATCCGCGCCGCCAGCCCTTATTTCAGCGCCTATATGGTATCGCCGGTTGCGGCTGTGTTGACCCATTCGAAGCCGCGGGGCGCGCCGGGCGCGTCACCGCCGCGGCGGAAACGGCGGCAGCGGCGCGCCCGACACCAGCGCGGCGGCGGTCTGCGTCAGCGCCTCGACCCGCATCATCTCCGCCGCCCGCTGCTTCGGAGACAAAGTTCCCATATCGGCTGTCATTTCCCCGGCCACTTGCGCCATCGCCCCGGCCCAGGCCGCGCGGCGCTCGTCCTCGGGCATCGGCGCGGGGTTCGGCGCGGGAACAACCGGCGCCGGAGCCTGCGGCGGCTGCGCCGCCCTGATCCGGGCGTTGGCCTGCTGAACCATCGTCTGCGCCTCCGCGACCGCCGCCTCCAGCGCCGCCTCGTTCGGCAGGTCGGGCGACCCGGCGATGCGGCAATCCTGCTCCAGCGTCCGCCGGTTGCGCTCCGCCGCACGATCCATGCTGTTGGCGTTGCCGCGCAGGCGCAGCGTCATGGACAGCGAAATCTCATCGGACATCGACTGGCTGAGCGACCACAGGGCGGCGAGTTCGAAGGCGATGATCGTGGTGGCGGTGATCAGGCTGCGCGGGCCGGTGGCGCGGTAGGCCGCCAGCGTTTCCATCGCCGCGAGCCGGGCGCAGGCGACGTCCCCGCCGGTGGACCAGAGAAACATCGGCGCCAGCAGGGCGATGACGGCATTGAGCAGGACGCTTGAGCCGGTTTCGGGTTCGGCATGGGACATGGGGAGTGTTCCGGGTTTGGTCTCCCGCAGGTTCTACCTTCGGTTGCGAAGCACTGTCAAGAAATATTTCCTAGACCGCTTCGAGGCTGACTGGACTCGTGGCGGCAACCTTGGTCGTCATGGCCCGGCTTACCTATCGCGGCAGGGTGCTGGCACAGGTGGCCCGGACCGGCCGGGCCATGACGGTGTAGCCGGGTCTGGCGCCTTTCCAGTGAGCCTGAACACGCTCTGGCCCGCGACCGGCCTGTACCCGGCCGGTCACACCAGCCAGGTCGCCTCGTTTTCTCCCCACTCCCGCCCGTCGCGCAGGCGGTTTTCCAGCAGTTTGAACCGCTCGACCAGGAAATCGATCACCACCCGGGTGCGTGGCGCCAGGTGGCGGCGGGAGGGGTAGACGATGAACGCCGGACGGCGGCGCGCGACATAATCCGGCAGCAGCCGGTACAGCCGGCTCGAGCGGATGTCGTTCACCGTGATCGGCTCGCCCAGCAGCGCGATGCCGTAGCCCGACAGCGCAGCCTGCCTGACCACCAGGCTGTTATTGGATCGCAACGCGCTTGCGACTTCGACATCGACTGTGCCGTCCGGCCCGGTGAATGCCCAGTGCGTGCTGTCGCGGCCGATATCGTGAATGATGCAGGCGTGGTTGACCAGGTCGGAGGGATGCGACGGCGCGCCATGCCGCTCCAGATAGGCCGGCGCCGCGACCAGCGCGGCCCCGAGCGTGGCGATGGAGCGCGACACCAATGACGTGTCCGGGGACTGGCCGAAGCGCAGCGCGAGATCGAGACGCTCCTCCACCAGGTCGTGCATTTCCTCGCTGACCACGAGGTCCAGCGACAGTCCGGGATGCTGCCGCATCAGCGCCGTCAGCTCCGGCACCAGCAGGATCGCCGCGCCGACGGGTATGCCGATGCGCACCAGACCGGTCGGGGAACCGCCGTTGCGGCCGAACGTGTCTTCCAGGTCCTCGGCTTCCTCCAGCAAATGCCGGGCGCGGACGACGAGGCCCTGGCCCTCGTTGGTCAGGCTGAGCTTGCGGGTGGTGCGCTGGAACAGCCGCACCCCGAAATGCTCTTCGAGCTGGGCCACCTGGCGGGTCACGGCCGACTGGCTGGCGTTGGTTTCCCGCGCCACGGCGGAGAACGAGCCGGTCTCCACCACCCGCACGAAGGTCTGCAGGCCGGCGATCAGGTCCATCGTCTCTCCGGCAGGGAGCTGGAAGTCATGCGCGCGGACATGACTTCCAGCAAATCCGCATTGCGCCGCGGCGTCAACGCTCGGCACGGCTTGTCCGGGCCATGACGGCTTTGGGGACCTTGCCCCATACGCGCCAACTTAAGCGCCGCCCGGAAACTATCGCTTCACGGGGCGATATCCTCGAAACGGTGGCGCCACCCGATTCGATCGTTTTTGGTCGTCGCGGAAGTTAGCGCCTACGGACCTTGCCCCATGAAGCGGTCATTCCCGGGCGCCGTCCAAATGCTTACGCTTGAGCAATACCGCCAATCCGAGCACATTGCCGCGCATGCAGATCGACTACATCGACCCCCGCTCCGGCGCCACGTTCCCGCTCGACCGGCCGCGCTGGTGCGGGCCGGGCGAGGTGCCGCTGTTGCTTACGCCGATGCCGGGCATCGGCCGCGAACAGATCGACCCGGCCATGCGCAGCCTGTGGCGCTACCGGGCCGCCTTGCCGCTGCAAACCGATGATCCCATTAGCCTCGGCGAAGGCTGCACGCCGCTGATCCCGCATATCGTCGCCGGGGTGCGGGTGCTGCTGAAATGCGAGTGGTTCAACCCGACCTGCAGCTTCAAGGACCGCGGCGCCAGCGTCATGCTGTCGCTGCTGCGGGCACAGGGAATCCACCATGTGCTGGAGGACAGTTCCGGCAACGGCGGCACCGCCGTGTCCGCCTACGCCGCGGCGGGAGGCATCGCGGCGACCATCCTGACGCCGGCCTCGACCAGCCCGGCGAAGACCGTGCAGATGCGGGCGCACGGTGCGGCGGTCGAGCTGATCCCCGGCACACGGCAGGACACCGCCGATGCCGCCATCGCCCGGTCGGACAGGGTCTTCTATGCCAGCCACAACTGGCACCCGTTCTTCCTGCACGGCACCAAGACGCTGGCGTACGAGATCTGGGAAGACCTCGGCTTCCGCGCGCCGGACAACATCATCACCCCGTGCGGCGCCGGCTCCGTCGTCCTCGGCTGCGAGATCGGCTTTTCCGAGCTGTTCCGCTCCGGCGGGATTCCGGCGATGCCGCGCATCTTCGCCGCCCAGCCGGCGAACTGCGCGCCGGTCGCCGCCGCGTTCATGGCCGGCGCGGACGGGCCGGTGCCCACGGCGATCACGCCGACGATGGCCGAGGGCACCGCCATCGCCCATCCCGTGCGGCTGCGCGAGGTGCTCGGCACCCTGCGGGAAACAAGCGGCGGCGCCGTCGCCCTGACCGAGGCGGACATCGGCGCCGCCACGCTCGATCTGGCCCGCTCCGGCATCTACGTCGAACCGACATGCGCGCAGGCAGCCGCGGCGTTCGGCAAGCTGCTGGAGACCGGGACGATCACGCCGGAGCAGACGACGGTGCTGGTGATGACGGGCACCGGGCTGAAGGCGACGCCGCGCATTGCCGAATTGCTGGGCGTGGCGTTATGATTTTGCGCGCGAACCGAGGCGGCTTCCGGTGGTAGCACGCATCGCCGCCACAGGAGCTTCGCCGCGATGATGCTCGCCGATCTGCCGACGCCGTGCCTGGTGCTGGACCGTAGCGTTCTCGCCCGCAACATCCGCGCGATGGCGCTGGCGCTGCAGCGGCTGGGGGTGCCGCTGCGCCCGCACATGAAGACCGCGAAGTCGGTCGAGGTGGCGCGCATGGCGCTGGAGGGCCAGCCGGGCGGGATCACCGTCTCGACCCTGGCGGAGGCGGAGTATTTCATGAGCCACGGCATCAAGGACATCCTGTATGCCGTCGGCATCACGCCGCAGAAGCTGGAGCGGGTGGCTGCCCTGAACGCCAGCGGCGCTCAAATCATCGTGATCACAGACGACCCGGCGATGGCCGGCGCGATTGCGGCGCAGCCGTCGCCGATACGCACGCTGATCGAGATCGACAGCGGCGAGGCGCGCGGCGGGGTCGATCCCGACGGCGACCTTGCGATCGAGCTGGCGGCGCGGCTCGGCCCGTGCCTGGCCGGGGTGATGACTCATGGCGGGCATTCCTATGCCGGCCGTCGCGCCGGCGAGATCGCCGCGGTCGCCGAGGCCGAGCGCGGTGCGGTGGTGCGTGCGGCGGAGCGCCTGCGCGAGGCCGGGTTCCATGCCGGGATCATCTCCGCCGGCAGTTCGCCCACCGCGCGGCATGCGGAGAATCTGGCCGGCCTCACCGAGATGCGGGCGGGCGTGTACATGTTCGGCGACCTGTTCCAGTCGGAAATCGAGACGCATGGCGCCGACGGCATAGCGGTCACGGTGCTGGCCAGCGTCATCGGCCGCCGCCCCGGGCGGGTGCTGATCGATGCCGGCGGGCTGGCATTGTCGAAGGACCGCAGCACCGAAACCACGCTGCATGACTACGGCTACGGACTGGCGCTGGATATCGCGGGGCGCCGCAGCTACGGCGATGCCATCGTGGTCAATGCCTATCAGGAGCACGGGGTGATCGAGGTGGAACCCTTGCAGCCGATCGACCTGCCCATCGGCGGCAAGCTGCGCATCGCGCCCAACCATATTTGCATGACGGCGGCGGCGCATGATCGCTATTTTGTGGTGGATGGAAACCAGCAGGTCGCGGCGATCTGGCATCGTGTGAACGGCTGGTAAACTTGCGTGTTTCCTATCCGCCCCGATGTGCTAAAGCATAGAGCCTGACAGCATCCGTTGACGAAAGGATCGGTGTCTTCCAGCAGACTGGTCCCAATGACTGGGGGTCTTTCCCGGGGTCGTCCGTGCCGGTTTCGCCTGTGCTTGCACTGGTGGGGTTTGTCGGGCTGTGCCTGCTGGTGGGCATTGTCGGCGGGACGATGACGGCGCATGCGGTGCCGCGCTGGTACGCGACCTTGGCGCAGCCGCCGGGGACTCCGCCGAACTGGGTGTTCGCTCCGGTCTGGACCTCTCTGTACGTGATGATCGGCACCTCGGCCTGGCTGGTCTGGAGGCGCATCGGCACGACGCGGGTTCTGCGCCTGTGGGGCTGGCAACTGGCGGCGAACGCGCTATGGGCGCCGGCGTTTTTCGGCCTGCACAGCCCGGGCCTGGCGCTGGGCGTGATGGTTCCGATGCTGGCGCTGATCGTGCTGACGATCCGGGCGTTCAAGCCGATACAAAAGACAGCGGCGGTGCTGATGGCGCCCTATCTGGCGTGGTGTTTGTACGCGGCGTATCTGAACGCCGGATTCCTGGTCCTCAACCGGACTTGACGGGACCGGCGGCGATCCGGCGGGACGCGGGCCTATATCTCTGCCGCTGCAGGCGTCAACAACACCATCACGGCCCGGCTTGTCCGGGCCATCTCTCACGTCACATGCTGGCATAGGTGGCCCGGACAAGCCGGGCCATGACGGTTAAGGTGAGATAGGCCCCGTCACGCCCCCTTCAGACGACCAACGACCGGCCCTGACCACACAGGAGAAATCCCGCCATGGACCAGCCGATAGCGAAACCGCTGACTGCCGCTCAGGTCGATCGCATGAACCTGTGGTGGCGCGCCGCCAACTACCTGTCCGTCGGGCAGATCTACCTGCTGGCCAACCCGCTGCTGCGCGAGCCGCTGACGATGGAGCACATCAAGCCCCGCCTGCTCGGGCATTGGGGCACCACGCCGGGGCTGAATTTCCTGTATGTCCACCTCAACCGGATCATCGCCGAACGCGGCGTGAACGTGCTGTTCATCGCCGGTCCGGGGCACGGCGCCCCCGGAGTCGTCGCCAGCACCTGGCTGGAGGGCACCTACAGCGAGACCTATCCGAACGTCTCGCGCGACGCGGAGGGGATGCATCACCTGTTCCGCCAATTCTCGTTCCCCGGCGGCATTCCCAGCCACGCCGCGCCGGACACCCCCGGCTCGATCCATGAGGGCGGGGAGCTGGGCTATTCGCTGTCGCATGCCTACGGCGCGGTGCTCGACAACCCGGAGCTGATCGCCGCCTGCGTCGTCGGCGACGGGGAGGCGGAGACCGGGCCGCTGGCGACCTCCTGGCACGGCAATAAATTCATCAATCCGGCGCAGGACGGGGCGGTGCTGCCGATCCTGCATCTGAACGGGTATAAGATCGCCAATCCGACGGTGCTGGCGCGGATTCCGGATGACGAGCTGCGCGCGCTGATGTTCGGCTGCGGCTATGAGCCGATAGAGGTCGCCGGCTCCAATCCGGACGTGATGCACCAGGCGATGGCGGCGGCGATGGACCGCGCGTTCGACTCGATCCGGGCGATCCAGCAGGCGGCGCGCGGCGGCAAGCCCGGACGCCCGCGCTGGCCGATGATCATCCTGCGCAGCCCGAAAGGCTGGAGCGGACCGAAGATGGTCGACGGCAAGCCGGCGGAGGGCAACTGGCGGTCGCACCAGGTGCCGTTCACCATGGAGAAGCCGGAGCATCTCGGCCTGCTGAACGAGTGGCTGCGAAGCTACCGTCCGGAGGAATTGTTCGACGAGGCCGGGCGGCCGATAGAGGCGATCACCGGCCTCAGCCCGGCGGGCGAGAAGCGCATGAGCGCCAATCCGCACAGCAATGGCGGACTGTTGATGAAGCCGCTGCGGATGCCGGATTTCCGGGATTACGCGGTGGCGGTGCCCTCGCCCGGCGCGGTGGACGGGGAGTCGACCCGGGTGATGGGGGCGTTCCTGCGCGACGTGATGAAGGCCAACGCCGATAGCCGCAATTTCCGGGTGTTCGCGCCGGATGAAAACAACTCCAACCGGCTGAACGACATCCTGGAGGTGACCAACCGGGCCTGGGACGCGGAGACGGTGGCGGACGACGACCACCTCGCCCCGGACGGCCGGGTGATGGAGATCCTCAGCGAGCACACCTGCCAGGGCTGGCTGGAGGGCTACCTGCTGACAGGCCGGCACGGGCTGCTGTCGTGCTACGAGGCGTTCATCCACATCGTGGATTCGATGGTCAACCAGCACGCCAAGTGGCTGAAAAGCTCCCGGGCGATACCGTGGCGGCGGCCAATATCATCGCTGAATTATCTTCTTACCTCGCATGTCTGGCGGCAGGACCATAACGGATTCAGCCACCAGGACCCGGGGTTCATCGACCATGTGGTGAACAAGAAGGCCGACATCGTCCGGGTCTATCTGCCGCCCGACGCGAACACCCTGCTTTTCGTGACCGATCACTGCCTGCGAAGCTGGGACCGGATCAACGTCATCGTCGCCGGCAAGCAGCCGGAGCCGCAATGGCTGGACATGGATTCGGCGATCAGGCACTGCACCCAGGGCATCGGCATCTGGCCGTGGGCGAGCAACGACCAGGACTCCGAGCCGGACGTCATCATGGGCTGCGCCGGCGATGTGCCGACGCTGGAGGCGATGGCGGCGACGGACCTGCTGCGGCAATTGCTGCCGGACCTGAAGGTGCGGGTGGTCAACGTGGTCGATCTGATGACTCTGCAGCCCAAATCGCAGCATCCGCACGGGCTGTCGGAGCCGGACTTCGATGCGCTGTTCACGCCGGGCAAGCCGGTCATCTTCGCCTATCACGGCTACCCGAGCCTGATTCACCGGCTGGTCTACAAGCGCACCAACCACGACAACTTCCATGTCCGCGGCTTCATGGAGGAAGGCACCACGACGACTCCGTTCGACATGGTGGTGCGCAACCGGCTGGACCGCTTCCACCTGGTCGCCGACGTGATCGATCGGGTGCCGGGGCTGGGTGCGCGCGCCGCCTACGTGAAGCAGGCGATGCGGGACAAGCTGATCGAGCACGAGCAATACATCGTGCGCGTCGGGGCGGACATGCCGGAGGTCGCGGGGTGGCGCTGGCCGGGGAAGGGGTGAGGACGGGGACATTCCGCGGTTGGTGAGCGTGTCCTGGCCGCGGGCTTCCAGCAAACAGCAAACGCGTCATGGCCCGGCTCGTCCGGGCCACCTATCGCGGCAGGGTGCTGGAATAGGTGGCCCGGACAAGCCGGGCCATGACGTCCTGGGATCAGGCCATGACGTCCTGGGATCAGGCCATGACGTCCTGGGGTCGGGCCATCACGATCAGGCTCGGTTGTGCCTGCCGCCTCAGCGCGCCTTCGCCGCCGCCAGTTCTTCGCGCAGACGCTCGTTCTCCGCCCTCAGCGACTCGATCTCGGCCTGCTGCTCATCGGACGTGCCGGCCGGTTCGGCGCCGCGATAGAACGGCGTGAACATGCTGAAGGCGCGCTCCATCATCGCCATGTTCTGCCGTCCGACCTCCTCGATGTTGCCGAACGGGAACAGGGTGCCCATGGTCTTCTGCATCGCCGTGCGAATCTGCTCCTGCTGTTCGGCAAAAGATGTCATCGCATGTTCAAGGTATTTCGGCACCAGGCCCTGCATCGACCCGCCGTACAGCCCGATCAGCTGGCGCAGGAAGTTGGTGGGCAACAGGTTCTGGCCCTTGCCCTCCTCCTCGACGATGATCTGGGTCAGCACGCCGCGGGTGATGTCGTCGCCGCTTTTCGCGTCGTAAACGACAAAGTCCCGCCCGAGCCGAACCATGTCGGCCAGATTGTCCAGCGTTATGTAGCTGGAACTTTCGGTGTTGTACAAGCGGCGGTTGGCGTATTTCTTGACAACGACCGGAGGCTTATCAGCGTCCGCCGTCTCCGCGATGGTCTCAACGGGTACAGACATGCACACCTCGCAATTGCCCCCCTATCTAACGCCTGTCTCGCAACTGCGATAGACTGATTCCGTGCTCTCGCCAACGGCGCGCGCCGGTTTGACGTTTCGCCGCCGGGCCGACGCGCCTATGGTCCGGGCGCGAGGAGGATGGATGACTCATGGGAGTCGACGCCGGTTTGGACAGTACCGGACACGACACGGATGGCCGCGACTCCGGCGGGAGGCCAGACACTGGCTCCAACGGCCCCGGTCAGGCGGTATCCCGCGCGCGGGGACTGGCGCAGGACTGGATCACCCTCTGGCAAAGCGAGATCAGCGCGCTGGCGGCGGATCCGGAGATGCGCGAGACGTGGCAGGCGATGATGGCGCTGTGGGCCGGCACCCTGGCCGCCTCGCTGCGCGTCATGCCGCGCGATTGGCCGTCCGAATGGCCGCCCCAACGGCCCAGCGGGCGGCATGACCAGGCGGCCCGAGGCGCCGGGGCCGCTGATGCGCCGCGGGCCGCGCCCGCTGCTGCTGCACCTGACCCTCGCGATGCTGAGATCGAACGTCTCGCGCGCCACGTCGCCGCTCTGGAACGCCGACTGGCCGACATCGAACGTGGCGGAGATCCTCCGGTCGGTTCAAAGCGCCGTCCGCGACGGAAACCTTGAAGGCACGTTCGCGGCCGAGGTGATCGCCGAGTCGCTGGAGCAGGATGCCGCGCTGATCGAGGGAATCGCCGCCTACCGGCGGCATCCCTGGCAGCGCACCCTGACCGATCCGCCCGCGGTCTGGGAAGAAGGCGGTTCGCGGCTGCTGGATTATGCCAATTCCGGGGGTGCCAATTCCGGGGGTGCCAATTCCGCGGTTGGCGATTCCGGGGGGCGGCCGGTGCTGTTCGTGCCCAGCCTGATCAATCGCGCCTATGTGCTCGATCTGGCGGAGGGAAATTCCATGCTGCGCTGGCTGGCGGCGCACGGGGTCCGGCCGCTGCTGCTGGACTGGGGCTGGCCGGGCGAGATCGAGCGGCGGTTCAGCGTGACGGACTACGTCGCCGGCCGGCTGGAGCGCGCGATGACCGAGGCGGCGCGGATTGCCGGCGCGCCGCCGGTTCTGGCGGGTTATTGCATGGGCGGCACGCTTACCGTGGCCGCGGCGCAGCGCCGCCCGGATCTGATCAGCGGTTTGGCCTTATTGGCGGCGCCGTGGGATTTCCATGCGCCCGATCCGGAACGGGCGCTGCAGGCGGCTTCGATGCTGCCGCTGCTGGAACCGGCGTTCGCCTTCAGCCGGACCTTGCCGGTCGATCTGCTGCAAACGCTGTTCGCGCTGCTCGATCCCTGGGGCGTGGCCGACAAATACCGGAGCTTCGCCAGCATCCGGCAGGACAGCGAACGGGCGAGGCTGTTCGTGGCGATGGAGGACTGGCTGAATGACGGCGTGCCGCTGGCGGCGGAGGTGGCGCGGTCCTGCCTGGGCGGGTGGTACGGGGAGAACGCGCCCGCGCGCGGGGTGTGGCGGATCGCCGGGCTGCCGGTGCGGCCGGAGGCGATCCGGATGCCAACCTTTGTCGCGGTGCCGGGGCGCGACCGGATCGTCCCGCCGGAATCGGCGATTCCATTGGCTCGCGCCATCCCGGGCGCGGTGCTGCACCAGCCCGCGGCCGGCCATGTCGGCATGGCCGCGGGCGCCAGGGCGGAGACGGCGCTATGGCGTCCGTTGCTCGGGTGGCTGCGCGGGATGGCGTAGCGCTTGCGGCCCGGACTGTGCCGGCTATTTCGGTTCGAAGCCTCCGTATTCGAGCTTGATCGCCGCACTGCCCTTCCGGTACGGCATTGAGATGAACGCGGTGCGGGCCGGGTTGTCCTGCGTATCGTACATGGCGATACCCCGGGCGGTTCTCAGATCGAGCGGCGCCTGCGGCGGACCGGCGTCCCGCGCCACGGCCGCCCATGCGGCAAACTCCGTCATGTGATAATCCGGGAACGGGTACAGGCCTGTCTCGCCGGGAATCGTGGGCCGCTCGAGAATCCACTCCGCGGTTGCCCCGGATATGCTCAGCTCGTCCTGCGGCGTCAGCCATGGCGCCTTCATGCCGACGACCGCGATCCTGGAGGTCGTCACGTTCCGCAGATAGCAGATCGCCGTTTTGGCCGTTTTGGCCCAGACCGAAGCGATCACGAAGTCTCCCGCGGCCACCGGCAGGCCGGGCAGGGAAAGCGGGAGTCCATTGCCTTGCCTGTACCACCATTGGCAAAACGCCGTCGGCGCAAGCTCCGGCGGCGATAACGACGGCTGCAGCCACTGCATCACCCCGACCTGCGGCAGCGATGAGTTGAGATACAGACGCTGCCCGTCGAGACCAACCCAGGTGGAGCAGCAATACAGGCTGCCGATCGGCGGGTTGGACTCATCCGACGGCTCGCTGAGCGTGGGGAGCCGCCACGCCGCGGCGACCTGCACCACCATCGTGTTGTTTGTCGGCACGATGTAGCCGCCGGACCAATTGCTGCTGTGGCTGAGCCGCGACCCGGCCCCCGCCGGCAACGCCGGCGATACGTCAGGGCCCGGCCCGGGTTCCGAAAGAGCCCTCACCTTGTTCGCCGGCCGTGCGGGCGGCGCCACCGCGTTCGGCGACTGTGGAGGCGGAACCAGCGGTTCGGGCCGGGGATCCACGAAGGTGACAGGCGCTTTGAACAGACGCCGCCAGTTGTCGAACAAGTCGCTGCTGTCCGGCGGACGCGGAATGATGCCGTATTTTTCCAGCTCCTGCCCGCTTGCCGTCTCCGGATCGAAACCGGGCGGCGGGATGTCGAAGAGAAACCATTGTTCCGGTTGGACGTTCACCATGTCCACTCCTTTCCCGCACCGGCACCCGCCGCCCTGCCGGAGCCGCGGCAATCCGGCCGCCAAATCACAGCCAGGCCCACTCTTTGGCAGCCTCCGCAACCGTCGTCCTGTAGAGTGTATCCGGCTTCAGCGTGTTCCAATGTTTCTGGATGGCCTCCGCCAGCTTCACGCCCGCTGCGGAGTCGCTCGGATAATGCACACCCGCGATTTCGCGGTTGCGGGCGATCCGATCGGCGAGCGCCGTCAGATCGGCGTTCAGCGGCGCCGCCCCCGGGACTTCGAGGAAGACCTGCGCCAGGACGGACGCAATCAGGTGCGCCTGGGTGCTATGGCCGCTGGGGTAGGCTGCATGGCCGGGCACGGCGATCGGCGGCAGCAGCGCCGGGCAAAGCTGCGTGGGACGCGGCCGCTGGTAGACGCCCTTCCAGTGCATCACGGCCAACAGCCCCACCTGGCTTGCGGCGTGCAGCAGGCGTGTGGTCTTCGGATAGGAACCCGGTGTGCTGGTCAGCAGGTTCAGGAAATAGCTGATGAACTCGTTCGACTGCGTGAGGATTTCGTCCAGCGCGTCGGCCCGCTCGTTCTGCGCCGCCTTCACCAGGTTGTCGATCTCGGCGTCTATCACCGCGGGATCGGTTGGATACGGATCGACTTTGGTCGCTTCGACCCATGGCGTCGCGGCGAACTCGAGCAGTACGCGCCACGCGAACCAATCGGCGCTCCAGTTCTGTTCGGGAAAGCTTTTGGGCGACAGCCGCTGTTTGGCGATGTAGGTGCCGTGGCTCTGCACGGTGACGAACGGCAGATCAATCCTGTCGGCGAAGAACCAACCGGCGCTTGCGGCGGTCGTGTTGGCTATGGCATCTGCGTTGCCCGCATTGCCCGAGTTACCTGAATTTCCAGACACGTGACTGTTCTCCAGTATCCATGATCATTGCTTCCTGCTGCGGATCAGCCGGGCAGCCCGGCCTCCAGCAGCCGCTCCGCGAAGCGGCGCCGCCCGTCTCCGGACAGCGGTGTGCGCGCATCGAATGATGCCACTTTGAATCCCGGTTCCAGTTGCAGCAGGTGTCGCGCCACATGCCGCGCCTCTTCGAGGTTGCCGGCGGCGACCAGACTGGCGGCCAGGCTGCGCAGTGTGGAGGTCTGCGCCCCGCAATGCGCAGCCGACTTGCGGCCCCAGGTGATCGCTTCATCGTAGCGGCCCGAAAGGTAGAGCGCCTGCGACAGCACATGCTCATGAAAATAGGCGTCGGGACCCAGCCGGGACAGGCGGACGGCCTCCTCGGCCCGCACCAGGGAGGTCGCATGGTCGCCGGTCCAGCCGTAGGTCAGGCCGCTCAGGCTGTGCGCCCATGCGTTGTTCGGCCCGGCTGCCAGCGCGCGGTCGAACAACTCCAGCGCGGTCGCGTAGTTCTTCAGCAGGTAGCTTTGGGTGTGGCCGTAGACCGCAAGGCCAAGTGCGTCATTGCGATCCCGCTCGATCGCCGCCTGCGCCGCCCGCGCCGCTGCCGCGGTGTCCGCATCGACATCGCACGACCACCCCTGGCCGACGCAGGTGATGTGCCAATACGCTGTCAGCGAATGCGCCGCCGCGTAGCCCGGATCCTGCGCCAGCGCCTGCCGCAGGAGAAGTCCGGACCGGAAGAACGATTCGCGGTCCATCCGGTAGAGCTGATCGACCGCCTGCAAGGTCAGGTCATAGGCCGTCATGCCGCCGGGATGCTTGCGCATGCCGCGGTGGAGTTCCTGCTCCTGAACGAGCGGTGCCACCGAACTCGCGACGCGGCTGGCGATGCGATCCTGAAGCCCGAACGGATCGGACGCCTCGCCATCGAGCCGATCGGCCCAGATCACCCGGCCCGCGGCGGCCTCGGAAAGCTCCAGGCCGACGCGGAACACGCCCGAGGCCCGGCGGACACTGCCGCGCAGCAAATAGCGCACGCCGAGCTCATCGGAGAGTCGCCGCCGATCGGCCGGGGTGGGCGCGAAGTCGGCGCCGCAACCGCGGGCGACGACGAACAGGTGCTTGAGTCCCCCCAGCAGGCGAATGATATCGTCCACCATGGCCTCGGCGAAAAACGCGTCCTCCCCGTCGGCCTGCGAACTGCGGAAAGGCAGGACGGCCAGCAGCGGGCGGCAGTCTTCGCCGGACGCCAGCGCTGTTCGGGGCAAGGCGACCGACGACGCCGGCGGTGGGATCCCGGCCAGGCAGGTCGCCGGCGAGATCCGGTAGACCTGCACGGGATGGG
The DNA here is from genome assembly GCA_903851415.1 of uncultured Rhodopila sp. Classification (GTDB taxonomy): domain Bacteria; phylum Pseudomonadota; class Alphaproteobacteria; order Acetobacterales; family Acetobacteraceae; genus Rhodopila. The sequence goes on along the minus strand of CAINOE010000137.1, from coordinate 16,640 downwards.
GGATATTCTTCAGGTGGCGTGCACCGGCGGGTTCATAATCGACCGTAACGACGCTGCCGGCCTGCTCGAATACTGTTGATGAGATGAATATTCCACCGGGATCGGCGATCTGTTCGAGCCTTGCCGCGACGTTGATTGCATTGCCGCCGGCGCGCCCCTGCTGGAGGACGATCTCACCCGAGTTGATGCCCATGCGGAACTCGATCCGCAGCGCGGGCGCCAGATCGATGTTGCGCCTGCCGTTGTCCGCCTGGAAACGCAGCGCGCATTTAAGCGCCTCGACCGCGCTTGCGAATTCCGCCATCAGCCCGTCGCCGCTGTGGGAGATGACCCGGCCCTGCGATTTGCGGATCTCACGCAAAAGGCGATCCATGGCGGCGTTGACCCGGCGGTGGGTTTCCTCCTCATTCGCCGCCATCAGCGCGCTGTAGGCGCGGATGTCGGCGCCCAGGATCGCGGCGAGCCGCCGCTGGACGCCCCGGCGCTTGCCGATGCCGTCGAGCGAAAACGGGATTTCGTCCGGCTTGATCAGGGCGGCCCGGGGCGGATGATACACCTGCTGATCCCTTCCTTTCGCCGTTCCGATCAACTCATGGGTCATCGGGACAACTCATTTGGTGACGACGGCTGGCTGGTGGCAAAAACTCCGTTTCTGTACTTTCGCCCGGCAAGTGAAACACGGTGCGACAGGGCTGTACCGATGCCCGGCACCGAATGCTAAATCTTCGATATCACCCAGGCGGCGGCCGCGGGAGAACTGGTTCACGGAACGCATCGGCTACGTTTCCTTAACATCCTCCCGGCACGCCGTTCCTGCGTAACAGAAATCCGCGCGGTTGGCCCTTACGTAAGCGGCCAAATATGCAATAGTAACTTAGTCGTGATCTGTCAAGCGCGGCAACCCGCCCGGGTCGGGCGCCGGGGCGGGCCCGCTTGACCGCGGCCCTGCGCATCGCTTTGATCAACCGAGGGAACCGCCGATGCCACTCACTCAGCCCTTGGCCATCGTTTTCGACACTTTCGGCACCGTCGTCGATTGGCGGTCCAGCCTGATCGCCGATCTGGGGGCGTATGGCGCGGCCAGGGGGGTGAAGGCCGACTGGGTGAAGCTGGTCGATGCCTGGCGCGCTGCCTACCAGCCGTCCATGGATCGCGTCCGCAGCGGCGAGCAGCCCTGGACCACCCTGGACAGCCTGCACCGCGCCTCGCTTGATCGTCTCACGGGCGAGTTCGGCATCGCCGGATTGTCGGAGGAAGACCTCGTGCACATCAACCGGGGCTGGCACCGGCTGCGCCCGTGGCCCGACTCGGTTGCCGGCCTGACCCGGCTGAAAACGCGCTTCATCATCGGGCCGCTGTCCAACGGCAACGTCTCCCTGCTGCTGAACATGGCGAAGTTCGCCGGCATCCCGTGGGACATGATCTTCGGCTCCGACCTGTTCGGCCGCTTCAAGCCCGACCCGGCGACCTACCTGGGCGTTGCCCGCCTGCTGGACCTGCGGCCTGACCAGGTGATGATGGCGGCGGCGCATAACGGCGACCTCGCGGCGGCCCGCCGGTGCGGGCTGCTGACGGCGTTCTTCCCCCGCCCGGCGGAGTATGGGCCGCACCAGGAACGCGACTACGAGGCCGAGCAGGACTGGGACGTCGTCGCCACCGATATCGAAGATCTGGCGGCCAAATTCGGCCTCTGACCCGGGTTGCTTTCCCGCAGAGCCATGGCCGGGCTGCGTCCGGCCTTTATATGGATGGCACGGTGACCGGGGTAGAAGCCGGACGATCCGGATCCGGCGGCCGGATGGGCGCCGCCCCGGGCGGGTGGAGCGCTGAACGGGGCGCAAACCGGTCCGAAAAGCCCGAATCTCCGTGCGGAAGGGGCGTTCCGCGCGGTGACGGGGCGTCTATACGCCATCCAACCGCGATAAAACCGCCTTCCGCCGCGTTTCGCCCCTTTGCGAGCGTCATAAAAGTGGTATGAAAGCGTCGGTTCTAGGCAACAAACAGGGAGGGACCTATGGCACGCGTCGCACTGGTAACTGGCGGCACCCGCGGCATCGGCTTGGCAATCAGCCTGGCGCTGAAAGAGCAAGGCCGCACGGTAATCGCCAACTATGCGAACAATGACGAGGCCGCGGCCGCCTTCAAAGCCGAGCACGGCATCGACGTGGCGAAGTTCAACGTCGCCAGCTTCGAGGATTGCGAGAAGGGCATCGCCAAGGTCGTCGAAGAGCACGGCAAGATCGAGATCCTGGTGAACAACGCGGGCATTACCCGCGACGGCACGCTGGTGAAGATGCGCCGCGACATGTGGGATGCGGTTATCGATACGAACCTGGGGTCCTGCTACAACACCTCCAAGTTGACGTTCGAGGGCATGCGCGACGCGAAGTTCGGGCGCATTGTGAATATCGGCAGCCTGAACGGCCAGGCCGGCCAGTATGGCCAAGTCAACTACGCTGCCGCCAAGTCGGGCATTCATGGCTTCACCAAGGCTCTGGCGCTCGAAGGCGCGCGCTTTGGCATCACCGTCAATGCGCTGGCGCCCGGCTACGTGGACACCGAAATGGTCCGCGCCGTGCCGGCCGAAGTCCTGAAGAAAATCGTTGCGAAGATCCCGGTCGGCCGCATCGGCCATGCCGAGGATATCGCCCGCGGAGTTGCGTTCCTGACCTCCGAGGACGCTGGTTTCATCACCGGTTCGACGATTTCGATCAACGGCGGCATGTTCATGTATTGATGCCGGCGGGGCGGGCTTCGGCCCGCCCTTACGCCGCAGTACCCAAATAGGCCTGGATCACATCCGAATCGTGCCGCACCTGCTCCGGTCGGCCGTCGGCGATCTTGCGGCCGAAATTCACCACAACGACCTTGTCGGACACCGACATCACCAGGCTCATGTGATGTTCGACCAATAGCACCGTGACGCCCTGAACGTCGCGCACGCGGCGGATCTGGCCTTCCAGCGTGTCCACCTCCTCGTGGTTCAACCCGGCCGCCGGCTCATCCAGCAACAACAGCCTGGGTTCGGCTGCAAGAGCGCGCGCCAGCTCGACCCGCTTGCGGATCGGAAACGGCAGGCCGGCGGCGGCGCGGTGGGTGAACGCGCCGAGGTTCATGAACTCGATCAGCTCCATGGCCTTGTCGCGCGCCGCCGCTTCCCCGCGCGACACGAACGGCAGGCGCAGCGCGTTGGCCACGAACCCGCCGCTGGTCCGGCTGTGCCGGCCGACCATAACGTTTTCCAGCACGGTCAACCGGTCGAACAGCGCAACGTTCTGGAAGGTGCGCCCGATGCCGGCCGGCGCAATGCGGTGGCGGGCGACGGAGAGGATGGAACGGCCCTCGAACAGAATATCCCCGGCCCCTGGCTGGTACAGCCGGCTGAGGCAGTTGAACAAGGTGGTCTTGCCGGCTCCGTTCGGGCCGATGAGGCCGGCGATCTGACCGGGCAGGACATCAAAACTGACGTTGTCGAGCGCCACGACACCGCCGAAGCGAAGTGTGACGCCCTGCACTGACAGCAGCGGGTCGGCGTTGCCATTCATTGTCGGGACGCATCCTCTCCAGCCGGAACCGAACGTTGGGCGCGGCGCCGCTCCCGGGCAATGACCCTTTTCGTTTGCCCCGGGATTGCCTGCCCACAACGACGTGAGATGCCGTTCGTGCGCGGCGTATTGAATGAACGATTCTCAATCATCAGTTAGGCCACCGTGTTTCCAACGAATCTTTTGCCGGGGCTGCGCATGCATTCGCCGATTCGCCTTGCGGTATCGATGGTCTTGACACTCGCCGCGCCGGCGCCGGGTTTTTGCGCGTGGGCGGATCAGCCGCCGGATGCCATCGCCGCGATCGTCGCGAACGTGCAGGACTCGGTCATGCGAATCGTCGTCGTGCACCCGCCGGAAAAGAAGGACGGCGACGCGGAGAGCAAGGCGCAGGCCAGTGACGATTCGCAACCGGTGACGCGCATCGGCTCGGGTTTCGTCATCGATCCGAGCGGGCTGGTGGCGACGAACCGGCATGTGGTCGAAAATACCCTGTCGATTTTTGTCGGCACGCCGGATGGCGGGCGCTACCGGGCGGAAATCGCCGGCATGCCGGGCAAGGCGGATATCGCGCTGCTGCGCATCCACCCGGACCGGCCGCTGCCGGCTGTTCGTTTCGGCAACAGCGACAAACTGCGGCCGGGCGACACGGTGATCGCCATCGGCAGTCCGTTCGGCTTCGACAATACGGTCACCGCGGGGATCGTCAGCAGCGTCAACCGCGACATCATGGAAAGCCCGTTTGACGACTATATCCAGACGGATGCGGCGATCAATCACGGCAACTCCGGCGGTCCGCTGTTCAACATGGCCGGCGAGGTCGTCGGCATGACCAGCGTGCTTTTCGCGCCCGGCACATACTCGGGATCGGTCGGGGTTGGCTTCGCCATTCCGTCGAACGACCTGAGCTTCGTGCTGTCCCGATTGGCGAAATATGGCGAGGTGCGGGCCGGCATGTTGCCGTTGCGCACGCAGCAGGTCACCGCGCTGATGGCGCAGAGCATCGGGGCACCGGGACCGGGAGGCGCGTTGATCGATGCCCTGGGGCCGAGATACGATGAGATGGACAACCGTATCCAGCCGGGCGACGTGATCCGCACCTTCAATGGCGAATCGGTCGCCGACCCCAGGGACCTCGCGCGCAAGGCCGCGCGGACCGCGATTGGCAGCATGGCGACATTGGGACTTTGCCGCGGCGGCACGATGATGTCCGTGGAGGTGCCGATCCTGCCGTACGAGGAGCATGAGCCGCCGACGGTCGTTCCAGGGCCGCCGCCGACGACGCTGGGTTTGCAATTTGCCGCGGCGGACGATTCCAATGGCCGACATCCCGGGGTGACCGTGTCGGCGATCGACCCGATGGGCAGCGTTGCGGACAGCGGCTTGCAGGCGGGGGACGTTATCCTGCGGGTGCAGCAGCAGATTGTGTTCTCTCCGGCGCAGGCGGAGGCGGCGCTGCGTGCGCGCGAGGCGGCGAAGGAGCGTTTCGCCGCAGTATTGGTGCAGCGGGACGACAAGCAGACCTGGATACCGATCGCGATGCCGGGGGAGTAAAGCGCGGGATGGGGAGCACGGCGTTCTCCCCACCCGTCATGGCCCGGCTTCATCCCCGCGCCATGGCATCCTCCCTGATCATATCCGCACCTTTCTCCCCAATCATGATCGTCGGGGCATTGGTGTTCCCGGTCGTCAGGGTCGGCATGATCGAGGCATCGATCACCCGCAATCCGTCCAATCCCCTGACGCGAAGCCGCGAATCGACCACCGCGGCCGGCCCGTCCCCCATCCGGCAGGTGCCGACCGGATGGTATAGCGTGGTTCCGTAACGGCGCGCGTAGTCCATCAGCCCGTCATCCGTATCGATGCCGAACCCCGGCAGCGTCTCCACCAGGCTGTGCACCGCGATGGCGGGGGAGGCGAAAATCGCCCGTGTGAGCCGCATGCCGGCCAACAGCACCCGCGCGTCCGCCGGATCGGACAGATAATTCGGCGTGATGACCGGATACACCGAAGCATCCGGACCGGCGGCCATGATCGTGCCCCGGCTGTCCGGCCGCACCGGACACACCGCCACGGTCATGCCGTCCTGCCGCTCCAATTCGCCGAACCGGCCCGCATCGTAACTCGCCGGCGTAAACAGAAGCTGCAGGTCAGGACTCGCCTTTTCCGCCGCCGATCGGCAGAAGACCTGGGCGGTGGTGACGCCGAAGGTGAGCGCGCCGCGCCCCTCGATGGCGAAACGGAGCGCTTCGCGGGCCAGGCGAAGCCCTCGCGCCAGCGTATTGATCGACACCGCCCCACGCACGCGGTGGGACATCCGCGCCACGTAATGGTCCTGCAGGTTCGCGCCGACGCCCGGCAGGTCATGCACGACCGGAACGCCGATGGATTGCAGATGCGCGGCCGGACCGACGCCGGAGACCTGCAGCAGATGCGGCGAATTGACCGACCCGCCGCACAGGATCACCTCGCGCAACGCCGTCGCCTCGGTCGTCTGGCCGCGCTGGCGGAACGTGACGCCGGTGCAGCGTTTGCCTTCGAACAGCAACCGGGTCGCCAGCGCCTCGGTCTCCACGCGCAGGTTCGGCCGCCCCCGCGCCGCTTTCAGAAACGTCTGCGCCGTCGATCCGCGCCAGCGGCCGATGCGGGTCATCTGCGAGTAGCCGACGCCCTCCGGCTCGCGCCCGTTCAGGTCATCGCTGAATGGATGCCCGGCATGTTGCGCTGCCGCGACGAAGCAGTGGGTCAGCGGCAGGATCGTGCGGTAATCCTCGACCTTCAGCGGCCCGTCCTTGCCGCGGTAGTCCGCATCGCCGCCCTGCCTGTAATCCTCCGACTTGCGGAAATACGGCAGCACATCGTCGAAGCTCCAGCCGCGGCAGCCCATCTGCGCCCAGCCGTCGTAATCCGCCGGGTTGCCGCGCACATACAGCATGCCGTTGATCGAGCTCGACCCGCCCAGCGTCTTCCCGCGCGGCCAGTGAATCCGCCGCCCGAAACTGCCTTCCGGGCCCTCCGCGCTGTAGTTCCAGTTCACCACCGGATGGTTCAGCAGCTTCAGCACGCCCGCCGGAATGTGGATCCATGGCAGCGAGTCCTTCGGACCGGCCTCCAGCAGGATCACCCTGGCACCCGTCTCGCTGAGCCGTGCGGCGACCACGCAGCCGGCCGAACCGGCGCCCACGACGATATAATCGGCTTGCATCGCCGTTCCTCCCCGCCCGTTTCCGGCCGAGCATGCCGAAGGCGGGGCGGTTCGCAAAGACCCGCCGCCGATGCGATCTTGACGCCAGCGCGCCGAAGTTGGACCTAACGACGGTGCCGCCCACAGCCGTGGCCGGCAGGGGGAGAACAGCATGGCAGAGCAGGTAAGTCCTCTCGCGGGGAAGCCCATCGACACGTCCCGGCTGGTCAATGTGCCGCGCCTGGTGACGGCGTATTTCACCGGACGCCCCGACCCGGCGATCCCTGCCCAGCGTGTTGCGTTCGGCACGTCCGGACACCGCGGGTCGGCGTTCGACGATGCCTTCAATGAGGGTCACATCCTGGCCATCAGCCAGGCGATCTGCGATCACCGCCGCGCGAAAGGGATCGACGGACCGTTGTTTATCGGCATCGATACCCATGCGCTGTCCGCCCCTGCCCTGGCCAGCGCGCTGGAAGTCCTGGCCGCCAACGGAGTCGAGACGATGATCGACGCGCAGGGCGGCTACACGCCCACGCCGGTCATTTCGCACGCCATCCTGACCTATAACCGGAACCGCACCGGCGGCCTTGCCGACGGCATCGTCATCACCCCGTCGCACAACCCGCCGGAGGATGGCGGCTTCAAGTACAATCCCCCGAACGGCGGCCCGGCGGATACCGATGTCACCGCCTGGATGGAGCGGACCGCGAACGATTTCCTGGCCGCCGGGCTGGAGGGCGTGAAACGCATTCCCTACAGCCGCGCGCTGCGTTCGCCGCATGTTCACCGTTATGACTTCATTACGCCATATGTCGACGATCTGGGCGCCGTGGTGGATATGGAGGCAATACGAGCGGCGGGTGTGAAGATCGGTATCGATCCGCTCGGCGGCGCGGCGGTGCATTACTGGCAGAAGGTGATCGAGCGCTACGGCATCGCGGCGACGGTGGTGAACGACACGGTCGATCCGGCGTTCCGCTTCATGACGGCGGACTGGGACGGCAAGATCCGGATGGATTGCTCCTCGCCGTACGCCATGACCGGTCTTGTCGGCATGCGCGACCGCTTCGACGTCGCCTTCGCCAACGACACCGACGCCGATCGGCATGGGATTGTGGCGGGGTCGTCGGGATTGATGAATCCGAATCATTACCTGGCGGTGGCGATCGACTACCTGTTCTCCAACCGTCCGCACTGGCGCGCCGATAGCGGCGTCGGCAAGACCGTGGTGAGCAGCGGGCTGATCGACCGGGTCGCCGCGAAGCTCGGGCGCCGGCTGGTGGAGGTGCCGGTCGGGTTCAAATGGTTCGTCGATGGCCTGGTCGATGGTTCGCTCGGCTTCGGCGGCGAGGAAAGCGCCGGCGCGTCGTTCCTGCGGCGGGACGGCACGGTGTGGACCACGGACAAGGACGGCGTCATCCTCGGGCTGCTCGCGGCGGAGATCACCGCGCGCACCGGGCGGGACCCGGGCGAGGCGTATAAGTCGCTGACCGCGACGCTGGGGGTTCCGTTCTATGCGCGGATCGACGCGCCGGCGACGGCGGACCAGAAGAAGCTGCTGAAGGCGCTGTCGGCGGATAAGCTCGGGATGAAGGAACTCGCTGGACAGCCGGTGGAGGCGGCGTTGTCGCACGCGCCGGGCAACAACGCGGCGATTGGCGGCATCAAGGTGGTGGCGAAGGACGGATGGTTCGCCGCACGGCCGTCCGGGACGGAGGAGGTCTATAAGATCTACGCGGAAAGTTTTCGCGGCGAAGACCATCTGCGGCAGATTCAGGATGAGGCGAAGCAGGGGATCGCGCGGGTGTTCGCGGCGGGGTAGTCGGATAGGCGGGGCGGCGCCGCCGACGCTGCCCTGCGTTCGGTTTACGTTCTCCAATCTTGCCGAGAAGATTGCAAAGCGGGTCACTCATCGCTATTTTCCAGGCCAGTGACACAGGACCGTTTCGATGGAACGCGACCCCGGCGACATCCCGCTTGAGCCAGACGATCTGCAGCGCAATACGACCAGCCCGGCGCCGAAAGTGCGCATTTCCGCGTTGTTTGGCAGCCTGAAGGACAAGACGACAGTCAGGTTGAGCATTGAGGAGATCAACCGGATCGCCGCGGACGGGTGGACCGGCCAGCCGTGAAACTGACCGCGGACACAAACCTTCTTGTCCGCGCGATGACCGAAGACGACCCGCATCAAAGCAGGCTTGCACAGAACGAACATGCCCAAGCCGAATTGGTCGCCGTTACCCTTCCCGCCTTGTGTGAGATGGTCTGGGTCCTCGCCCGCGGCTACAAGATTGGCGCCTCGGACATAGCCGCCCAAATCCGCATATTGCTCGCCTGCGAGACGGTCGCGACCGATCGTCCAGCGGTGGAAGCCGGTCTGGCTTTGCTGGACGAAAGCGGGGATTTCGCCGATGGAGTCATCGCCTGTGAAGGCACCGCACTCGGCGCGGATGAGTTCGTTTCATTCGACAAGCGGGCGGTGGCCTTGCTGCAAGCCCGGGGCAAGAATGCGCGACTGCTCTTGTAGCATGGCAGTTCGGCCGAACCGGGGCGGCACGTGCGGCGATAGATGGCCCGGACGAGCCGGGCGATTACGATAAAAGGCGCCACGCACCGCGTGCGCCGATCCCGGAATCGGTATAGTGATTCGGTACCGACTCCGAAGAGGTAATCCATGTCCGCCAGCACCCTGCCGAACGCCACCCTGACCGCCGCGTATGAGGCGATGACCCCCGGGTCCGCCGCGCTGGCCGCCAAGGCGCGCGCGGTGCTGCCGAGCGGACTGGCGCATGACAGCCGGCATTTCGACCCCCACCCGCTATATGTCGCGCGTGCGCTGGGACCGGTGAAGTGGGACGTCGACGGCAACAAATACGTTGATTACTTCGGCGGCCATGGCGCGCTGATCCTGGGCCACAACCATCCGGACGTGACCCGGGCGATCCATGCCGCGCTTAGCCGCGGCACCCATTTCGGCGCCTGCCATGAGGCGGAAATCCGCTGGGCGGAACTGATCACGCAGATGGTGCCATCGGCCGAGCGGGTGCGCTTCACCTCCTCCGGCACCGAGGCGACCTTGATGGCGCTGCGCCTGGCGCGCGCTTATACTGGCCGGTCGAAGCTGGTGCGGTTCCGCGGCCATTTCCATGGCTGGAACGACCACATGACCAGCGGACACATCAATCATTTCGACGGCACCGCGACCAGCGGCGTGGTGGACGGCGTGTCGGACAACGTTCTGCTGTGCGATGCGAACGACGTTGCCGGCATCACGCGCATCTTCAACGACCACAGCGACATCGCCGCGGTGATTCTTGAGCCGACGGGGGCGAGTTTCGGGCGCATGCCGATCGAGCCGTCGTTTCCGGGGGTGCTGAGAGAGCTGACGCAGCAGGCCGGGACGGTGCTGATTTTTGATGAGGTGGTAACGGGTTTCCGGGTTTCCCCCGGCGGGGTGCAGGCGGCGCTCGGCATCACCCCCGATCTGACCACGATGGCAAAAATCGTTGCGGGCGGCCTGCCGGGCGGCGCGGTGGGCGGACGCAAGGACATTCTCGACTGGCTCGATTTCGACGTCGCAAAGGCCACCGGGCACGAGAAAATCGGCCATCAGGGCACGTTCAACGCCAATCCGGTTTCCGCCGCCGCGGGGATCGCGACGCTGGAAATCCTGGCCTCGACCGATGCCTGCGCGCGCGCGAATGCCTTCGGCGCCGAGGTGCGGGCGAAGATGAACGAGGTGCTGGAGGATGAGGGCCTGAAGTGGGCAGTGTACGGGACTTACTCGGGCCTGCATATCTTCACCAACCCGGACGGCGCCGACATCGTGCCGGGGCGGTTCGATGCAGCGGCGTTCATTCCGCAGTTGATGAGCAAGCCGCGCGGCATCAATATGCCTGCGCAGGTGCGGATGGGGATGCTGGTGAACGGGGTCGATCTCAACACCGCGCCGTCGGGGACGATCTCGGCGATGCACGGGGAGGAGGAGATGGCGATCACGGTCGATGCGTTCCGCGCGACGATCCGGGCGCTGCGGCGGGAGGGGCTGATCGGCTAGGTCGCGGAGTTCGTTATGCTACGTCGTCAGTTCACCGGCGTTCTCGGCGCCGCGTCTTTGTTTCGCCCTGCTTTCGCCGCGGACCCGCTGAAGGTCGGCTTTGTCTACATCGGACCCGTCGGCGATTTCGGCTGGACCTATCAGCATGATGTCGCCCGCAAGGCGGCAGCCGATCATTACGGGGATAAGATAAGGACCACCTTCGTGGAGAACGTGGCGGATGGCCCGGACTCCGAGAAGGTGATGAACGATCTTGCCAATTCCGGCCACAAACTGATCTTCGCCACATCGTTCGGCTACATGAACTACGTGGTCAATTCGGCCAGGAAGCATCCTGCGGTGTTCTACGAGCATGCCACCGGCTACAAGCGCGGGGCGAATATCTCCGACTACAATATTCGTTTCTACCAGGGACGTTACGTGCAGGGGGTGATCGCGGGGAAGCTGAGCAAGGCCGGCCTGGCCGGTTATGTCGGCTCCGTGCCGGTGCCCGAGGTCATCCAGGGCGTCAACGCCTTCATGCTGGGCATGCAGTCGGTCAACCCGAAGGCGCGTATGAAAGTGGTGCTGATCAACGCCTGGTACGATCCGCCGAAGGAAGCGGACGCCGCGAAGGCGCTGATCGACCAGGGCTGCGACATCATCACTCAGCACACGGACAGCCCCGCGCCGCTGCAGGCCGCCGCCGGCCGCGGCATCAAGGGCTTCGGGCAGTCGACCGACATGGCGAAATTCGCCAGCGGCAGCCAGCTCAGCGCCAGCATCGACAACTGGGCGCCGTACTACATCAGGCGCATCGGCGACGTTCTGGAGGGCTCCTGGAAGAGCACCGACACCTGGGGCGGCTTCGACAGCGGCATGCTGGCGATGGCGCCGTTCGCGAACATGCCGGAGGACGTTGCGGCGCTTGCCGACGCAACGATCGCCGGCATCAAATCGGGCAAGAACCGGATCTTCGCCGGGCCGATAGAGGATCAGAGCGGCGCGGTAAAGGTGGCGGACGGAAAGGCGATGGATGACGATGCGCTGTTCCACATGCAGTGGCTGGCGCGGGGGGTGGACGGCAAGCTGACCTGATGCGAACCACGCCGTCCGGCCCGTTGCTGACGATGACGGGCATGACCAGGCAGTATCCGGGCTGCCTGGCGAACGATCGGGTCTCTTTAACCGTCGAGCGCAATCAGATCCACGCGCTTCTCGGCGAGAACGGCGCCGGCAAAAGCACGCTGGTCAAGATGATCTACGGCGTCGTCCGGCCCGATGCCGGGGAGATTTTATGGGAAGGCCAGAAGGTTACCATCCCGAACCCGGGCGCCGCGCAACGCCTGGGCATCGGCATGGTGTTCCAGCATTTCTCGCTGTTCGAGGCGCTGACGGTGACCGAGAATATCGCCCTCGGCCTTGCCACGGTCAGGCAACGAGCCGGTCTGCGCGGGCGCATCCTGGAAGTTTCCAGGGAATACGGCCTGCCGTTGCAGCCCGAGCGCGTCGTGCATGACCTGTCGGCGGGCGAACGGCAGCGGATCGAAATCGTGCGCTGCCTGCTGCAACGGCCAAAACTGCTGATCATGGACGAACCGACTTCGGTGCTGACTCCGGCCGAAGCGCGGACGCTGTTCGTCACCCTGCGCCGTCTGGCGTCGGAAGGTTGCTCGATCCTGTACATCAGCCACAAGCTGGAGGAAGTCCGCGCGCTGTGTTCGGCGGCGACGATCCTGCGGCTGGGGCGGAACGTTGCGCGCTGCGCTCCGGCGGAAAAGACGGTGAAGGAACTGGCGGAGATCATGATCAACATGGATCTGCGGGCACCGGCCCGGCGCGCGCCGGCTTCCCGCGCCGCGGCGCCGCGGCTGGTGCTCGATCGCCTGACGATAAGGGCGCCCAACCGGTTCGGCACCGGCCTGAAGGACGTTTCGCTGTCGGTCGCCGGCGGGGAAATTCTGGCGATCGCCGGCATTGCCGGGAACGGGCAGGGCGAACTGATGGACGCGCTGTCGGGCGAAATACCTGCCGGGAAGCCGGAGAGCGTGCTGATCGACGGGGTCGCCGCAGGGCTTATGGGCCCGGCCGAACGCCGCCGCATCCGCGGCGGCTTCGTGCCGGAGGACCGCAACGGCCATGGCGCGGTCGCCGCCATGAGCCTTGCGGACAACGCGTTCCTGTCCGGATATCTGCGCCGCGCGCTGTTGCGGTTCGGGATGATCGATAAGAAACGAGTCTTTGCTTTCGCCCGGGACATCATCAGGCGTTTCGACGTCCGCGCCACCGGTCCGAAAGCCGAGGCCCGGTCCTTGTCCGGCGGCAACCTGCAAAGATTCCTGGTCGGACGCGAGGTTTTGCAGGACCCCGGGGTGCTGGCGATCAATCAGCCGACATGGGGCGTGGATGCCGGCGCGGCCCTGGCGATTCACGAGGCGATCATGGCGCTGGCGCAAGGAGGTGCCGCGGTGATGATCATCTCGCAGGATCTGGACGAGATATTTGCGCTGGCCGATCGGATTGCGGTGATTGCGGGAGGGCGGGTTTCGGAGGCGGTGGCGACGCAGTCGGCCACGGTGGAATCGATCGGACGTTTGATGGGCGGCACGTCCGGGGAGATGATGCATGTGGAATAGGCTTGTGCGGACCACCTGTCGCGGCGCCGGGCGTTCAGCATAAGGCGCCCCGGCCATGCCTGGAATTGAAGCCCGCGGCTGCGAATCGAAATTCTGGCGGTATGCCTCACCGGTATTGGCGCTGCTGCTGACGGGGGCGACGTCGGGCCTGATCTTCGCCGCCATGGGCCGCCCGCCCGGTCTGACCGTGTATACCCTGCTGATCGCACCGTTGCTTCAGCAGGACGGCTTCCAGGCGCTGGCGGTCAAGGCCGCGCCGCTGATCATGATGGGCGCCGGACTGTCGGTGGCGTACCGCGCCAACATCTGGAACATCGGCACCGAGGGGCAATTTACCCTTGGCGCGATCTGCGGCGGCGGCATCGCCCTGGCCTTCCCCGATGCGCCGCGCCTGGCGCTGTTCCCCGCCATCGCCGCGGGCGGCGTTATCGGCGGCATGCTCAACGGCGGACTGGTGGCGTGGTTACGCACCCGGTTCAACGCCGACGAAATCCTCACCAGCCTGATGTTCGCCTACATCACGCAGTATCTGCTGGTCTATCTCGTTACGGGCCCGTGGCGCGACCCGGAGGGCTTCGGCTTTCCGCAAACGGCGCTGTTCTCCGGCAATGCGCTGGCGCCTCGGCTGATCGAGGGCACCAACGTCCATATCGGCGTCGCAATCGCGCCTTTGATCGGCCTCGCCCTTTGGGTCATGCTGGAGAAATCCCTGCTGGGCTTCGGGTTCCGCGTGCTCGGGCAGGCGCCGCGGGCGGCGCGGTTCGCGGGTTTCAGCGAGAACCGCCTGATCTGGGTCGCAATGCTGATCAGCGGCGGCCTGGCCGGGCTGGCGGGCGTGCTGGAGGCGACCGGAACGCTGGGGCAACTGACCACCGCGCTGTCCCCCGGGTACGGCTTCACCGCGATCATCGTAGCGTTTCTTGGGCGGCTCAGTCCGATTGGCGTCATTCCGGCCGGACTGCTGCTGGCGCTGAGCTATCTCGGCGGCGACGCCGCGCAAATCAACCTGGGTTTGCCCCATGCGGTGACCGGAATATTCCAGGGCATCCTGCTGTTCTGGCTGCTGGGCTGTGACATTCTGCTGCAGAACCGGATTCGCTGGAAGGCTGCACGATGACGGAATTGCTGGTTGCGTTCCTTGTCAGCACCATCGCCGCCGCCACGCCGCTGGTGCTGGCGGCGACCGGGGAGCTGGTGGCGGAGAAAGCCGGGGTGCTGAACCTCGGCGTCGAGGGGATGATGCTGGCCGGCGCCATCGCCGCTTTTGCAACGGCGAACGAAACCGGCGCAACGGCCCCGGGCGTGGTGGCTGCTTTGCTGGCCGGGACGGCGCTGGCGCTGCTCTTCGCGTTTGTTTCGCTGACGCTGCAAGCGAACCAGACCGCCACCGGGCTGGCGCTGACGATCTTCGGCCGGGGCCTGAGCGCATTGCTCGGGGCGGGTTACGTCGGCATCCCGGCGCCTGCATTGCCGAAGCTGCATATTCCGTTTCTGAGCGATATTCCCGTGCTGGGGCCTGTGGTTTTCGGGCATGACATCCTGGTTTACCTGTCTCTGGAGATCCCGGGCGCGGTGGCATGGTGTTTCCGGTCCACACATCTTGGGCTGATCCTGCGGGCTGTCGGAGACTCACACGAAGCGGCGCACGCTCTGGGATATCCGGTGGTAGCGATACGATATGCCGCGGTGGCGTTTGGCGGGGCGCTGGCAGGGTTGGCAGGTGCCTATATGTCCCTGGCCTATACCCCGCTCTGGGCGCAGGACATGACGGCGGGGCGGGGCTGGGTGGCGGTGGCTCTGGTTACATTCGCGGCATGGCAGCCGTTCCGGCTGCTGATCGGGGCGTGGTTCTTCGGTGCGCTAATGTATCTGTCTCTGTATGTGCAGGCGCTCGGCGTGGCGGTGCCCCCGGCGCTGCTGTCGGCTCTGCCCTATATCGGCACAGTAGTCGTGCTGGTGCTGATCTCCCGCGATCGGCGATTGATCCGGCTGCACCGGCCGGCGATGCTGGGGCGGCCGTTTCAGGCGCGGGCGTAATCCGGGCAGCAATGCGGAATGATGAGACGTTCGTTTGCAAGTGGCGACTGAGCATTCGCGCCGCGGGAGGAGGTCGGACCTCCCAACCGTACTCCCCCCGCAGCGGGTATGAAGGCGATCGGAATCATTCCATGCAACTATTGGCGGTTTCGGAGAAACCCTCCGGTTTTGGCTCGTGATCCCGGGGACGGCCACGGGGAATGGCGCCGTCCGAACGGGCTCGCAGATAGATATAGATTGAGTCGATATAGCACATCACGTTCTTGTCTTCGCCAAGCGACGGCATGACGAGCTGCTTTGATTCAGATACCTCTTTTTTTCCGTTGGCTACGGTGGTCAGCACGGCAGCATAGTCGAGGGTCTTCAGCGAGGTCGCCAGCGAAGGCGCGTAGGTGGAACCGAGCCCGTCGGGACCATGGCAATGCATGCAGTTCGCCGAATAGCGGATGAATCCGTTATAGCTGTAGAAATCAACCTTGCCGTCCTTGTCCACCTTGTAGGTCGGTCTGCCATCCTTGTCAAAATACTTTCCTCCATCGGAACTAACCGGCGTCGGATCGGCCGGTTCGTCGCTGCGCGCGACGCCGGTCATCATGAATGTTGCCACGCAGACTGCAATGAAATTGCGTTTGATGTGAGCCATGTTTGTCCCTCCCTGACGTCCGTGCCGAAGCCGGCTGAATTTGGGTGCCCTTGGCATCCAAGATCGACCCGATTGAACCCGCGTTCGATAGAGCCGCCGTGTTTTTGCTGCAGCCGGCGACTTTTGTGCCGGCCCGCCTGCGTTCCCGTGCAAGCAATCGACATGCCAGACGGAGTCTCAAGCCGGAAGCCGAAGAAAACACGGAATCGCGCCGCCGGGCCGGCCCGGTCAGCTTAACGATCAGTGCCATGTTGTATGGGATTTGAACGGATCGTACAGGAGCAATACAGCGGCTGGTTCCGGACGAAAGACTGTAGCGGGGCTGTCCGCCCGGGAGGATACCAGCACGATCATTTCTGATTGCTCAAAATGCAGGGCCGGCGCCCGGCTTCCGCCTGTGCGCCGGCCCCTGTTACCTTATCAGTCGAGCCGCGCCTCAGTCCCGCGGCAGCGCGAACACCGTCAGCGTGCCGCCCAGCGAGGTGTACTGGTTCAGCGCCGCATAGCCGCCGACAGCCCCAAGGCCGGCATGCGGATCGTTCAGCCCCGCCGCAAG
>CAINOE010000136.1 GCA_903851415.1 uncultured Rhodopila sp. | reverse complement strand
GATTTCGCCGTGATTCGATCGCTGCTTTCGACAGCCAGAAAGCAGGGTTGGGATATCTTACAGGCGTTGGCCAGCCGGCCCGATCGGCTGATCGCCGAACTCCAGATCGCCTGATCCGGGCGTGCCTACCTGGGCAGTTACTTTTCCACATTGCAACCGGTGCGCAGCCATTTCCGGATCGATACAGGAAATCCAATCGGACAGACGTAGCGTATTTCTTCTATCTGCCATTTTGCCACGCGTTAGTCTCATGGGACACGTTGCACCGTGAAAGTGCACCACTATTTTTACGAACGGACCAAAAGTTTTTGTGGGGTCCAGAGGTGAAGGCCGACCTGAAAAGTATGAACGAGCACTACTTAGAGCTTCCAGAGGCGGTGCGTGACACCGGGATCTTGACATTTGCCCGCCGCCCGCCCGTGAATGGGGACTGCCTTACAGCGCAAATCTACGATTGGCACGAACCGGGTTGGAGAAACCAGAAACCAGCAGATAAACTCACTCCGGAGGCACAAAAAGATGTCATCGATCGAATGAATCCTATGATAAAATCCACCAACGTGCTGCCTACGAACACTAAGCTTAATGAAGAAGACATTCGGACGTTGTCGATTCCTCATATTGTTCGAAGGAAAAAGGGCAACTGGTATCAGGTGCCAAAAAATTTGCCGGATCAGCCGAAAGAAGGAAGCTGATTATGAATCATCTGGAAATCATCCGCCGCTTCGTTGTAGAGTGTGAGAGAACGAAGTTCGCGTACGATCTCTTCCACGCGCTGTTTAATCGTGGTGATTGGCAGAGGCAGTTATTTTATTCGACCGCTCCGAAGACTTTTGGCGATTTGAATGAGATATTGATAGAGCACTTTTATCTTCAGGTCTCAAAACTCACAGATCCCGCGAGGAGTCAACGAAAATACGACGATCTGACAACGAATTATATCGTAGAGTGTATCCCGTGGCCAGACCAAGTGAAAAATCGACTAATTGGTGTCAACCGCCGCTTGATGGCGTTCAGTGCACATTTCACGGAATACCGGAACAAGCGGGGTGCCCATCTCGATCTTCTCGCGAACACCGATCAGCAGCGTACGCTCGGATCATTCCCCGAGGGCCAGGACACGACTTTCTTCAATCATCTTGAGGAATTCTTACAAATAGCTATTGGACATTTTTCGCCTGACGAGCAAATATCGTTAGATATCGCCATGTCGGATGACGTAGATGGTTTGGTTAAGGCGATCGAAAGATCGGTTGCGTTCACGCAATGCACCTGATGCACATCGGGGGAAAGGGCGCGGTGGATACTGGATAGTCGCCGTTAGGGACGCAAAGCGGTCCCGGCATCTGCTCACCGCCTCTGCTTCGGTTTAACCGCCTCATCACCTCCCGAATTACCCCCCCCGACGACAGCGGCGCCGAAACATCCTCCAGCGACTTCCCCGCCGCCTCCACCCCCAGCACCGCCTCGCAAACCGCCGCGCCGATCATCAACACCGCCGATCAGCGTCCCGAGCGCATGGAACAGCGCAATCGCCATCGCCGGCGTCTCCAGCGGGAAGATCTCGTTGGCGGTCAGATACGCCGAACTCGCCGCAGCGGAGGCAACAAAGAAAATCGCCATCCAACAGAACGTCTGCGTCCACGCCGTCAGCACCCCCATCCCGAACAGCACCGACACCGCGATCAGCAGCACCCCGGCCAACCCGTACGTCCCGGCGATCATCGTCTTCCGCCCGACCGTATCGAACAAGCCCCCAAGCAGCAGCGGCCCGAGAAAATTCCCCACCGCCAGCGGCAGGATGCACACCTCGGCCCGGGCCTCATTGATATGTGGAACTTCGTCAGCACCAGCCAGTGGCAGATCGCCAAACCCGTGTCTCGGCTTCTTACTGCATGTCGCGCGCCAGCGCATCGGCGGGCAGGCGCTGCGGCTCGGGCCAGAGTTCCCGGGGGCATGCTCCGCCGGCATGACGGGGCGGCAGCGCTTGAGTGTCAGCGTCATCGCCGGCTGGTATATGGCACAACCGCAGGAAAAAGCAGCAAAATCAAACGCATGTCCTGGTGAGCCCGGTGGGATTCGAACCCACGGCCCCAAGATTAAAAGTCTCGTGCTCTACCAACTGAGCTACGGGCTCGCCGGGGCGCTTTGAACGCTAAGCAAGGCCGCGGGTCAAGCGTCACCCGCGGCCATCCACACTCTACGCCGCGTCGGCGGCGACCGAGAACTTCACGATCTTGTCCGGATCGGACACCGTCCCGCCGCCGCCGCTGCCGCGCTTGATCGAATCGACGTGCTCCATCCCTTCCACCACCTGGCCCCAGATCGTGTACTGGCCGTTCAGGTGCGAGGCCGGCTCGAACATGATGAAGAACTGGCTGTTGGCGCTGTTCGGGCTTTGCGAGCGGGCCATGCCGCAGGTGCCGCGCAGGAACTTCGCCTTGTCGGAGAACTCGGCGCGGATGTTGTCCAGCTTGCTGCCGCCGGTGCCGGTGCCGGTCGGGTCGCCGCCCTGCGCCATGAAACCCTCGATGACGCGGTGGAACACCGTGCCGTCGTAGAAGCCCTCGCGCACCAGGGTCTTGATCTGCGTGACATGCTGCGGCGCAATGTCAGGGAAAAGCTGGATCACCACGCGGCCATCCTTCAGGTCGAGATACAGCGTGTTCTCGGGGTCGAGAGCCGGCTTCGAATCGCTCATGATGATCTTCTCCTTGCGTTGATTACTTCACGTCCGCGGCAACGCGCATATGCACGATGCGGTCCGGCTCGCCCAGCACCTTGCCGTTCGGGCCCTCGCCGCGCTTGATCCGGTCCACATATTCCATGCCGCGCACGACCTGTCCCCAGATCGTGTATTGCCCGTCCAGCGCGGGCGCCGGAGCGAACATGATGAAGAACTGGCTGTTGGCGCTGCCGGGGTCCTGCGACCGCGCCATGCCGCAGACGCCGCGCACGAAGTGGCGCTGGCTGAACTCCGGCGGGATGTTCGGCAGCTTGCTGCCGCCCATGCCGGTGCCGGTCGGATCGCCGCCCTGCACCATGAAGCCGTCGATCACCCGGTGGAACGGCGTGCCGTCATAGAACCCCTGCCGCGCCAGGGTCTTGATCTGCGCCACATGCTTCGGCGCGACGTCGGGCAGAAGCTGGATCACCACCCGCCCGTACGTGATATCCAGGTAGATGGTGTTCTCGGGATCGCCGGCTTGCGCGAACCCGGGGGTGGCGGCGGCCACGCCGAGTGCGGCGCCGGTAGCAAGCAGGGTGCGGCGGTTCATGATCGCCCTCCTTCAGTCGGGATTGGGAAAAACCGCGAGATCAGCCGCGGATGCGTTTCAGGACGCGCTCATGCGTCAGCGCCGGGACGAACGAGGTGATGTCGCCGCCCAGGATGGCAACCTCCTTGACCAGCCGGGACGCGATGAACTGGTGCGTCTCGCTGGCCATCAGGAACACCGTCTCAATGTCCGGCGCCATCCGGTAGTTCATTCCGGCCATTTGGAACTCGTAGTCGAAATCGGACACCGCCCGCAACCCGCGAACGATCATCGAGGCACCCAAAGAACGGGCGAAGTTGATGAGAAGCGTGTCGAACGGCACCACCTCGATCACCATCCCGTTGCGCGTGGCTATCGGCGCAATCTCCGCGGTGACCAGCTCGACCCGCTCCTCCAGCGAGAACAGCGGCCCCTTGCCGGTGTTGACCGCCACGCCGACGAACAGCTTGTCGAGCAGCCGGGCGGCGCGGGCGATGACGTCGATATGGCCATTGGTGACCGGATCGAAGGTTCCCGGGTACAGGCCGATGCGCTGGGGACGTTGGGAAGCCTTACTCGCCATTGTTGCCTTCCTCGGGGCCTTCCTCGGGAGCGGCGTCGCCGGCCGCTTCGCCGCTGACGTTACCCGAAGGATCGGAATTCGGCGAGCCGTCTTCCGCGTCGCCGGTTTCGTCGCTCTCGTCCTCCAGCACGGTGAACACGCTGGCCACGTGCTCGCCCTTATCCACCCGGAACAGGGTGACGCCCATCGCCTGGCGGCCGGTGATGCGCACCTGATCGACCGGAACGCGGATCAGGCGGCCGGCATCGGTGACCATCATGACGTCGTCGCCCTGGCGCACCGGGAAGGTCGCGACCACCGCCTTGCCGTTGCGCGGCGCCAAGGTGACGTTGGCGATGCCCTGGCCGCCGCGGCCGGTGACGCGATACTCGTACGCCGAGGTGCGCTTGCCGAAGCCCATGTCGGTGACTGTAAGAAGCATTTCCTCGGACTCTTCCAGTTCCAGGAAGCGTTCCGCGGACAGCGTCACTTCGGGCACGAAATCTTCGCCCTCGACCGAAGCGGCGGCATCGGCAGGGGCTTCCGCCTCGGCGTCGCCATTGCCGCCGGCGGCCCGCCGTTTGGCGTTCGCCTGCTTCAGGTAGGCCAGCCGCTCCTCCGGCGAGGCATCGACATGGCGCAGCACCGAAAGGCTGTTCACCTCGTCCGGTTTCAGCAGCTTGATGCCGCGCACGCCGGAGCTGTCGCGGCCGGCGAACACCCGCACCTGCTCGTCGGTCAACTGGAAGCGGATGCAGCGGCCCCGGCGCGTCGCCAGCAGCACGTCGTCGCCTTCCCGGCAGGTGGCGACGCCAATCAGGCGATCGCCCTCGTCCAGCTTCATGGCGATCAGGCCGGCGGCGCGGACATTGCGGAAATCCGACAGCCGGTTGCGGCGCACATTGCCCGAGGCGGTGGCGAACACGAGGTGCAGGCTCTCCCACAGCGTCTCGTCCTGCGGCAGCGGCAGCACGGTGGTGATGGTGTCGGAGCCGAGCTCCGGCAGCAGGTTGACAAGCGCCCGCCCCTTCGCCGCCGGGCTGGCTTCCGGCAGCTTCCATACCTTCTCGCGGAACGCCTTGCCGCCGGAGGAGAAGAACAGCACCCACTGATGCGTGTGGCCATTGAAGCTGCGGGTGACGATGTCGTCGCCGCGCGTGCCGGCGCCGCTGCGCCCGCGCCCGCCGCGGTTCTGCGCCCGGTAGGTCTCCAGCGGGGTGCGCTTGATGAAGCCGTCGCGGGTGATCGTGACCACCATCTGGCCCGGCTCGATCAGGCTTTCGTCATCCTGGTCCGCCAGCGAGTCGGCGATGTCGGTCATGCGCGGCGAGGCGATTTCCTTGCGCGCCGAGGTCAGCTCCTCGTTCATGACTTCCATGCGGCGGATATGCGAGCCGAGGATGTCGAGCAATTCGCGGATCTTGCCGGCGACCTCGGTCATCTCCGCCTGGATCTTCTCGCGCTCCAGGCCGGTCAGGCGCTGCAGGCGCAATTCCAGGATGCCGCGCGCCTGTTCGTCGGTCAGGCGGACGGTGCCGTCCTCGGCGATGACGTTGCCCGGTTCGTCGATCAGCGCCAGCAGCGCGCCGATATCCTCGGCCGGCCAGTCGCGGCCCATCAGGGCGACGCGCGCGGCGGCGGCGTCGGGGCTGGCGCGGATCAGGCGGATGACCTCGTCGATGTTGGCGACGGCGATGGCCAGGCCAACCAGGTTGTGGGCGCGGTCGCGGGCCTTGTTCAGGTCGAAGCGCGAGCGGCGGAGGATGACCTCCTCACGGAAGCGGATGAAGCACTGCAACGCCTCGCGCAGGCCCATCTGCTTCGGCTGGCCGTCGTCGAGCGCCAGGACGTTGATGCCGAACGAGGTTTGCAACTGGGTGAAGCGGAAGAGCTGGTTCAGCACGACTTCGGGTGTCGCGTCGCGCTTCAGTTC
>CAINOE010000135.1 GCA_903851415.1 uncultured Rhodopila sp. | reverse complement strand
GTCGC
This sequence comes from uncultured Rhodopila sp., assembly GCA_903851415.1. Lineage (GTDB taxonomy): Bacteria > Pseudomonadota > Alphaproteobacteria > Acetobacterales > Acetobacteraceae > Rhodopila. The sequence continues at coordinate 32,831 of CAINOE010000135.1, read as the reverse complement.
CGATCAGGTCGGAGGGCTTGTCGCAGTTGGCGAGCAGTTCGTCCAGCAGTTCGGGTCGGATCGTTCTCATCATGAAACTCCCTTCGGGTTAAGGAAGCCACGGAATCCGACTTACACAAAGGATCTGACACTCTCCGCTCCGCGGCAATTCCTTCACCCAATCGACCGCCCGTGCGTGAAACGGGCCGCCCGGGAGACCGGTCCGGTGCTGATAGTCTCCGGTGACCTTCCCAAAAGCGATGTCGGCCCTCGTCTTAAGTGGGATCACCACAAGATCGCCAACCTTGATCGTGTCCCGGACTGGCCAAATTTGGCTCTCCCGTTTCATCAGCCTCTTGGGCTTCTCATTCGGGTAAGTTTCCCAAATATCAGCCATGACATCCGCTCCGCCCGCCATCCTGCTGTTCCGCAACGACCTCCGCCTCTCCGATCACGCCGCGCTGCAAGCCGCGATCGGCACCGGCCAGCCGATCCTGCCGGTGTTCATCCTGGACGACGCCGCACCCGGCCCGTGGAAGCTCGGAGGCGCCTCAAGCTGGTGGCTGCACCACAGCCTCGCCGCACTGCGGCAGGCGCTACAGCAAAAAGGCGCCGACCTGCATCTGCGCCGAGGCGACACCGTCGCGATCCTCTCGGACATCGCGGCAAGAACAAGAGCCACAGATTTCTTTGCGGGCGGCCTGGTCGATCCGTGGTCGCGGGAAAAAGACCGGGCGGCGGCGGAGGCGCTCGGCAAGCACGGCGCCACGCTGCACCGGATGCGGACCACGACGCTGTTCAATCCCGACTCGGTCCGCAACAGGAGCGGCGGCCCCTACGCAGTCTACACCCCGTTCGCCAACGCCTGCCTCGCACTCGGCGGCCCGAAACCGCCATCCGTTGCGCCTGAAACCATCCCCGCCGCCGCCCTCGCCGACTCGGACACGCTCGATTCGTGGAACCTGCTGCCGACGAAGCCGGACTGGGCGGCGGGGCTGCGCGAGACCTGGACTCCCGGCGAGCACGGCGCCATGCAGCGCGCCGAAGACTTCATGCTGCACAGCCTGGCCCGCTACGACGCCCTCCGCGACCGGCCGGGCGAGGACGGCACCTCCATGCTGTCGCCGCATCTGCATTTCGGGGAGATCTCCGCCGCGCAGCTTTGGCACCTCGCCCACCGCCACCCGAACGGCAAGGGCCGCGAGACCTTCATCCGCGAGCTGCTCTGGCGGGAATTCTGCGCCAACCTGCTGTGGCACAACCCTGGCCTGCCCGATTCGCCGCTGAAGCCCGAATTCGCCGCCATGCCGTGGCGCGACGACAAGCCCGCGCTGAGGGCGTGGCAGAAAGGCCGGACCGGCGTGCCGATCGTTGATGCCGGGATGCGGCAGCTTTGGCGGACCGGGTGGATGCACAACCGCGTGCGCATGATCGTCGCCAGTTTCCTCATCAAGCACCTGATGATCCGGTGGCAGGAGGGCGAGGCGTGGTTCTGGGACACCCTTGTGGACGCCGATCTGGCGAGCAATGCGGGGAACTGGCAGTGGGTCGCGGGATGCGGTGCCGACGCCGCGCCGTATTTCCGGATCTTCAACCCGGTTCTGCAGGGCCTGAAGTTCGATCCAGACGGCGACTACGTCCGCCGATTCGTGCCCGAGCTTGCCGGACTCGACGCCCGCCACATCCACGCGCCGTGGGACGCCCCGGCGGAGGCGTTGTCGCGGGCGGGCGTCACATTGGGCAAGACCTATCCATATCCCATCGTCGATCTGGCGGAGGGTCGTGCCCGGGCGCTCGACGCGTACAACCGGATTCGCTCCGCCGCCTGACACGAGGCGTTGCAACCAGTTGCCTGGACACAAGGGGCGTCCTATCTCATTGACACTTCAATGACGATGGCCGCCATACCCCCTGGTGCGAAGGTTCGAGTCGTCGGCGACGTCCATGGTGACGCCGCCGGCTTTGCGTACGCCATCGCCACGGATCGCTTCATCGTGCAACTCGGCGATCTGGTGGACCACGGCCCGGACAGCGCGCGGGCGATGCGGATGATGTTCGAACTGGTCGAGAGCGGCCGCGGTCTGTTCATCCTGGGCAATCACGACCTGAAGCTCGCGCGGGTGCTGTCAGGCGACAATGTGCGGGCCGATCCGGCGGTGATGGCGACGATCGGGCAGTTGGACGATGCGCTGAAGCAGCAGGCGATGCACTACATTGCCGCGGCGCCGGCCTGGGTGCTCGATAAGTCGGTGCTGTTCGTCCATGGCGGGTTTCACACGACGATGCTGGAACAGCCGGCGCCGGAGCACGGCCTGCAGCGCCCTCAAGGCGCGGTGGCGAGGGCGCTGTACGGAGAGCCGACAGGCAGGATTCAGCCCGACGGGTATCCGGAGCGCAGCCTGCGCTGGGTGGACCGCATTCCCGCCGGCCTGACCGTCTATTGCGGCCATGATCGACGCAGCTCAGACGGCAGGCCGTATATCCGCCACGGCGTGCTGGGCGGAAAGGCGGTGTTTCTGGACACAGGTGCCGGCAAGGGCGGGCACCTGTCGTGGATCGACCTGCCGTAAGCCCGACGGTTATTTCCGTCCGGCCTTCCAGCCCGGAACCCACCACTGCACGGGCTCCTGATCGTCGGCAGGCTCGGCCCGCGCCTTCTTCTTTATCTGCGGTTCGGTCTTCGCCGGCGCGGGCTCGCTGATCGGGGGTGCCACCACGGGATTTATCTCAACGGCAGCGGTCGGCTCGAGCGGGATCTTGCGTGGCCTCCCGACCGGCCTCTTGACGATCGCAACGGCCGGCGCACCCGGTTCGTTCGGCGCGACGCTTTTGCGCTCGGCCTTCGCCTCGCGCAACGCCGCCTCGGCTTTCTGCCGGGCCTGGCGCTCGGTGGCCAGGTCTGATTCCGCCGTTTCCTGACCTCGCACGGCGTTCTCCAACCGCGTTTGCAGGTCTCGCACCATGGCCTGAGCCTCAGCCAGTGCCCGATCGCCCTTTTCGCGGGCTGCTTTTTCCGACGCCAATGCGCCCTCCGTTGCAAACAAGGTGCGCTCGAGAGTCGTCTTCCGCGCCAATGCTGATCGCGCCGCCTCTGCCGCGGCGTCCTTTTCCTGGCGCGCGCGATGTAGCTTGTTGCGCAAGTCCTGAATCGTCGCCTCGGCATGAGCGAGCTGACGTTCAACATATTCCCGCGCGGCTGCCTGCGACCGGATGGCCTGGCGGGCGCCCTTCAGGGGATCATTCGGCGCAGGCGGGCCGGCGGCGGCATTGGATGCCGGGTCGATTCCCAGACTCCGGCGCATCCTGGTTTCGGCGTCGTCGATTTGCGGGGCGGGCTCTGCATCAGGCAACATGGCAGATGGGTTCCGGCACTGAGTTGGGACTGCTGAATCCGAGAATACACAGCCGCATGAGAGTATCGGTCATATTGGGTCCGGCGTCACGGATAAAAGGATGGTAGAGTCATGTCCGGGATTAATCATCGGGAGGCCCGCACCCGGCACGATATAAAGCCCCCGTGGCTTTGAACATTATTCCAAACATGCGGCAAATTCTGAAAGAACGGCCGCCGCCTGAAACAGCCGGACGCGGAAAGGTTGTGGATACATCCCACACATCGACTGCTTACTGCGGCTAATATGAGTACATTTACATTAACAACCCACCATTTTCACTCGAACCCTGATCGTGGTGCTCGGAGTGACGATCGAGGTTGGGAGGCTTGATAATCGGGAATACAGGAACGCGCAAGCGGAGAAACAAATCAAACCGCCGATGGGTTTGGCGAGGTTCGGCCGATGGGGCCGTTTCGCCCGAACCTTTCTGCCGTCCCTCACACCTTGAAATAGCGCGGCAGGTGCTGCTGGCGCCGCGCAAACAGGCACCAGGACGGGCTGGTCTGGCCCGAATCGTGAAAATGAGTGCAATCGGCGGCGGTTCCGGCGAAGGGAGTTCAATCAATTTACGGCGCTGCATCTGCCGCCGCGAATCCATCGGCACTATCGGTCCCGCGCAGATGGGCCTCGTCGCGCAGGCGCATGAGCCAAAACTGCGGCAAGATCCGCCCCGACACGCGATGCGAGTCGGGCAGGATGCATTAGAGACCACCGCTCGGGACGGGCGCTGCACCGTTCCGGCGGCTCAAAGCCGACGGGTCCGGAACGGCTGAAACGAACACCGGCTCGGATCGCCGCACCGCGCCCGGCGACGGACGCGCCTGGCCTGCCGGTCCGCAAAGCGATTCGCGGATCGAACCGGAACGGGCCGGTAGCCGGCGCCGCCGTTGCAACTGGCCGCGTTCGCCCGCTCTTTACAAAACGGGCCGGTCGAAACGGCTCCATTGGATTTTCGACGGCCATTTCCAGATTTGCCACCACGGATATTGCGCATCGATGGAAAACAGCAGCATGTCGGCCCTATAGCCAAGATTTTCCAACGGAATGTAGCCGACTATGTCCGGAAACCGGCTATCCGCGTTATTGTCGCGGTTGTCGCCAAGCGTGAAGATATGTCCTGCGGGAACGTTGTATTCCGGCGTGTTGTCGGGCCAGCCGTCATTCCTTTGCTGGATGATCGGATAGCTGCGCCCACCTGGCAATGTCTCGATATACTGCCTGGCAGCCATATTAAGCCCGTCGTCATCGACAACAACGGACGCCCCGGCCGAGCGAGGCACCGGTTGATCATTGATAAAAGCTGTGCGTTTCTCAGGAAAATGCGGTCCCCGGGCAGGCCCACGACGCGTTTGATCCAATATGTCGAAGGATCTCCTGGACTCTTGAATACCACTATGTCGCCCCGCGCCGGCAAGGTGCCGGCCGGAATCGCCTCCGCCATGACGACATCGCCGGCGAGCAACGCCGGTATGTTGGAAGCGGACGGGATCGAGAAGTTCCTCCAATGATCGAGCTTTTGCGCGGGAAGACCAAAATGCAGTGTTATCATGACGAGCACGTATACGATTGCCGCAAGCCAGGTGGAATACATCCACCGCGGTCGGCTTGGAACAGGATTACTTCGTATACGGCGCACGGCATTGATGCCCGCGCCCGCCATGAAAGCGAATATAACCACGCTCAGCAGAAGATAAGCCGCACTTACAGTGGAATTTAGCGGATACGTTTGTAATGTCCGAACGCAGACAGTAAGCCCCAAACCAATGACAACCAGGGCGACCCCGAGGCGCCACGACCGCGCATAGATCTGGCGCATCCCCGGCACAAGAAGCGACAGCAAACCACCCCATAAGGCACGCCCCCACGCGGCAGCCGCGCTTTGATCCGGATGCCATCCATTGTCTGATCCCTCCGGCCCCTCCCGCCTATCCGGTTTCACCGCTCGTTGTCAGTAGATAATGAGATCAAAACCGGCGGCAGTTCAATCGGCGTTAATATGGCGGTGGCAAAATAAATGCCTAGCCCTTCCCGGGGTCTTCCAACCCAATCGCCCGCAGCCGGGCACCCTCCTCGTCCCAGCCCTTGCGTTCCTTGACATTCAGGAACAGGTGCACCGGGCGGTCCAGCAGGCCCGCCAGATCCTGCCGGGCACGCGCGCCGATGGCCTTGATCTTGCTGCCCTTGTCGCCAATCAGGATGGCCTTGTGGCCGGGCCTCGCGACGTAGATCGTCACCTCGATCCGCACCGAGCCGTCCTTGCGCTCCTTGTAGGATTCCGTTTCCACAGTCGCGCCGTACGGCACTTCCTCATGCGTCTGCAGAAATATCTGCTCGCGCACCGTCTCGGCCGCCAGCAGACGATCGGGCAGGTCTGTCAGGTCGTCTTCGGGATACAGCCAGGGACCTTCCGGCACCACGGCGGCCAGCGCGTCGGCCAGCGCGCGGATGCCCTCGCCGGTCTGCGCGCTGACCATGAACGTTTCCTCGAACGCCGCCAGCGCGGTCAGCGCCGCGGTCAGCGGCAGCAGCGACGGCGGCTCCACCAGGTCCACCTTGTTCAGCACCAGCCAGCAGCGGCGGCCGGAGGCGCCCAATTGCGTCGCTATCTGCCGCACATCCTCCCGCAAGCCCGACCGTGCGTCCACCATGAGAATCGCAATGTCGGCGTCCGCCGCACCGCTCCAGGCCGCCGCCACCATGGCGCGGTCCAGCTTGCGCTTCGGCTTGAAAATGCCCGGGGTGTCCACCAGCAGCACCTGCGACTCGGCCCGCATCAGGATGCCGAGCACCCGGAACCGCGTCGTCTGCGCCTTGGGCGAGACGATCGACAGCTTCGCGCCGGTCAGGCGGTTCATCAGCGTCGATTTGCCGGCGTTCGGCGCGCCGACAATGGCGACGAAGCCGCAGCGGGACGGGATCATGACGGCAGCCTGGCGAGCAGAGCCTCGGCGGCAAGCTGTTCCGCGGCCCGCTTGCTGCCGGCGGTGCCGGAGCCGTCCATGTCCCCGACGGATACCGTAACGGTAAACTGCGGCGCGTGCTCCGGGCCGCAGCGGCCGGTCACCCCATAGGCCGGCAGGCCGAGCCCGCGCTTCAGCGCCCAGTGCTGCAACGCCGTCTTGGCGTCCTTCGGCGGCTCAACCTGGCCGATCATCGCGTCGTTCCAGGCGCGGCGGACGAAGCCGCGGGCGACATCGATCCCGCCATCCAAGTATAGGGCACCCAGGGCGGCCTCCAGCGCGTCCGCCAGAACAGTGGCGCGTTTCGTCAGGCCGGCCTTGAACTCACCCGGGCCGACCGACAGGGCGTCGGCGAGACCGATGCTGTCCGCCACCGTGGCCAGGACCGGCTGGGACACAAGATGCGCCAGGCGGGGGCCAAGTTCGCCCTCCTGCTCGCGCGGGAAGCGTTCCGCCAGCCATTCCGCCATCATCAGGCCGAGCACGCGGTCGCCGATGAATTCAAGCCGCTCGTTGGAGCCCTGCTTGCGCCCATGACTGTGCGCGACCGAGCTATGGGTCAAAGCCTCCTTCAACAGGGAGGGACGTTTGAACGTGTGGCCCAGGATGGCTTCGAATGGTTCGCTCATTCCCAACCAGTGTTCAATGCACGGGCTTGAGCAGCCGGCTCCACCGGATCTCGAACGGCCATTGCCAGAATTCGTACCACGGGTAGTCGGACTCGATGGAGAAGAACAGGATCTCCGCCCGGCCGACGAGGTTCTCCAGCGGAATATAGCCGACGCCGTCCATGAAGCGGCTGTCAGCGCTGTTGTCGCGGTTGTCGCCCATGGCGAACACGTGGTCTGCCGGGACGACGTATTCCTGGGTGTTGTTGACCCAGCCGTCGTCACGCTCCTTCAGGATGTCATGCCTGACGCCGTTCGGCAGGGTTTCGACATACAGCTTGCGCATCATCTTGATGCCGTTGTCGTCGGCCAGGTAGTTGCCCTCCGCCACGCGCGGGCAGACTTCGCCGTTGATATACAGAAGGCCGTCTTTCACCTGGATGCGATCGCCGGGCAGGCCGATGATCCGCTTGATGTAATCCACCGAGGTGTCGTGCGGGTATTTGAACACCACCACGTCGCCGCGCTTGGGCAGCGCGCCGAAAATGCGCCCGGAGAACAGCGGCGGCGAGAACGGCAGGGAATATCTCGAATAGCCGTAGCTGTATTTCGACACGAACAGGTAGTCGCCCACCAGCAGGGTGGGGATCATGCTGCCGGAGGGGATGTTGAACGGCTCGAACGCCACCGTCCGCACGCCGATGGCGATCAGCCCGGCGTAGAAGATGGTTTTGATGTTCTCGACCCAGGCATTGGTCTGCTGTCTGGGTTTGGCTTTGCTCGTCGCCATGGGGGCAGCGGTCTTTCACAACATACGGCGGCAGGGGCCACGCGAGGCGGGCGGATCAAGCCCGGGCATCCGTGATCTGTCAAGGAAAGGCGTTACGGCGCCGGGATCGCGGAGACGATCACCTGGGCATAGGCATAGGGATATTCATCGGTCATCGTCAGATGAATTTGCACTGACATGCCCGGCGGCGTGATCGCGCGCAGGCGCTCCGCCGCGCCTCCGGTCATCTGCAGTGTCGGCTGCCCGCCCGGCAGGTTGACGACTCCGAGGTCGGAGAAGAACACGCCCTGGCGGAACCCGGTGCCGAGCGCCTTGGCGGCGGCCTCCTTGGCGGCGAAGCGCTTGGCGAAGGTGGCCGCCTGGATTTTCTCGGTCCGGCGCATCGCCTTGGTGCGCTCGGCCGGGGTGAAGACGCGTTCGAGGAAGCGGTCGCCATGGCGCTCGATCGCCGATTCGATGCGCCGGATGTCGCAGATGTCGGAGCCGATGCCGAGGATCACGGCGACGCCGTCGGGGATAGCGGGCCGGCTGCCGCTTCATCGTCATGACGGGCGCAGGCCCGCCATCTACGCCTCGCGGTTCCGGTTGAGGCAAAGGCGTGGATGCCGACCTCCGTCGGCATGACGGCGGAGGGACGCAGCGTCACCCGGGAGCTCTCGTCAACCACCGGTCGCCCGCTCCACGCCCTTGATCGACTTCAACCCGCGCAGACCGACGATGACCTTGGACAGATGCGCGATATCGCGCACATCGACATCCACCAGAACCTCCATGAAATCCTGCTGGCGGTTGACGATCTTCAGGTTGGTAACCGAGCCCTCCTGCTTGGCGATGGCATTCGACAGGTCCGCAAGGGCAGTCTGCTCGTTCGCCGCGATCACGCTGATGCGGGCGGTATGGCCTTCGCCTTTCTCCCCGGCTCCGTGCTTGCCGAGGTTCTCGTAGTTCCAGTCCACGTCTATATACCGCTCCGGCGTTGCGGCGAAACTCGCCAGGGTCTGGCACTCGCGGCCGTGGATCGTGACGCCCTTGCCGGTGGTGACGATGCCGACGATCTCATCCCCCGGCACCGGATGGCAGCAGCCGGCGAAGGTATAGGCCATCCCCGCCACCAGACCCGTGATCGGCATGTCGTGGTCGCGCCGGGCCGGCAGCCGCCCGCGCGGCAGCATCGGCGGCATCATCCGCGGCGCGCGGGGCGCCTGCCGCAGCTCGGGATACGCCGCGTGCACCACGTCCTTGGCGACCACGTTGCCGTTGCCGACGGCGATATACAACTCGTCCACGCTGGCGATTTTCAGCGCCTTCAGCGCCGGTTCCAGCGCCTTCTCCGATCCGTCCACCCCCGCCTGGCGGAACGCCTTGGTCAGTTCGACCCGGCCGGCGTTGCGGCTTTGCTCGCGCTGCTCCTGGTGGATGAAGCGGCGGATGCGGGCGCGTGCCTTGCCGGTGACGACAAAGCGGTCCCATTGCGGCGACGGAGTTCCGCCGCGCGCGGTCATGATCTCCACCTGGTCGCCGTTTTCCAAATGATGCCGCAGCGGCATCAGCCGCCCGTTCACCTTGGCGCCGACGCAGGTATCGCCGACCTGGGAGTGCACGGCGTAGGCGAAGTCGACCGGGGTGGCGCCGCGCGGCAACTGGATCAACTGCCCCTTCGGCGTGAAACAAAACACCTGATCGGCGTAGAGTTCCAGCTTGGTGTTTTCCAGGAACTCATCCGGCGCCGACGAGTCCTCCAAGATTTCCAGCAGGTCCTGCACCCAGCGGAAGCGCTGCACGTCGGTGCCGTCCACCTTCTTGTCGGGCGCCTTGTAGACCCAGTGCGAGGCGACGCCGTTCTCCGCCACGTCGTTCATTTCGTCCGTGCGGATCTGCACCTCGATCTTCTGGTTGCGCGGCTGGCGCAGCGTGACACCGGTGTGCAGCGACTGGTAGCCGTTCGATTTCGGCGTCGAGATGTAGTCCTTGAACCGCCCGGCGATCACCGGATAGGCCGAGTGCACCGCGCCCAGCGCCGCGTAGCAGTCCGCCTTGGTGGCCACGACGATGCGGAACGCCATGATGTCGGACAACTGCTCGAAGGCGACATTGCGCCGGTGCATCTTCTCCCAGATCGAATACGGCGACTTCTCGCGTCCCGTGATCGAGACGACATCGACTCCGCTTTCCTTGCAGACCTGGATCAGCTCGTTGCGGACGTCATCGATCACGTCGGCGCCCTGGCCGCGCAGGAAGTTCAGCCGGGCCTGGATCGTTGCATAAGCTTCCGGCTCCAGTTGCGTGAACGCCAGCGTCTGCAACTCGACCTTCACCGCATCCATGCCGATGCGTTCGGCGAGCGGAGCGTAGATTTCCATCGTCTCGCGGGCGATGCGCCGCCGCCGCTCCGGGTCCCGCACAAAGTGCAAAGTCCGCATATTATGCAGCCGATCGGCCAGCTTCACCAGAAGTACGCGAATGTCGCGGCTCATGGCGAGAACGAGCTTGCGGAAATTCTCCGCCTGCTTGGTGCGGTCCGATTGCAGCTCGAGTCGCGTCAGCTTGGTGACGCCATCGACCAGACCGGCAATCTCCTTGCCGAACCTGGCTTCGATCTCGGACAGTTTGTAGGTGGTGTCCTCGACCACGTCGTGCAGCAGTGCCGTGGCGATCGAGGCGACATCGAGGCGATAGCTCGCGAGGATGTCGGCGACGGCAACCGGGTGGGTGATGTACGGGTCGCCGTTGTCGCGGCGCTGCGTGACATGCGCCCGGGATGCCAGTTCGTAGGCCGCGTCGATCAGCGACGTTTCGGCTTTCGGGTCATAGTCGAGAATCTTGCGCGTCAACTCGCGTTGCGGAATCAGGCCCGGACCCGAAGGCCCGGGAAACACGGCGAGATCGCCCGCAACCGGCGGCGGTGGAGGCAGGAACGGATTGGTCAAACGCGCGGGGGTCGGCGCTGACCGTTCCAGCTCGCCGCCGTATCCCCCCTCCTTCATGGGCGCGCTACCGCGCGGCCCGGCCGCCGAGTTCCGCCTCGATGGCCGCTTCCAGATCCTCGGGCGAGAGGCCCTCGTCCGCATCCGCCGGCAGGCTGGCCGCTTCTTCCTCGGCGGCGACATCCTGCAGGCCGAAGATGTTCTGATCGGTTGGGATCAGGTCGAGCACTTCCTCGTCCGCGGGCTCCGGCTCCGGCGAGCGCGACAGGGACTTGATCAGATCCTGTTCGATGCGTGGCAGCTCGATCGTTTCCTCGGCGATTTCGCGCAGCGCGACGACGGGATTCTTGTCGTTGTCGCGGTCGATGGTCAGCTCTTCCCCGCGGCTGATGTTACGGGCACGCTGCGCCGCGAGCAGAACGAGCTCGAAGCGGTTGGGGACTTTTTGAACGCAGTCTTCAACGGTGACGCGCGCCATGCGCTCATCCTCCGGTTACGAGCTTCAGGGGAACGGTCCATTTAAGTGAGGCCGGCAACCTTTGCAAGTTATAACCCTGCAACGCTGCGGGGCTACCTGTGCTTCAACGCCGCCCCGGTATTGGCATAGGGCGGTGGTTCGGCGGCGCGCATCGCTTGTGCCGGGGCGCCGGGACGGGAGCCGCCCGGCGGAGCTGCTCTCCGGCTGGGGAAGCCGCCGCCAGCCGGCGAAGCGAAGCGGGGAGCGGCCGTCGCCGTGCCGCCCCAATGCTGTACGGCCGGGCCGGACATACCCGGACGCTCGAACCGGGGGCCGCCCGGAGCATCTACCCAAGGATGCTCCTGCCGCAGCGGTTCTGCCATGCCGGGGTGACCGGGCGGCGGCGGATGGGCGTACACGCCCGGGCGTTCAGGCGGCCCGTACCATGCCGAACCGTGATGAAAAAGATTGCCGGGTTGCAACGCGGCTTCGTTCCGCATTCCGTCGCGATGGTATCCGAAGCCGGCCAATCCCCGCCCCTCCGGATGGAACTGCTCCAGATGGGCGCGATATGCGGCAGGGGCAACGTGCCAGTGACGGTCGCGGTCGTAGTAGCCCCAACCCGGGCCGGCAGCGAACGCCAGAAAAACCGGCGCGCCGCCAATAACCGCCATCGGCGTGCCGCCGGCATAGCTGATGCCGTCGGTTCCGTCATCGCCGGCGGCCATCACATACGCGGTCCGCGGCGGAGGAGTCAGCGCTTCGGTTATGACCTCATCCGGCGCGGCCAGCCAGACTCCGCGGCGATTGTTCAGGGCGTCCAGTTGCTGCGCGCGGTAAGCATCGGGCGCGTCCGGACCAACCCGCGCGTCGCCGTTGACCAGGGCGACTTTGGCGACATCATTGCCGTCGGGCAAAACGCAGACGTAATTGTCCGCCTCATTCTGCGCCGCGCAGGTCACGCTATCGCCGTGCGCCTCGATATAGAGCTGAAGCTCATCGGCGTAGGCCGCATCCAGGCCGATCACCCCGGACAACGGGTAGGTTCTGGTCGCCGAGGCCAGAGTCGCGGTGTCGCGGACCACCGGGTGCCGCAGGGTTTCCGGCGGTGGCGGCAGGTTGCCCCAGAGGCCGCGCCGGGCGGTCTGCGCCGCGATCTCCTGCTCCCGGTAGGCGTCCGGCGCTTCCGGCCTCGCACGCGCTGCCCCGTTCACCAGGGCAACCTCGGCGATGTCGGTTCCATCCGGCGTCGCGCAGACATGGCCTGCATTGCCTTGAGGGATGCAGGAGACCCGGTCTCCGGCCGCCTCCAGGTACGCCTGCAGGCCTTGCGCGGCATCTCCGGCCTCACCGTCGATGCCAAACAGGTTGACGCCGGCGGCATCCGCCGTAAGCCGGGCCGTGGTCACGACGGTCGGGTGAACCAGAGTCAGCGCCTGCGGCGGCGCCAGCACATCCGTCGCCCCGATGATCGGATCGGCATCCAGGTTTGACCCGGCCAGCTTCAACCCCGTTTCGGCCCGGGCAATGCCGATCGCGCTCGCGGGGACGCCGGACTGCGCCCCTGCCCCGTGGGCGCCGCCGAGCGTCGCCGCCGTCGCCAGCAACAGCATCGCCGCCAGACGCTCACTGTAGAGCCGGACGACGCGACGGCGAAGCATACAAACCTCTCGGGCGTGATATTATGATTGCGCAACTTATACCGTTGCCGACGGTCGAACAAGTAATACGACCTTCAGTTGCACCGGCTTCCGCAAAAATTGACGAATTCGCAACCGGTGCTGCAGAAAATCTGCGGGAAGGCATTTTCCTGCCCGAGGCATCCAAGGCAGAAATGCAGACGCGCGCGTTCGGCCGCTTTGCCCCTGGCGTCTCCAAGCGGGCGCACCCGACGGTGGCGCGCCCGGGCAAACGCCGGCTCGGCATGGCCGCGCGGTTTTGAACGAGGCCCGGTTTGGCATAGGGTTCCTGCCATGCCGCGACCTGCATCGCCCCCAGCGCCGTATCAGCCCAACCGGCCGCCGCCGCGCGCCACGGCCCGGGAGTTCCTGCTGCTATTCCCCAGGGCGCTGGACCTCATGTGCATGCGGCACGAATCCGCGGGCAGCGGCGGCACGCGCGGTGCCGTGCTGGTGATTCCGACGTTGTTTTGCGGCGACTGGCAGACAGTCCGCCTGCGCGCCGCGATCGCGCGGGCAGGCTATGCCTGCTTCGGTTGGGACCTGGGCACCGACTGGGGTCCGACGCACCGGTTGATGCACGGCATCGAGGCCCGCCTGCTGGCGCTGGCCGAGACGCACGGGCCTGTGAGCCTGGTCGGGCTCAGCATGGGCGGCTTGTTCTGCCGCTGGCTCGCTTTGCGCCACCCCGGACTGGTCCGCCAGGTGATCACCGTGTGCAGCCCGTTCCGCGCTCCGATGGACAGCTTCTGGATGCCGTTGCGTCCGGCCCTGAAAATCTGGCCGGTGCCCGGGCTGGCCGGGCTGGCGGAGGATTTGCAGCTTCCGTTGCCGGTGCCCTGCGCATCGCTCTTCAGCCGGCGCGACGGGATCGTTGCCTGGGAAAGCTGCCGCGACCCGGCGCGGCCGGAGGAATGTTTCGAGATCGATGCATCGCACGTGATGATCGCCAACGATCCGGCCGTCGCCGCGATCGTGCGGGAGCGGCTGGACGCCTGCCACGCGCCCGGGCCTTGCCGGGGCGGCCGGATCGGTACGCTGCCGTAGTGGCCGCGGCGGCCTGTATTAAAGTATTTCCCGGGCAGCATTTGGCAAACGCCGTCGAGTATTCGATAGCATATTGTGGTAACGCTGCGAGCCTGCCATATGGTTCGGGGCGGATCCTGTCGTGCGGCTGCCGGTCTGTCCGCCCGCGCGCGGACGCCGCCCTATCCATGGAGAGGCAAAATGATCCTGGATTCACTGAAAAAACTGGCGCAGGACACAATCGGTTCGGCCAGGGAGCGTGCGGAGAAGCTTGCCTCCACCGCCGCAAACGCCACCACACATGTATTGGGCCGCGTAAAATCCGCTGCGCCGGACTCGATCGACAGCGTCGTGACGTCGCTCACCCGGACGGCGTCGGGAGCGGTCGAGGCGCTGGGCGAAACGAAGCCGATCCGGCCGATTGTCGAGGGCGTGCACACGGTGGTCGAAACCGCCAACCGCTTCTCGCGCGCCGCGCATGCCGCGCGCGAAGCCTTCGCCGCCGAACCGCCGGGCAAGCAGGACCCGGAACCCGGGGTCCGGAAGTCCTGACGGCCCGGGAGCGGGGCAAGCTGCCCGGCGCTCCCGATCGTCATCGCGCTGCAACCGATGGCGCGGGGGCCGCGTCGGCAGCGGCGTGATTGCGGATTAGTCTAATTAGCACCCTGGCCCATAGGGACACGCCCCGCTGTCCTGACGCGTACCGTGTTTCACTGCCGCTCGGCGTCTTCCTCATCTTTTGTCTTTTGGCAAAAGTGACACACCTCACCGTGGTAGGAGTCATACCTTCCATCTACGCTGAGGATGGGCGGTTCCTCACCCTTCGCCTGACGGCGCTCCACGCAGGAATCGCATACCGTGACGTTAGGATATTGCTCGGAGGCGCGATCAGACGACAGATCGCCCCAAATCGTGCAGGTCTTCATTTTTTAATCCTATTCCTCAAATGTAACAGTTGATCTGATAAAATTATATGCTTACGCTACGCCGGCACAAAACCAGCCTCGCGGAGACGCTATGCGGATCCGGGCGCTTCCGACCTAGCTCCCGGCTCGATATGGACACGGCCCATGCCCGAATGCAAGAGGTGAGGTCACGGCTGGCGGTTTGAATCCTGAGCGTCGCTAATGGTTTTGATAACCTTCAAAAAATCCCTTCGAATAGGCTTCTGTCACTCCCACCCTCTTGGGTGATGCCTGAAGCTCCTAACAGGCATCTGTCCATACGGTTCCTGTCGGGCACACATCGATGTGTCTGGGACAAAACTTGATCGGCGATCCACATGATTCCTGAAGCAACAGGGACATTCCCCTGTCTGTCATACATGTGAATTGTCTCCGCCAGCTTATTGCCCGCCAATTTCCCACGGTTGAAATCCGCCGCCGTCCTGACCGGGGGTACAGCGCCGCCATTCGGCATAGAGCATTTTCGCGCTGACTGGAATCACGACGGCGGCCTTTGTCGTCATGGCCCAACAAGCCGGGGCATGACGGTGGGGCAGCGTCCGTCGCCTTTCAGTCAGCCCCGAACCGCTCTAGCCTGCCGGCGACCGGCGAGCAGGAGGAAACCGACATGGCCAGCACCGATCCGCTGCCTGAATCCAGCCTTTTGGCGCTCGGCTTCGCCGCCGCGCCGCTCGATCGCCTCGATGCGCTCATCCGCTTGCATATCGCCGAGGGCCGCTACGCCGGGGCGCAGATCGCGCTGGCCCGCCACGGCAGGCTGGCGCTGTTCCGCAGCTATGGCGACGCGCGGACCGAGGGCGGCACCGTCGCCGCCACCCCGGACACGCTGTTTCTGCTGTTCAGCCAGACCAAGGTGCTGACCTCGGCGGCGGTCTGGACGCTGGTGGAGGACGGCAGGCTGTCGTTCATGGACCGCGTGGCCGATCACCTGCCGGAGTTCGCGGCGGGGGGAAAAGGCGACATCACGCTGCAGCAGGTGATGACGCACCAGGGCGGCTTCCCGAACGGCGACGTGACCCGGGCGGCATGGACCGATCACGCGCGGATGCGGGCGGAGGTGAGCGATTTCGCGCTGGAATGGCGCCCCGGCACGAAGCTGCAATACCACGCCCGCGCCGCCCACCTGGTGCAGGCGATGGTGATCGAGGCGGTCACCGGCCGGGACTACCGCGACGTGATCAGGCAGCGGGTGATCGAGCCGCTCGGCCTCGGCAACGACATCTTCGTGGGCGTGCCGGAGGCGCAGCAGACGCGCTGCGCCGACACCTACGCGCCGGAGCCGCGCGACAACTCCGCGGCCTTCCGCGCCGCCGGGCTGCCGGCCGGGGGCGGCTACGCGACGGCGCGGGGGATGGCGGCATTCTACCAGATGCTCGGGCATGGCGGGCGGTTCGGCGGCGTGCGGCTGTTCTCGCCGCGGCTGATCGCCTACGTCACGCGCAGCCATACCGGCGAGGCGCCGGACGAGCAGATGGGCGGCATCCCGATGCATCGCGGCCTCGGTCCGCATGTGCGCGGCATGAGCGACCGGATCAGGGGGCTGGGGACGATCGCCGCGCCGGAGACGTTCGGGCATGGCGGGGTGGGATCGTCGTATGCCTGGGCCGATCCGGGCAGCGGAGTTTCGTTCTGCTACCTCACCAATTTCGTCAGTCCGGAGCCGTGGCATTCGGCGCGGCTCGACCGGGTGGCCAATCTGGTTCACGCGGCGATCGATTGAGCCGCCGGTCAACCGTCATGCACCGGCGTGACAAATGTCATATCGGGCCGCCTGCGATACGGCCAGTGGACAAGCGATGCCGCATCGGCTCTACATGGGGGTCAGCAGGAGACAGCCAATGGACATCAAGCATGTCGTCGTCCTGATGCTGGAGAATCGCTCGTTCGATTCCATGCTGGGAATGCTGTACGAAAGCGATGAGACGTTCGACGGCCTGACCGGCGAGGAGCAGAACGTCTGGCACAAGCCGGGCGGGCTGCGGCAGATCGTTCCGGTCTGGAAGTCGCCGGATCTCACCCCGACCGCCGCCTGCATCCCCGACCCCGACCCCGGCGAGCTGTTCACCGACATCGCCATGCAGATCAACGGCCTGGTTGCCGACGGGCAGCCGAACACCGGCGCGCCGGCGATGGACGGGTTCGTTGACAACTACATGCGCCAGCCGCCCCCCGACCCGGCGGTCGATCCCGCACCCGATCCGGCGGCGCCGATGCATTATTTCACCCCCGACCAGGTGCCGGTGCTCAGCCAGTTGGCGCGGGCGTTCGGGGTTTCCGACCGCTGGCATGCCTCGGCGCCGTGCCAAACCTGGCCGAACCGGTTCTTCGTCCATACCGGCACGGCGAACGGCTACGTCAACAATTCGCCGACACATTTTCCCTACAGCATGGAGACGGTGTTCAACCGCCTGCAGGATGCCGGACAGAGCTGGCGGGTGTATTTCCATGACATTCCGCAATCAGCCACGCTGGCGAAACTGTGGCGCGATGCGTTCACGCATTTCCGTTTCTTCGAGCAGGACTTCGCCAACGACGCCAGGAACGGCACTCTACCAGCCTACAGCTTCATCGAGCCGCGTTACTTCACCGATCCGGTGCTGAAGAAGATGCCGAACGACCAGCATCCGCCGCATGATGTCGCGCTCGGGGAGGCGCTGATCGCGACGGTGTACAACGCGGTGCGCGGCGGCCCCGGGTGGAAGAACACGCTGCTGATCGTTACCTATGACGAGCATGGCGGCTGCTACGACCATGTCGTCCCACCCGCCGCGACGCCCCCCGGCGGTCCGGCACCCGACGGGTTCGCGTTCGATCGTTTCGGCGTGCGCGTGCCCGCGGTGATCGTTTCTCCTTATATTTCGCCGGGCTCGGTCATCCGGCCGCCGGGGACGACGCCGTTCGACCACAGCTCGGTCATTGCGACGTTGGGAAAACTGTTCGGTTTCCCCGCGCTGACGCCGCGCGACGCGGCGGCGCCGGACCTGCTCGAGGCGCTTGCGGGGGATGGCAGTAACGACGGCCCCGCCTCGATCGCCGTGCCCAAGGTTGCCGTCACCCCCGAACAGCTCAGCCGATCGGCGGCGCGGGCGCCGAACGGTATGCAGAAGGGACTGGGCACGGCGGCCATGCTGCTGCCCACGGCGGCGGCGAATGTCGGCGCGCATGTGCTCCGGCTGACCAAGGTGCCCGATCCGGTGCCGATCCATGCGAACGTCGCGGCGGCGGCGGCGGACATCGCGGCGCATGTGAAGGCGTTTCTGGGCGGCTTGTAGGCGCACGGGTTCGGCTATGGCAGCGTCCATACCGGATGGTGGAGGTTGTCCGGCCGCATGCGATCGAGCTGGCCTGGCTGACGGAACGATCCGTGCGGCCGACGGCATAGATGCAATTGCTTTGATAACAGAATATATGACATCCTCAACGGGATCGCGATGCTGCGACACCGGAGGCCAACGTGCGAACGCTCGTTATCCAAACATACCGTACCAGCGAGGTCGCGCCATGGATGCAACGCTGCCTGGACAGCGTGCGGTCCTGGAGCGCGCTTCAGGGGTATGAATATGAGTTCATGGACGACCGCATCTTCGACCTGTGCGGAGCCGAGTATTTGGCGGGCGTCGGCGACAACAAGCGGTCGATCACCAATCTCGCGCGCCTGGAGCTTGCCAGGACGCGGCTCGCCCAAGGGTGGGAACGCGTGGTGTGGCTGGATGCGGACACGTTCGTCTTCGCACCGGACCGGCTGACGATCGACGTGACCAAGGGCTACGCCTTCGCGAAGGAGGCCTGGGTCTGGATCGATCCGCAGGGACGGACCATGACCGAGCAGGGAGTCCACAACGCCGCTTTCGTCTTCGCCGGCCACCATCCGGATCTCGATCTGCTGATCCATGCCATCCGACACATCGTCTCGACGCGCCGGATCCACGCATCCTATCAGGTGGGCACGAAGTTATTGGTCGGACTGCAATATTCTCTCGACTTTCCGGTCCTCACGAATATCGGGATGTTCAGCCCGGACGTGATGAGTGCCATCGCGCTGGGACAGGCGCCGGTGCTTGCCGCGCTCGCCCGGGCATCCGGTTACCCCTCGTTCGCGGCTAATCTATGCCTGTCGCTGAATGGCGGCATGACCCGGGAGATGATCCGGACCGCGATGGACCGTCTGGAAACCAGCCGGGGTCAGGTCGTTAACCAGTATCTCGGCGGCGGCGGTTCCGATTCGGTTGCCGCCACGGTCATGCCCGCCAGAGGTCTGGTTTCGCAGAGTTTCCAATTGGACTCTCCGCTTTGGTTGCTGACCCGGTCGGCGCGGCTGCTCGCCGTCAAACTCTTGCCTGCCTCTGTCGCGCGCATGCTGCGGATGGCGCAGGCGCACCTGACCAGGGAAGTCATAAGTCCACAGTAGCAGCCACGAGCGCTGCCCGGGGATCTGCGGATTTCGGATGCCCAGCGGCCAGACCATGCGATGGGCCTGGCTCCAAACCCCGGACATCAACCGCGTCTCGCCCGGCAATCCGGCATCGCAACGCTCGGCCTGACGTGCCGCATCATCGTCTCGATCGCAGATGCCGTCCGGCCGAAAGCTGCCGCAGGTGACCGAGCATGGTGTCCGTCACCCGCTCGATCGCCGAGTCGCTGCTGAGCTGCGGCTCGCACTGCGCGGCCCTGGCCAGCGAACCCGCGGCATCCCGGATCCAAGGTCCGTTCAAGCGTCCTTCCAGCTTGAGTCCCTGGTAGCTGACCCAGCGCAACCGCGCCCGGTCGCATTGGACAAGCTGGCGCGCCCGTTCCAGCCATGCGGACGGACGCAGCTCGGCCATACGGAGTTCCAGCCCGAGCGAATCGGCCCAGTCATGCCACTTTGCCTGGTTGACCCGCATCAACGGATCGACGGCGATCCAGGGGATGCGGAGCGCGTCGGCGACGATGGCGCCGTGCATCGCTTCGCAAATCAGCACCTCGCTCGCCAGCATGTGGTCGAGCACCGTATCGACCGGCCAGCGCACATCGATCAGGTGCAGCCCGGCCCGGGCTGCCGCCGCCGGCCAGGCGCCGTAGACCAGGCTTTCCCAATGTGGAACAAAGGCGGCGCGGTAGCGCTTCGGCACCGCCGGTGGCCTGGCCGCACGGATCAGCGTGGCAGAATCTCCCAGACCGAATCCGGACTTCAGGCCAAGCGCGAATGCGGTGCGCGGTCCGCGGACGAAATAGACGAACCAGCTTGGGTCGAGCCTCGGCGCCGCGGTGTAGCCGCCGAAGCCCGCGCCGAATACGACCTTGAGAACGGCCGGGTCGAACGTATCGAACAGGATCGACCCGATGCCCAGGAAGCGAACGGCCGGATCGTCGTCCAGAAGATCCGGGATCAACTTTGGCCAAAGCCAGGCGTTCAGCTCATCGCCGAAGTTCGGGCTTGGTCCGCGGAAATGGAACATCTTCACGCGGGCGCCACCCGCTCGCCGGCGGGACTCTGCGAACGGGCATCCTGCGCAACCGGCTCGCCCGGACCGGACATCGCCGATGCCATCCGGTAGACGTCCGCAGGCGTGACCGGGACGCCGTGCAGCTCGTCCATGACGAAGCCAAGGAATTCATCCATGCGGCCCAGAAAGGCATCCAGGTCCCGGGCGGTGCGGACATAGGGCGTGTTGCCCGGCAGCAAGGACGAACTGTGAAATGACAGCACAAGAACGCGGGACCGGTCGCGCTGCACCAGGTCGCGGGCGAGCCGCTTGAGGTCCGCGAGCGACGCGCCCTCGGGTGTCAGCCGGTTGCGATCGAGAATATTCAGCCGGCGCAAAAGCGAGGGCGCCCCGAGGTACCGTGCGACGGGGTGGTTCAGGTGCGGATAAAGCTCGGCCCCCCAGCGCCTCAGCAAACCGCTCATGCCGACCGTCGCGGGGATTTCCAGGAGCTGGCGGTCCGGATCGCGCCATCCGGGCTGGTTTGGCGACTGGCGGTAGTCAGGCCCCCCGTCGTCTCGCAAATCGAAGAACGGAAGCACGGTGCAGTCCACCTTGTAGCCTAGCCACTTCAGTATCCGGGCCGTGTACGGACTCGATCCGTACCGTCCCCCGCGATACAGGATCGGCTTGATCCCGAGATTGTCCTCGATGGTTTGCGTCAGTCGTGCGATCTTCTCAAATTCCAGCCAGGCCGGGAGATTGCCGGCATAAGTGTTGCGCAGGCTGCGTGCTTCCA
This sequence comes from uncultured Rhodopila sp., assembly GCA_903851415.1. Taxonomy (GTDB): domain Bacteria; phylum Pseudomonadota; class Alphaproteobacteria; order Acetobacterales; family Acetobacteraceae; genus Rhodopila. The sequence continues at coordinate 11,844 of CAINOE010000135.1, read as the reverse complement.
GAAGGGGCGGATTGACCCAGGTGTGCAACTGGCTGCCAATCTCGCATCCGCCCTCAGCCACGAACGCCTGCAGCGGCGCATACGCGTCGCGATCGGTGGCGATCATGTAGTCGACCGCGTATGTCGGCACGATCCCATGCTTGCGCAGAATGCGGTAGGCCGCTTCCTGATGGCGCATGGCACGCACGCCCATCGTGACCGGAGGCAGCGTCGCCCAATCAAACTCCTCCTCGGTGTCGATGATGACAAGGACCGCCGGCCAACCGCCGGCCAGGCCGATCGGCGCATCGTTCCCCCGGGTGAACGACACCGTAGGGTCATCGATGCAGCGGTGCCGCGACCGCTGGTAGCCCCCCCGCGACCGCCGCACAAGATCGAGCGTGCTGTCAGACAGATGCGCGACGGCGCTATGGAAACATGTCCGCACCTGCGGCTTGCGGAGGAAGGCCGCTTTCAACAGAAAGCGGGCCAACGGCAGGTTGCGCTGACCGAGCGCCATGAGGCCGATATCGAACATCACGCAGGTGCGCTTCTCCTCCACCTGTACAGGATCGAGGCGATAGCGGGCGCCAATCATGCTCAGGTTGCGGTCGGACCCTTCGAAGAAGCTCTTGGCATTGGATGATATGCCCTGACCAGGCCGATAGTAGGTCAGCAGTTCCCGGCACAACTTTATCTTGACGCCCTCGGCGGCCGCGCGCAGCCAAAGGTTGTAGTCCTCGCAAACGAACAGTTCGGGGTGTTCGATGAAGCCGCCCAGCGCTTCGAATACCGCTTTCCTGATCAGGACGGAGGAGTTGACGATCAGGTTGCGCTGCCAGAGGTCGTCGAACCCGATCAGGTCTGGAATACCGGGCACCGAGACATTTGCCAGGCTGTGGATAATGCCGACATCCGGTTCCGCCAGCTTAAGCTGGCGTTCAAGCTTGTCGGGCATCCACCAGTCGTCGGCATCGAGAAAAGCAAGCCACTCGCCGCGGGCCTGGCGGGCCGCGGCATTGCGGGCGGCTCCCGGACCGCGGTTGTGTTGGCGCATGAGCCTGACCGGGGCGCCGAATCGGCTGACGATCTCCGCCGTGTCATCCGTCGAGCCGTCATCGACCACGAGCACTTCCAACGCGTGCGCGCTCTGCGCAATGCAGCTCGTCACTGCGTAAGCAACAGTCTCAGCCGCGTTATAGGCTGGAATGATCACGCTAACGGTCACGCGGCAGGCTCCAGGAACTAGACCGCCATGCCGGGCAACACCATTGGATACGACATAGGCCAATGTGTTCTAACGGTTTTCCATGACCGTTGCCATATGTAAGAGACTCGGGCGTGACGGAGCGGCGATCCGTTCGCCGCCGCTCAGCCGCCCGGCGCGGGCAAACTCACCCGGTTTGCAGAGCGGGTCAGTTTGTTTCCATTGGAAAAGCATACCGGATACGTCCATTTTTCGTAAGGCGGCAGCGGCAAACCTTTGCCGGTTGCCCGATGCCGGCGATCCGGCCATCGACCGAAGAATGCGACTCGCCTGACGCGCGGCCGGTATCGTAGGAATGCGACCGATGGATAGGTCGGACGTCATACCTGCGACTCGCCCGGCGCCGACGCCGTTTCTGCCGGCATCGGCACGCAGCGCCGTGTCCGGCAAGCCGGAGCCGGTGAGGCGCGCCGGTGCCGGCAGGCACGTTGCATGACCTGCCGCAACCCTCCTGCAGGGCCGGACGGCGCGCATCCGATGACCGCCGCTCTTCGCAGCCGCCCGGGCATCCGGGCGATGACGGAGCGCCGCCGTGCCGGTGGGGCGTGCCGCGTCCGCGGCCTTCCGGTCCGCCGGATCTGAGAGTTTGGGATGCGGGCCGGCACGTCTCTCTACCTCGATCTCGTGCGTTTCGCAGCGGCGCTGGCAGTCTTCCTGTCGCATTACGGCACGCGCCATTTCACCGGCGGCATGCTTTATCAGATGCAGCCTTACGGCGCAGAAGCCGTGGACGTATTCTTCGTGCTGTCGGGCTTCGTCATCGGCCACGTGACCGCCAGCCGCGAAACCGATCCGCGAAGCTACATCGTCAACCGGATGGCCCGCGTCTATTCGGTGGCGGTGCCAGCCTTGCTGCTGACGCTGGCGCTGGATACCGCCGGCAGCGCACTTGATCCGAACATGTATCCAGCGGATGCGCCGCCGCACTACCAGGCCGGCGATCTGTTCCGGGGCTATCTGATGTCGGCGCTGTTCGTGAACCAGCTCTGGACTTTGGACATCAGGCCGGGCACCGACTGGCCGTACTGGTCGCTGGGCTACGAGGTCTGGTACTATGTGATTTTCGGCGTCGCGATGTTTGCGCCGCGGCGGATCAGGGTGTGGGCGATACCGGCCGCCGCGGCGATTGCAGGTCCCCGGATCCTGTCCCTGTTTCCGCTATGGCTGTTGGGCGTCGCCTGCCACCGTCTGACCCGCGCAACGAGGCAATCGGTTCCGATAGGGATCATTTGCGTGGTTGTTTCCGTATCCGGATGGATCTGGTATGAGGCGCTGGCTTTCAGCCATGGCCGCCTTTACGGGCTTGCGCCGGACGCTCTCTCCCGGCCCGAGCTGGCGCAGGACTATGTCGTGGCAGGATTGTTCGCGCTGCATCTGATCGGGATCTGCCATCTGTCCGACCGGATCGCACCCCTGCTCAGGCCGGTGGCAACGCCAATCAGGTGGCTGGCGGCCGCCACCTTTTCGATCTACCTGATGCACTATCCGGTGCTGCAGTTCATCGCCGCCGTCATGCCCTGGCCGCTGACCACGGCGCTGGCTCAGGCGTCGCTGTTCGTGCTGACCCTGGCGGCCGTCTTCCTGATGGCCGAGGTATCGGAGCGCCGCAAAGAACCGTGGCGGCGCGCTTTCGGAACGATCGCCTGCCGTGTGTTCCCGCCATTCCCCAGGCGGCGGGTTGAGCGGGCATGATGGCGGCGACGGCGCCCGCCGTTGCGTTCGTGCCGGAAGCGGCCGCATCGCCGCCTACTGCGCAAGACTGTTCCAGCCGGCCAGATAGACGGGATCGGCTCGCAGCCGCTGTTCGAACTGCGCCGGAAGCTTCCGGGCGATGGCGCAATCCGATGTCCAGTCCTTCCGGTCGTCGCGTTCGCCGCCATGAGAGCTGCCCAGCATGCCGGGCAAGGCGGCAATCCGAAGCCGATCGACGGTGGAAATCATGATAAGTTCCGCTGCGAGACGAACACGCGTCGGGAATTAAGGTCAAGCAATAGAACAAACCACGTACGAGCAGGTTACCACCGGACAAAATCCTGTTGCGCCCGGGCGCTTGGTCATGCCGCCGGCGATGCCGGCTTTCACCGCTACGCGGTCCGGCAGCGCAGCCGGACGGAAGTGGATGAGCCGCAGGCGTTCCTGATGAACCCGGCGCCGGGATCTCGGATGCGGCCGGGGCGTATTCCGACGACTATGACGCAGTGTTCTTACTCGACCCGGACGGGCTGAAGATGGAGGGGATGGAGCACGGAGAAAATGCTATGATACCGGGATAAATTCCCGTTTCGGCGTCACGGTCCGCGGAGCATCCCCGGGCGAAGGGCCGGTGGCGGACCGTCCATGCCCTTCGCTGCCCGGTTTCGTTACCTATGTAACCGGGCGATATCGAGCAGCACGTTCGCCTCCAGCGCCTTCTCGTCCAGCCGGTGCTTCACCAGATCGCCAATGCTGACAATGCCGATCAATTGACCGGCATCTTCCACCGGGAGGTGGCGGATTTTCGCCAGAGTCATCGCCGCCAGCGCGGTGTCCACGCTGTCCGCCGGACGGCAGGTCACGATGGGCGTACTCATCAGCCGTTCCACCCGGAACGACAGCGCCTCGGCGCCATATTCCGCCACGGCATTGACGAAGTCCCGTTCCGAGAAAACGCCTGCAGGCTTCATCCAGGCGTCCTCGGCGACGACGGCACCGATACGGTGCTCGGCGAGTTTGCGGACAGCGGCCTGGACGGAGTCTGTCGTGCGCACCTTCACGACCTGACGACCCTTGCCGCGCAGCACATCGGAAATGGACATCGGAACCGCTCCTGCCTTGTAACAACCCTGCTATGCACATAGGGATTCGGCCGCCCCGCCCCAAGGCCGCGACATATTGTTATGATATCAAACTAAAAAGGCAGATAATCAGGCGGTTTCGGCGGAATCCGCCAGAGAAATGATGATGCGGCGGTTCTGCTTTCCCTTGTTCTCGATCTTCTGAACCCGAACCGGCCCGATTTCTCCCGTTCTCGAAACGTGCGTGCCGCCGCAGGGCTGCAGATCAATCGGGAACTCCCCTGCCCCGATCCGGATCAGCCGCAGCCGCCCGGCACCGCGCGGCGGCTTGACGGACATCGTGCGCACGATATCGGGACCGGTATCCAGAATGGATTCATCCACCCACTCGATCCGCACTGGGTGGTCCGCCGCGATCAGCGCATTCAAACCGGCATCGATATCTTCTTTCTTGGGCGGGACAGGCAGGTCGAAGTCCAGACGCGACTTGTCTGCTCCGACCGAGCCGCCGGTCACGGCGGCGCCCTTGATCAGGCTGCACAACAGGTGCAACGCAGTGTGCATGCGCATCAGCGCATGCCGGCGCTGCCAGTCGACCGCCGCCTCCACCACCGCGCCGATCGGCGGCAGCGTCGCGGCGGCGGCGGGGACATGGACGATCGCGTCGCCCTCGCCCTTGACCGTATCGGCGATAGCCGTTTCGCAGCCTTCCCACCGCAATACGCCGGTATCGCCGGGCTGGCCGCCGCCGCGCGCATAGAACACGGTGCGGTCGAGCACGATGCCGCCGGGCCCGGCTTCCTCCACGGTGGCCGGGGTGCTCGGGAGGGACGGATCGTCCAGGAACAGGCGTTCGGTCATGGCGTGCTCCAGGTCCGCCGCAGCACTTCGCGCTTCGACGCCAGCCAGAACAGCGCGACCACGGTCATCACGTTGGTGAATTCACCGGCGAAAGCAGCTTCGATAGCTTTGGCCGCGGGCCAGACGCGGACGCGGATGTCCTCGTTTTCCGCAATCTCGCCGCCGTACCCGGCGATGCCGTCCGCATCGGCCGGCGGAGCGACAACCCGGCCGGCATACAGGTGGCAGAATTCGTCCGCCCCGCCCGAGGTCAGCAGGTAACCGCCAATTCTTTCAATATGATTCGCCGCCAGGTTCATTTCCTCCAGCATCTCCCGCTGGATGGTGACGACGGGATTCTCGCCGGCTTCGCACAGCCCGGCGGGCAGTTCCACCAGCACGGGACCGATGCCGGCGGCGAGCGCCGGCAGGCGGAACTGGTCGATCAGCACGACAACGTCGGCGACGGGGTCGTAGGGGATCAGGGCGGACGCCTGGCCGCGGCGCCACAGTTCCCAGGTGCGGGTTTCGGACATGACCCCGTCGAAGCGGCGGTTGCGGAACTTCACGATGTCGACCGGGAAGCGGCCGGGCCAGACGCGCTGTTCGGATTCGATGACGGCATCGGGCGTGGAGGCGATGGGCTGGGCGGGGCGCTGGGTCATGGGCGCGGTTGTAGGCGGGGGATGGGCGGGTCGCAATCGGCCCGGGATCACACCGCCCGCTTCCGCGCCAGCAGCGCAACCGCCAGCAGCACCGCCGCGACCACCGCCACGATCACCGTCGCCAGCGCATAAATCTCCGGCGTCGTTCCCAAACGCGTCATCGAGAACACCACCATCGGCAGCGTCGAAGCCCCGGGTCCCGAGGTGAAGCTGGCCACCACCACGTCATCCATCGACAGGGTGAACGCCAGCAGCCAGCCCGAAACCAGCGCCGGGGCCATCAGAGGCAGCGTGATCACCGCGAACGCCTTCCACGGCGGCGCATACAGGTCCATCGCCGCCTGCTCCAGCGCCACCCCGGCATCCGCCAGCCGCGCCCGCACCACCACCGCGACATAGGCGACCGACACCGACGCATGAGCGACCGTGACCGTCCCGGCGCCGCGCCCCGACGGCCAGCCAATCAGTTGCTCCAGGGCCACGAACAGCAGCAGCAGCGACAGGCCGGTGATCACCTCCGGCATGACCAGAGGCACCGCCAGCGCCGCCTCGAACACCGTGCGGCCGCGAAACCGGCCGAAGCGGGCCAGCGCGAACCCCGCGGCGGCCCCGACGACGCAGGCAATGGTCGCCGAAACCGCGGCAATGCGCAGCGACAGCAAGGCCGCATCGATCATCGCCTCGTCATGCAGCAGGGCGCCATACCAGCGCAGCGAGAACCCCGACCAGCCGGTCACCAGCCGGGAGTCATTGAAGCTGAAGACGACCAGGAACGCGATGGGCGCGTAGAGGAACGCGTAGCAGGCGATCAGCCACGCACCCGGGCGCATCAGAGGAACAACAGCACGGCCAGGCTGATCCCGCCCGCCAGCAGGCAGTAATAGGCGAACGGATTCAAGGCCATTGTGTCGTGCTGGCGGAAATACCGCATCAGGAACGCGGTGCTCAGCAGCGCGGTGATGCCCGCCACCACCGCGGCGATCACGGAATTGGTCAGCACGCCCGGCGGGATGCTCTCATGCAGCAGCTTCGGCACTTCCAGCACCGTCGCCCCAAGGATTATCGGCGTGGCGATCAGGAAGGAGAAATGCGCCGCGCCTTCATGGTTGATGCCCCTCAGCAGGCCGCCGACAATGGTGGCGCCGGAGCGGGAAATCCCGGGGATCAGCGCCGTGCACTGCCAGAAGCCGATCAGGAGAGCGTCCAACCTGGTCAGGCCGGACAGGGAGCGCTGGCCGCGGCCGCGCAGCTTCTCGCCGAACAGCAGCAGAAAGCCGTTCATCACCAGGAATGCCGCCGCCACAACCGGCGAGCCGAACAGGCCGCGGACGAATTTTTCCAGCAGGAAGCCGATGATGACGGCCGGGATGGTGGCGATAACGATCAACAGGAACACCCGCCTTGCCTCGCCGACGGTGTGGGCGCCGCCGATGCCGATGACGCCGGTGAACAGCGCCCACCAGTCCTTCCAGAAATATCCCAGCAGCGCGGTCGCCGTGCCGAGATGCAGCATCACCAGGAACGGCAGGAATTCCGCCGAATGCTGGTCGATCCCCCAGTGCAACAGCGCCGGCAGCACCACGGCGTGGCCGAGGCTGCTGACCGGAAACAGTTCGGTCGCCCCCTGCAGGATGGCGATGATGAGCGCTTGTAACGTGTCCATGCGAAGCTCCAGCCGATTCGCGGCGGAGATTACGGAGTTTTTCCGGCGACCGCACCGGGTGATTGAAGACGATCCGTAACAGCGGGATGTCGGCGCGGGGTTTCGGGTGACCTTGGCAGCGGGGGCCAGCCGTTGCGCCGGGAGCGCGGCCGGGCCCGGGTTTGGTTCGGCTTCGGCTTTATGCGCGGAGGCCTCAGCCGGCACCGGCGGCCCCGATCGTCTCCGTCCGTCTCCCCGTGCATGGCCGCATCCGCCGGGACGCACGTGCCAAGAATGATCGACGCGGCCTGGAACCATGGCGAATGCCCCGCCAGAACCGGCAGGAGGTGACAGAACCAGCCGGCAAGCTGCGTGTCCGCACTGCGAACACCGCCGGGAACGGGCGGGGCGGCGACACGCCCGCATCGCCTGTACGCCATTTCGGCGTCACCAAAGCCATGGCATGATGCCGCCATGGCAGCGCACGAACATCAGCACGGACCGGACGATCATGGCCACGGGCACCATGGCCACGACGGTGGGCACCATCACGCTCCGGCGCGGATGGACGCCGCCTTTGCCATCGGCGCCGCGGTCAATCTTGCGTTCGTCATCGCCGAGGCGGGGTTCGGGCTGATGGCGAACTCTGTCGCGCTGGTGGCCGATGCGGCGCATAATTTCGGCGACGTGCTGGCGCTGCTGCTGGCCTGGGGCGCGGCCTGGTTGACACGGCGGCCGCCGACGGCGCGGCGGACCTATGGCTGGGGGCGCAGTTCCATCCTCGCGGCGCTGATCAATGCCGCCGTGCTGCTGATTGGCGTCGGCGCCATCGGGGTGGAGGCGATAAGGCGGCTGCTGGAGCCTGAACCGGTCGCCTCCGGCATCGTCATGGCGGTCGCCGCCGCCGGGATTGTGATCAACGGCGGCAGCGCGCTGCTGTTCATGCGCGACCGCGGGAAGGACCTGAACATTCGCGCGCAATTCCAGCATCTGGCGGGCGACGCTTTGGTGTCTCTGGCCGTCGTGGCGGCGGCGCTGGCGATGCGGCTGACCGGGCTATCGTGGATCGATTCGGTGGCGAGTCTGGGCGTCGTCGCGATCATTACGCTCGGCACTTGGAGCACCTTGCGGGAGTCGGTCGATCTGGCGATGGACGCGGTGCCCTCCGGGATGCCGCATGGGGAGGTGAATGCCTGGCTGGCGGAGCAGCCCGGGGTGCGGGAGGTGCACGACCTGCATATCTGGGCGCTGAGCACGACCGAGACGGCGCTGACGGCGCATCTGGTCTGCGACACCGTGCCGGGGGAAAGCGCGCTGCACGAATTGTCGGGCGCGCTGCGGGATAAGTTCGGCATCGGCCACAGCACGATCCAGATCGAGACGGAAACGGATGCGGCGCGGTGCCGGCTGCGTCCGGCGGGGATTGTCTGAACGGACCGACGCGATTGCCGGTGGCGAACTGCTGCGCAGAAGGTGTCCGGCTTTCAACGGAGGTGCGGTATCAACCACCGCATTTCAGCACAGAGACAGAACGAGGGCCACGGAGGACCACGGAGTCGTGCGAAAGGACGATGTGCGGAGGCGCGATGAAAACGGACCGCGCGAACGGCTCGACAACCGGGCTGCCAGGCCCGGGAGCGTCGCCCGGGCGTCAGGGTCCAAATCTTCTCTGTGGCGCTCCGTGGCCCTCGTTCTTCCTCCGTGTTGAAATGCGGTGCGGCGAAACCCGCCTGCCTATCCGAAAGCGGAACCAGTTCAGTGAGACGCCGGGCCGCCCACCGGATCGACATCGCCCCAATGCCCAACGAGCCAGGTCAGGGCGCCCCCTGCCCCGGCCGATACGAGCGCCCGCAGCGGCTTGATCGCTGCAGCCGTGCCGCCCCTCTGGCAACCCGCCCGAAGCCGGCCGATAGAAGCGGCCCGCGCCGCCGCGCGCAACAGCCCGGCCCGGGATGACACCCAATCCTGCCCGCGGGCCGGCCGACATGCGTCTCCGCGGCCTACGGCACGCGGATGTAGACCGGGTCGCCGGTGCCGTCGTCCGGATCGCCGGACTCGGCATTGAACACCGGCACCTTGCCTTCCCGCGCCGCCGCGATGGCGTCCCAGGCGGTCAGCGCGGCCTCGACGGCGAAATCCTCCGCCATCCACTGGATGAATGTCTGCGTGCCCATCAGGTCGATGGCAGCAGCCTTCTTCTGGCGCGCCCTGGCTTCGATCGCGGCACGCACGTCACGGTCGTCCGCCAGTGCGATGACGGCTTCTCCGGCAGCCAGCGCGTCGCTGGCGATGTTGACGCCGATCCAAACGCTGTGATCGCCGCGATCTTTCCACTCGGGGTGCAGCGGTTCCCGATCCCCGGGCGAGCCGGCCAGGCGCCAGAGATTCATGGCATTCGCGTAGCTCCGCAGCTCGGCGGCGTATCGCCGGCCGATACGCGTCTCCAGCCTTCTGATCCGGTAGCGGTTCGACTGCAACCAGAAGCTGATTTCGGCGCGGTGGCCGATGCGCTGGTCCTTGCCCTCGCCGGGGTCGCGGAGAACCTCGTCGAGGATGATGTCCGGAATCCAGACCTCGCAGCCCGGCACGAACAGCCAGTTCAACGCACCGGGGACCGTCCCCAGCAACGACAGCGGTCCGGTGTCCGAGACCAGGATGGCGGGGCGGCGCTGGTCCTGCGGGGCGGGCTTGCGGATCACCGGGCCAATCTGTTGTAGGCCCGCCGCACGCCCTCAAGTTCGGCTTCGACCGCTGCCCTGGTGCGGCCGGATTTCACGTCGGCAACCATCCGGTCGATGGCGGCGCCGGCGTCGGACATGTCGTAGCCGAGCGGGTCCTCACGCCCCCGCAGCGTCGCTCCGGTCCCCAGCACTTCGGCGGGGATCGGCTCGCCCGCGGCGGTCTTCAGGCGGCAAAACTCTTCCGCCGACATCATGATGCTGCGGGGCTTGCCGTGGCTGGTGAGCAAGACGGGATTCCGGATGGCGGCCCGCTGGATGTCGCCTGTCCGCTGCTGAAGATCGAGCGAGGAAAATGACTGCATGGCGCACCTCTGTTCGATAATATACGTGTTTTATGTGTTTCTGCAAATCCTGACCATGCAGGTGCAAGGCGGTTCGCTATTCCGCTTGTCCTGCCCGGGCCCTTCCCGCATCCACCCGCGCCGTGGCACCCTTCCCCTCCGACTCGCTGCCAAGGCCGCCACCGATGACCCGGACCGAGATCCTGACCCGCTACCGCCGCCTGCGTCAGATCAGCAACGAGCACCACCACTTCGTCCTGGACGTCGTCGCCAACGACGTCATGCTTGATTGCGCCAAACGGCTCGGCCTGAAGACGAACGGCAAATCGATCATCCACTGCTCGAAGAACGAAATGATCCTGGTGGAGGATGCCGCCACCTACCTGCCCAGGCCCGGCCGCTCATCTCCGATCGACCGCTACGCGCGGTCGGCCGGGTTCGCTGACGGCTCCGACGAGGCGATCGTGCTCGACGCCATGCGCAACGCCCGCTTCTCCTTCTGGCGCGTCGAGCGGCGGCATGAAGCCGCGGGCCTGATCCTACGGGATCTGTTGCGTGACGAGGAAACCTGGATGGTCGACGAGAGCCTGGAACAGTTCGCCAAGCCCGGGTATGAAATGGCGGCGCGTTTGCTGAAGCCCGAGGGCTTTGCCATCAACGCCCGGATCACGGTGCCGATCGTGGCGGAGTTGCTGGAAGAGGTGCGCGCCAGGGCGCAGGCCCTGCTGCAGATGCAGAACACTGTCCTGGCCTCGGACCCGCGTCTCGTGATCGCGACCTATCGCTCCGCCGTCGCCATCGGGCTGATGGATACCGTCCTGATGGTGGACTGAAGCCCGGAGACGGCACGGACGCCCCCATTGCGTCATGGCCGGACCTGGTCCGGCCATCCAAGACTTCGCCTCAAACAGCACCGCAAGTCGTGGATGGCCGGGACAAGCCCAGCCATGACACAGTGCAACGGCCCCACTCATTCAGTACGCGGCGCCCGTCAGGGCGCCGCGGCACGCCACCTCTGTCTTACAGGCTTCCCAGCAGTGCAGCCGTATCGGACATCCGGTTGGAGAAACCCCACTCGTTGTCATACCACGCCAGCACCCGGGCCAGCTCGCCATCCACCACCGTCGTCTGCGTCGCATCGAACGTCGAGGACGCCGGGCTGTGGTTGAAGTCGATGCTGACCAGCGGCGCGGTGTTGTAGTCCAGGATCCCCGCCAGCTCGCCCTTGGAGGCGTCCAGCATCGCCGCGTTGATCTCGTCCTTCGTCGCCTTCGTCTTCAGGTTCACGTCCAAAGACACCAGCGACACGTTCGGCGTCTGCACCCGGATCGCCGTGCCGTCCAGCTTGCCCTTCAGCTCCGGCAGCACGAGGCCCACCGCCTTCGCGGCCCCCGTCGAGGTCGGGATGATCGACACCGCCGCGGCACGCGCCCGGCGCAGATCCTTGTGCAGCGTATCCACCGTGTTCTGGTCGCCGGTGTAGGCGTGGATGGTGACCATGTAGCCGCGCAGGATGTGGAAGCTGTCGTGGAGGACTTTGACCATCGGCACCAGGCAGTTGGTGGTGCAGGAGGCGTTGGATATCACCTCCATCTCCTTGGTCAGGATTTTATGGTTGACGCCGTAGACGATCGTCGCATCGACGCCGTCCGCCG
>CAINOE010000134.1 GCA_903851415.1 uncultured Rhodopila sp. | reverse complement strand
GTCGCCGATCAGGTCGGAGGGCTTGTCGCAGTTGGCGAGCAGTTCGTCCAGCAGTTCGGGTCGGATCGTTCTCATCATGAAACTCCCTTCGGGTTAAGGAAGCCACGGAATCCGACTTACACAAAGGATCTGACACTCTCGAGTTCGACGCCTGCACAGCCAAGCAGACCAGGGCCGCTGACCCCAATCGCAGGGTAGATCCATGACTGTAAAACTTCAGTTGACAGGCTACGATAAGGCGACCGACCGGGTTCAGGTCGACTACGTCTTGCCCCTGCGCGAGAACGACCTTGTAAAACAGCTTGCCGGCGTGCAGAATGACGACCCGGAAGTGGCGCGAGCGTATCCGCTTACCGAGGATCAGGCCGTGGAAATCGCGTGCATCGCCGGCACGTCCGTTAACCCCGGGCAGTATCACTACTTCCTGGAAGCGTTCTGACGACCGCGCCATCGCGCTACCTCGTAATCGCCTCCTCGACGTCGCGCAGACGATCCTTGCCGAACCAGATGGCGTTGCCGGCGAAGAAGGTGGGGGAGCCGAACGTGCCGCGGGCGACGGACTCTTCCGTATTGGCGATCAGCTTCGCCTTTACATCGGGATCTTGCGTCCGCGCGATGATCGCCGCTGCGTCCAGGCCGGATTCTTCCAGGGCGGCACGGATCACGTCCGGGTCGTCCATCTTCTTCGGCGCCTCCCACATGTGATGGAACACCGCGTTCACATATGCCGGAAGCGTGCCGTCGAGTTCGGCCGCCGCGGCGCCGCGCATGATCGCCAGGGTGTTCACCGGGAAGAACGGGTTCGGCCGGAACTCCTCGATGCCATACCGGTTGATGAAGCGCTGCGTTTCCAGTTGCTGGTACGCCAGCTTGTTGCGGATGCCGGCGAACGCCTCGATCGGCGAGCGGTTGCCGGTGGCCTTGAACACGCCGCCCAGCAGCACCGGCACATAGCGGAACGGCACGCCGGTCCGCGCCTCGATCGCCGGGATCACGCGGTGCGCCAGATAGGCGTTAGGGCTGCCGAAGTCGAAATGGAATTCCACGTCCATGCGCGTTGTCCTCACCAGGGTTCCTGATTGGGCCGCAGATCAAGTTCGTGAGTCCAGGCATCGTGCGGCTGTTGATGCAACTGCCAGTAGGTTTCGGCGACGGAGGCCGGGTTCATCAGCACCCGGTCCTCCAGTGAGCCGCCGCCCGCCGTGATGCGCTGCCGCACCCATTCGGTATCGACGCCGGAGTCGATCACCAGATGCGCCACATGGATGTTCTGCGGCCCGAGTTCCCGCGCCATGCTTTGCGCCACCGCGCGCAGGCCGAATTTCGCTCCGGCGAACGCCGCGTAGCCGCTGCCGCCGCGCATGCTGGCGGTCGCACCGGTGAAGAAGATCGAGCCGCGCCCATGCGGCAGCATCCGGCGGGCGGCTTCGCGGCCGGTCAGGAAGCCGGCGTAGCAGGCGAGTTCCCAGACTTTCCGGAAGACGCGTTCCGTGGTGTCGAGCAGCGGGCAATTGACATTGGCGCCGATGTTGAAGACGGCGACCTCCAGCGGCGCGGCTTCGTCGGCGCGGCGGATGAAGCCGGTAACCGCGTCTTCCTGGCGGGCGTCCAGCGACAGGCCGGTGCAGGCGCCCCCCGCCGCCTCGATTTCCGCGGCCAGCGGCGCGAGCTTGTCGCCGTTCCGGCGGCCGGCGAAGACATGGTAGCCCTCGGCCGCGAAGCGCCGGGCGATGGCGGCGCCGATATAGTCTCCGGCACCGACGACGGCGACGGAAGCCGAGCGCTTTGGCATTGACGTTCCTCCTGCGGAAGACCAACTATCACGACGGTAGTTTCACAGTGGGGTGGGTTGGCATGCAGCGCAAGAGCTTCAGCACGATGCAGTGCCCGATCGCGCGGGGCCTGGAGCATGTCGGTGAGTGGTGGAGCATCCTGATCCTGCGCGACGCGTTCCGCGGCCTCAGCCGGTTCGACGAATTCAGCGACAGCCTGGGGATCGCGCCCAACATGCTGGCGCGCCGGCTGGCGGCGCTGGTGGAGGCGGGACTGCTCAAGCGCGAGCGCTACAATGATCGGCCGCCGCGCGACGCCTACGTGCTGACCGAGAGGGGCCGCGATTTCCGGCCGGTGCTGCTGGCGATGCTGGCCTTCGGCAACAAGCATTTCCCGCCTGATGACCGCGACGTGCGGATCGTCAATGCGGCAACCGGCGAGACCGTGGAGCCGTTGCTGGTCGATCCCGCGACGGGGCGGCGGGTGGACGGTCCGGGATATCGGGTCGTCTCCACGCTTCGGCAGGATCAGGCCGCGTGAGCCGCGAGCGCAGCTTCTCCTGGGCGGACCCGAAATTGACCTCCGATGCGGCGAAGTCAATGGCGGGACTGGATCTTTTGCGCGCCATGCGGGACGGCAAGGTCCCGCCGGCGCCGATTGCGGCGCTGACGGGGTTTTCGATTGCCGAAGTCGAGGCGGGGCGGATCGTCATGCGCCTTGTTCCGGCGGAGTATCACTACAACCCGCTTGGCACGATGCATGGAGGCATCCTGGCGACCTTGCTGGATTCGGTGATGGGGTGCGCGGTGCATTCGACCTTGCCGAAGGGGCGGGCGTATACGTCGCTGGAGATCAAGGTGAACTATGTGCGCGCGGTGACCGTCGGGTCGGGGGAGCTCTCCGCCGAGGGTCTGGTTGTTCACGGCGGCCGCCGATCGGCGGTGGCGGAAGGGAAGGTGGTTGATGCGCGCGGGCGGCTGTGCGCTACGGCCAGCACGACGTGCCTGGTGTTCGATTTGGAAGCGGGGTGAGGCTGGGCGGATTGCCGGTTGGGACCGGGGGATGGCGCTAGTACCTTTGCACAATGGTTTTGACGGGTTGGTGACGGGGCCTTCCTGGCGATAGAACCCGCGCCCGGGGATAAACCTGCTCCCGGACAGGCAGCTGCGGCAGCTGTGGCGAATCTTTCCCGGTCGGGGTCTGCTACGCGCCCAGGGCGGTCGTTCAAAGGATCGGCAGCGTTTCACCAAAGCGGGGAGTGTCCGATCTACTGTGTAAATAGGTCCGTGGCCTGATCGCATCGATCGGTCAGCTAGCTGACCGATCGATGCGATCAGAAAACAAAATCATAAACTGGATCTTCGCCTCCGGCCAGTGAATTGAAGGCTTGGAT
>CAINOE010000133.1 GCA_903851415.1 uncultured Rhodopila sp. | reverse complement strand
GTCGCCGATCAGGTCGGAGGGCTTGTCGCAGTTGGCGAGCAGTTCGTCCAGCAGTTCGGGTCGGATCGTTCTCATCATGAAACTCCCTTCGGGTTAAGGAAGCCACGGAATCCGACTTACACAAAGGATCTGACACTCTCGCCCTCCGGGAAGCGCTCTCTCGCTGCCCTGAGAAGGACGGCACTCTCCAGATCACCCATTCGACCACTCGTCCGGGTGCCAAACAAGACGCTTACGCGTGGGTTGACACACCATACCTATGTGACAGCTTCCAACTGGAACGAGTGGACATGCCCTCGCTCGTGGAGGCTACCCCCTCGACCGCGTTGCAAATGCTTGAGCACCTCGCATCGCTACCAAGCCGACTCTACACCAGAGGAGTCGCGATGCTCGCGTCTGTCCAAGCGCAAGCTACCGCCCGAGGCGCGCAGGCTATGGACCAAGTGCTAACCTACCTCACCGACTTGGACCGATGGCTTTCCACCGCTCCAGATCAGCTCATCACGGAGCACGATGAGTGGGGAGTCCATCCAAGCCGCTTTCAGCGTGTGGAAGCGCCGCAGCCGCCCACTCTGACAACAATTCAGGACAAGCAAATTGCCTACGATATGGAGGAAGCTCAGCGCCTGCTCGATGGCGAGATGCCTCGCGTCAGTAGTAGTCGGCCAGGCAACAATCAGGATACGTTAAGCTTTTTCACTTCGCCTGAATTACCTGCTAATTTGGATCATCTCGCCGCGGCTGCGGAAGCCCTCGCCGAAAATGCTCGGACTCGAGCAGATGCAATTACTCGGCACAGGCGCGCCATTGCTGGAGTGGCACAAGTGCGCTTCCAGGCTTGGCAGGACGATCAGCAAGAGCAGGCGCGGGAGATACGCCGACTTGCCGCCGAAGAGAATCGGCAAGCCTTAGAAGCTCGCAAAGACGCCGCCAACAACGAAGCTCTTAGGCAATGGGCCACCACATACGGCAAATCAGAAATCCTGACACTTCTGAATAACGAAGCACCCGCCGATCAAATCACCGATGCCCTTCGGGCGACGCTTTTCGAGCCACTCGCCCGCTTCGCAGTCTTCCGGAAGATACGGAAGCAAGATCTACTCATCGCTAACCGCAACCTCGAGGCTTCAGGTCTGGACGCAGTGTTCGATGACACAGAGGAAGGGTGTACTGATCCGAGTGACCGAGCGACGTTTCAGGCCATCGCACGTGCCAGCATCGAAGCCAACATTCCGGCCCAATTTGCCCCCCGCCTTCACCGCGGCCGCCTGACCAGGCGAGGGGCGACGGTTGGAACCTCTCTCGAGGCACGATCTCTCCTGCTCACAGTTCACTTCGGCGAATTAAAGATTTCCCGCGCGTTCGCGATCGGAGCTTTGGCTCCCGCCACATAGTAGATGTCGTCACAATAGCGGGCGGATGGTGCCCGCTATCTCCCTTTGTGCCACTGACCAGGCCGTCGTGAGCGAACTTTGTTGAAGCGACGGTCAAGTGGCAACCTCTGCTTCTCACGGACCGGCTGTTGACAGCGGCCATTCCGCTTCCGGCCGGTCTCAGCCGTTTGGGCGGCAGCCGCAAACGACCGCCCGGGTCGGAACTGGCCATCGGACTATGAACCGTCACCCAGCCCCAGGGTGGTCACCTACTGGTTGGCCTAACCGGGCGCTGGGGCTGCCGCGCAGCGAAAACTAAGCCTGCTTCCGCTCGATCAAGCTCCGCCGGATCTTCCGCCCGCGCTCCACCTTGTCCTCAATGTAAGCCGAATCCCCCCAGCGCACCGCCCGCGCCATCGCCTGCGCATCCTCCATGAACCGCGCCAGCATCTCCAGCAACGCCTCCCGGTTATTGAGGAAAATGTCCCGCCACATCACCGGATCGGACGCCGCGATGCGGGTAAAATCCCGGAACCCGGAGGCCGCATAATTCACCACCCCCTGCCGGCTTTCGTCCGCCAGGTCATCCGCCGTGCCGCAGATCGTAAACGCAATCAAATGCGGCAGGTGAGAAACGATCGCCAGCACCCGGTCATGATGCCCCGGCTCCATCCGTTCCGTCAAAGCACCGCAACGCTGCCACAACGTCTCAACCTTGCGGATCGCCGTCTCATCCGTCCCGGCCACCGGCGTGAGCAGCGTCCACCGCCCCTCGAACAATTCCACGAACCCCGCGTCCGGCCCGGAATATTCAGTCCCCGCGATCGGATGCGCCGGCACGAAATGCACCCCCGCCGGCACCAGCGGCCCGACATCGCGGATCACCGACTGCTTCGTCGATCCCACATCCGTCAGCACCGCCCCCGCCGCCAGATGCGGCGCGATCCGTGCCGCCAAACCGGCGAACGCGCCGACAGGGGCGCACAGCATCACGCAATCCGCCCCCTCCACCGCCTTGCCCGGGTCCAACTCCACCCGATCCGCAAACCCAAGCTCCACCACCCGGTCCAAGGTCGCCTGCGTGCGTGCATTCACCACCACCTCGGCCGCGATGTCGCCACGCTCCCGCGCGATCCGCGCCACCGAGGAGCCGATCAACCCGACGCCGAGCAGCGCCAGCCGGCGGAACACCGGCTCAGCCACGGGCATGGCGCGCAAACTCGGTAAATACCTCGATCACCAGGTCAACCTCCTCAGCCGAACCGACGGTCACCCGCAGGCAGTGCGGCAAGCCGTATCCGCCGACTTTGCGCACGATCACCCCGCGCGACCGCAGGAACGCATCCGCCGCATTCGCCGCCTCCGCCGTCTCCAGATCGGCCAGCACGAAATTCGCCTCGCTCGGCCAGACCTTGATGCCCGCCGCCTCGATCCCCGCCGTCAGCCGCGGCCGCTGCACCGCATTGTGCGCGCATCCAGCCTCGACCCAGCCCGGTTCCGACAGCGCCGCGATGGCCGCCGCCTGCGCCGCGACCGAGACGTTGAACGGCCCGCGCACCCGGTTCAGCACATCCACCACCGGCGGCGGCGCGTAGCACCAGCCGATGCGCATCCCGCCCAGGCCGTAGATTTTCGAGAATGTCCGCGTCATCACGGTGTTGCCGCTCGCGTCCACCAGCTTCACACCCGCGTCGTAATCCGTCCGGGTGACATATTCCGCGTATGCGGAATCCAGCACCAGCAGCACCTCCGGCGGCAGCGCGGCGCGGAACCTTGCGACCTCCGCCTCGGTCACCATCGAGCCGGTCGGGTTGTTCGGATTGGCCAGGAACACCAGCCGCGTCGATCCCGACACCGCCGCCAGCATGGCATCGAGGTCCGCCGTCAGGTTGCGCTCCGGCACCTTGGTCACCCGGCTGCCGGCATAGGTCCCGGCGATGTGGTAGATCGAGAACCCGTGCTCCGACATGATGATGTCGCGCCCATGCCCGCCATAGGCGAGGCACAACTGGTAGATCAGGTCGTCCGAGCCGGCGCCGCAGACGATCCGCGCCGGGTCCAGTCCCCACCGCTTGCCGATGGCCGCGCGCAACCTGTCGGCCCCCCCGTCGGGATAGCGGAAGACCTCGGGCGAGACGGCGGCGATGGCGGCCAGGGCGGAGGGCGGCACGCCGAACGCGCCCTCATTCGAGGACAGCTTCACCGTGCGGTTGGCGCCTTCGATCGTCGACTCGCCGCCGACATAGGGCTGGATCGTCAGGACTTCCGGACGCGGGGACGGGGTGGTCATCAGGCGGCTCCGCCAATTGGTGAGGCATAGCTGCCGATGACGACAGGTCTGCGGAGGACGGATCCGAGATGGCTCAGGCGTTGGTCGTCGTCGCTCAGGTAGCCGTCGATCTCGATCAGGACGTTGGAGACGGAGGACCCTTGCAGGCGCAGCAACAGCATCGCCTCGGCCTTCAGCCCGGCGGCGAGCAGTTCGCCCGACAGCCGCGCCCGGCTGACCTCGCTGTCGCATTCCAGCCCGAGGAAGGACCGGTCGTCGCCGCTCGCATCCGGCGGTGTGGAGGCGACGACAAGCGCCCGGGAAGCGGGCGAGCCATCCGGGCGGGGGTTCCAGAACGGCAGCCGGGCAATGATGAACAACCGCGGCTCGTGGTGCAGCAGCGACACCCACCAGCTATCCTGATCCGACGGCAGCGGCAGAACCGCGACCGAGGCGGTGCCCTGGCTGACATCCGCCAGGGCCTGGCCGGCACTGCCATGCACACGCAGCGGCGTCAGGCCGCCGAAATGCTCGCGCGCCAACTGGGTCAGCGCCGCGCCGTGCTCGGGGTCGCACACTGCCAGGGAGAAACCGCCCTGCATGGCGGTCGTGCCGGCCAGCAACTCGCGCCAGATGCCGACCAGCGAGGCGGGCGGCAATCCCCCCTGATGGCGCTTCAGCAGCCGGCGGATGATGGAGGCCTCGCGGCCCGGACGGAATGCCGCGGGCTTGCCGGAGCGCGCCACGTGCTCCACCACCCGGGCGCGCTGCATCAGCAGGTCATGGATCTCGGTGTCGATCCGGTCGAGTTCGGCCCGCAACGCGGTCAGTCCGCCGCTGCGCCAGTCCTCCTGCGGAGGCGGCTCATCCGTCCCGGATGGCGCCGGGCCTGGAGGCGCTGACGATATATCGACGGGTGACGCGGAGCTGGACATTGTTCCTGCCGTTAGGGGACCGCAGACTTAGCGGATGCGCAGCGGCCTGCAAACCCATTCGGTTCGGCCGGGGCACCCGAGCGAAATCCTTGCATGCCCGCACCGGGCCGCCGGATATATAGGGCGTGCCGCCCCGAGGGTCCATGCGCCGATTCGCGTTCCGTCTCGTCCCGCTGCTGTGCCTGGCGCTGGCGGGTTGCGGCGGCGGTGGAGCCCCGGGCCAGGGCCGCGCCGCCGCAGTGGAATGCGCCCCGTTTGCCCGCGCCCTGACCGGGGTTGCGCTGACCGGCGCCGCGGCCGACTGGTGGCGCGAGGCCGGCGGCCGCTATGCGCGCTCGCACCGCCCGGAGGTGGGAAGCGTTCTGGTCCTGCGCCGCTCCGGCCGTCTGCCGAGCGGGCATGTCGCCGTGGTGTCGCAAGTGATGTCGCGCCGCGAAATTCGGGTGACGCAGGCGAACTGGGTGCATCACCGCGTCACCGAGGACCAGCCGGTGGTTGATGTTTCCCCCGATGGGGACTGGACCGCGGTGCGCGTCTGGTGGCCGCCCTCCGGGCAGATGGGCGTCACGGAGTATCCGGCGTTCGGGTTCATCCGCCCCGACTATCCATTCGGCCATGACCGCCTGATCGCCGCCGTGCCGTCGGCGATCCGGATCGCGGAGCAGGGGTGGTAACCCGCCCTCGCCTTGGGCGGGCGTAGAATGCGTCACGGTCGGTCGTATAATTCGTCATGGTCCGGCTTGTCCGGGCCACCTGTACAAGCACGCTGCCGCGACAGGTGGCCCGGACAAGCCGGGCGATGACGATGGTGTTGCCGACAGCGGCGATCCCGCCGCTTCAGTCCGCTCGCCCCTTAAACCCCGTCGCCACCACATACAGCTCGCTGGAATCCTTGCGGCTGGCCGGCGGCTTGGCGTGGCGGACGGTCGTGAAATTCCGCTTCAGCGCCTCCAGGATCTGCTTCTCCGAGCCGCCCTGAAAGACCTTCGTCACGAACGCTCCGCCCGGCGAGAGGACCCGCACCGCGAAATCCAGCGCCATCTCCGCCAGGGCCACAATCCGGATGTGGTCCGTGCTGGCATGGCCGGTGGTGTTCGGCGCCATGTCCGACAGCACCAGATCCGCCGCGCCGCCAAGCTCCGCCAGCAGCCGATCCGGCATCGCCGGATCCGCGAAATCCCCCTGAACAATCACCGCCCCGTTGATCGGCTCGATCGGCAGCAGATCCACCGCCAGCACCAAGGCCGCCCCGCGCTTCGCCGCCACCTGGGTCCAGCCTCCCGGCGCCGCGCCCAGGTCGAGCACGCGGACGCCCGGCCGGATCAGATGGAACCTGTCATCCAGCTCCAGCAGCTTGAACGCCGCGCGCGACCGCCAGCCCTGCTGCCGCGCCGCCGCGACATACGGATCATTGAGCTGCCGCTTCAGCCAGCGGGCGGAGGCCGGGCTGCGCTCCTTCGCCGTCCTGACGAAGACCGACAGCCCGCGCGACGGCGGGATCGCCGGCTTGCTCATCCGCGGCATCCATCCTTCCGCCGCCCGCCATACCGTCCGCCCTGGTTCAGCCGATCGGCGCGGATCAGGCGGAGGAGGACACCCTCGCGCAGGCCGCGATCCGCCACGATGACGTGCGGCGCCGGCCAGACGCGGCTGATCGCGGCGAATACCGCGCACCCGGGCAGCACCAGCTCGACCCTGTCGGGCCCGACGCAGGGATGCTGGATCAGCCCAGCGCGCCCGAGCGAGCGCAGATGCGCCAGAGCCTCGGCGGCTTCATGCGCGCACAGCTCGATGCCATCGACCGCCGGGCGGCGGTAGCGGTCGAGGTTCAGCGCGACGCCCGCCAAGGTGGTGACCGTGCCGCTGGTGCCCAGCAGCCGCACGCCGCCGTCGCGGATTTCCCGGGCGATGCAGTGGACGCGCTCGAACGCCCGCAAGCGCTCTATCACGTCGGACACCATCGCCTCGAAGCCGTCCGGCGTGAAACCGGCGTCGCCCCAGCGTTCCGCCAGGGTCACGACGCCGATAGGCAGGGACGCGTAGCCGATAAGATCCGGCCGGCCGCAGGTGGTCCTGATCCAGGCCAGCTCGGTCGAGCCGCCGCCGATGTCGAACAGCAACGCCCGCCGCCCGTCATACGGCAGCAGGGGCGCGCAGGATTCGAGCGCCAGTTCGGCTTCCTCCCGGCTGGTGATGATGCCGAAATCGAAGCCGGTTTCCTGTTTCACCCGGCTGAGGAACTCAGGCCCGTTGCTCGCCCGGCGGCAGGCCTCGGTGGCGATGGCGCGCACCCGGCGGACGGGGCGGCGCGCCAGCCGCGCGGCGCAGGCGTGCAAGGCGATCATCGCCCGGTCCATCGCCTCCTGGCTGAGGCGTCCTGTGCTGTGCAAGCCTTCGCCGAGACGGACGATTTTGGAGAAGCTGTCGAGCACGCGGAAGCCATGTCCGGCAGGGGTGCCGATGAGCATGCGGCAGTTGTTGGTTCCCAGGTCGAGCGCGGCAAACGCAGGTCCGAACAGCCGGCGCGGAAGCTCAACCCGCGAGTCAGGACATCGCGCGGACTGGTCAAGCACGGGCTCTGCCTGCACCGGCGTCATCATTGGATTGTCATCCGGCTTAAGCAGCCGGGCAAGCACGGAATGCGTTTTGCGACCCCCTTTTCGTATTTTTCACCCCGCCGGGCCGGAACCGCGCTGCACGGCCCGGGGTTGCGACACTCTCCAGCCACCCCCGCCGATGCTTTTGATCTCCCGCACGGCCATTTGCGCCCGCCGCAGCAGGCTGCGGACATCCTCGCCGCCGCCTGCGCCACGGCTGGCGATACCGATGGAGAAGGTGACAGCATAACCGTCCGGCACATCCTGGAACAGCCCGAGCGAGCACAAAGTTTCGGCCCGCTCGGCCGCGGTGAGCTGGTCCACGCCGGTCTGCCAGACGGCGAAGGTGTCGGCGCCGATGCGGGCGACGACATCGCCGGGGCGGATCATGGCACGAAGTTGACTGGCCATGCGGACAAGGACGCGATCGCCGTACTCGCGGCCCGCGGCCAGGTTCAGCCGCCGCATGTCGTCGATATCGATCAGGCACAGCGTTCCGATCAGGCCGTCTCCGTCCAGCCGCTCGACATGCCGTTCGGCTTCGTCGAGAAACCAGCGGCGGTTGGGAATGCCGGTCAGGCGGTCAATGCCGATCTGGCCGGCGCTGGCACTGAGGGCGAGATTGAGCAGCATCGCGACGGAGGCGGCGAGGCTGTGGTCGCCGTCGGTCCACGGCCGGGCGCGCGGGGCACGCCAGAACACCACGCCGCCGGGGCGCGACGGCGGCAAAATCAGCGGGCACGCCAGGATCGAGCGCCCGTCCGGGGCGATGGCATGAGCGGTGGTTCCCGGTCGGCCAAGCAGCAGGCCGCGCCCGATGGCGACGGTGCCCTGGCCGGCGGCTCCGACGCTATAGGGAACCGGCAGGTCGGTTTCCGCCAGCTCAAGCACGGCGAGACCTTCGAGGTCCGCGGTTGCGCGCAGACTCTCCAGTATCGCGACGATGGAGCCGTCATAGTCGCCGCTGAGGAGCACGCCTGTCACTCCGGTTGAGAGGTCACATGGGATACGCCGATTTTGCTGTCACAAGCGAATAATTCTTTTATCGCAGCTAACTGCCCGGGGGCTTTGGCCAATCAGGCTTTGGGGGAACCGATCCTGCGCGCAACGGCGGCCGATGTCATCCCGAGGCGAAGGCCGCGTGCAAGATAGCACGGAAATGCAACCTGATAGTAGCTCAGAATTTTCCGCTTTACGGACCCGGGATCACGCACATGTCCGCGGAGACGGGTAATAGAGTTGGCATCGCCGGACGTGGCGAACAGAGGCTGAACCGGAAAGGATCGAGGAAATG
The DNA here is from genome assembly GCA_903851415.1 of uncultured Rhodopila sp. Classification (GTDB taxonomy): domain Bacteria; phylum Pseudomonadota; class Alphaproteobacteria; order Acetobacterales; family Acetobacteraceae; genus Rhodopila. Next base: position 53,127 of record CAINOE010000133.1, on the reverse strand, counting down.
GCAGGACAAAAGCTGGCGCTTGTCGTGGGCGCCAATCGGGGAATCGGCCTCGGCGTGGTGCAGGAGTTCCTGGCCCGCGGCTGGGACGTGATCGCGACCGCCCGGCGCCCGGAGCAGGCGGCGGCGCTGCAGGACCTCGCGGAAATCCATCCGGGGCAGTTGACGGTGTCGGGCCTTGAGATGAACGATCCCGCCGCCGTGGACGGCTTCGCCGCGACGCTCGGCGGCAAGATGCTGGACGCGGCGCTGATCAACGCCGGGGTGTCGGGGCCGGACCACCGCAACGCCAGCGTGGCGACAGTCGAGGAGACCGGCGCCCTGATGTACACCAATGCCGTCGCGCCGGTGCGGCTGGCGCGGTCTTTGGCCGCGAACCTGCGCGCGGGGTCCGGCGTGCTGGCTTTCACATCCTCCGTGATGGGCAGCATTGCGCTGAACGGCGGCGGGCACGAGCTCTACCGGGCGAGCAAGGCGGCGCTGAACTCCCTGACGCGCGGATTGGCGGTGGAATTGCGCGGCCGCAACCTGACGGTTCTGTCGCTTCACCCGGGCTGGGTTTCCACCGACATGGGCGGCGCGGCGGCGCCGGTTTCAGTGGAGGAAAGTGCCGCGGGCATGGTGACGGTGATCGAGCAGCAGGCGGCGAAGCACGGGCACCGGTTTCTCGACTACACCGGCAAGGAACTGGCCTGGTAGGGAGGCTGAGGCTGCGCGGCCGGGGCGTGGCGGGCGGCGACCCGGGCGGCGCGCTGCGCCAGGCGATCCTGTTCCTGCTGCCGTTGCCGGGCCTTCTCCGCCTGCCGTTCGGCGGCGCGGCGCTGCTGGCGGGATAGCGGCGCCTCGGCGCGGGCGAAGCTGGCGAGGTCCGCGGGTTCCAGGCTGGCGGGGATATCGGCGGCGGCTTCCGATGGTTCGGGTTCCAGTTGTTGCAGCGCGTCCAGCGCCTTCTGGTTTTGCAGGGAGGCGCGGTTGAGCGCGTTGGCGTTGCCGCGCAGGCGCAGCACCTGGTTCAGCGTCAGGTCATCGGCGACCGAGCGGCTGAGGGCGTCGAGGGCGCCGAAATCGAAGGCGATGATCAGCGCGGCGCGGCGCAGTTCCCTGTCGGTGCGGGGATTGTGTTCGGCCAGCAGGGCGCGGGCGGCTTCCCGGGCGGCGGCGGCGTCGCCTGACGCGGCTTGCAGGAAGAGCGGGGCGAGAAAGGCGAGGATTTTGTCCAGGATCACGGCGGTGATGGTTGGCGCGCGGTTCGCAAAGGGGTGCGCAAAGGGGTGCATGGGTCGGGTCCCGTCTGGTTTCCTGATTTGTTCTAGCGACGGTTGCGGGGTAAAGCAAGAACAATCTGCCGATGGGTCACCTGATCATGGACCACCCCGAAGAAGTGCCCGGGTAATGTCTCGGCGGCCATGCACGATCCTGAGCACAGTTGCCGTTTCGCTTCCCGCCAGATGCCGATAGATCACTATATTTAAGGTGTAAGGTGGAACTATCCCAATGCGTATGTTCGCACCAAGGGCTTGCCGGGGCGCTCCGCTGGCCGGAAAGTCTCCGATTCGGTCATAGTGGCGTTCGAACCGGCCTGCGTATTTCGAAGCTGTCCGTTTGCCGGCCTGCTCTGCCAGATAGGTAAGGATTTGTTCCGTGTCGGCCGCGGCCGCCGGCGCGATGACAAGGCGCGTTTTCAATCCTTGAACGAGGCGAGAAGCGCCGCGGTCCGGGCGCGATGTTCTTCCCGCGTCAGGAATTCACCCCGTTCGACCTGTGCCAGAGCTTCCTCCGCCGACACGAAGACGCCGCCGGCGACGCGAGCATTGATACAGGCTTGCATCTCGGGGGTCAGTGAGATCTGCATAGCAGACAAATTACTAATGGACCGAGAAGCTTTTCAAACACATCATGACAAAGTGCCCTTGCTCGGCGTTCGAGGTCTTGCGGCATGCTGCCGGGTCGCACGCATCTCCGCTCAGCTATCTCCCTCCCCCGGGAACCAGTCCCGCCCCGACCTGTGCGGCAACAGTCTCGCCGCCTCCCGGAAGAAACCGGCGCCCTGCCACTCCGCCCGGTTGCCAACCACATACAACGCCCGCCGGGCGCGCGTGGCGGCAACGTTCAGCAGGTTCGGCGTCCGCCCGGCCCAGGTCCGGGAACCTTCCCGGGCGCCGCGCCCGGCCCCGAGCATCAGGATCACCGCCTCGGCCTCCTTGCCCTGGAAGGTATGCACGGTGCCGATGCGGCGATCGATCCAGGCCTCGCGGACCGTTTTCTTCAGCCCCGGCAGCACGCCCGGCGTCCGCAGCAGCAACGCCCTCAGGTCCGCGGCCGGCTGCCTGAACGGGCAGATGACGAACAGGTCCGGCGCCCCGCGCAGCACCCCGCACAGGCCGGCAATCGCCGCGGCGATCAGCTCGCCCTCCGCCGGCACCCACTTGTCCCGCGACGGCGCATCGACATCGATCCAGGCCGAGGGGCCGAGATGCGCGCGTATCGGCGAGGCTTCGGCGACCGTCGCGTAAACCATGCGGTTGTCGTAGGCGATCGCGTTCGCCAATCCGAACATCGGCTGCTCGCAGCGCCGGTGGACCAGCAGCGGCATGCCGGTGATCCGCTCCTCCCGCCCCGGTTCCCCGTCCGCCACGCGAAACCGCCCCTGGATCGCGCTCGCTCTATCGGCCAGCGTCTGCGCCGACTGCTCCGGCGCCGACCAGGGCGCCGCTTCGGCGTGGTGGCTTTCGAAGATCAGCCGCGTGGTGCGGGCGGGCGTGGTGACCACCGGCTCGATTTGCAGCGGATCGCCGATGACCACCGCCCGCCGGGCCCGCCAGATCGCGCCCACGGCGGCCTGCGGCGCCGCCTGTCCGGCCTCGTCGATCAGCAGCCAGCCGAGTTCGGCGGCGCCGAAGCCCTGGAACATCCGCCCGACCGAGGCGAACGTGGTCGAGACCACGGGCACCACCAGGAAGAACAGGCCCCAGTCGGCGGCTTCGGGCCGCGGCGCCGAGGGGTTGACGGCGGCCCTGGCCACGGCGTTCAGCGCCGGCTTGATCCTGCGTGCCGCCGCGACGATGAACGCCCGGTGCAGCCGGACCGCGGCGACGAACAGCGCGTCGCGGGCATCGCGGAACGCGCCGCCGTTCCAGGGCGCCGCGCGGTGCAAATCGGCGTCCGGCTGCTCCCAGAATCCCGGGCCGGGCAAGGCATCGCCGGCAGCCGATGGGGTGTCCTTCAGCGTCAGCGCAAGCCCGGCCGCCCGGGCAACCAAGGCTTCCAGGTCCCGCCGGGCCGCCTGACAGGTGGAGGCGCACTGCGCCTCGGTCGCCGCTGCTTCCGCGAGCCGCCCGGCCGCCGCCCGGGTCGCGTCCTGCGCGGCGTCCAGCCTGGCGACCTGCTCGCGGATGGCGGCCTCATGCGCCCGCCACGACGGAGTCTGGAAAAGCCTCGCGAAGCGGGACGGGGCGACGGAAGACAGGGCGGCGAGCTTCGCCTGCTCGGTTGCCACCTGCTTGGCCAGCGTGTCGTACTCGATCCGCGCCGCCTCGGCGGCCAACCCGGCGGAGGCAAGATCCCGCTCGGCGACATCCAGGCGGCCGCGGGCGGCGGGCTTTTGCGCCTCGATCCGGGTCAATTCGGAGCCGGTGGCGTGGATGCCTTCCAGTTCATCCCGGAACCGGCGGCAGCGGTCCCGTGCCAGGCAGAACTCATCCACCGCCCGGCGCCAGTTCGCCCTGGCCTCGGGCCAGGGTGGCGGCGGGTCGAGCCCGGCCAGTTTGCCCATCGGCTGATCCTGCCAATTGGCTGGCCAGCCGGCGAGGTCGAGCCAGTCTTTCAGACCCCAGTCCGGATCCCACCAGAATGTGGCGAAGAACGCTTTCCGGTGCCTGGCCTTGCCCAGCCGGGCGGCCATCAGTCCCCAGGCGCGATCTTGCTCGGCGGTGCCGGGCGGCAGGTTGCCCACGGCGTCGGCGGTGTGCCGGAAATACTCCAGGCCGCCGTCCCGCCACACCGAGCGGTCGAGGGCCTTGGCGCGGAGGGGCAATTCCAGGCTGATGTTCTCCACCGCGGTATTGTTGTTGCTGGCGGCCACCATCGCGAAGTCCATCAGGTCCAGCCCCGACAGGTCGCCGAGCGGGTCGGTTTGCGCCAGCGCATCGGCGCGGGATACCAGGACCCGGGCGACGAGGTCGCGCAGCAGTGTCGTCTTGCCCGTGCCCGGGGGTCCGTTCACCGCCGCGAGGCCGCCGCGATCGAGGTCGCGGACGATGGCGTTGACGGCGGCCTGCTGCAGCACGTTCAGCGCATGCAACCCCGGTCCTGGCCAGCGGCCCAGCGGGAACAGGCCCGGCTCCAGCAGGCTGGCCAACCCCACCCGGTCGGTCAAAGCATCCCGGGGCTGCCGCGGCGGATTCAACCCGAGGTAGGACGAGAGCGCGGCCGGCAGTTGATCCGCCTCGCGCAGCACCCGCCGCAGATCGGACAGCACGAAGCCGGAGAGAACCTCGGCCAGCGGCGGATGCCTCGCCATGATGCGGATGGCGCATGGCGTCACCTGCCACAGCTCGGCGGGCAGGCGGAGTTCGTCGCCGAGGTCGCGCGAAGCGTCCCGCAGGTCGCGCCAGGTCAGCGGCTGCGGCCGTCCGAGCTGATCCGTCGGGGTCAGGATGCTGGCGGCACGCGCCTTGAGGTCGCCCTCCTGATCGTCCCACGCCGCCATATCGGCCGGGGAACCGCCGGAGAGCAGATGACCGAGGCCCCACGCGAAGGAGGCGACGGCGATTGTATCGGGGACCAGGAATCCGGACTGATCGATCACCGCCGTGGCAGCGACGATGTCTCCCTCCGTTACGCGGCCGGTTTCGCCGTCATCCGCAGCTTCGGAGAAAGCGGCATCGAGGTGCTCGAACGCCAGCCTGGCCGGCGATGCCCCGAGGACAACCAGATACCAGGGCCGTTTGGGCTGCGTGTCGGCCTCGTCATCCGGGTCGGGATCGTCCGGGGTTTCGGACGCGTCCGCCGCCCAGGGGATCTCGTCGTAGTCGTCCGGCATGTCCGGTTCGCCGGGATCGTTCGGCGCCAACGGGCTTTCCGCGCGCAGTTGCCCGTGCCTGTCGGCGGCCAGGCCGCTCCATCCAGCCTTGATGCGGTGCGGCGTCAGCACTTCGATGGCGAGCCAGGAGCGGATGACCCGGCGCACGGTTTCCGGCGTTACAACCATGCGGCATCTTCGGCGGAGGCGGGTGCCGCGGCAACCCGGTGCGGACCGGTTGCGGGCAGGATACGCCGGGGGACGGCGGACAATGACAGCCCGCCGATCGGCTTATCCGCCGCTTCTGCCGGTTCTCACCACCACCCGAACGGCCCGCGGCGTCGCTCGCGCCTTTCCGCTTGCTCGCGGTTGGCTTTCTCGAGTTCCTCGACGGTTGCTTCCTCATCCGGACGTGGCCACCCCCAGCCCTTGGTCACAACGCGCATGGGGGGCGCCACCAACCGGTCGACCGCGCTGGTTCCCTTGGAACACCGATCCGGTGCCGGTGTGGGCTGATCCATGCTGGTCTCCTGGTTTGCCAGGAAATATAGCGGGCAAACACGACTGTCACCAGAAGCAGTGTCGTCATCATCGAGGCCGTCACACACTGTCCCGCATCGGTGCGCCGCTTATCTCGCTTTGGCCTGATCATGCGGTTGTGTTCTGCCGCGACAGCATATTGTCTCCCATAGGCGGCAAGCGGGCGATGACCTGGAAGATCGCCGCAAGCTGCAACGCCAGCGTTGCCGCGAAGAACGGCAGGGACCGCCAGACATTCTCCTCCTGGTCGATCTCCTTGCGGTAGGCTTCGGCGAGGGTCTTCTCGATGTGCGTAAGAGCCGGATGTTCCAACGGGCGTGCCTGGGTTGCCGCCGAACAGTATAAGCAACGTTCAGTTGTAAAACACCCGCAAACTTATCCGACGACCTTCAGCCCGCCCCGGAACTTCCGCGCCAGTTCGCGGTACTCGATCGCGTTGCGGTCGAATTTGCCCCGCTCCTCCGCATCCATCACCCGGCGCAGCTTAGCCGGCGACCCGGTCCACATCTCATTCGGGCCGATGACCTTCCCGGGAGTCAGCAAAGCGCCGGCCGCGAGCATGCCGCCTTCCTCGATCACCGCGCCGTCCAGGATTGTCGCGCCGATGCCGACGAAGGCGCGGTTCTTCAGCGTGCAGGCGTGGATCACCGCGCTGTGGCCGATGGTGACATCATCGCCGATGAAGGTGTCCAGGCCGCCGGAGTGGATATGGACGACGGTTCCGTCCTGGATATTGGTCCGCTGGCCGACGCGGATGCTGCCCATATCGCCGCGCAGCAGGCAGTGGAACCAGATGCCGGATTCCGCGCCGATTTCCACGTCGCCGATGACCGCGGCGGTGGGGGCGATGAAGGCGTCCGGCGCGATGCGCGGGGTAACGCCGTCGAGCGAGAAAACGGTGCCGTACGGCCAGGCAGGCAAATCAGGCATCAGCCAACTCCGGTTTTCAGCCCCAGCATCAGGGCGATGTTCTGCACGGCGGCGCCCGAGGCACCCTTGCCCAGATTGTCCAGCCGGGCAACCAGGACCGCCTGGCGGTGGGTCTCGTTCGCCGAGACGTACAACTCCAGACGGTCGGTGTCGTTCAGCGCCTCGGGTTCCAGCTTGCCGCTGGCGGGGGCGGGCAGGACGCGCACCAGGCCGCAGCCGGCATAGCGGGCTTCCAGCGCGGAACGCAGATCGTCTGCACCCGGTTTGCCGGGCAGGGTGTCGAGGTGCAGCGGCACCGACACCAGCATCCCCTGCAAAAAATGCCCCACCGAGGGCACGAAAATCGGCCGCCGCGTCAGGCCGCCGTAAAGCTGCGTCTCCGGCACATGCTTGTGTTCCAGGCCGAGGCCGTACAGCTCGAAGGCCGGCCCGTGCGCCGCCTCATGCGCCTGGATCATCGCCTTGCCGCCGCCGGAGTAGCCGGACACGGCGTTGATCGCGATCGGGTAATCCGCCGGCAGCAGCCCGGCATCGACCAGCGGGCGGATCAGGCCGATGGCGCCGGTCGGATAGCAGCCGGGGTTGGCGACAGTCTGCGCCGCCGCGATCGCCTCGGCCTGGCCGGCGGCGAGTTCGGCGAACCCGTAGACCCAGCCCGGCGCCGTGCGGTGCGCCGTGCTCGCGTCCAGCACCTTCGGCGCGTCGCGGCCGAGGCTGGCGGCCATCGCGGCCGACTCGCGCGCGGCGTCGTCGGGCAGGCAGAGGACGATCAGGTCCGCCTCGGTCATGATGTCGCGGCGGGCGGCGGGATCGCGGCGAAGCTCGAACGGCAGGCTTTTCAGCGTGATTTGCGGCAGCGCCGCCAGACGCTCCCGGATGCCGAGGCCGGTGGTGCCGGACTCGCCGTCGATGAAGACCGTTGCCATGCGTTGGGAACTCCTTTCCGCGCGGCGAAGGTCGCGGGGCGGCGGCGGAAATGCAAGAGGCGGTTTGGCTTGACACGGGGGTGGCGGACAACTACCTAGCGCGCCTTCGTCTTACCCGGGATCAGAGATCGCCTGTCATGAGAGTCCGTAACAGCCTGCGTTCCGCCAAGGTTCGCGACAAGAACTGCCGCGTGGTGCGCCGCCGCGGACGCGTGTACGTGATCAACAAGAAGAACCCGCGCATGAAGTGCCGGCAGGGCTAACCTGCCGCCTGCGAAGCCTTCAGTAGCAGCGCCTCCAGCTTTTCCGATTGTGTTTTTGCGTTGAGCGCTTCCGCCGCGCAGGCGAAAGCCCGCATGGCCAGGTGTGTCCGAAGTCCGGACTCGCGGGTTATCCTGAGCATCGCTTCGGCCAGGGCGGTGGCATCGCCGGGTGTGACCAGCAATCCTGTTTCGCCGTCCCGGATCGCCTCGGCGATGCCGCCCTGGTCCGAGCCGATGACCGGACAGCCTTGCGCCATGGCTTCCGGGACAACGCTGGGCAGGCCCTCGGTGTCGCCGCCGGCGGCGATGATGCTGGGTACCAGCAGCGACACGGCATCCTGCATACGGGCGCGCACCGCTTCAGGCGGCAGCCAGCCGGTCAGGGTGACGCCCGGGGTTTCGCGCGCCAGAGCCTCCAGCGCCGGGCGCATCGGGCCGTCGCCGGCGCAGACCAGCGGGGTCGGGTCGCCTTGAGCGCGCAGCCGGCGGATCGCCTCGGCGATCACCGCGATCCCTTTCTTCTCGACGAAGCGGCCGACGAACAGGTGGGCGGTTGGCGGACGCGCCACCGGCGGATGATCCGGGATTTCGACGCCGATGGGCAGGATCGTCAGTTTGTCCGCCGGCACGCCGCGGGCGGCGGCGATCTCGGCCACGGCGGCGGAGACGCAGACGAAGCGGGTGGTTTCGCGGATCAGCGCCGGCCAGCGTTGCGCCAGCACGGTGCCGCGCCAGTTTTTCTGCTTGCTGACGTCGCCGCCGTGCAGAGTGACGACCATCCGAAGGTTCAGCGCCCGGGCCAGCGGCAGCGCCAGAGCGCCGCCCCGGGCGAACTGGGCGTGCAGGACCCTGGCCCATTCCACCCCCGCATCCTTGCCACACAATTCGTCATGGCCCGGCTTGTCCGGGCCATGACGAATGGGGGAAGCCAGGCCATGACGACCCGGGTTTCGCGGGACGACCCCGAAGTGCCGGAACAGCAGCCGGTGCCACGGGCCGAGCGCCGAATCGCCTCCCAGCCGCACCACGTCCTCGCTGATCTCCGACGCTCCCGCCAGCACCGTGCGGCCGAGCCACACCGGATGCAGCCTGCTGAAGCCGATATACTGGCGGCGGAGAAAGCCGATCTCGGACGGGGCGCCGATGCGGTCGCGGTAGACGAGGAAGGGTTGGGGCGCTGGCATCCGGGTAGCCGCGTGTGACATGCCGGGGCGTTGTTGGCAAGCAACACCGCAGGCTGCACTCGGAAGAAGCAGGACAACCCATAACGGGTTGACGCGATGTCACAATCCGCCGCAATCTCGTGTGCGCCGTAACGTTTGTTGATCCACGTCAAAGACGGCACTGTCTGCGTGACTGATTTTGCGGCGATGGCCGATAGCGGTCGTCCGGCCTGACGCGTCAGGCCGGTATTGACGACAAGATTTGGAGGAATGACCATGAAACTCGCCAATCCGGCGCCGCTCGGGCTGACCGGCTTCGCCCTGACCACCTGGCTGCTGAGCCTGGTGAATGCCGGCTTCTACACCGGGACCTCGGTGCCCCTGGTGCTTGCCAGCGCTTTCGCCTTCGGCGGGACGGCGCAGTTCTTCGCCGGGCTGATGGAGATGCCGCGCGGCAACACCTTCGGCTTCGTCGCCTTCTGCGCTTATGGCGCGTTCTGGTGGAGCTTCGCCCTGTTCGTGGAGTTCTTCGGACCGGCCAACGTGCCGCCCGGCTTCGTCGGCTGGTGGCTGGCGTTGTGGGGCTTCTTCTCGCTGTTCATGTTCGTCGGCACCCTGGCGCTGAACCGCGCCCTGCAGGCGATCTTCCTCGTGCTGGTGGTCACCTTCTTCCTGCTGGCGGGCGCGGACCTGTTCGGCATCCCGGCGCTGAAGGCGTTGGGCGGCTACTTTGGGCTGGTCACCGCGGCGCTGGCCTTCTACCTGGCCGCCGCCGAGATCATCAACGAGACGCACGGCCGTGAGGTGCTGCCCATCGGCGCCCCGGCGCCGAAGCCGGTCGCTTCGCTCGGCCTGCACAAGGCGGCTTAGGGCCACGGACGCTTCCTCCCCGTCATGCCGGCATTGTTCGGCATGACGGCGGGGCCGCCACCGCATTCGCCTACCCGATTGTCGTCTGCGGCCTGTCCACCGCGCGCGTGCGGGCGATCCGCACCCCCCGCTGCTTCATATCCCGCAGCCGCAGATACATCATCGCCGTCATCAGCGCGTCGTTGAACGCATCGTGCTGGTCCAGCATCGGCACATCGAGATCCCGCTGCATCGCCGCGAACGACAAATCCACCGTGGTGCCGGGCGGCGCATCGCCGTATTTGCGCTCATAGTACAGCTTCGACACCTCGATCAGCGGGTTCGGCAGCTCGATGCCGGCAAGCCCGCGCAGGTATTTGTCCACCATGCGGACGTCGAAACCGACGTAGTAGCCGATGAGAGGCCGCCCCTCCACGAAGTGCAGGAAGCGGGGGATGATCGCCTCGATGCGCTCGCCGCCATCGACATCCATCTCCCGCAGGCGGTGGACCTTGATCGAGTCGACCTTCATCCGGGCTTCCGGCCGCACCACCGCTTCGAACCGCTCGCTGGCCAGGATGCGGTTGCCGCGGATTTTCACCGCGGCGAGCGAGATGATGTCGTCGCGCCGCACATCCAGCCCGGTGGTCTCGCAGTCGAACGCCACCGCCTCGTCCGGCGGCCCGGGTTCGAACAGGAACCGGTAGGACGGGTCGCCGAGGCTGATCCGGTGGAACAGCCGCTTCAGCGCGCGCGGGATCATCCCGGGCCAGCCGTCGTAAAGTCAGGCCCGCAGGCCCGGTCGCTGCCACCGTCGTGGCGGGCGCAGGCCCGCCATCCACGCCTTCCTTTGTGCAGGCGGAAGGCGTGGATGCCGACCTTCGTCGGCATGACGGGGGGCAACACACCCGGGGAGTCGTTCCGAGACGCGCTTGGCATCAGAACGCGCCGAGGTTGAAGTGCCGGCGCACGATCTCCCGGAACTGCTTGACCACCTGGAACGCGTCGCGCAGCAGGTCGCGCTGCGTGCTGGACATGTCCGCCGGGCGCACCAGGACGCCTGACGCGCCGGCCGAGGCGAGCCGCGAATCCAGCCGCAGGGTCATCAGGAAATACAGCGACTGGGTCAGCTCCCGGCCGAAATCGCGGTTGAACGTGCCGAGGTCGATCAGGCGCTGGATGCGGGTGGCAGTGCTCGTTTCTGTCAGTCCGCGCTCCAGCGCCAGGCTGCGCACGCCATGGACGATCGGGAAGATGCCGCCCTTCTTCAGGTCAACCGCGTCGCCATGGCCGTCGCGGGTGACCAGCTTGTTGAAGAAGCCGAGCGCCATCGGGAAGGCGTCGATCGAGCGGGCGAAATGCACCATGAAGGCGCTGCGGCCGCGCACCGTCTCGATCAGCTCCGCCTTGGTCCGGGCCAGCAGCGCGGCGTCGCCCGCCACCGCCACGGCGTCGTACAGGATCGCCACGTTCATGTGCGAATGCTCGTCCGGCATCGCCACCCAGTGATGGAACATCGTCGTGTAGGCGTCCACGGTCTGCGACCACGCCGGGTTGCGCACCATGACGTTGCCGGGGCAGGCGGCGAAGCCGAAGCTTTCCAGCGCCGCCGTGAAGTCGCGCCGGAATCCGTCCAGCACCGCCTCCTCCACCGGGTCGGACAGGATCAGGGCGTTGTCCTGGTCCGTTCGCACCGTCTGCTCGCCGCGGCCCTCGCTGCCCATCACCACCAGGCAGGCGCCGTCCCGGATGGGCGCCGGAGCCAGCAGTTCGAAGGTCTTGGCGAACAGCCGGCGGTTGAGGTCGGAGACGATCTCGGCGATCACCTCGACCTTGACCCCCTGGCGCCGCAGCACGCCCACCTGGCCGCCGATTTCCCGCGCCGCGGCAGCCAGGTCCGGCAGCGTGGCGGCGCGGTCGATGCGCCCGGCCACGACCCGGGTGTTGCCGGCCAGGAAGCTCAGCACCTGGATGTCGTCAAGGATGCCGACATAGGTCTTGCCGTCATGCACCGCGACCCGCCGCTTGTTGGTCTTCGTCATCAGGGTCAGCGCCGAGTAGATGAACTCGTCCGGCGCCAGCGAGACCACGTTGTAGTGCGCGAGCGGGCCGACAGGGGCATCCAGCGGCGTGCGGTCGAGAATCAGGGCCTTCGACAGGTTCATGCCTGTGATCAGGCCGATGCGCTCGCCGTCGCGGACGAACAGGGCATTCGAATCGACGTCGCGCATGCGGCGTCCGGCCGTCTCGATCGTGTCCGCGGCATCGACGAACGATGCCGGATAGAGGTTCATGTCGGACACCCGGGCGCGCATCAGGCTGCCGACACGGGTGTCCTCGTCCTCGCGCGCCATCGCGTCGAGCTTGCGCGACAGTTCCAGGTAGAAATACGCGGCGAAGCGCGGGTTGGCCTGGATCAGATTGAGCGCGACCTGGCGCGGCAGCAGGTAGCACAGCGTCTCCTCGCGGGCGGCGAAGGCGCTGCCGCTGCGGCCCTGCACCAGGGCACGCCCGTCGAAGCAGTCCTTCGGGCCGAGCAGGGCGGTGACTTCTTCGCCGTCGCGTTCTTCCACGACGCCCTTGATGACGACGTGCAACGCTTCCGCCGGAGCGCCCTGAGCGACAATGACCTCGCCCGGCCGGAAATAGCCGATGTCGAGCGCCTTGCGCAGAGTCTCCATCTCCGGCCCGGTCAGCCGGTCGAAGGGCGGGTTGTTGGGGTCGAAGGCGTTGGGCATCGCGATAGCTCCCCTTGGGCTCCCGGGCGCGGGTGTTGCCGCGCCCGGGAGCCCTCCGGGTCAGTGCGACGCGGCGCTGCTGGCGCCGATGCCGGTCTGGCACCGCACGAACTGCGCATCGAAGCCGTTGCGGTCGATCGTCGCGCGGCGGCTGCGGTCGAGCACCGAGAACAGCCAGATGCCGGCAAAAGCGATGGTCATCGAGAACAGCGCCGGGTTGTCGTACGGGAACGGCGCGCTGCCCTTCGGATTGCCCAGGGTCGCCACCCACACCGCGGGCGACAGCACCACCATGAGGACCGCGGAGGCCAGACCCAGCAGGCCGCCGATGAGCGCGCCCCGCGTGGTCAGGCCGCGCCAGTAGATCGACAGCAGCAGCACCGGGAAGTTGCACGATGCCGCGATGCAGAACGCCAGGCCCACCATGAAGGCGACGTTCTGGTTCTCGAACGCGATGCCCAGCGCGATGGCCAGGATCCCGAGGCCGATCGTGGCGGCTTTCGACACCCGCATCTCGGACTGCTCGTCCACCTTGCCCTTGTGGATCACGGTGGCGAACAGGTCGTGGCTGATCGCCGAGGCGCCGGCCAGAGCGAGGCCGGAGACCACCGCCAGGATGGTGGCGAAGGCGACGGCGGAGATGAAGCCCAGGAAGAAGTTGCCGCCCACCGCGCTGGCGAGGTGGATGGCCGCCATGTTGGACCCGCCCTTGATCGCCGCCAGCGCGCCCTTGCTCGCAATCAGCGCCGGGTCGAGGAAGGCCGGGTTGGTCGCGACCAGGGTGATCGCGCCGAAGCCGATGATGAAGGTCAGGATGTAGAAGTAGCCGATCAGGCCGGTCGCCACGAGCACCGACTTGCGGGCGGCCTTGGCGTTGGACACGGTGAAGAAGCGCATCAGGATGTGCGGCAGCCCGGCGGTGCCGAAGATCAGCGCCATCCCCAGCGAGATCGCCGACACCGGATCAGCCACCAGCGTGCCCGGCTCCATGATCGCCAGATGCTTCGGAGACACCTGCACCGCGGTGGCGAACAGCGATTCGAGGCTGAAGTTGAAGTGCACCAGCACCGCCAGCGCCATGAATGACGCGCCCGACAGCAGCAGCACCGCCTTGATGATCTGCACCCATGTCGTCGCCAGCATGCCGCCGAACGTGACGTAGACGATCATCAGCACGCCGACGATGACCACGGCCATCCAGTAGTCCAGCCCGAACAGGATCTGGATCAGCTTGCCGGCGCCGACCATCTGCGCGATCAAATAAAACGCGACGACGACGAGGGAGCCGCAGGCGGCGAGGATGCGGGTCTCGGTCTGGCCGAGACGGAAGGAGGCGACGTCGGCGAAAGTGTACTTGCCAAGATTGCGCAGCGGTTCGGCGATCAGGAATGTAACGACGGGCCAGCCGACGAGGAAGCCGACGGAGTAGATCAGGCCGTCATACCCCGACATGTAGACCAGGCCGGAGATGCCGAGAAACGAGGCAGCCGACATATAGTCGCCGGAGATGGCGACGCCGTTCTGCACGCCGGTGATGCCGCCGCCGGCCGAATAGAACTGCGCCGCGGATCTGGTCCGGCGGGCTGCCCAATAGGTGATGGCGAGCGTCAGCAGGACGAAGCCGATGAACATCGAGATGGCGGACCAGTTCGTGGTCTGCCTGGGCCCGCCCTCGACCCCCTCGGCATAGGCGAGCATCGGCGCGGCGGCGAACAGGGCCGCCGCGGGCAGGGCTTTGAAGCGGTTCATCAGCGGGATTCCTCGACGATGGCGCGGGTCAGGCTGTCATAGGTCGCGTTGGCCCTGGCGACGTAGATCCAGACCAGAACGAATGCAGAAACGATCACGAACAGGCCGATGGGCAGCCCAAGTGTCATGACGCTGCCGCCGATGGGAATGCCGAGGAATTTGGGTGCATAGCCGATGAGCAGTATGAACCCGAAGTAGATGATCAGGGTGACCGCCGTCAGCGTCCAGCCGAACACCGACCGTTGCCTGACAAGTTGCTGATATTTAGGGTTACGCTGTATTGCTTCGTAGCCTAGGGCCGCCATGGTCTGTTTGCCTTCTGCTTTCTGTGAACGCTTTCCTCGGATGGTCCCCTGCCGTTCAACCGGCATGAGCTCCGCGGTCCCCCGCACCTGACTATCATAACCGCTCGTCAGCGGCCAGTCGCTTGATGTAAATCAATACCATGGTTCGGCTGGCGGGAAATCCGTCCGGCCAATAACAGCCGCGTGAGCCTCTGGCAAGACGGCGCCTATTGTCACCTTAGAGTAACTGATGTATCCGTGCCGGATCGTGCCCGTGACCAAGGTGACATCGAAGAAGACGGTAACCCGGGGACGCAAGCAAAAAGATCGGCACAACCGACAGAAACTGTTTGTTCTTCCTGCTGCAACTCGGGAGGGTGGGGCCGGTCAGTCTCCAGCCGCAGGCGAAGTAAACGGCCGGATCTGCTTCACCCGTCGTGTCCAGTCACCCGGCGGAACAGAGCCAATTGTCCGGCCGTTGTTTCATCCCAACTGAACGCTTCCGCATAGACCCGCGTCGCGGCGCGATCCGGCAACCCCGCGAACAGAGACCGCACCCCGCCGGCAAGCCCGTCCGCGGTGTCCGGCCGGTAGATCACCCCGGCCTCCGGCGCGCGCACGACCTCCGGATTGCCCCAGATGTCGGCGGCGACGACCGGGGTGCCGCAGGCCATCGATTCGAGCAATACGTTGGCCCAGCCCTCCCGCGACGATGCCAGCACGGACGCATCCGCCGCTCCGTACAGCGCGGGCAGTTCGGCGTGCGGGCGCGGACCCGTCAGTCGCACCCGGTCGCTCAGCCCGAGACTGGCGATCAGCCCGGACAGCCGCTCCCGCTCCGGCCCCTCGCCAACGATCAGCAGAGTAAATCCGGGAAGCTGGCGCATCGCCTCGATGGTGCGGTGATGTCCCTTGCGCTCGATCAGGCCGCCGACGGAGATCAGCGCCGGCCCGGCCAGGCCCAACGCGGCGCGAACCGCCGGCCGATCGGCCGGCGGGTGGAAGAGGCTGGTTTCCACGCCGTTGCGCAGCACGGTTACCTTGGCCTCCGGGGCGCCGAGTTCGACGAGAACCTGTTTCAGCGAAGCACTGACCGCAATCAGCGCGGCCGCATCGCGGATGGCGCCCTGGATCAGGCGCCGCGGGATGGCGTAGCGGGGGATCAGGTTCACGTCGGTGCCGCGGGCGGTGATGACGACCGGCAGCCCGAACCGCCGCCCCAGCCAGGACGCTGCAACTCCGTCCGGATAGACGTAGTGCGCGTCGATCGTGTCGAAGCGATGGCCCGCGGCCAGCAGGCGTTCGACCTGCGGTATCATCGCCCGGTACAGCAGCCAGGGCGCGATGGACATCCCGACCTTGGGGATGACCGGATAGCGGGGGTGAAGGACCGTGATGCCGTGCCGGGTTTCGATCCGCGGGGCGCGGGCGTTCACCGCCCGGTCGCCGAAGCGGGCCGAGCCGCTGGGAAACCAGGGCACCGGCGCCAGGACGACGCTGGTCGCCCCGCCGCCGGCCAGCAAATGCCGCAACCGGTTTTCCACGAAGATACCGTGGTTCGGGCGCGCCGCGTGCGGGAACAGCGTGGAGAACGTCAGCAGGCGGATGGGCGGGGCGGGCATGGCCGGGTGATCATATCAGGAAATTGCCCGGTGGCCGGTTGGCCGGGCTTGCCGGAGACGACCGGCGGGCCCGGATGGGCCGGCCCGCCGGCCCATGCCTCCAGACCGCCACGACGGCGACCGAAACGCCACCACCCGCGCCCGTCCGTGCCCCGCACGGTCCGCCGAACCGCGCCTCAAGACCCTTTCAACAGCTCGTCGAGCGCTTTCTGAGCAGCGACCTTCTCCTTGAAGTCGCCCGGCTTGGCGACCACGGTTTCCAACTGCTTCCTGGCTTCCGCCCGATCGCCGGTATCCAGCAGGGCGACCGCGTAATGATAGCTGATGCGTGGATCCGTATCGGTCTCGTTGCTGGCCTGACGGAGCAGAAGGACGCCGTTGCGGGGATCGCCGGAGGTCGTCAGGATCCAGCCGAGCGTGTCCGCCGTCTGCGCTCCCGGCGACAGCACGTAGGCCTGGCGGCTGAGCGCCTCCGCACGAGCGTTATCGCCCTTCTGCTGCAGGACCCACGCCAGGTTGTTCAGCGCGACCGCATCATGCGGCTTAATTTTAAGAATTTGCTCGAGATACGCGCCGGCGCTGTCAAACTGGCTGTCGGCGATGCTGGTTTCCGCCGCTATTTCGGTGGCTGCCATGTCATCCGGGTGCCTGGCGAGCCAGTCCGCGAGCACTTTGTTTGCGTCGTCCCTCCGCCCGGAGCGAAGCAGCGCGGACACGCGCCGGCTGGTCAGCAGGCTGGACGGGGTGGCTTTGGCGGCCTCGGTGTATGCGGTCACCGCGTCGGCAGAACGGTTGGCCATCTGGTAGACGTCCCCCTTCAGCGCCCGCAGCTCGCCGAAGTCCTGGTCCTGCGCCATCAGCCGTTCGGCTGACGCCAGGGCAGCGTCCAGCCCGACGCCTTTGAGGTCGATCGTCACATAGTCCTGATAAAGCGAATAGTTGCGCGGGCTGGCAGCTATGCTCGAGGTCATGACGGAACGGGCGCTTTCGTAGTCTCCGGCCTCGATCAGCAAGCCGACGAGCTGGCGCCGCGCCAGCGCCGAAGTCGGATCCTGCCTGAGGATGTCGGTGTAGGTCGAACGCGCGTCCTTGCGCTGGCCGAGCGCGAGATAGGCCGCCGCGCGCAAAGTCAGGATGTTGACCGAATTGGCATTCTCGCCCTTTTCGACCAGGGTCAGGTCCAGCGCCTTCTGAGGCTGGTTGTCGCGGATGTAAAGATCGCCGAGACTCACGGTCACCCTGGTCTGCGCCGGATCGGCGCGATGGGCGCGTTCGAGCAACTCGATCGCGTTCTGCCGCCGGCCGGACTGCACATAGGTCGACGACAGCATGGTGAGAGCCGGCTGGGAACCCGGCTGCTTGGCCAGCAGATCTTTCAGGATCTCTTCGGCCGCCGGCGCATCGCCCATGATCGCCTCGACCCGCGCAAGGTTGATCTTCGCCGGGACGAAGTCCGGATGCGCCTGAACCAGATCGCTGAAAATCGTCCGCGCGCCGGGAAAATCGATCCGCGCGAGCTTGTAGAGCCCTTCGAGGTTCTCGACGATTTCGGTCTGGCCTTGCGCGGCGCGGATTTTCTCCAGCGCGTCGCCCGCCTTCGACGTGTCGCCGGTGGCCAGCGCGGCGAAGAACAACGCCTCCCCGACGGCGGGAATCTTCGGCGCCAGAGTCAACGTATGCTCCAGGTCGCCCATGGCGGTATCGACATCGCCCATGCCCATGCGGACCGAGGCCAGCCTGGTCTGCACGCCGACATCGTTGGGGGCCAGGTTCTCCGCCTTCTGGAACGCCGCGATCGCGTCGGCCGCGCGTCCGGTCGCGGCATACGCGCGGCCAAGCAGGTCGAATGTTCCCGCATCCGCCTTGCCGGAATCGGCGACCTTCCCGAGCGTCTCGATCACCGCATCCGGGCGGTGCTTGGCGAACTGAATCCGCGCCAGGGTCTTGTAGGCAGCCAGATCGTTCGGCGCCCGCGCGAGATATTTCGTCGCTGCATCCTCGGCCTGCTCAAACTGGCCCAACTGTTCCTTGACGACGGCCTCCAGGTAGTAGGCGCGCTGGATGCGGCTGAGGTAGCTGGTGATGTGATCCAGATCCGTATCGGCTGCCTTGTAATTGCGCGCCTGCGCCTCCATGACCGCCCGCAGATAAATCCCCTGCACGTTGCCCGGCGAGCCTTTCAGCACGACGTCCAGATCGCTCTGCGCGGCCTCGGTCTTGCCGGAGGCGAGCTCCAGGCTGGCGCGGTCGAGGCGGGCCTGCACCACGCTCGGCTGATCGATGATCAGTTCGTCGAGCACGGCAATGGCGCCCGGCAGGTTGTTCTTGAGGCGCAGCAACTGCGCCTTCGCCAGCAGGGCTTCGGCGGATTTGGGCTGCGCCTCGATCGCCCGGTCGATCTTGGTCTGCGCCCCCGCCAGATCGGCCCGGGCGATGGCAAGGCGGGCATCGGCGAGCAGCGGCTCGACCGCGTTCGGTGCGACCTGTTCGGCCTGGGCAAAGGATTTCTGCGCGTCTTCGGGGCGCTTGAGGCCGATCTCGGCGTAGCCGCGGGACACCAGGATAGCGGCATCGAGAGCCGGGTCCTGCCCCTCCGGCTTGAGGGTGGTCAGCAATTCGTCGAACTTGTTCTGCGCCAGCAGCGCCTGGGCCAGCAGAGGAACGGCCTGGTGGGGGTCGAAACCGCGCTCCCGTGCCGCGGTTGCTTCGCGCTGGGAGGCCACGGGATCTCCAAGCTCGAACGTAACCCGCCCGAGCCAGTAATGCGCCTCGCCGTTCTGCGGATCGGTTCGCACGGCATTGCGCAGTTCGATCTGCGCGGCCTTGAGGTCGCCCTTCTTAAGTTGAACGCGGGCGTTGGACATGTAGTCCGCGTGCGCGGCGAGCGGCCATGCCCCGATCCACGCGCCCACCATGATCCAACCGAGAGTGCCAAAGCGCATGCGTTTCATCCTTATTCGTTCAGCAGTGCTGTTTCCGGACGCGCGGAACCGTCCCGCGGGCCGCCATCGGCCGCCCTGTCGGCTTCGCCGACCAGTCCATGAGCCTCCAGCAGTCCGTAGAGGGTCGGCCGGCTCACCCCCAGCAGCTTGGCCGCGAGCGACATGGTGTTGTTGCTGCGGGCCAGCGCCGCCTTGATGACTCCGTGTTCCGCCCGCAGCCGCGCGGTGCGCAGGTCGAGATCGGGAGCGCCGTCTTCGTGCGGCGCCAGTTCCATATCGGCGGCGTCGATCATGCGCCGGTCCGACATCACGACAGCGCGCTTCAGCCGGTTCTCCAACTCGCGCACATTGCCCGGCCAGTCATGCGCCGTCATCGCCACGCAGGCCTGCTCGGTAAACCCGCGCACCCGGCGTCCGAATTCCTGGTTGAAACGGTTAAGGAAGAAATTCGCCAGCAGCATGACGTCGCCGCCGCGGCTGCGCAGCGGCGGAATGCGGATGGTGAAGGTGTTCATGCGGTAGAACAGGTCGCCGCGGAACGCGCCGCGCGCCATCTTCTCATCCAGGTTGGCATTGGTGGCGGAGACGATGCGGGCATCGACCTGGATCTTCTGCCGCCCGCCGATGCGCTCGACGATCTGGTCCTGCAGGAAGCGCAACAGCTTGACCTGCAGCGGGTGCGGCAGGTCGCCCACTTCGTCGAGGAACAGCGTGCCGGTATGCGCAAGCTCGATCTTGCCGATGGACTGCTTCACCGCGCCGGTGAAGGCGCCGCGCTCGTGCCCGAACAGCTCGCTCTCCAGCAGGTTCTCCGGGATCGCGCCGCAGTTGATCGCGACGAAGGGATTTTTCGCCCGCGGCCCGAGGTCGTGCACCGCCCTGGCCAGCGCCTCCTTGCCGGTGCCGCTCTCGCCCAGCAGCAGGACGGGAACGTTGGTCGTGGCGATCTTTTCGATATCCCGGCAGATCTTCAGCATCGCCGCGTCGCCGGTGATGATCCGCGCGATGGCGGAGGCCGGCGGCGATGCGGCGATGCGGCGGTTTTCCTCCTCCAGCCGGTACAGATTGAGGCCGCGTTTGATGATCGTGCGCAGCACGTCGAGCTCGACCGGTTTTTCACAGAAATCATAGGCGCCCGCTGCGATCGCGCGCAGCGCCGTCTTGCGCTCGCCGTTGCCGGTGACGACGATGACCTTGGTTTCCGGAGCGATCCGCAATACTTCGTCCAAGGTGGCGAAGCCTTCGCTGACGCCATCGGGGTCGGGCGGCAGCCCGAGGTCCATCACGGCGATCGGCGGCCGGTCGCGCTTCGTCAGCGCCACCGCCTGCGCCCTGCCATGCGCCATCAGCACCGTGCAGCCGGGAAACGCCCACCGGTATTGCGAGCAGAGACCGTCGTCGTCCTCGACGACCAGCAGTCTGGGATTGGCGATTGCCACGACGCTCACGCCTCCGCGGAAGCCGGCGCCGGGACCGCCGGCCGCAGCCAGGGCAGGATGACGCGCATCGTGGTGCCGGCGCCGGGCCGGCTGATCACCAGCAGATCGCCGCCGGCGCCGCGCAGCAGCTCGCGCGCCTGGTAGGCGCCGATGCCGTGGCCGCCGGACTTGGTGGAGCGCAGCGGCCGGAACAGTTCGTCGCGGACGAACTCGGGCGCCATGCCGGCGCCGCGGTCGATGATGTCGAGGACGACGCAGTGCGGCTCCAGCCGCAGCTCCGCTTCGACGGCGTCCGCCTCCGCCGAGGCTTCGATAGCATTGTTCAGCAGGTGGGCGGCGATGGCATCGAAGGCATCCGGATCGATCGCCGCGCCGGCACCGCCGGAACGATCGCGCAAAACAATGGTCCTGCCGCTGGCATGCCGGGACAGTTCCACCAGCCGGCGGAGGCGCTCCGCCGGCGTGATCACCGCATGGTTTCTTTCCCGGGTTTCCGCCTGCAGCCGCGCCAGCAGCCGGGTGATCTTGCCGACGGATGCGCGCACGGTCGTCAGCATGTCGCGCTGGAACTCCGGATTGTCAGCGTGGACCTCGGCATTGGCCAAAAGCATGGAGAGTTGTCCGGAAACATTCTTAATGTCGTGGATGACGAACGCGAAGCGCTGGCTGTACTCGCGCAGCTCGCGGGTTTGCGTCAGGACCTGCATGGCGCGCTGCTCAGCCAGACGGCTCGCGATTTCGCGACCAATCACCCGTAGCAGGTCGAAAGCCTCCTGGTCCAGTTTGAATTGCGCCCTCGATCGCGCCAGGACGACAAAGCCGATCAGAGTGCCGAAATGATAGAGCGGCAGTACGATCCAGGCGCGGGGCAGCTCCGGCAGCCATGCCGCCGCCGCTTCATGCCGGTCCAGCAACACGATGCTTTCGGTGCCGCCGAACAGGGCGACCAGGGGATGGCCGGGAGGCACCGGGGCGGTGGCCGCCGGCATGTTCCAGGAGCCGGCCCACTGGAAGGCGACATCCTGCGGCGGGCGGACGAACAGCGCGCCGGCGGGACTATCGACCACCTCCGCGGCGGCGCGGATCGCCCGCTTGTGCAGGGCGACGAACGCATCCGGCGCGGTCAGCGCGTCGATGCAGCGCATCCATTCGCGGCGGTAGTCATAGCGGTGGCTGAAGAAATTCTCCACCACCAGGGAGCGGATGCGGGAGCGCGCCGAACCGGAGGTGACGGTGACCGCGACCGCCAGCATGGCGCTGAAGATCATCGAGGTCTCGGCGACGCGGCCCCATTCCGACCCCTCCTCGCGGAACACTTGGCCGACAAAGGCGACCGCCAGCAACAGGATGCCGCTGGCGATCAGCGTAAAGCTGTGAAAGACGACGTCGCGGGAGACATGGATGTCGATCGCCCAGCGCCGGTTGCGGGCGGCGGCGAGTGCCAGCAGCGGGGCGGCGATGGTGCAGGCCGGCGCGCGCGCCTCGAACAGCGCGAAGGACATTTGGCGGAGCAGCACGGCATCGGCGTAGAGAACCAGATCGTACAGGAACATGCCGCCCAGCGCGACGCAGAGCAGGTTGATGTTCCAGCGCGCTTCGGGCGGCGTGTTGAAATAGAGGTTTTCCAGCAGCAGCACGTTGCAGACGGCGAAACCCAGCCTGACGGCGACGCCGAGCGACGGCAGCACCGCCGCCGGGGAGCCGGACAGCCAATCGAGCAGCGGGGTGCCGCACAGTATCAGGAGCGCCAGCAGCCCCATCGTCCTGAATGCCGGCACAAGCTGATCGCCGGTTCCGGCGGAGCGGCGGTAGAGGTGCAGGATGAACCCGTACCAGGCCGCGGCGCGGCCGATTTCCAGCCAGGCGGGGATCTGGCCGAGCGGGATGCGGAAGGATGCGGCGATGGCGGCGGCCCAGCTCGCGGTGACGAGGCAGCCGAGACCCAGCCAAACGCCGGCGCGGCTGACCGGCGGGCGCGCCAGAATGAGCAGCGCGAGCAGACCGTAGACCGCGGCGCATCCGCCGTACAGCACGGCGACGGCCGGAACCTGGAGTATCATGCCTGCGCCGCGGTCATGACGGCCCGCCGGACCTGCCGCCCGCCGGATCGCGCCGGTCCGGTGCGGTCAGCCAAGGCCGGCTTGCGGCGGGCGCCGCATCAGCGTGCGCCGTCGCTGAACAGCACGACGCGGATGGTTGACAGCAGGATGACAAGATCGAGCCAGATCGTGCGGTGCTTCACGTAATAGAGGTCGTACGCGAGCTTCTCGCGCGCATCCTCGACCGAGGCGCCGTAGGGATAATTCACCTGAGCCCAGCCGGTGAGGCCCGGTTTGACATAGGTGCGCTGGTGGTAGAACGGAATTGCCCGGGCCAGTTGCTCGACGAAATGGGGCCGTTCCGGGCGCGGGCCCACCAGGCTCATTTCGCCACGGATGACGTTGACCAGCTGGGGCAGCTCATCGATGCGGGAGGCGCGCATGAAACGTCCGACCCGGGTGATGCGCGGATCCTGCCGCTGCGTCCAGCGCGGCCTGCCGCAGGCCTCGGCGTCGGCCGCCATGCTGCGGAACTTGAAGATCGTGAAGGCCTTGCCGAAGCGTCCGGCGCGCTGCTGGCGGTAAAACACCGGGCCGCGGCTGTCGAGCTTGATCGCCGCGGCGGCGGCGATCATCATCGGCAGGGTGAGCAGCAGGGCGGCGATGCTGAAGACGATGTCGGACGCGCGCTTGAGCGCGGCGGAGCCGCAGCCGCGGGCGAAGCCGTCGGCGTTGATGAGGCCGTCGGCGGTGAGCGAGTCGAGATCGACGCGGGCGAGATAGCGGTCGTGAAAGGCCGCGGCGCTGAGCACCGGCAGGCCGCGCAGCTTGCAATCCAGGATCGCCTCGGCCATCGGCGGCTCGACTCCGGAGGCGAGGACCACGCCCCAGATGCCGCGGCGGCGCAGCGCCTGCCAGCTTGCGTCGCCCTCCGGCATGGCGACGGGTTTGAAGTTGCGGCCGCGGCGGGTGTCCAGGCGGGCTCTGAAGGTGGCGGCGTCGGCCG
Organism: uncultured Rhodopila sp.; assembly: GCA_903851415.1. Classification (GTDB taxonomy): domain Bacteria; phylum Pseudomonadota; class Alphaproteobacteria; order Acetobacterales; family Acetobacteraceae; genus Rhodopila. The sequence continues at coordinate 29,620 of CAINOE010000133.1, read as the reverse complement.
GAGCGCCGAGCACCAGGACGGGCCTGGCCAACCGGTTGCGGACGATGTCGAGGCGCCAGACAATGCGGACGAAGGTCATTGTCGCCAGGCCGGCGGCGCCAAGCCTGGCGGTTTCGACGGCATGGCCGAGGGTCAGGCGGCCGTCCGGCCGTCCGAACAGCAGCAGGGCGGCGAAAATCAGTCCCGCGGCGAGGCAGGTTGCCGGCAGCAGGCGCCTGCGGTCGAGACAGACTTCGGGCTGGTACAGGCCGATGGGCAGGGCGATGAGGCTGATGCCGAGCGCGAGCAGGGCGGCTGCGGCGGCGGTGGGCGCGGTCAGGGTCCGGAGGCTGCCCGAGATCCAGTCCGGCGTGCCGCTGACGTTCAGAATGACGTATATGACCAGGAACGAGAGGGCCACCTCGACGAGGCCGAGGACAGCCATTTCGCGAGGCACATAATGTGCCATGGCGCGCTGCATCAACGCTTTCCTTTCAACCCGCCCGATTTGTCTTTGTAATTCCGGGAGATGGCCGACCGCGGCGGGCTCTGCCAGGCAGTTTTCATCCGCGGCGGCTCCCGGGCGACACCTGATGAGAACGTTACACATTCCCGTATGCATCGTCAACGAAATTTCGTATTAATCATACATATTTTATAATGTTTATTAAGCAATTATTACCCACAGGCCCGGCTTTCGTGCCAATTTTGAGATGCGGCCGCGGGCCGCCCTACCCCCGGCGCAGCCGTCCAACCCGGCCGCCGCCCTATCCGATAAGCCCCCGGGCGTCCAACACTATTTCGCTTCACGTCTGAGTTGAAACGCGGCAAACAGGATGTTATAGCCACCTCACGAAAGGGAGAGGTCATACAAAGCGGTATCATCTTTCCAACGTATCCGGCCGCGGGGGATGCTGAAAGGCGTGTAGCTCATTGGCAGAGCGCTGCCTCAACCCGGCAGATGAGGGGGTTCGATTCCTTCCGCGCCTACCACCGTGCCACCGCCGCATCCCAAGCGCGCTGATGCCCGGCCGATGTGCCGGCAACAGCCGGCGTGCCGAACGCATTTTTCAGAGGTTGACGTGATTAAAAAACGGCCCGAACCAAACCGAAAAGATAACGCCCGCCGGTCGCATCCGCGTGCGCCCGGGCGCACTCCCTCGGATGCGGGGCAAGGCCGCCCGGACACGCACGACGATGGCGACGGAACCGCGGCGGCACAGCCCGCGCCCCGGCGCACCCCCGGGACCGCATTCCGCTTCGCCGCGACGCTGCCGCTGGCGCTCGCGGCCGCGGCATGCGCCTCCGGACCGGTCAGGCCGCCGGCCACGCCGCCGGCGGCGGCCGCCACGACCACAACCACCCCCGGCGCCGCTGCCGCCGGCACCGTCGCTGAAGACTACATCATCGGCGCCGGCGACTCCCTCAGCGTCTTCGTCTACCGCAATCCCGATCTCAGCGAAGCCGGCGTCGCGGTGCGGCCCGACGGCCGGATTTCCACTCCGCTGATCGAGGACATCGTCGCGGCCGGCAAGACGCCGACGCAGCTGGCGCGCGAGATCGAGCAGAAGCTCAGCAAGTACGTCCAGGAGCCCAACGTCACCGTCATCGTCCGCAGCTTCGTCGGCCCGGCCGATCGGCAGGTGCGCGTCATCGGCGAGGCGGCGGACCCGATCGCCATCCCGTACCGCGACCACATGACGCTGCTGGACGTCATGATCGCCACCAAGGGGCTGACGAAATACGCCTCCGGCAACCGCGCCACGATCGTCCGGCTGGAACCGGAGGGCAAGCAGAACATCATCAAGGTGCGCCTCTCCGACCTCATCAAGGACGGCGATATCACCCAGAATGTCGAAATGAAGCCGGGCGATACGCTGATCATCCCGCAATCCTGGTTCTGAGGGGCGCACCGCCATGGATGCCATACGCCTCCTCATCGCCCAGTATCTGCGCGCCGCCTGGCGCCGCCGCTGGACCGGCGTGATCATCGCCTGGCTGGTTTGCGGCCTGGGCTGGGTCGGCGTCTACACCGTTCCCAACCAATATGAATCGAGCGCCCGGCTGTACGTCGACGCCGACGCCGTGCTGACCCCGCTGCTGCGCGGCATCGCCGCGGACTCGGCGCCGACGACCCAGCTCGAAATCATCCAGCGCACCCTGCTGAGCCGGCCCAATCTCGAAAAGCTCATTTCCAAGACCGACCTCGACCTGACCTTGAACGGCCCGTCGGACCGGGAGCGGCTGCTGACCCGCCTCGCCATCGACATCAAGGTCAATCCGCAGACCAAGAACCTGTTCACCATCACCTATCGCGACAAGAGCGCCAAGCTGGCGCACGACGTGGTGCAGACCCTGCTGACGATCTTCGTCGAAAGCGCGACCGGCGGCTCGCGCACCGACATGGAGAACGCCCGCCGCTTCCTCGAGCGGCAGATCCAGTCGTACGAGCAGCAGCTTCGCGCGGCGGAAAAGCGCCGCGCCGATTTCCGCAGCCGCTATCTCGAAGTCCTGCCCTCAAACGACAATCCCGACGTGCCGGCGCTGGAAAGCGCGCGCGCCAACGCGCAGCAGGCCGAGGGCAGGCTTCAGGATGCCCTGACGGCGCGCGATGCGATGAAGCAGGAGGTCGACGGCACCCCGGCGATGCTGGTGACCGATTCCGCCGGCGTGCCGGGCGCGGTCAACGCTCAGCCGGTGGCGAGATCCAGGCTGGAGCAGGCGGAGGAGGACCTTCGCATGCTGCTGCTGAAGGATACCGCCGCGCACCCCGATGTCATCGCGCAGCGCAAGGTCATCGAGGCGCTGCGTGCCGGCCCGCGCGAGGCGGTCGCCCAGCCGTCCGGCAAGGAGGCTTCGGTCAGCCGCGATCCCGCCACCGGCGCGATGAAGCATTCGGTGCCCAACCCGGTTTACGAGCAGCTCAAGGTCAAGCTGATCGAAGCCAACGCGAATATCGTCTCGCTGCAGCGGCAGCGGGATGAGGCGATCGCCTATCGCGACCGGCTGGAGAAGGTGCAGCGCGAGCAGCCGGGCCTGATCGCGGAATACCAGAATATGGACCGTGATTATAACGTTCTGCGCAGGAACTACGAGGATCTGTTGGGCCGCCTGCAATCGGCGAATATCGCTCAGGCCGCCGACACGCAGGCCGACAAGGTCAAGCTGCAGGTGATCGACCCGCCCGAGATTCCGCGCCTGCCGGTGGCGCCGAACCGCATCCTGCTGGTCAGCCTGGTGCTGGTGGGCGGCATCGCCGCCGGCATCGGCGTCACCGTGTTCCTGGGTCAGCTCGACCGCTCATTCTCCACCGTGGACGACCTGCGGACGCTGGGCTTGCCGGTGCTGGGCGGGATCTCGGTCCTCGGCCTGGTGCCGTTGCGCCTGCGGTTGATGGCGGTGCTGCGCTTCGGCGCGGCGGCGGCCGTGCTGGTCTGCATATACGGCGGCCTCATCGTCCACCTCCTCCGGTCGGAGGCGTTGATCTAGTGGCCCGGTTTCCAATCGTTTCAGCATCGTCCCGCCTGATCGGGGATGGCTTTTGCCGGCGCTGCACCGCTGATTTCATGGACAGGAAGGCTGGCGGTCAATGCTGATACCGAAAGCATCCCACCTCGTTGAACGGGTGGCGGAACGTTTGCTGCGCACCGGCGCGCTTGACGAAACCGCGGCGCAGTTGATGCAGCCCGGCGCCGCAGCCGGGACGGACCCGGGCGCGGCGGCACCCGATCCGGCGGCACCCGAGACCCCGGACCGGCAGTCGGCCGGCGAACCGGCCCGCCGATCGGCGCTGTTTGCGCCGCCTCCGCCGCCGGCGGACTCCGCTGCCTCCGCGCCTCCGGCTTCCGCCACCGGCGATGCCGGGACGCTCCCGGGCTATTCACCGGCGCCTTCCGTCCTCGGGCGGACGCAGGCGCCGGGACTGCCCGGTGCGCAGGCCGCGATGCTCGACCGCCCGGCAACGCCCTTCCAGGGGGTTCAGAGGGGTATCGCCGCGGATTCGCCGGCCGGGCTGCTGCAGGGCGCCCAGTCGGTCGACGCCATGTCGCTGGAACGCGCCGGGATGGTCGATTGGTCGCGCACCCGCACCCGCATCTCGGAGGAATTCCGCCTGGTGCAGCGGCAGATCCTGCGGTCGGCGTTCGGCCCCGGCGCCGAGCCGGGCTTCTCCAATCTGCTGCTGGTCACCAGCGCCCGCCCCGGAGAGGGAAAAAGCTTCATGGCGACGAACCTGGCGGGCAGTATCGCCCGGCAGGGCGACCACCACGTGCTGCTGGTCGACGCCGACTCCAAGCGCGATTCGATCTGTTACAGCCTCGGTCTCGCGCAGGCGCGCGGGCTGCTCGACCTGGCCGCCAATCCCAAGCTCGACCCGTCGCCGCTGATCGTCAGGACGCCGATCGAGCGGCTGTCGATCCTGCCTGTCGGGCGGGAGCGGGAGCGCAGTGCGGAACTGTTCTCCACCAAGGAAATGACCCGTCTGATCCAAAGCCTCGGCCGCCGCTACGCCGATCGGCTGCTGGTGCTGGATGCGCCGCCGTGCCTGTCCACCTCCGATCCGGCGGTGCTGGCGCAGGTCGTCGGCCAGATCCTGTTCGTTGTGGAAGCCGATCGAACCCAGCGCGACGAGATCGAAGCCTCGCTCGATCTGATCCAGGCATGTCCCACGATTACGCTTGTTCTCAATAAGCAGCAGATTTCGTCCCGCTACACGTTCGGCGCGTACTCCTCGTATTACTCGTCGTAGCGCGCAGTAAAAAACAGTATCATGGAAACCCGGGCAATGCATGCTGCCGGACCGTTTCGCCGCGCCGCGGGCGATTTTTCAAGTTTTTGTAACGATCGCGGCGGGGCGGCCGGTCACCCGGGGCGGGGAGTCCGCAACGGCGTCCTCCGGCTGTCCCTCGGCGCCGTTTCGCTGGGGTGGGCTGCCGGAGGCGCCGGTGCGTTCCCGCTGATCGACCCGTCGAACAGCGATCAGGTGCCGCAGGGAACCGAGCTGGCCACGCCGGACGCGCAGGATCTGAAGCACCAACTGCAATTGTCCGACAGCCTGGCGGCGCCGCCCGGCGGCGGCTGGACCATCGTGCCGCGCCTCGATCTTCAGGAGATGTTCACCGACAACGCATTGCAGGCGAACAGCCCGCGGCAATGGGACCTGGCCACCTATCTGTCGCCCGACATTCACATCGCGGGCAATACGCCGCGGCTGCAACTGACCTTCGACTATGCCCCGGCGCTGTCGATGTATGCGCGCACGTCGTCGCTCAATTCGCTGACCCAGCAGATGGACGGCATCGGACTGGTCACCGTGGTGCCCGATCTGGCCTATGTCGACCTGCGTGCCCTGGCCGGCGTCCACAATATCTACGGCGGCATCGGCGGCCTGGGCACCGTCGGTGCGACCGGCCAGGCCGTCGGCTCGCTGCAGGCGAGCGTGCCCGGGTTGGCGGGAACCAGCGCCGGACTGACCCGCAGCGATGACGTGCAGACCAACAGCTTCGGCATCTCACCGTATCTGCTGACCGAACTGGGCGACTGGGGAACGGGCAAGCTCGGCTATTCATTGAATGTCACCGCGTCGGACCGCCTTACCGGCTTTGCCGCATCGCCAATCCTGAGCGGGAGCGGCCCCAACGCCGCGACGCTGATCTCCAACGAGGAGGTCGCGCACTGGGGCAGCGGCGACTGGCTGAATCCCGTACAAAACAGCTTCGACATCGACCTGATGCAGAGCCAGTCCACCTATGGCGGCAATTACGGCCTCAACTCAACCGCCGCCCCCGCGCCGAGCCAATCCTATTCGTCCACGCGCAATTTCATCACTGACAAGATATCCTGGCAGATCAATCGCGTGGTGCAGATGTTTGCCTCCGGCGGCCATGAATACATCGTCTACAACACGACGGGCGGTTTGAACGTCGATGACCTCACCTGGAGCGCCGGCACCACCCTGACGCCTGATCCGGACACCTTCCTGACGGTCAGCTATGGCCACCTGTACGGCTACGATTCGCTGACCGTCAACGGGCGTTACGCAGTCACCGGGCGCACCACGCTGACGGTCTCGTACGGGTCATCGACCGGTACCCAGCTCGAGAACCTGCAAAGCCAGCTCAATCTTGCGACCGCCGGCAGCAACGGAACGCTGGTGAACGGCGCGAACGGCGGTCAATTGTTCGCCGCCACCAACGCGCTGCCGGTCCAGAATGGGGTATTCCGCTACGACACGTTCGCCGCCGGCCTGCAAACGCTGCTCGACCGGGACAGCTTTGCGGTCAACGTGTTCGACACGACCCAGACTCGCCAGGGCGCAGGGTCGGCATCGTCCAACGGGAAGGTGCTGGGCGTCACCGCCAGCTGGCAGCACGAGTTGCGTGCCGATCTGACGCTCAGCGCCGCGGCGTCGTATTCGATGCAGAACGGCATCTCCGGCATCGGCGGCCCGGGGAACAGCAATTCCGAGGCGGTCAGCGCCGGGTTGCAGTATCAGATTTCCGATACGGTCGGCGCCAGTCTGCGCTATTCTTTGTTCGCCAGGCAGGCAAACACCACCGCCTATACGTTTTATGAGAATATGCTGATCCTCGGCATCTCCAAGACCTTCTGACAGGGTAAAGTGTTCGACAAATTCTACAAGCTGTCCGGCCTGCCCTTCCTGCTGACGCCGGATTCGCGTTTTTTCTTCGGATCGAGCGGCCACAGCCGGGCGATCGCGCACCTGGTCTATGGCCTGTCGCAGCAGGAAGGCTTTATCGTCATCACCGGGGAGGTCGGCGCCGGCAAGACGACACTGGTGGAGCAGATGTGGTCGCAGCTCGATCGCAATACCTATGTCATGGCCCGTGTCGTGACAACGCAGGTATCCGGCGACGATCTGCTGCGGCTGGCAATGGCCAATTTCGGCCTGGGCGAAACCCGGGGCACCGACAAGGCTACTCTGCTGCGCGAGTTCGAGCAGATGGTGCGCGAGCAGCGCAAGCAGGGCCGCCGCTGCCTGCTGGTGGTGGATGAGGTGCAGAACCTGTCGCTGGCGGCGATGGAGGAGTTGCGGATGTTGTCCAATATTACCGTTGATGGCCGCGCCTCGGTGCAGACGATCCTGCTGGGCCAGCCGCAGTTCCGGCCGATACTGGCCAGCAAGGATGTCGAGCAGCTCCGGCAGCGTGTGCTGGCGTCCTACCACCTCGGGCCGCTCACCGAAACGGAGACGCGCGGCTATATCGAGCACCGGCTGCGCACCGTCGGCTGGAAGAACGACCCGGAATGGGGCGACGACGCCTTCACGGCGTTGCACCGCAACACCGGCGGCATTCCGCGCCGGATCAACACGCTCTGTTCCCGCGTGCTGCTGTTCGGCGCGCTGGAGGAACTGCATGCCATTGACGCCGCGATTGTTGATGCGACGGCGGAGGAGCTCCGCCAGGATCTCGGCGACGGGCTGGCGGCGCCGGTGCCGGCGGCCCGGGCGGAGCCGGACGAGCTGGAGCGCCGGATCGAAACGCTCGAACGGCTGGCCGCGCGGCAGGAGAGAGTGTCCCGGCGGATCCTCGACCTGCTGGAGGCCAAAGCGGCGGGCGAGGCGGCATGACCATCCTGACCAATGCCATGACGGTGGACGTGGAGGACTATTTCCAGGTCCAGGCTTTCGCCGGCTGTGTCGGGCGCGCCGACTGGGACGGGTTTCCCGGCCGGGTCGAGGGGAACACCAACAGCATCCTGGACATGTTCGCCGCCGCCGACGTGCAGGCCACGTTCTTCACGCTGGGCTGGGTGGCGCAGCGGTTCCCCGCCGTCGTCCGCCGCATGGTGAACGAGGGACATGAACTGGCCAGCCACGGCTGGGACCATACGCGCGCCGACACGCAGGCGCCCGAGGCGTTCCGCGCCGATATCCGGCGCACCCGGGCGCTGCTGGAGGACATTGGCGGCGTGCCGGTGACGGGCTACCGCGCGGCGACGTTCTCGATCAATCACCGAAACATGTGGGCGTTTCCGATCCTGCGGCAGGAAGGCTACGTCTACAGTTCCAGCATCAACCCGATCCGCCATGACATCTATGGCATGCCGGACGCCCCGCGGATTCCGTTCCGTCCGCATGCCGACGGCGTGCTGGAGATCCCGATGACGACGGTGCGCCTGCTCGGCCGCAACTGGCCGTGCTCCGGGGGCGGCTATTTCCGCCTGCTGCCCACCGGGCTGTACCGGGCCGGCCTTGCCCGGGTGAACCGCTACGACCGCCAGCCGGGGATTTTCTTCTTCCACCCCTGGGAAATCGATGCCGATCAGCCGCGGGTGCGCGGCGCGCCGCTGAAATCCCGTGTGCGGCACTACACCAACCTGTCGGGGATGAAAGCCGATCTGGAGCGGCTGCTGCGCGATTTTCCGTGGGACCGGATGGACCGGGTCTATGCCCCGATGCTCATCGGCCGCGCCGCCGAAACGGTTCCGGCCTGACCGTGGCCGTGATCGTGCGCCCGCTGGAGGACGCCGGCGAAGCCGCCTGGGACCGCTTCGTGCTGGCAATGCCTGCGGGCACGTTCTTCCATCGCGCCGGCTGGGCGCGCGCGGTGGAAACCGCCTTCGGCCACGCCACGCACTATGCCTTCGCTGAGCGCGACGGCGCCATCACCGGGGTGCTGCCGCTCGCCCGGGTGAAGACCAGGCTGTTCGGCGACACGCTGATCTCCGTGCCGTTCTGCGTCTATGGCGGGGTGCTGGCGGCGGATGCGGAAAGCGAGGCCGCCCTGCTGGCGCACGCTGAGGCCCTGCTGGCGCGCACCGGCGCCGCGGCGCTCGAGCTGCGCGACCGCGACCCGCCGGAACGCCTCGCCGGCGAGGGCTGGGCGGAGCGGCCGGACCTGTATGTTACGTTCCGGAAGCCGATTGCGGCGGATCACGATGCCAACATGAAGGCGATTCCGCGCAAGCAGCGGGCGATGGTGCGCAAGGGCATGCAGGCCGGCCTGACCTCGGTGGCAGGCCGCGACGTGGCGGTGCTGCACCGGGTCTACGCCGAGAGCGTGCGGAATCTCGGCACGCCGGTCTTCCCGCGCCGTTACTTCCGCATTCTGATGCAGGTGTTCGGCGGCGACGCGGATGCGGTCACCGTCATGGACAAGGAAACGCCGGTCGCGTCGGTGCTGAATTTCTATTTCCGCGATGAGGTGCTGCCGTATTACGGCGGCGGCACCGCGGCTGCGCGCGGCTGCGCGGGCAACGATTTCATGTATTGGGAAGTGATGCGCCGCGCGGCGGATCGCGGCTGCCGCCTGTTCGACTTCGGCCGCAGCAAGCTCAACACGGGGGCGATGGCGTTCAAGCGCAACTGGGGATTTGAGGCGGCGAACCTGCATTACCGGTTCAAACTGAAGCCGGGCGAGGCGATACCGGACCTGAACCCGCTGAATCCGAAATACGCCCTTGTCATCGCCGCGTGGAAGCGGCTGCCCTTGCCGGTGGCCAACGCCATCGGCCCGTTCATTGTGCGCGGGCTGGGATGAGCCGCGCCGGTTTGTTGCGTCCCGCGCGGGACCCGGCGGATTTACCCCCATCATCATGGCCCGGCTTGCCCGCCACACACGAAACAAGGAGCGTATGATGCGCCGTCCAATCGAAAGCCGCGGGAGATGAGCGCCCCGGCGATGGCGCGGGCGCCGTCATCCCTGATTGCGCCGGAGTGGCGGCGGGCGCTTGTGCTGCTCGGCGCCGGCCTGCTGGCGCTGGGCGCGGTCTTCAACCAGGAGGTTGCCGCGGCGGTCCGGACCTGGATCGACTCCACCGCCTACAACCACTGCTTTCTGGTCATCCCGATCGCCGGCTACCTGGTGTGGGATCGTCAAGCCGATCTGCGCGGCGTGCCCGTCGGCGCGTGCAAGCCGGCGATCCTGCTGGCCGTGCCGGTTGCGCTGGTGTGGCTGCTGGCGGAGCGGCTCGGCATCATGGAGGGGCGCCAACTTGCCGCCATGACCTTCGTCGAGCTGCTGTTCCTGGCGGTGCTCGGAACGCGGTTCTGCCGGGCGGTGGCGGGACCGCTGCTGTATCTTTACTTCCTTGTCCCGTTCGGCGAATTCCTGACGCCGCAGCTTCAGGACATCACCGCCTGGTTCGTCCGCCACGGACTGGAGATTCTCGGCGTCCCGGCGTATATCGACGGCTACGTCATCGAGATTCCGCAGGGCACGTTTTATATCGCGGAGGCCTGCGCCGGGCTGCGGTTCCTGATCGCCTCGATCGCCTTCGGCTGCCTGTATGCGCTGATCATGTACCGCGGTCCGGTGCGGCGGGCACTGTTCATTGCCGCTTCCATCGCGGTTCCAATCGTCGCCAACGGATTCCGCGCGATCGGCATTGTCTGGCTGGGCTACGTATTGGACAGCGCGCAGGCGGCGGCGGCGGACCACATTATTTACGGATGGGTGTTTTTCTCGTTCGTTATTCTGGTGCTGATCGTGCTGGGGCTGCCGTTCCGGCAGGACCATCTGACCACGCGGTCCGGCGCGGCGCCGCTGCCGGTGCCGGATCCGGCGGCCGGGTGGGGTGGCGCCGCGGCGGCCGCGGCGGGGCTGGTCGCGGTCGCCTGCGTCAGCCCGGCATTTGCGGCCGGCCTTGCCTTCGCTTCGCGCAGTCCGCCCGCGGCGGCGAACGCCATCGATCCGGGCCCCGGGTGCACGGCATCGGCATTGCCCGCGGCCGTGGCGGTATCTCCGCCGGTGCAAGGGCAGCGGGTGACCTGTGGCGATGGAGCAATGGATTTGCGCTGGCAGGCGCTGTCGCCCCGGTCGACCGCCGGGGCGGTGATGGCGGCGCGGCGAGACTTATCCCGCGCGGTGGACAGCGAGGGGCGATCGGAAGCCTGGCTGAACACGGGCGACGGCAAGCCGAGCGCGTGGCGGATCATGCGGTCAGACGATCCTGCCTATGCGCTGGGCGTGTCGGTCTGGATCGACGGCCAGCCGAACCGGCCGGGACTGAACATGCGCCTGCGGATGGCGCTCGACAGCCTGTCCGGTCCGGCGCATGCGCCGCTCGTCATGACGGTGACGCCGGCTGTCGACTGGGCGGCGCTGACAGTGACAGAGCGGCGGATCGCCGAGGATCGGCTGGCGGCTTTTCTGGTTGCCCATCCGGGGCTGGACCAGGCGGTCGGGGCAGCGACGGCGTTGAAGTAGCGGCCCCGCGCCGGCATCCATGATGCGCCGCTACCGGAGCGTTTCAGGATGATCGGAAAGGCGGCGTACGCTGCCGCACCGTCATGGCCCGGCTTGTTGTCCGGGCCGCCGGGCCGAGAGAGCGTTTGGTTGCTTTGACTGCCCGCAGCGCGGCTATTCGCATCCTTTACTCCCGCTCGTAGACCTCGACGTTGGACCCGGTCGCGACCCGGCGCCAGTTCGCGGCGGCGAGGGTGGCGCGCAGCGCCGGCAGGGTCGCGGCGCTGTCGCGGTCCTGCGCCAAAGTCACGACAACGGCCCGGCGCCAGGAGACGACCCGACCGGCGGCCGGGTCGTCCCGGCGAACCAGCAGAAGAGACAACGCCGCCGGCGCCTCGATGCCGAACGCCCCGGCGATGCCGACGCCGTCATTGCCGCGGGGGAGAAGCACGATTCCCCCGCCTGCCAGTCTGGCTGCCTCGGCCGCGGCGGCTCGGGCGGGCTGCATGGTGCGGGGGGCGAACAGCAGGCCGGCGATGGAGGCGGTCTGGAGGGTGGCAAGAAGGAGCAAGAGCGGGGCAATAATGTTGGGTTGCCGCAGGCTTCGTTGCCTAACGTTACGGCCGGGTGTTCTCTTCCCGTCATGGCCCGGCATGTCCGGGCCACCTGTCGCGGCACGTGCTGGAACAGGTGGCCCGGACAAGCCGGGCCATGACGAGGAGTGAGACGCGCCGGTGAGGTCGCCGCTCAACCCAAAAGCAACCAGCAGCCCGGCGAACGGCAGCCCGAACGACAAATACCGCAGCTCTATCGGCGTGTTGTCGAACACCGCGCCCAGCAGCAGCAGCCCGGCCGGAGGCGCTGCCGCCGCTGCCAGCACCAGCCGCACGCCGGACCCGCCTGTCCATGGCCTTGCCGCCGCGATCCCCGCCGCCAGGCCGGCAGCCACAAGCCCGACGGCTGCGCCAACCACTACCCGCAACCAGCCATCCACATATAATGGCAGCCCGCCAAACATCGCCGCCGCCTGGTATTCCGCCAGCCGCAGCAGACTCGGCCAGAGCGCGAACGGCGGAAACTGATCCGGCCGGGCACCGTGCTGCGCGGCGAAGAACCACGCATCCAGCGCCAGGAACGGCACCGCCGCCGGCACCGCCCTCCAGGCCCGCGCCGACGCCATCGCCGCCGCCGCGACGAACACCGCCAGATAGTTGCAGCCGCAGGCCGCCCCGAGCATCACCCCCGCCGGCACCGGCCGCCGCCCGAGCAGCAGCGTCACCCCGGCCAGCGTCAGCATCTCCGCCGCGGCGAAACCCCGGGCGATGGCGTTGGCATAGACAAACCCGTAGCAGCTCAGCGTCACCAGCATCGCCACAGCCGGGCGGATGCCGCATTGCCGGGCGATCCGCCCGGTCAGCCCGAGCGAGACCACCCCGCACAGCACGGAGAACAACCGCGCCGCGAACAGGCCGGGCCCGAACGCCTCCCGCCACACCGAAACCGCCCAGAAGTACAGCGGCGGATGCACGTCCGTGGCGCGCAGGTCCCGGGCGATCGCCGCCCAATCCGCGTGTCCCGCCTGAGCGGCGGCGATCAGTCCGGCCGGAAACGCGGTCTCCGGCCAGTCCGGCCGCGCCGCGCCGGCGGTCAGGAACAGCGTGTATTGCTCATCGTATTCCGCTCCGCGCAGCCACGCCGCCGCGGTCAGCACCGCCGCGCCCAGCAGCAGCACGCCATAAAATTTCACCGCGTTAACCAAATCGCAGCACTTCCCGGGTCATGGTGCCGCCCAGCCTAACCGCCAAAGGTTAACGGAGTGCTTATGCCCGACATATTTCCGCTGCAGACGGAGGGCCATGGCGGCAAGCGGCTGCGCGGCTTTCTCCTCGCGCTGGCATGCGCGTGGCTATCGGTGGGCGGTTGGCTCATGGCGCACACCGCCATGGCGGGGGAAACCTCGGGCTTCGCGCCGCCGGCCAACCTTACCCGCGGCATCAACCTGACCAACTGGTTCCGCTTTCCGCCGTCACGCGATCCCGCCGCCCTGGGCGCGTACTTGAGCAACCAGGCTCTTGCGGGCCTGCGCGACGCGGGGTTCGGCTTCGTGCGGCTGGCGGTGGATCCGGCGATCGTCGCCACGGCGCCCGGCCGCGCGGTGCTTATCGGCGCGATCCGGCGCGTCCAGCGGCAGGGTTTCGCGGTCGTCGTCTCGCCACACCCGCAGGCTTGGCGGCTGGAGGCCGATGCGTCGCCGCTGGTGGCGTTTTGGCGGACTCTGGCGCCGGAGCTGCGGGCGCTGGACCAAACCCGCGTTGTTCCCGAAATCCTCAACGAACCTGTCTTCCCCGGCGATCCGGCGGGCTGGCGGGCGGTGCAGCACGCCGTCCTGCAGGACATCCGCCGGGCGCTGCCCGCCGCGACCGTGGTGCTGACCGGACAGGACTGGGGCAGCATCGATGGCCTGCTCGCGCTGATCCCGGAGGACGACGGCAACGTCGTCTACAGCTTTCATTTGTATGATCCGCCGGAACTGACCTCTCTGGCGGCGTATCGGCCCGGCCTCGACCGCGCCGCGCTGGCCAACCTGCCGTTCCCGGTGGACGACCCGTCCCGCTGCGAGGCCGCCGCCGGCGGCGCCCGCGATCCCGCCACGGCCGGACTGATGCGATACTACTGCGGCTTCGGTTGGGACTCCGGGCGCATCGGCGCGAGCCTCGATCGCGCCGCTGCCTGGGCGCACCGGCATCACGCCGCCCTGCTGGCCGGGGAGTTCGGCGCGACCGTGTCGCTCAACGCCGCCGCCCGTCTCGCATGGCTCAGGACAGTGCGTGACGGGCTGGAAACCCGGCACATCGGCTGGGCGCTGTGGGGCTACGACGACGTCATGGGTTTCGCCATCCAGCCGCCGCCGGGCCCGCGCCCGCGGCTGGATCCGGACGTTCTGTCGGCGCTCGGCCTGCCGCCGCGGATGTGACGATGCAAAGCCTCGACCCCTCCGATGCAACCGATCTGCGCGCGCTCGGACACCGCATGATCGACGACATGTTCGATCATCTGGAAACCCTGCGCGACGGGCCGGTCTGGCGCCCGATGCCCGAGACGGTGCGCGAGGGGCTGCGGCAGCCATTGCCCCGCGACCCGACCTCCGCCGAGGCGGTCTATCAGGATTTTCGCGCGCTGGTGCAGCCCTACGCCACCGGCAACCTGCACCCGCGCTTCATGGGCTGGGTGCATGGCGGCGGCAATCCCGCCGGGATGCTGGCGGAGTTGCTGGCCGCCGGGCTGAACGCCAACCTGGGCGGGCGCGACCACGCGCCAATCGAGATCGAGCGGCAGGTGATCGCCTGGGCGGCGGAGATGCTCGGCTTTCCCGCCGATGCCTCCGGCGTGCTGGTCACCGGCACCTCGATCGCCAACCTGATCGGCGTGCTGGTGGCGCGCACCGCGGCGCTGGGCCCCTCGGTTCGCCGCACCGGCGCCGGCGGCAGCGGCCTGGTCGCCTACACCTCGGCCGCGGCGCATGGCTGCCTGCCGCGGGCGATGGACATGGCCGGCCTCGGCCGCGACGCCATGCGCATGATCCCGTTCGACGACAACGGCCGGATGCGCATCGGCGCGCTGAGCCGCCGCATCGCGCGGGACCGGGCGCTCGGGCTGCGGCCGTTCCTGATCGCCGGCACCGCCGGCACGGTGGACACCGGCGCGGTGGACGATCTTGCCGCTTTGGCGGATGTCGCCGCCCGGGAAAACCTGTGGTTCCACGTCGACGGCGCCTACGGGGCGACGGCAATGCTGGCACCCTCCCTGCGCCCGGTGCTGGCCGGGATCGAGCGGGCGGACTCCGTCGCGTTCGACTTTCACAAATGGGCGCAGGTTCCGTATGACGCCGGCTGCATCGTGGTGCGCGACGCGTCCTGTCAGGTGGCGGCGTTCGGCGCCGAGGCGGCCTATCTCCGGCGCGAGCAGCGCGGCCTGGCGGGAGGCGGGATCTGGCCCTGCGACCTCGGCCCCGACCTGTCGCGCGGCTTCCGCGCCCTGAAAGTCTGGATGACCCTGCGCGTCTACGGCGCCCATCGGCTGGGTGAGGTGGTGCGGCAGACCTGCGACCTGGCGGCGGCGCTGGCGGCGCGGGTGGACCGGGAGCCGGCGCTGGAGCGGCTTGCCCCCGTCACCCTGAACATCGTCTGCTTCCGCTACATCGCCGCGGACGGCGACCTCGATCGCCTGAACGCCGACATCGTGGCGGACGTGCAGGAGGCCGGGATCGCCGCGCCGTCGACCACGATGGTGAACGGAGCGCTGGCGATCCGGGCGGCGATCGTCAACCACCGCACCACTTGCGCCGACATCGATATAATGGTAGACGCGATACTTGAATGCGGTCTCGCGCGGGCCGGTGCAGCCTGTG
The DNA here is from genome assembly GCA_903851415.1 of uncultured Rhodopila sp. Lineage (GTDB taxonomy): Bacteria > Pseudomonadota > Alphaproteobacteria > Acetobacterales > Acetobacteraceae > Rhodopila. Next base: position 14,083 of record CAINOE010000133.1, on the reverse strand, counting down.
CCGGGACCGGAAATAAAAAACCCCCGGTTATGCACCGGGGGCAAGTGTACAGGGAGGCTTCACGTCTGGGAGACGTAGGGGCCAACGACCCCCTTCCAGCGGCTGGCGCTGGAACTCGGGCGGCATCGCTGCCGTAACTGATCCGAGTTTTCTATCTCGCAGGTGCGAAGGAAACCACCGCCGAAATTTGCTAACGGCCATGCCGATCATGCATGGCAACGTTTTGGAACAAGCGCCCCGTGAATGGCTGCGTGGACGACCTGAGAGCGACAGATCAACAATCCTCCGTCTCCAGCGCCGCCTCGATCCGGGTCGCCAGTTTCCGCCCCGAGATCGGCTTGTGCACCAGCGTGAACAGCGTCCCGGCCTCCAACGCCGCGCGTTCGCCGACGTACCCGGTCAGCAGGAAGCACGGCAGTTGCGGCCGCAGTGCCCGCACCTTCTGAATGGTCGCCACGCCGCTCATTCCCGGCATCGACAAATCGCTGACCAGAGCGTCCAGACTGACCCCGGACTCGATCAGCGCGATCGCTTCCGGCCCGCTCGACGCCATGATGGTCACGAAACCGAGATCCTCCATCTGTTCGGCCAGGGTCTCGCGCACCAGATCGTCATCATCCACCAGCATGATTCGCGTCCCGCCTGGCCGAACCGGGCCGTTGATCCTGTTGTCGGCCCGGCTGAACACCGCTTCGTCCATGGCGCGGGCCAACCATAGGCTCACCGTCGTACCGGAACCGAGATCGCTGACGACCGTCATCGCGCCGCCGGATTGCTCGGCAAAACCCTTCACCATTGCCAACCCGAGGCCGGTGCCGGCACCCAGCGGTTTGGTGGTGAAGAACGGTTCAGCCAGCCGCGCGATGGTCGCCGGCGACATTCCGCTGCCGGTATCGGCGACGCTGATCCGCACATAGCGGCCGGGGGCGAGTTCGGCCGGATGCGCGCCATCGTCCGTCGTCTCGACCGCCTCCGCCGACAGTGTCAGGGTTCCACCCTCCTGCATCGCATCGCGGGCGTTGGTGCCCAGGTTCACCAGCGCCGTCTCCAACTGACCCCGGTCTGCCAATATCGGCGGCACGCGGTCACCCATCGCGATGCGGACGGCGATCCCGGCACCGAGCGTATGCGCCAGCACCTCCCGCATGCTGTTGAGCAACTCGTCGGTCGCAATCACCTCGGCGCGCAACGTGCCGCGCCGCGCGAATGACAGCAGCCGCCGGGTAATCGAGGCGCCGCGCGCGGCGGCATCAATGGCCGAACGAGCAAGGCGCCGGGTCCGGTCGAGGTCATCGGGGCGCCGCTCGATCAATATCGCCGCGCCGGACACGCTCTGCAGAATGTTGTTGAAGTCGTGGGCAATTCCGCCGGCCAACTGGCCCAGCGCCTGCACCTTCTGGGCCTGCGCCAGCTTTTCCGCCAGTTGGCGCAATTCGGTCACATCGCGCCATTCTGCAACGATCTGCCGCACCTGGCCATTGACCGAATCGAGCACCGGCTTGAAGGACAGGTCGATCCAGACGCTGTGCCCATCCGCGTTGCGCAGCTCCATATCCCGCCGCACCGGTGTGCCAGCCGCCGCCTCGGCAATGCGCGTCCGCAGCCGATCGGGTTCGACCTGCGGCCACCATTCGGTGGCCCAGAACGGGCGGCCAATGACGTCGCCGGCATCGCAACATCCGGCCATCAGAGCGGTGCGGTTGGCAAGCATCACCGTCCCGTCCAGAGTGAGAACGGCGACGAACTGGAACTGCGAATCGAAAACGGCGCGGAACTGTTCCTCCGCCTCCACCAGTGCGGCGGTGCGTTCGGCCACCTGGCGCTCCAGCTCGTCGCGCCGTTGCGCCAGCGCCTCGCGTCCGGCGACGAGGTCGGAAATGTCCTGATGTCCGCTGATGATCCGCAGGCTGCCGTCCGGTTCGCGGAAAGATTCCGCGCGCATGGCGATCCAGCGCACCGGGCCTTCCGGGCGGCGGATGCGGAACTGCAAGGCAACGGCATGCGGCCTGTCGCTGAGAACCCTGGCCTCGGCGGCGATCCGCTCGCGGTCGTCCGGATGCACCCGGCCAAGCCATAGCTCGAATGTCCCGGCAGCTTCACCCGGCAGGAGGCCGTAGAGGCGATGATATTCATCCGAGACGAACGCCCGCGTGCCGGCGGCAGCCCAGTCCGCGTTGGCGATTTCACCGACTTGCTGCACGAGGCGCAGCCTTGCCTCGCTATCGCGCAACGCCTTCTCCGCTGCCTTGCGGACGCTGACGTCGCGGATGATGCCGGTCAGGAAGCCGCTGCCGTTGGTGCCGGAGGCGCTGACCGACAGGTCGATCGGGAGGATCGAGCCGTCGCGGCGCAGCGCCAGCATTTCCCGGCTTGGCACGCCGATGATCTTCGGCGGCGCGCCGCCGCGCCATGCGGCGAGGTGGCCTTCGTGCCGCGCCGCCTCGTCCGGCGGCATCAGCACGCCGACATCGCGGCCGATAAGATCGGCTTCCTGCGCGTAGCCGAACATGGTCAGACCGGCCTGATTGATCGACAGGATCTTGCCGTTTCCGTCGGCGATGAGAATGCACTCAGCGGCGGTCTGCACAACCGACTGCAGGCTGGCCTGGCTTCGCCGCAGCGCTGCCTCGGACCGCTGCAGGGCCGTGGTGTCCGTTAACATTTCCAGGACCAGTTGGCGGCCGTCGGAGCCGCGGCGCAGGATCTTGCGAGCGAGAACGTTCACCTCCGCGCCGTCCAGGGTGCGCTGGCGCAGTTCGCCGAACCATTCGCCGGATTGCATCAGCGTTGCCTCCAACTCTGCCTGCGACTCCGGATACCGGGTCTGCAGCAGCCGGTGGCACACCTGACCGATCGCCTGCCTGGCGGTCCAGCCGAACAGACGCTCGCATTCCTCCGACCAGAAGCGGATGGTCCCGTCCATGTCGCGGACGATCACGGCGGCAAGGTCCATGATGTTGAGCAGCCGTTCGCGCTCCAACGTGGCGCGGTTGAGGTTCGTGGACGCGAGCAGAATGGTGCCGAGGGCGGCGGCGCACAGCGCGACGATCGACAACGGCGCGGTCGACAGTGTCGTGACGATCACCAGTTCGCGACGTTCGGTCTCCTCCAATGCAGCCAGGCGCGTCTGGAGATTCTGCACCTCCTGCCCGGCGATCGAGGCGATCGTGTCGCGCAGCGTGTTGAACGGGAGGGGCGGCGCGCCCGCGTCCGCCGAGACGTCGATCGCCAGCAGCTTTGGCAACAGATTGATCGCATCCTGCTGGTTCGGCTCGTCGCGGGTCAGTCCGACCAGTTCTGCGGCGGCCCGCCGCGCGTCGTCCACTTCTCTCCGGTAGGAGATGAGCTCGTCCTGATTGCCGCTGAGGCGAAACGCCCGGTGGCCGGACTCGGCGTCGCGAATCTCATACGACACCTGTCGCGCCGCGGCGAGGACATCGTTGGTGTGGCGGGCGGCAGCGGCTTTCACCATGCGGCCATGCTCGACGGGCAGCCGGTTGCCCCACACCGCCGCGGCGATCGCAATGGCTGCGGCCAGGACGGCGAGCCCGACGAGCAGCCGGCGCACACTCGGGCTGTTGGCGAGCCGCACGACGCGTCCCGGCTGATGGGCCGCGAATATTTCGTTCGGCCGCGGCGTCTTCTCGTTCGGGGTTTGCGGAGCGCCGTGCATCGCGAAGCCAGCCTGTTCTTAGCGGGACTCGGAGATATAAAGCGGCGATCACGAAACCGCCAATGGTTTTGATATCGATCGGCCGAGTAAAACACTGACGAAACTAAATTACGTTTCGATTAAGCAAGTTGTACTATGGCATACTGAATGTGTTTTCGTTTTGAATGTCTTTCATTCTCGCCACCGGGCATGCGTATTTGGGCAGCCAAGGCGATTTTGAAAGAGCCGCCGCAACGTGATCGGCCGAGATCAACCGTTGGGTGGTAGCGGTGCACCGGCAGTGCAAAAAGGCAAGGAAGGCCGATAAAGTGTTTACAGAGAAACCGTCACGGTATCGTCGACGTATGGCTCAACAAACAATCAGCGCGACAGGATCGCGAACAGGCCGCCGGGCATTCGATCCCCGGATCGGGCAGCGCCGCCGCCGATCGGCGGCGGGGCCGGGGCAAGGCTAGTGCCGCTCGGCCAGCTTGGCCAAAAGGAAGTCGCGGAACACCGCCACCCGCTTGGAATTGCGCAGCTCTTCCGGGTAGACGAAAAACACATCCACCTTCGGCCCCTTCAACTCCGGCAGCACCTGCACCAGGTCCGGGTTCTCGGCGACGGCGAAGTCCGGCAGGGCGCCAATGCCGGTCCCGGCGCGGATCGCCAGCAGCACCGCCTGGATCGAGTTCACCTCCAGCAGCGCCCGCCGCGGATTGCCCGGCCGACGCCCGGCCTCGGCCAGCCAGTTGATCTCCTGCACCGGCGGGTGGTGCTGGCCGAACAGGATCAGCCGGTGCGCATCCAGGTCCTCCGCCCGCTGCGGCACGCCGTGCTTCTTCAGATACTCCGGTGAGGCGCAGACGAACCACTGCAGGGTCAGCAGATGGCGCTGCACAAGGTCCGGCTGCTTCGGCGGGTGCATGCGGATCGCCACATCGGCCTCCCGCATCGCCAGGTCGAGGTCGGTGTCGTCCAGCAGCAGCGACACCGAGACATCCGGGTAGGCGTCGAGGAAGCCGTGCAGCCGAGGCGCCAGCCAGGCCGAACCGAAGCCGACGGTGGTGGTGATCTTCAGCTTGCCGGCCGGCTTCTCCTTGCTCTCGGTCAGCAGCGCCTCGGTGATCGCCAGCTTGGCGAAGACTTCCCGGACGGTCCGGTTCAGCGACTCGCCCTGTTCCGTCAGGATCAGCCCGCGCGCGTGGCGGTGGAACAGCGGCACCTGAAGCGCCTCCTCCAGGGCCGATATCTGCCGGGAGACGGCGGATTGGCTAAGGCTGAGCGTATCCCCAGCATGCGTGAAGCTGCCCGCTTCCGCCACCGCGTGAAAAACGCGCAGCTTATCCCAATCCATCGCGATCCCTCTCCTTGCAGCACCAACGCACTGCCGCGCCCCGTTGGCCGCGCCCCGGTCAGCCGGCCGTGTCGCCGCCGTGCAATGTGGCTAGACTAACCACACTTTTACGAGTCAGGTATGCGATTTTGATGGTTGGAGGAATTTTTCGTCTATTCCGCGGTCACAAACGGGCGGAGTTCGTTCTCCGCAAGATATTTCTCCGCTTCCAGCGCCGCCATGCAGCCGGTCCCGGCCGCCGTGACGGCCTGGCGGAAGACCTTGTCCTGCACGTCGCCCGCCGCGAAGACGCCCGGCACCGAGGTGCGGGTGCTGCCGGGAATCGTCCGGATGTAGCCCTCCGGATCCATGTCGATATGCCCGGCGAAGACCGAAGTCGTCGGCGAGTGGCCGATGGCGATGAACACGCCGTCGGCCGGCAGCACCGACTCCGTCCCGGCGGCCGTATCCAGCAGCCGCACGCCGGTGACGACCTCCGGCGAGCCGCCGCCGGCGATCTCCTGCACCGTGCTGTTCCAGACCACGCCGATCTTCGGGTGCGCGAACAGCCGCTTCTGCAGGATCTTTTCCGCGCGGAGCGAGTCGCGGCGGTGCACCAGCGTCACCTTTTCGGCATGGTGGGTCAGGTAGAGCGCTTCCTCCACCGCCGTGTTGCCGCCGCCGATGACCGCGACGGCCTTGCCGCGATAGAAGAAGCCGTCGCAGGTGGCGCAGGCGGAGACGCCGCGGCCCTGAAGCCGCCGCTCCGACGGCAGGCCGAGCCAGCGCGCCTGCGCTCCGGTGGCGATGACGACCGCGTCCGCCTCGTAGATGTCCCCGGAATCGCCGGTGCAGCGGTTTGGCGCGCCGGAGAAATCCACCGCGGTGATCAGGTCGTGGATGATCCGCGTGCCGACATGCGCGGCCTGCGCCTGCATCTGCTCCATCAGCCAGGGCCCCTGGATGACATCGGCGAAGCCGGGGTAGTTCTCGACGTCGGTGGTGATCATCAACTGGCCGCCGGGCTGCAAGCCGGCGACGAGGATAGGTGCGAGGCCGGCACGGGCGGCGTAGATCGCCGCTGTGTAGCCGGCCGGACCGGCGCCGATGATCAGAAGCCTGGTACGATGCGTTTCAGTCATGGCCTCTCATATCGGCCTCCGCCGTGCCGGGGCAAGCCGAAGGACCGGTTCCGGTGCGGCATTGGTGACGCCGTTCGCCGGATTTTCACGCGACAAGCGGCGATTGCGTCCCCATGTTGCCGGCATGCGCCGTTTCCTGCCTCTGTTGGCCCTCCTGCTGTTGTTTTGCGCCGGTCTTGTCCTGCTTCCCGGCCTCGGTATCGGCTGGGAGGCCCTGGCGCGCCACCAGGACATGCTGATCGCCCGGGTGGCGGCGCATCCGGCGGAAGCGGCGGCGCTGTATGTGGCCGCCTATGTGGTGACGGCGGCGCTGTCGTTGCCTCACGCCGCGATCATGACCGTGGCCGGCGGACTGCTGTTCGGCGCGATTGCGGGCTGCGCGCTGACGGTTGCCGGCGCGACCATCGGCGCGACCATTCTGCTGCTCGCCATCCGGTCCGCCTTAGGCAAGACGCTGGAGCGGCATCGCGAGCGAATACCGGCGCAGCTTCAGGCGCGTCTGGCGCGCGACGGGTTCAGCTATCTGCTCGCGCTGCGCCTCGTGCCGCTGGTGCCGTTCTGGATCGTCAACCTGGCCGCCGCTTTCGCGGAAATCCGGCTGGCTGTTTTCGTGCCGGCGACCCTGCTGGGCATCGTGCCGGCGAGCTTTATCCTGAGTTCCATCGGGGCCGGCGTGGGCGGCATCCTGGCGCAGGGCGGCACGCCGGATCTGTCGGTTTTGTTCGGGCCGCGGATTCTGCTGCCGCTGCTGGGCCTTGCGGCGCTGTCCCTGCTGCCGGTGCTGCTGCGCCGCCGGGCGGCGGCGGAAGTGTGACGGGCTGCCGGCGTTTCCTGCGATCGCGCTGCATGGTTCCAACGCCTTCGGCGATGGATCAATCTTTGGCCGGATGGGCATTATCGCCGATGGGCCGATCGGACGCGGGGGATTTGGCTCTGCGTGGTTTGCGCCGCAAAAGCGGTGGCAAAAGCGCAGGCCGAACCCGCGATCGGCCCGATGCCGGCCGGATCGCCCCCAGTCATGGACTTTGACCTGGCGGTGATAGGCGCGGGCGCCGCCGGACTGTCGGTGGCTGCGGGAGCGGCACAACTCGGCGCCAGGGTGGCGCTGATCGAGCGGGGGCGCATGGGTGGCGACTGTCTCAACACCGGCTGCGTGCCGAGCAAGGCGCTGCTCGCCGCCGCCCGGGCCGCCCGCTCGGTTCGCGATGCCGCCCGGTTCGGCGTGATCGCTGATGCGCCGGCGATCGACTGGGCCAGGGTCCGCGCCGGGGTGCACGACGTGATCGCGGAGATCGCTCCGGTCGATTCGGAAGAACGTTTTCACGCCCTGGGCGCCGCCGTGCTGCGCGGCGAGGCGCGTTTCACCGGCCCCGCCACCCTGTCCGTCGACGGGCGGACCCTGACCGCCGGCCGCTTTGTCATCGCCGCCGGCAGCCGCGCCGCCGTCCCGCCCATACCGGGTCTGGATCGGCTTCCTTACTGGACCAACGAGTCGCTGTTCGACCTGGCCGCAAAGCCTGAGCATTTGCTGATCCTCGGCGGCGGCCCGATCGGGCTGGAGATGGCGGATGCGTTTTCCGGCCTCGGCTGCCGGGTGACCGTGATCGAGGCGCAGCGGATCGCAGCAAAAGAAGATCCGGAACTGGCCGAGGGGCTGAAGCAGGCGCTGATGCGGCGCGGCGTGGTGCTGCGCGAAGGCGCTGCGGTGCAGTCCGTGGCGCCGGGTCCGGTGCTGATCCTGTCCGGCGGCGAGCGGATCGCGGGATCGCATCTTCTGGTTGCCGCCGGGCGGACGCCGAACCTGGAGGCGCTGAACCTTGCGGCGGCCAATGTCGCGGCGAGCCGGGCCGGGATCCTCACGGACCGCGGGTTGCGCAGCATCAGCAACAAGCGGGTCTTCGCCGCCGGGGACATCGCCGATCCGGCGGGGCTTGGGGTGAGGAGGTTTACGCATGCCGGGTCGTACCATGCCGGCATCGTCATCCGCCGTGCGCTGTTCCGGCTGCCTGCCTCGCTCGATTACGCCGCGCTGCCGCGGGTGACCTACACCGATCCCGAACTGGCGCAGACCGGCCTGACCGAGGGGGAGGCGCTGGCGGGCGGGATGAACGTGCAGGTGCTGCGCTGGCCGCTGGCCGAGAACGACCGGGCGGTTGCCGAACGCGACACCGCCGGGCTGGTGAAACTGGTGGTGAGCCGCAACCGCATCGTGGGGGCCGGCATCCTGGCGCCGCATGCGGGCGAGATGATCAGCCTGTGGAGCCTGGCGATCGCCCGCCGCACCCGGGTTTCGGCGCTGGCGGGCCTGATCGTGCCCTATCCCACGCGGTCGGAGGCGGCCAGGCGCGCCGCGGGCAGTTTGTTCGCCGCTCGGCTGTTCTCGGCCCGGACCAGGGCGCTGGTGCGGCTGCTGCGGTTGATGCCGTGAAATCCCGGGCGGTTGTGCCGGGCGTGCAGGTGCGGGCCTCAGCCGGTCAGCGGACGCTTTCGGCGGCGGGAGGGAACGATGGCCCGGTCAACTCGCGGCACGGGCCGCGCAACTGCCACAGCCATAGCGGCTTCGGTTCGGGGCTTTCAGCCGGCATCAGCCTGGCGTCGCGTTGTTCGGCTTCGATGGCCTCGGCCTCGGCTTCGAGGTCCAGCGCGACTTCCAGAAGCATCTCGGCGAGACGAGCGTCTTCCCCGGCCCCGGCCATTTCCCGTGCTCTTGCGGCCCTGTTTCTGAAATGCTTGGCGTCCAAAGCGGTCTCCTGTTCTGGAGAGACAATAGGGACGATTCGGCACTAAACAGAATCACGAGCTAGCGAGGGGGCTACCGAACCGCAGGACTGGACTGGGTGTTTTGCGCATTTCAGCGATCGCCGGGATTATTGCGGTTTAACAAGTAGACGCCGGAACGACGAAATATGCGAAACTTTGCGCAAAATTTTGTCAATTGCCGCCATCTGTCTTATTAATTGTCAGAAGCCAAGTTTCTCAACCGAAGGTAGTCGCTCGGTACGCTCTATCAAACCGTTGCGAGCAGGGAGAGGAGCCGCTCGCAAAGCGGACGCCGGCACGGCCGGCCGTCATGTCATGCTTGCGGTTCCGGCAGCAGCCGGGCGGCGGCAAGCCGCGTTGCGGCACGCAGAAAGGATCGCCCGGCCGATCGGCCGGGTCCCGCGGTTCAGGCCGCCGCCGCGCCCGCCCGCTTGGTCCGCGCCCGCTCGATCCGGCGCTTCAGCTCGCGGCCTTCCGCCGTCAGCCTGGTGTTCGGCGTGCCGAGCAGGAAGGCGTCGATCCCGCCGTTATGCTCGACCGTGCGGATGCCGCGCGTCGAGAGGCGCATGCGCACCTCGTGCCCGAGGATGTCGGACAGCAGCGACGTCACCTGAAGGTTGGGCAGGAAGCGGCGGCGGGTCTTGTTGTTGGCGTGGCTGACGTTGTTGCCACTGAGAACGCCCTTGCCCGTGATTTCACAGCGACGCGACATCGCACTTGATCCTCAGAACTGATTGGAAGCGGCGGGTTATGGCGACCCGGGCGGGGCGCGTCAAGGATTGCAGCCGAAGAATCGCCACCGGTGACGTCATGGCCCGGCGTGTCCGGGCCACCCGTCGCGGCCGTGTGCTGGAACAGCCGGCCCGGACAGGCGGGGACATGACGGTTCCGGGGACCCTGTCCACGCTCGCCCTAAGTCCGCAACTCCCCCGACCGGACGCTGTCGATGGCGTTGTTCAGGATGCCGATGACCGCATCGTCCGAGACCGAGCGGGCCAGCAAAGCCATGGACCCGGCCAGCAAGGCCGAGGCGATGGCGACCGAGTTGATGTTCTGGCTGGTCATGTATTCGATCGCCTTGTCCACGACCGCGCCGGCATGGCTCAGGTCGGCAGGTGGCACGTTGGGGTCTTCCGGCATGGTCGTCTGCTCCTTCAGGTCACGGGCACGGGTTCGAGGTCCTGTTCGGCCGCCTGCAGGGTCCACATCCGGGCATACAGGCCGCCTGCGGCGAGCAGCGCCGCATGGCTGCCGCGCTCGGCGATGCGTCCGTCCTGCAGCACGATGATCTCGTCGGCATCCACCACGGTGGACAGGCGGTGGGCGATCACCAGCGTGGTGCGCCGGTGCGCCACCGCGCGCAGCGCCGACTGGATGTCCTGCTCGGTTCGCGTGTCCAGCGCGCTGGTCGCTTCATCGAGGATCAGGATGCGCGGGTCCTTCAGGATGGTCCGGGCGATGGCGACCCGCTGCTTCTCGCCGCCCGACAGCTTCAGGCCGCGCTCGCCGACGATGGTGTCGTAGCCTTCGGGCAGTTTCGTCACGAAGTCATGCACCTGAGCCTGCCGGGCGGCCTGCTCGATCTCCTGCTGAGACGCGCCGGGCCGCCCGTAGCCGATATTGTAGCGGATGGTGTCGTTGAACAGGACGGTGTCCTGCGGCACCACGCCGATGGCGGCGCGCAGGCTGTCCTGCGCGACGTCGCGGATGTCCTGGCCGTCGATCAGGATGCGGCCGGCGGTGACGTCGTAGAAGCGGAACAGCAGCCGGCTGATGGTGGACTTGCCCGCCCCCGTCGGTCCGACGATGGCCAGCTTGCCACCGGCCGGGACGGTGAAATCGACCCCTTTCAGGATCGTCCGGTTGGGCTGGTAGCCGAACCGCACGTGTTGGAACACGACCTCTCCGGCCGCGCCGTCCGACAGATGCGCGGCCAGGGCGGGGGCGCCCGGCTTGTCGGCGATCTCCTGCTCGACCCGCAGCAGAGCGAACATCTGCTCCATGTCCACCAGCCCCTGCCTGATCGACATGTAGACGATCCCGAGGAAATTCAGCGGCTGATAGAGCTGGATCAGATACGTGTTCACCACCACGAACTTGCCGACGGTCATGGAGCCATCTTTCATGCCGGAGGCGGCGAGCAGCATGATCAGGGTCAAAGCCGCGGAAATAATCAGCGCCTGGCCGATGTTGAGCAGGTTCAGCGAGACCTGGACGCGGACCGAGGCGCGCTCGAACCGCGCAAGCGCCTGGTCGTAGCGCTGCGCCTCATGCGCCTCGTTGCCGAAATACTTCACCGTCTCATAATTCAGCAGGCTGTCCAGCGCCTTGGTGGAGGCATCGTTGTCAGTGTCGTTCATGGTGCGGCGGTAACGGCCGCGCTGGCTGGCCAGGGCGGTGGTGAAGCCGATATAGACCACCACGGCGGTGAAGGTGATGGCGGCGTAGCGCCAGTCGAACATGTGCCAGATGATGGCGGTGACCATCGCCAGCTCCAGCGCGGTGGGGACGATGTTGAACACCGCGAGGCGCAGCACGGTCTGCATGCCGGTGACGCCGCGGTCGATCACGCGCGACATCCCGCCGGTCTGGCGGTCGAGATGAAAGCGCAGGCTGACCGCGTGCAGGTGGCGGAAGGTGCGCAGCGCCAGCAGCCGCACGGCGCGCTGCGAGACGGAGGCGAACACCGCGTCCCGCAACTCCCCGAACGCGGCCGAGGACAGCCGGATCAGGCCGTAGCCCAGGATCAGCATCGCCGGCACGGCGTAGGAAGTCATCGCCGGCACGGCGTAGGAAGTCATCGCCGGCGCGGCGTGGGACGTCATCGCCGGGCCGTGCGGCGCCAGCGCGTCGATGATGCGGCCATAGACCACCGGCACGTAGACGGTCGCGACCTTGGCCAGCAGCATGAACAGCAGCGCGACCGCCACCCTGACCCGGGCGCCGGCATTGTTCGCCGGCCACAGATAGGGCAGCAGGGCGGCGACCGTTTGCAGGGTGGACCGCTGCACCGGCAGGGCGGGCGGCAAAACCGCCGGTGGCGATCGAACGCTGCTTCGTCTCATGCTGCGCATGTGGCATGATGATCCCATCTTGGAAAGGCGACCGGCTTGCATCAGCACGCGAAAGAGACGGGATTTCAGCGCCATGTGCGTGCCTGCAACAATGCCGTCCTGCCGGGCGGGCGGCTGCCGTTCCGCATCGGCGGCACGCATGCCGGCTGGGTCGCGCCGCCGGCGATCGAGGCGCTGCGCAGCTTCCCGGCTGTCCTGGTGTCGGCCGATAGCGTCGATCTGACCGTCGCGGAGGCGCTCGACGACATCGCTCTGGCCCTGGCGGAGCGCGGGGTGCTGCGCCGCCGCGGCGAGCCGTTCGACGTCTGCGCCCGGCCGGACCTGCCGGCGCTGGCGCAGGTCGATCGCGGCGCCATCCCGTTCTTCGGCATCCGCGCCGCGGGGGTGCATGTCAACGGGCTGGTGCGGCGCCCGGACGGGCTGCACATGTGGGTCGCCCGCCGCGCCGGTAACAAAATGCTGGACCCCGGCAAGCTCGACCACATCGTCGCCGGCGGCATTCCGGCCGGGCTCGGCCCGCTGCAGACGCTGATCAAGGAAGCCGGTGAGGAGGCGGCGATACCGGCCGAACTGGCAAGCCAGGCGGTGCCGGTCGCCGCCTTCGGCTATGCGATGGAGCGGCAGGAGGGGCTGCGGCGCGACTGGCTCTACGCCTACGACCTGGAGTTGCCTGAGGATTTTACTCCGCAACCGGCGGACGGAGAGGTCGAGGCGTTCGAACTTTGGTGCGTGGACCGCGTGTTCGCGGCGGTGCGCGATACGGACGACTTCAAGTTCAACGTCAACCTGGTGCTGATCGACCTGTTCATCCGGCTGGGCCTGATCGCCGGGCCGGAGGCGGCCAGCCTCCGGGCTGCGCTGTGATCAGCCTTCCGCCCGATCAGGCTTCCGGCGGGGCGGCGGCGATGGGAATGTCACGCGAGTCCGGCTGGTCGCCGAAGCCGGGACCGCGGGGCTCGTCGTCGTTCTGGTCGCCCGGCTCCCGGGAGTCGTCGCCGCCCTGATAACTTTCGTTCTGCTGATAGTTGCGGCGCTGGTTGCCCTGTTGCAGTTGCGGCGCCTGTCCGTTGGGCTGGTTCTGCTGCTGCGCCTGGTTCATGGCGTTCAGGATGCGGAAATAATGTTCCGCATGCTGGAAGAACGCCTCGGCGGTCACCCGGTCGCCGCCGCTGGTGGCGTCGCGGCCGAGCTGAAGATACTTTTCGAAAAGCTGCTGCGCCGTGCCGCGGATGCGGATTTCCGGCCCGCTGCTGTCGAAGACATGGTTGCGGTTGAGCGGCACGTTGCCGCCCGAATGGTGGCGCACGCCACCGCCCGATCCACCACCGCCGCCACCGCCGCCGCCCGGGCGATGGTTGCGGCCACGCATGCGTTTCATGTTCATACTAATGCCGTCGTGCTTTCCTAATTATCGGCAGACCTGTGGGGCAATCGGGTAGACCGGATAAACCAACCCCGGTCCGTTCCCCTGGACAGCCACGTTCCATCGACGTTGATCGTGGCACGCAAAGGATCTTCTGACGAACCTTCGCGACCGGGGCCATCTGTCACGCAGCACCCCTGCCACGCCGGCACCGTACACCGCTGTTCCGACCCTGCCAAACAGTTTTTTCAATCACCTGTCCGTGATAAGACGATGGCACGCTGGAGTCCGGCCAGATCGAGGTGAAGCGAGGCGGCGAAGCCGGCCTGCCGCGCCAGCAAGGAGACGTCCGCCGCCTGTCCGGCGCCGAGTTCCAGGATCGCGATGCCGCCGGGCAGCAGGCGGTCCGGCAGGTCGTGCAGGATGGCCCGGTAGGCGTCGCAGCCGTCAGGCCCGCCGTCCAGTGCACGACGCGGCTCATGACGGGCGACCTCCGGCATCAGGCCGGCGATGGCGGCCGCCCGAATATAGGGCGGGTTGGAGATCACCAGACCGAACCGGCCGGCGACCGCATTGGTCCAATCGCCCGCAATGAAAGCCGCCCGATCCGCGAGCCGAAGTCGGATGGCGTTGCGGCGCGCGAGCCGGGCGGCGTCCGGCGCGATGTCGACGCCGAGGCCGAACGCGGCGGGAAATTCATGCAGCAGCGCCAGCAGCAGGCAGCCGGTGCCGGTGCCGAGGTCCAGAATGCGGCGC
>CAINOE010000132.1 GCA_903851415.1 uncultured Rhodopila sp. | reverse complement strand
TCGGCGCTGCGTTCGCCGCCGTGCCCGGACCTCGCGCAAATTCTGCGAGTATTTTAACTTGCCTGAAGGATTGTGGCAGCTTTGTTCAAAGGCGCGGTAAGCCGCTCCGCCCCCGTGTATGCCTGATATTTGCGCTTGTCGAGCATAGATGGAACCAGCTTCGAGGCGGCTCGCAACAGACCCAGGATGGCTGTTGCGTGTTCCGGTTGATGACAAAACCGCCGCCGCGGCGGCTCCGGGCTCGCGAACGCACCCCGGTTGGCTGCAAAGTTGCCCCTGATTTGTGACAAAAAATGCCCCGGTTCATGGCAATGCGGCGCACCTCCGCTACCGTGGCCGGCACATGGCTTCGGCTTGGCGGCAGCCGCGCCCGCACGGATCGAGCCGAATGCATGCCGATCCGAGACGCACCCTTGGCGCAAGGTCGACACCCGACGAACCGCCGCGGCCGGGCGTCGGGCGTCGGAGGCTTCCACGTGCACGTGAAATTTCGCAATCAGACTCGGCGCCTACCGCCGGTTCGCTAGGCCAACACCTTCCGTGTCGCCCGCTTCGCCTCCTCCGGGAGATAGCCAAGCCGGGCGAAGGTGTCGCTCAGCACTTGCTCGGGAGTGGCATGCTGTGGCGCAACCGACAAGGTTGCCTGCAACGAGTCTCGGACCGCATCTTGCAGGTCCGGTGCTTTGACGGATAGCGCGCGTAGCTGGAACGGCAAATCGGAACGGGTTGGCTGAGCGGTCATTCGGTGATCCTCCCTAAATGGTCTCACCGTGTGCGTCACGGCTTATTGCGAATTCGATTTTGACGTCTTCTGCTCGCTGCATATCTACGAGGCCGCTCCGGAGCCAGCTTTATAACGCTACCATAAGTAGCGTTTATTGGCCATTTTCCATGCTGCATTGCGGGATAACGAGCGGAATGGGTGGAGCGCCATAATATCCACCGAAGATAGCGTTAACTTTTCCGACCACTATCTTGTGCACTGGATTTCGGCAGTATCAGATGGGGAACTTTTCGTTGCGGAGACCGTATATGGAATACTGGCAAACGACGTCTGCGCCGACGGACGGGAAGCCGCAGTTACTGGAGCAAGTCTGCGACGAGGATCGCGGCCGATCAGACCGGGAGGCCAAGCTGGCCGAGCAGGCCCTGTTGACGTTGGAGTCTGACCGATCCCGAGCCGAGACGCTGCACATCCAACTGGAGGCCGAGATCGAGAGGTTGCACGCCGCGCTGATCAAGGCTGAGACCGAGGCGCGGCGTCCGTGGTGGCACCGGCTCCGGAACGGGCGGTTAGCGGCGGTGTCGGCGGTTGTCTCCCGATGCTCGGCATCCGATGCTCGCGCCGGGGATGTTGGCGAGGCCGCATGATGGATCGGTGGGAACCTTGGAAGGCTATGGCGGTGGCGTTCGGCGCCGGGGCTGTCATCACGCTGCTAGTGTTCGGTTGAGGCGCATGGGTGGCGCTGCATGTGATCGGGGCGAACTGACTTGGCCGGAAAACCGCCTCAAGCCGCTCCGTCGCCGTGCCGTTTCGCCTGATGGGCATCGTCAAGGCCGAAATCGAAGCCGATCTGACGTTCGTCCGCGATGAACGTGGACGGCGGGTCGCTCTGATCCACTTCGCTCCGCACCGGCCGGCGGCTTGTGCCAGACGATACGACATTCCGTTTTTGCTGTGCCACCTCGGCTGGCCCGCGCCGGTTGCGCTCGTCCCTCGCCGCGAACAGGTCGATGACTTCGTTCACCGTAGGCTCCGGTCCATCCATGCCCCCAACGCGACGGCGATGGCGCCGGAGTCGCTGTGGTCATTTGGAACCAGAAACCCCATCGAGATCAACCGCGCGATCTCGGTTTCACGGACGTCGAGGCGGATACAGCGCTAGCTGGTGCGTTGGCGCGAGCGGGTGTGGCGCATCCTCTCGGTCGCGGCTGCTCTCCGCGATGATGGCAGGCGCGGCGTGTTAACCCAATCCTCCGCCGCGCCTTCGTGCCTTGCCTGCCCTCCGAGAACCGATTTGGGTTTCCTGCATGCCGCTCGTCGTCAATCGCGCACCCGTCCTGACCCTGTGGGCGGCCGTGGTCGCCGAACACCTCGGCCATCCCGCCGATACCGCTTTGACGCTGGGTCGGGTTGTCGCCGGCTCAGCCGCGCGCGTGAAGGCACGGAACATCGGCCGGGAGGAGCGGAAGGCCGATCGGGATGCTGATACGCCCGAGCTTGCGGTGGTGCACGTAATACCAACGGAACAAAATTCCGACCGTTCGGCAGTCGCCTCTCCGCGTCATGGCCGCGCCACCGGCCTTCCATCTTTACAGGCGCTCGCTGCGACAGATGGCTGGGTCAGGCCCGACCATGACGTGTAAAGAAAGAGTTGAGACTTACGACCGCTGGTATCGGTTCTGGACAAACAATGGCAGCCCGATGGCTTGATTGGGTTGTGCGGATGCCCGTTTTCAACGAACGACCCTCACGTCAGTCGCGGGGCAGCCCAGGGCAGCAGGACAATCTTGCCGCCGAGGCCGCCGGCATCAATGCGCGTATGGACGTCGCGCGCCGCCGCGAGTGGCAGGCGGCCGATGACGACAGGATGGATGACGCCGTCGCGCAGCAGGTCAAACAGTGTGGCCATATCGGCCTTGAACTCATCGGGGTGCATCAATCGGCGTTCGGTGATGCTGAACCACGCTGTGTTTCGGCCGCCGTACAGAAAGCTCAACGCGCCCCATAGCTTGAGGCGGGCCAAGCCCAGCCCCGCGGCAAGCAGCCCTTCGCCCCCAACCGCCATGGTCTGCGACCCATAGCCGACGAGCAGCCCGTTGGACGCGAGGCAGGCGAATGAGCGCGTGAAATGCGCGCCGCCGATCGCATCGAAGGCCGCATCGACACCGGTGCCGCCGTCTCGCCGGGCCGAAATCTGGCGCACCGTCGCGACAAAATCACCGGCTCGGTAGTCGACCGCCACGGCACCGAAACGCTCGACCTCCGGCATCTTCGCGGCCGAACAGGTGCCGATCGCCTTCAGGCCAAGGTGACGCGCGAGGTCGAGGAATGCCGTACCGACGCTCCCCGACGCACCGATCACAAGAATTGTCGCACCCGGCGGCAGGTGGCGGACGCGGGTCAGCATCTGGAACGCGGTGAGATAGGCGAGCGGGATGCACACCGCTTCGGCCGGATCGAGGCCAGCGGGAACCGGCACGAGGAAACGCGCCGGGCGGATCGCGTACTGCGCGTAGCCGCCGACAACGCAGAGATCCGCGACCAGTTCGCCCGCGCGCGGCACGGTCACCCCGGGTCCCGTCTTCTCGACGAGCCCGACAAGTTCGTAGCCCGGCGTGAACGGCAGCGGTCCCTTGAAATCCGGGTAGCGGCCGCGACGGATGAAAGTGTCAGTGAAGCCGGTACCGGCGGCGAGCACCTTGATGCGGACTTCGCCCTGGCCCGGATCGGGGATGGTTGGCTGTTCAACCAATTCCAGGACCTCGGGACCACCGAAACGAGAGATACGGATGTTTTGCCAGGTCATGGTTTCGCCAAATGGATGAGGTCCTTAATGTCACGCGGTGGAAGACAATCGACTCAGTGTAATGAACGTCACCGCAAACCGAACAGCCTGGGAATTTACCAATCGACGCCGGGACCTGGCGTCGATGTCTGCCTCGCAATCCGACGGCTCGATCATTGTTGTCGCTCCGGCAGGCACGTTATCCGCATCAGACACGCCACGCCTCCGGACAAGACCCAACGCCGTAGCACCTGAACCAGGCGACAGGAGCTCACGTTAAACCCGACCAAACCGGTCTGCGTAATTTCCGATCCTGTCAGCGCTTCTTCAGCACCGGTATGCTTCCAACGGTTAACCTCACCCGAGGTGACAGCCTCGGCAAACCGCGGCGGTTCAAGGTGAATACAAGGCGGAACGTATTGCTTGGCGGCGGCGCGCTGGCTTTCGCGGGCGCGGGTGCCGTCTATGCGGCTTTCCGCGGCATGGGTTCACTCGACGAATACGAGGCCTCGGTCGCCGCCACACGCACAGCGCTACGCCAGATGCCGGAGCTCCGCGAGTTTGTCAGATTCGCGACGCTTGCCTCAAGCGGCCATAACACCCAGCCATGGAGGTTTCGCGGCGGCGCGAATCGGATCGACATCCTTCCCGACTTTTCGCGGCGGACGCCGGTCGTGGACCCGGACGATCACCACCTGTTCGTGAGCCTCGGCTGCGCCGCCGAAAATCTTGCTCTCGCCTCCGGTGCGAGGGGGCGACCGGGCGAACTCCATTTCGACCCATCGAACGACGGTGCGGTGGTGTTCGAGTTCAGCAGCGGACAGGCAAATGTTTCCGCGCTGTTCGACGCCATCCCCGGGCGTCAATCCTCACGCACCGACTACGACGGTAAGCCCGTCAGCGCCGCCGATCTACAAATGCTGACGGCCGCAGCAGCCGTTCCCGGCGTCAATCTGATTCTGATCACCGACCGGCCACGGATCGACCTCATCCGCGACATGGTGGTCGCGGGCAACAGCGCGCAGATGGCCGACAGGCCGTTCGTGCAAGAACTCAAGACCTGGCTGCGCTTCAGTCCCCGCCAGGCGATCGAGATGGGCGACGGCCTGTTCAGCGCGTCGAGCGGCAATCCGAGCCTTCCGGCCTGGCTGGGGCCACGCGTCTTCGACTGGGTGTTCAGGGCCGATGCCGAGAACGATAAGTACGCCCGGCAAATCGCGTCATCGCCCGGTATCGCTGTGTTCGTTGCGCAAAAGGAAGACCGGGAACACTGGGTTCTGGCCGGGCGCGCCTGCCAGCGTTTCGCACTGCGGGCGACCGCGCTCGGTCTCAAGCATGCGTTCATCAACCAACCCGTCGAAGTCGCGAGATTGCGGCCCGAGCTGGCGAACTTGATCAGCCTGCCCGATCGTCGTCCCGACCTCGTGATGCGCTTCGGCTATGGTCCGAGTTTGCCCTTTTCGGCGCGACGACCGATCGAGGGGACCATGCTGCCGTGAAGACACCTTCGAGCTACAGCCGTGACATTGAGCGACGAGATGCCGCCACGACGCCCGCGTCCTTGCTGCGCCGCCACCCTCTGGCTGGCTATTTCGCGATGTGCTTCGGCATCAGCTGGGGCGGCATCCTGCTCATACTCACCGCCACAGGCTTCAACCTCGCGGCGTTGCAGCCGCTGGAAACCGGTCTCATCTTCGCGATGATGCTGCTGGGCCCGAGTGCCAGCGGCCTGACCCTGACCGCGGTGCTGGACGGGCGAGCCGGGCTGCATCGCCTCGGATCGGGGCTGACGCGCTGGACGCTCGGTGCGCGCTGGTACGCCGTGGCATTGCTGACGACGCCGCTGTTCCTCCTCGCGATCCTGTGGCCCCTTGGCGTCGTTGTTGCGCCGGCATTCGCGCCCCGATTCCACTGGCCGCTACTTGGGGTCGGGCTCGTCGCAGGCGGGTTCGAGGAACTCGGTTGGACCGGCTTTGCGACACCGCGTCTGCTGGCACGTCAACGCGCCGGCACGGCGGGGCTGTTGCTCGGCCTGGTCTGGGCGTTCTGGCACCTGCTCGTCGATTTTCGCTACAATTTCGAGGCGATGGGCGTGGTCTGGCCGCTGGAGTTCGCCGTCGTCTATATCGCGACCCTGACCCCATATCGCATGCTGATGACGTGGGTCTACGTAAACACAGGAAGCGTGCTGCTGGCGATTCTGATGCACGCCAGTTATACGGGCTGGCTCCTCGTTCTCTTCTCCGCGACGTCTCTGACCCAGAGCCTGTCCTGGCAAGCCGCGTTCGCGATCATGCTTTGGCTGGCGGTCGCCCTCGTCCTGAGAAGATCTTCGCCGGACGTCGAGGCCCATGGTCTTGCGCGCGGCATGCGGTCCGACGTCCCCGGGGAAGATGAGGGCCT
Organism: uncultured Rhodopila sp.; assembly: GCA_903851415.1. GTDB lineage: Bacteria > Pseudomonadota > Alphaproteobacteria > Acetobacterales > Acetobacteraceae > Rhodopila. The sequence continues at coordinate 4,524 of CAINOE010000132.1, read as the reverse complement.
CGCATGTTCCGCACGCTGCTCGGCGCACTTACTTTGCCAGCATTCAAGCTGACCGCGATCAAGGTCGCGCATACGATCGTCTGGGGATTTTTCGTCGCCTGCATTGCCGCAGTCTGGGTCTTCGCATGGAATGGAAAATTGCTCTACGCGACGCTGTCAATCGGCATCGTCCTGGTCGAGGTCATCGTGTTGGTCCTCAACGACCTGCATTGTCCGCTCACCCCGATCGCAGCCCGCTACACGGACGATCGGCGTGCCAATTTCGATATCTATCTGCCGGAATGGTTGGCGAAAAACACCAAAGCGATCTTCGGTGGGCTGTATGCAGGCGGGATCATTCTCACTCTCGCGAGGTATGTCTTCCCGGCGCCGTGGTGGAACGCGTAATCGGTCATATCCGCGCGGCGGCGCACCTCGGCGAGCCATCGGCGCCGGCCGGGTGCGTTGGCGTCTCGCGACACGCCTCATCATCCTGCCGCTCGCAACCGAACCGACCGGTGTCCGGCGGGAACCACCGGTCGAACCCAAAGAAAGAATGCCCCATGGATGAAACCGATGATCAACGCAGGGCACGACTGCCTGCCGCGGTCTATGACCTCGCCATGCGTCTCGGTGTGAAGCCCGGCGACAACCGAGGCGGCGTCCGGCTGGAACAGACGGGGCGAATGAAGCGGACCCTCGACACCGAGTCGTGGATGGCCTTCACCGCTACCCAAACGATCTCGACGCGGGCTTGCGAGTTCGACTGGCGGGCGACAACTGGTCCGTTCGGCATGATCTCGGCGCGTGATGCATTAGAACATGGCGAGGGACGGCTGGATATCATGGCGCTCGGCGTCGTTCCGATCGCCCGAGCCGAGCACACACCCGCACTCATGCGCGGCGAACTGATGCGCTACCTCGCGGAACTTCCGTGGGCGCCCGCCGCGATTCTCCTGAACGCCACGTTGCGCTGGCGCGATGACGGTCCGAATACGTTCGCGGTGAGCGCGGGCGCGGGAAAAACCGCCTCGGAAGTCGTGCTCAGCCTCGACAGCGACGGGCGGATAGCGAGCGTTTTCGCACCCGACAGACCGCGCTCGGTCACCGTGCCATTCCTGCCCACGCCATGGCGAGGGCGGTTCTCCAACTATCGTCACCACGGGAATAAAATCTGGCTTCCCTTTGCCGGCGAAGTTGCCTGGGAAATCGATGGGAAGGACGTGCTATATTGGCAGGGCCGGATTGAGCATTGGGTAGGGTAATGCCGCAAAAAATGGCGTCTTCGTAACGGACCGCGTGAAGGTATGTAATCAACCGGCCGTTACGAAAGCAGGAGACGTTATTGATGACGCGGCCCGAATGGTCAGTGCCACGCACTTCGTTGACGATACGTGTCACCGACGGCGGCGACTTTCGATTTATGTGTCTGCTTTCTGGCCGTCATTTCAGCTGCGAGTAAGGCGAGGATGGGCGCGTTGCGGCCGGAAGCAAAACGTCGGATTTCGACCGCCCGGCGAGATAAGCGGAGATGCGGTCTTGCCTCCCGAGGTGTGGCTAGACCGGGCAGACCAAATCGATTGCTGTTCGACGGACGCCAGCGCTGACGCGAGGAACCCCCTCGCGAGGGACGCGACAATAGCGAAGGCCCTCACCAGGCCAGCAACGAGACGCCCCGCAGGAATTACGCAGTCCAGCATGCGCACGGCTCCGGCCAAGCGGAGGCAGCGGACACCTCGGGGACGGCGGCGCCCCTTCTCTGGCTGTTCAGGAGCAGCATGGGATAGGTTAGAGACAAGGCCGACGCCGCGATACGCAGCTTCAAGCGGTGCCGAGCCGCTCAGAGATGAGCAGGTCACGAAGAAACTCGAAGCGCCTTTGCCTCGCCGAAAGGGACTGTATTCGCCTCGCGAGCATTTCCGCATCTTCAAAATCGTCGTCGGTGTCGTCGTTCCCGTCGCCGCCATCGACTTCGCTAGGCGGGTTGCCCTGTTTCTCTCGTAGAATGTCGGCAGCGTCGGCCTTATCCTCTTCAAGATAACGGGCAACACGCTGTAGCCCGGACTGCATCATGTCGAGGGGAAAAGCCTCACGAATCGCCGCGACGAAACGGGGCAGCTCCCGCGCGAATGCAGGGCGTTCTTCCGCGGCCTCCGCGAAATTCATCAGTTTCTCGGCGACGATGTAATCGAAGGCGGCCTCTTCGCCGTGCTGTTGTCGGATTGCCGATACTGCCCCGACCTGGTCTCGCCAGATCATGTGGAACTCGACAGTCATGGCGCCTCTCCCTCGCTGACGGTGAGTGAGTGCCACCGGCGTCCCCGCGATGGAAGGGGGGTCGGGAGCAGGACGGATACGACTGCCTTGGCATGGTCTGCCACGCCCGAGGCAACAAGCAGCAGGCCGTCGGGTATTATCGTAAGGTCATCAGCTTTGCTCGTCAAAATCCCAGTCTCGACGATGCTCGGTTCGAGGATTACTACTGGCTGTTGATCGCCAGCCTCGACCCAACCGGAAGCATGGGTGGCGCCCGGCACGCCTTGCCCGGGAACGGCCGCTTCTAAGAAACGGAGCCTCTTGTCTGAACGGCGGAAGTGGGCGCGAAGCCGCCGGTGACTGACCGGACGAATATGTCTGCTGTCCACCCCGCTCGGATGACGGAAATCAGATGATTTCCGTGAGGCCGGCAGCGCCAGAAGCGTCCGGTCCTGCCGGTTGCGTTGAAGCGGCCGGGACTTATCTGCCCCACAGTGCCTGCCAGAGCCGCGCCGGCAGGCCGCAAGCCCGGCGGGCCTCATCACCGCGCCTAAGCTGCGCGATCACGCGCTCGCATGCCAGCAGATCTGATCTGGCTGTGGCAAGCGCCGCTTCGGCGTCACGTCTCGCCAGCGCAGCCGCGTCCAGGAGCGCTCCGAGTTGTGTTTGCGCCCGATCCGCCTGATCAACGCGACCGCGCTCATACTCGCGTTCGGCCTCCGCCTTCGCTGTCGCTTCCAACTCAGCGTCCCTGGCCCGCTCAAGACGATCCGCCCGGCCACGTTCCCGCTCGAGTTGTTCCCGAAGCGCGTCGACCGCTGCGCGCAAGGCGTCACGATTGTCGGATGGGCGACCGCCCGGCAGATGGTCGTTCGGGTGTTGAGCGGGGTCGGGCACATGGCCTCGGGCATCATCGGGGATTCGCGCCTGCACCAGCTCGTCGGGATCATTATCGGCATCCGGTGCGGTGGTTGGCGCCTCTTCGGCATACGGCGGCGACAATGCCGAAACGCTTGGCAAGCCGGTGCAGGTCAGCCAGTCGGACATCCTTGGTGCTCCCGTTCAGACGGGTATCATGGCAGCCAAGGCTACAGGGCACGTTCAGCCTGGAGAAAGTAACACTGTCGATCTGGCAAGAATCACACGCGACCTGTGGCTATGGGGCAACAGGGCCGGCCGGCGGCAAAACGCCCCCCCCTTTGCCCAACCGAACCGCATAGACTGCCGACTTCCTTCGCGGCTCTACACGCTCCGCGGACAACTCGAGACGCTGGCGTCGCTGATCTGCATGGCCGTCTCCTCCTTCAGCGCATGTGGCATCCGCGCCCGATGGGGATGGCAATCGCGCCCCCCTTTCCGGAGCGGCACATTGCACCGGCAAAGCCGAGCAGAGGTAGGGTGATGCCGCCCGTCTACGATGGAATAAGACACGGGAAAGGAGGTTACCGCGTCTTAAGCCGTGCTATAGGATCCTCCATGGTCGATTCCGTAACTGAGGCCCGCAAGCGGCAGATCGCACGGCTGGACGGCGCCAGGCCGCCGACGGCACGCAAAGCCATGGCGTTGGCGAAATCCAAAGCCTACCAGGACGGGGCTGATGCCGAGGCAACCCTGCGGGCCTACGCAACCGATGTCGCCAACTTCGAGGCATGGTGCGCCAAGCACGGATTCACCGCCATGCCGGCGACACCGGAAACGGTCGGCGCCTATCTCGCCGCGGCGGGGGAGGGCTATGCGATGCCGACCTTGCGCCGCCGGGTCGCCGCGATCGCACGGGCCTGCGGCGTCGCCGGGCATCCGCTCGACACCAAACATCCCGCGATCCGGGAGACGCTGCGCGGCATCGGCCGCAAGCACGGCACCCCGGCACGGCGGGCTGCGGCGCTGACCACGACTGAGGTTCGCAAGCTGTGCCGAGCCTGCGGCACGGGCATCGCTGGGGCCCGCGACCGTGCGCTGTTCCTGCTCGGCTTTGCCGGCGCGTTGCGTCGCTCCGAACTCATCGGACTGGACGTCGAGCACGTCACCTGGACCGAGGAGGGGCTGAAGCTGGTGATCGAGCGCTCCAAGACGGACAAGCAAGGCGAAGGCGCCGAAATCGCCATTCCGCGCGGCCGGGCCGAAGAAACCTGCCCGGTCACCGCGCTGAGGGACTGGCTCGAACTCGCCGAGGTCACCGCCGGCCCGCTTTTCCGCAAAGTCAACCGCGGCGGCGCGGTCGAGAGCGCCCGGCTGAGTGCGGACGGGGTGCGCCAGATCCTGCTCAAGCGCGCCGCCGCTGCCGGTTTG
>CAINOE010000131.1 GCA_903851415.1 uncultured Rhodopila sp. | reverse complement strand
GTAGCCGCCGGTCGCCGAAGTCGCCGAGTCCCGTGGTCATCGAATCACCTTCCGCTCGTGGGGTCGCCGTGCGGGCAGAGAATCGAGGCGGCGCGCGGAAGGCAAGCAAATTCATTCCCGCGATGTGTGCATCCGGTAGGGCTCGAGCCGGGCCATGACGTGGTGGCAGCGGCCCCCGTTGGCGGGAAGAGGCGCTCGCCGAAGCGTCAGCGATTTGTCGCAATAACCGAGCTTGACGGTCGGGAATTTTAACGTCTCAATGTGAAGTCTCGTTCTCGTGATGAAATCGAATGACAATGCCGCTGACACCTCCCCACGCGCCGGTTCTCGATCCCTTCGTCAGCCTTGTCGGGGCCAAACGTTGGCGCGAACGGCTTGCCGAGATTCGCGATCTGGCGGCAGCGGGTCCGCGCGCCAGCCAGGCCATTCGCCAACGCCATGTGCTTGAACTGAGCCTGGAGAAGCTGCGGCGTCAGCCCGGTGCCCAGCCATCCGTCACCGAGTCGCTGCTGGGCGGCATCGCCTGCGAAATAGCGTCGATAGCGGCGGATCTGACTGCCCGGGGGCGGGATCGCCTGGTCGAGCAGCTTCGCAGCGGCCTGAGCGGACCCGGCACGCTTATTCCCGTGTTCCACCTGATCCGCTCGGCGATGCTGCAGCGCTCGCGCGGGTTCGCCGTCAGCTTCACCGGCCTGGAGGACGAAACCCCGCACGACCTGTTGCTGAGCCGCGACGAGATCGAAGCCGAGGTGGCCTGCGATGTGGTCACCGCCGAGGAAGGCCGCGGCGTGCACCGCGGCGCGTGGTTCAGGCTGGCGGACCGGATCGATCCGGACCTGCAAACCTGGCTCGAGGCGCATCCCGGCCGGTACTTGCTGAAGATGACCCTGCCCGGCGGATTGCGGGGCGGCCTGCACGAAACGGATCCGGGCAGCGAAACGCTCGCCAACCTGCACCAGCGCATCCGCGCGATGCTGGAGACGAAGTCGCGCCAGGATCATGACGAGGCGATCGTCTTGCGGCTCGATCCGCTGCTGCTGGCCGGCGCGCAGGCCGCGGATATGGGCCTGATGTCGTCTTTGCGGCGCGAATTCGGGCCGGAGGCGCACTTGTCCGTTACCACGGCCGGCGGCGGCGTCTTCGTGATGGCGGCGCGGGCCGGGCAGGAAAATGAGGTTGCGATCGCGATCCGCCGCCGCCTCGCGGCGATTGCGCCGGTTCGCCTGACCGGCGAGCGGCCGGGCATCCTGTCGATGTTTGTCGAGGACACCGATCGGCTCGAATGGCGCGGGCTGCGCGAACGGCTGGAGCTGGAGGGCGAGGCCCGACAGTTCATGACCAATCCGGAGGCGCGTCCCGTGGTGGCGGTGACATTTATCTCGCGGCTGGAATTGTTTGGCCTGGGCGAACCCGACGCCGCGCCGGGGGGCGAGTTGCGGTTCCGCAACCCCGGACACCCGGCAGCCGGCATGGCAGCGCTTGCGCCCGCGGTGATGTCGTCGGTTTGATCGGAAAATCCGCCCGTCGGGCTGGCTGGCACCTCATATCTTTGCACGGGCTCGATCCTGCGGCGCGTCGGCTGCGGGCGATTGTCGTGGGGGGACTATGACGGGCGACGAATACAGCCGCAAATTGGATGAACTTGACAGGCTTCTGAACGACCCGGACGCACCGATGCAGCCGGATCGGGTCTGGTGCCTGCTTGCCGAAGTGTCGCGTCCGGACTGCGCCGCGCTTGACCGGCACGATCCTGCCGCCCCCCGGCCGCCCCTCCGGTAGCGGCTTTCCGCCGATCGGCTCTCGGGCGCGAGCGCGCTCCGCCGACAGCGACAGGTTGCCGGGGACGGGCGCATAAGCTCGGCTGAGTGTTCCGCCGGCGTCTGCGGACCCCATTGGCGCTGCAACCGCGCCGACACTGGCGAGTCGCTGCAAGCCGTGTGCACGATAACGCAACGCCCGGGAATTGCCGCTTCGCGGGCAAGGTCCCAAAACCGTCATGGGCCGGCTTGTCCGGGCCATGACGTGAACGGGGGGCCAACGGATTCGATCATTTTTGGGCGTCGCCCGGGTGTCGTTAACAGGCACTGAGCGCACGGTCCCCCGCACCCAAGGCGTTCCGCAGCCCCGGGTCCGATAATGCGTTTGCGGCTCCCGCATAATCCGAGACCCCGGGTCCGTTTCAGCGCGCGGCAGCGAGAACTCCCGGCCTGTTCAAATGTGCTTGAGGTCTCGGCGCTTTATTCATTTCTGTAATCGTAAAATTGTTGACGAATCATGCCGAGTCGGAGCACAACCTCGTCTGCTAGGGGGATCAATGCATTTTTTGGTCTCGGATTCACAAGGAACTTGGATGTCAAAGGCGTTTATCTCCCGCGTCATTCAGCAATCGACTGAAGTGACCGGCGCCGCGGCGAACCGCGCCACCAATGAGCTGATCGATGCCATCGTGAAGGAGATGAAGCGGGCCGGGAAGTTCACGCTTCCAAGTTTCGGCACCTTCACGGTTCGCAAGACCAAGGCGCGAAAGGCGCTGAACCCGCGGACCGGCGAATCGATCAAAGTAAAGGCCGGTAAAACCGTCCGGTTCAAGGCGTCTCCCGTTTTGAAGAAGTCAGTTTAGGTGGCGCAGGTCGCAATACGGGAGCAGTCGCAGACGACCGTATGTGGTCTGCATTGAACCTGCCTGCGCGGCTGGTCAGATCGTCTTGTCGAGGCTCGCGCCGAGCAGGAACTCGCGGTTGCCTTCCGGACCGGTAATCGGGCTCTCCTCGATTCCCAGCACCGACCAGCCCGGCAGACCGCCCCACCACGCGGCGATCCGCTGGCAGACCTCCCGGTGCACGGCGGGATCGCGCACGACGCCCTTGCTGCCCACCGCCGCGGCGCCGGCTTCGAATTGCGGCTTGATCAAGGCGATCGCCCGGGAACCGGAGACGCACAGACCGAGCGCGGCCGGCAGCACGGTGGACAGGCCGATAAAGCTCGCGTCGCAGACCACGAACTCAATCGGATCGGGGATTTGCAGACGATCCAGATAGCGTGCGTTGGTTTTCTCGTGCACGACGACCCTGTCGTCGCAGCGCAACTTCCAGGCAAGCTGCCCGTGCCCGACATCGACCGCATGCACCCTCGCCGCGCCGTTCGCCAGCAGCACGTCCGTGAAGCCGCCCGTCGAAGCGCCAACGTCCAGGCACACCCTTCCGGCGGGAGAGAAGCCAAAATGCGCCAGTCCATGCGCGAGCTTCAACCCGCCGCGCGACACCCAGGGATGGTCCTGTCCGCGCACCTCCAGCGGCGTCGCCTCCGCCAGCATATCGCCTGACTTGGCGACCCGCCGCTCACCGGAAAACACCTTGCCGGCCAGGATCAGCGCCTGCGCGCGGGTGCGGCTTTCCGCCAGGCCGCGCTGGACGAGCATCTGATCCGCCCGCTGCCTCATCGCGCCGGCCCCCGTGGCTACTCCAGCGGCCGGGTCGCGAGCGAACCGTCGGACCGCTGCACCAAGGCTTCCACGCGCGCTTCGACCTCGGCCAGCTTCGCCTCGCAATGCCGCCGCAGTTTGACGCCGCGCTCGAACGCCTGCACCGCGGCATCCAGTTTCAAGGTCCCGCCTTCCAGGCCGCGCACAATCTGGTCCAGCTCCGCCAATGCATCCTCGAACGAAAGCTGGCCGACATCGTCGGGCGGGGCATCCGGCATAACGAGCCTTTCCTAAGCGCGCATCAGGCTGCGGACATGGACCGTGGTCGCGGCCGCCAGCGCGTTGAGGTCATAGCCCCCTTCCAAAACCGAAACCACCCGCCCGCCGCAATGCCGATCGGCGACTCCGACGAGCTGGTCGGTCAGCCAGGCGTAATCCACCGTCTCGACCCGCAACTGCGCCAGGGGATCGGCGATATGCGCGTCGAAGCCGGCCGAGATGATCAGCAGCCCGGGTTCGAACCGGTCCAGCGCCGGGATGATCGTCTCGGCCCAGGCAGCACGGAAGGCCGGGCCGCCATCGCGGGCCCGCAGCGGCACGTTGACGATGTTTTCGGCGACCCCGCGCTCCCACGCCTCGCCGGTGCCGGGATAGCACGGGTGCTGGTGCGACGATCCGTAGAACAGAGTGGCATCGGCGGCGAACATCGCCTGGGTGCCGTTGCCGTGATGCACGTCGAAATCGACGACGGCGACGCGCGGCACATTCCACTGCACGCGCGCATGCATTGCCGCGACGGCGGCGTTGTTGAACAGGCAGAACCCCATCGGCTTGTTCGGTTCGGCGTGATGTCCGGGCGGACGCACCGCGGCGAAAGCGGCGCGCGCCCAGCCCTCCATTACCGCATCCACCGCCATGCAGGCGCCTCCCGCGGCGCGGGCCGCGGCCTCGGCGCTGCCCGCGCTCATGACCGTGTCGCCGTCGATCTGCACCGGCTCCCCCAGTTCGGGATGGATCGCCAGGATCGCTTCGACATAGTCGCGCGGATGCACCCGGCTGAGCTGCTCGATCGTCGCCATCGGCGCGGATTCGCGGATCAGGTCGGAGAATTCCGGCGCTTCCAGCGCCGCAAGGACAGCGCGCAGACGCTCCGAGGTTTCCGGATGATAAGGGCCGGTATCATGCTCCAGACACGCCGGATGCGTAATCAACGCGGTTGCCACGTCAGCCCCCCTTTTGTTCTGCCTCATCCGCCCTGCGGCGGATCACAAAACTAAGTATGCCAGCTTCTTCGCTCCACGCCAGCAGCGCGTGACCGGTTTCGCGACAGAATGCCTGAAAATCGCTTATGGCGGCTCGATCGGTTGCCAGCACACGCAAACGTTCCCCTGGCGCCATGCCGCGCAACGCCCGGTTAGCCCGGAGAACGGGCAACGGGCAGTTCATGCCTTTGACGTCCAGCAGGGTCTCGCTCATGCTGCCAGCATGCTGATGACGGCGGGTTTGGGCAAGACGGGCTTGAGCCAAAGCTGCTTGATCGGCATGATGGCAACATGAGCCGGCATCGCATCGGAATCGATCTGGGCGGCACCAAGATCGAGATCATCGTCATGGCCCCGGACGGAACCGTCGCCTTGCGGCACCGGATCCCGACCCCGCGCGGGTATCCGGATACGCTGGAGGGCATCGCCGGCCTGGTGCGCGATGCCGAATCAAGGCTTGGCGTCAGCGCCACCGTCGGAATCTGCATACCCGGCGTGATCAGCCCGGCGACCGGGCTCGTGAAGAATGCCAACTCGATCGCCTTGAATGGCCACCGCTTCGACCACGACATCAGCGCGCTGCTGGGCCGCGAGGTGCGGGTGGACAACGATGCCAACTGCTTCGCGCTCAGCGAGGCGACCGACGGCGCCGGGGCAGGATACGGCCTGGTGTTCGGCGTGATCCTCGGTACCGGTTGCGGCGGGGGGATCGTGTTCCACGGACAGGTGCATCGCGGTCCGCACCGCATCGCCGGCGAATGGGGCCACACCCCCCTGCCCTGGCCGCGCGGGCCGGAGGTGCCAGGCAATCTGTGCTGGTGCGGCCAGCACGGCTGCCTGGAAACCTATCTCGCCGGCCCGTCGCTCGCCCGCGACTGCGACGGGCCCGGCGCGCTCGATGCCAGCGGACTTCCGGCCCGTGCCGAAGCCGGCGATCAGCTCGCCATCGACGCCCTTGAACGCCACGCCGATCGGCTGGCGCGGGGATTGGCCGTGGTCATCAACGTGCTGGATCCGGACGCGATCGTCCTGGGCGGCGGGATCTCGAACATGGCGCATCTCTATACGGAGCTGCCGCGGCTCATCCCGTCGCACTCGTTCAGCGATGTCATCGCAACGCCGATCCTGCGGAACCGGCATGGGGATTCGTCGGGGGTGAGGGGCGCGGCCTGGCTTTGGCCGGCGGCGTGACATGCCGTCCCTCTGCCGTGACTGCTGTCTGGTCGCGGACGCGTTTCCCGGGCCCCGTTGCCCCGGCTGCGGTGAGGGCCGCCTGGTCCACCACCGGTCCCTGTCGCGCCTGACCATCGCCCATGTCGACTGTGACGCCTTCTACGCCAGCGTCGAAAAGCGCGATCGTCCGGAGCTTGCCGCGCGGCCGGTGATCGTCGGCGGCGGGACCCGCGGAGTTGTTACCGCGGCCTGCTACATCGCCCGCATGTCGGGGGTAAAGAGCGCGATGCCGATGTTCAAGGCCTTGCAGGCCTGCCCGGACGCCGTGGTCATCAAGCCCGATTTCGCCAAATATGCCGCCGCCTCCCGCCAGGTGCGCGGGCTGATGGAGGCCCTGACACCGCTTGTGCAGCCGCTGTCGATCGACGAGGCGGTGCTGGACCTCGCGGGCACCGAGGCGCTGCACGGCGCCTCCCCGGCCGCCGTGCTCGCCCGGTTCGCCGCCTCGGTCGAGCAGCAGGCCGGCATTACCGTCTCCATCGGCCTCGCCGCCAACCGCCTGATGGCGAAGATCGCCGCCGGGCGGGGCAAGCCGCGCGGCTTCACCGTCATCGATGCCGAGGAGTCAGCTTCGCTGCTGGCGCCCGAGCCGGTGCGCCTGCTGCCCGGAGTCGGCGCCGCGATGGCGAGGAAACTGGAGGGCATGGGCATCACCCGGCTCGGCCAGTTGCAGGGGCTGGCGGAGCGCGACGCCCTGCGCCGGCTCGGCGATGACGGGCCGGGCCTGGTGCGGCGGTCGCTGGGATTGGACACGCGGCGGGTCGATCCGGCGCGCGAGGCGAAGTCGGTGAGTGCCGAAACGACGTTCGATTGCGATCTGTCCGACCCGCGCGACCTGGAACGGCATTTATGGCGGCTCTGCGAGAAGCTCGCGGTTCGGTTGCGCGGGCATGAACTGGCGGCCGGCGGCGTTGTGCTGAAGTTGAAGACGTCTCGTTTCGCGCTGCGCACGCGCGCCGCCCGGCTCTCCAGCCCGACGGTGCTGCCCGACCGGATGTTCGATCTGGCGCGATCGCTGCTGGCGAAGGAGGCCACCGGCGTGGCGTTCAGGCTTATCGGCATCGGCGCCAATCCGCTTGTTGCCGGCGCGTTGGCGGATCTCGGCGACCTGGCTGATGCTTCGACTCCCCGGCGGGCGGCGGCGCAGGCCGCGATCGACGCGTTGCGCGGGCGCTTCGGGACCGCAGCGATCGGGCGCGGCCGATCGCTGGCCTGAGGGCGGGCCTGCGCGGCGGGCCGGGGCGGCGGTCTCGCAAAAGCCGTGGCGGGATCTCCCGCGGCGGCGGACTCGTGCCGGCATGATTTCGGCTAACCGCGCAGTAACAATCGTGGTTTTGAGCGAAACGGGCGGGTCGGATGGCGCGGCGGACGCGGCGGACGCCGATGGTGCTGCCGGGCGGGATGAGGGGAATCGGCAATTCTCGTTCGCGGATGCGCTGCCGCCCGGATGCCGGAAGGGTCTTAGCGGCGGTTTTAATTCATAAAATTCCGCCCATCTGAGACAACCGAAACTGGAACAATAACGATCGGCGATCCCAACCGGCCGGTTTCGAACGGAGTGCTGCCGCGGCCGCGCCGCGGCGCCGGGAGACATCGTCAGGGCGATGGCTGTTTCGCCACGCTGCCGGCCGGGACGGGTACTTGCGCGTGAAATCGATCGCCAAACGTGCTGCGAGGCGCCAAAATGGTTTGCGACCATCGTATGACTGACTGTTTCGGGCGCTTGACGGCAGTGCTCGCGGCGAATTGCCCGAAAGCGCGGTTGCGTGGGACAACGGCTACCGGTTTGATTGGCTGGACGCCATTGGATCGGGAGGTTCCTCACAGGTTTGCGTGCCGGCAGACTGCAACAGGCTGCGGCAAGAAGATACAAAACAACATGTTCAATACGCCGCGACATAGTATGCTTGTAGAGCATAATTACGAACATACAATTTAATCACCGGAACAAATACGGTTGGTACACCGCTTCGTTACGAGACACGAACTCGGTTGCATGACAACTATCGACTGGTGGCTTTCGCCTCCGTCCGAGCGATGCCGCAAATTTATATGAAAGGTACAGGAGAATGATCACAAACGAAGTCAGCGACGGGCTTGCCGGCATCCTTCGAACCGCGATCGTGGAACTGGTGCGCCGCGATGGCCCCGATCTGTCCGCGCGGCAGCTCGGCGTGTTCCTGACGTGCTACCTCGAAACCGAGGCGCAGACCGTGCGCGGTTTGGCAGCGAAACTGGGCGTGTCGAAGCCGGCCATCACACGGGCGCTTGATCGGCTTTCCGAGTTCGATCTGGTTCGCCGCAAAACCGATCCGCTGGATCGCCGCAGCGTGCTGGTGCAGCGCACCGCCACGGGCATGGCTTTCCTGCGCGAAATGCGGACGATCCTTCGCGATGCCGCCTCGACCCTGCGAATCACGGCGGAACCTGCACAGGCCCGCGCACGCACGAACGAGCCGGCTCGCGCGACGCACTAAGATCCGGGCCGCGGCAAAACGCGGCCCGGCCGGTCCCGCAATGAAGCACCCCGGGATACCAGCTTCGTCCCGAAGTGGTTTCTCCGGCCACAAGTATGGTCTAGACGATCGCCCGTCAACTCTATGGGTAGATCATGCATAATCGGCCCGACGATGCCGTCGACATGCCGGTACCGAAGGCAGCCGGGGATTGCGTCCGCGGCGTCTTAAGCAGCTGTGACCAGCGGCCAGACATTTATGTCAGCCTCGCGGCGGAGCTTGACGCGCTTTTGGCGCATGAAACCGACTGCACCGCCAACCTTGCGAACGCGGCAGCGGCAATCTACCACGCATTGCCCGCGTTGAACTGGGCAGGGTTCTATCTTCTGCGCGAAGGCGGTTTGGTCCCCGGGTCCCTTCCAGGTCAAGCCCGCCTGCGTGCGCATTCCCCTCGGCCGAGGCGTCTGCGGCACGGCTGCCGGGCGCCGGCAATCGGTGCTCGTGGCGGATGTGCACACATTCCCCGGCCACATCGCCTGCGACGCCGATTCCCGGTCCGAACTGGTCGTGCCCCTGGTCCACGGCGACAGCCTGCTGGGTGTCCAGGACCTGGACAGCCCGCGTTTGGCGCGCTTCGATGCCGGCGACCAGGCTGGCTGCGAGGCACTGGCGGCGATCATCGTGCGCCATCTGACAACACCGCAAGACGGCTGATTTTGACTGGCAACTCTATTTGCAACCGGGCGCGGCCTCCGGCTGTTCGGTCTCCCCAAGAAACAGCCTGATGATGCCGGCGGACGTCGCGCCGATCGGCCGGTAACGGCTAGCGGCCGCCGAAGATCGCGCTGCCGACGCGCACCCAGGTAGCACCGCAGGCAATGGCGATTTCAAAATCCGCCGACATGCCCATCGACAGCGTGCCCAGGTTGTGACGGGCCGCGCACCCGGCCAGCCAGGTGAAGTGCGGACGCGGGTCTTCGCCCTGCGGCGGCACGCACATCAGCCCGGTCAGAGCGGTGCCGAAACGACTCTGGCAGTCTTCGATGAACCCGTCCGCCTGATCCCTGGCCACACCTGATTTCTGCGGCTCCAGCCCGGTGTTGACCTCGATCAGCAGCGCCGGCGTCCTGCCTTCCCGGGCGATCGCCGCCTCCAGCGCATCGGCCAGTTTCAGACGGTCTAGCGTCTCGATCACGTCGGCGATGCGCACCGCGTCGCGCGCCTTGTTGGTCTGCAGGCCGCCGATGATATGCAACGACAGAGGGTGTGTCGCCCGCAGGGCGGGGAATTTGGCGGCGGCCTCCTGCACGCGGTTCTCGCCGAACACCGTCTGGCCGGCGGCAAGCGCCGCAGCCACGGCCTCGGCCGGCTTGGTCTTGGAGACGGCGACCAGGGTGATCTCTTCCGGCAGCCGACACGCGGCGCGCGCGGCGGCGGCGATGCGGTCGCGCACGCGGCGGAGGTTGCCCGCAATGGATTCGGCTTCGGTCATGCCCGCATCAATACGCCGAATACTGTTTTTCCTCCACCAGCTCCGACCGCAAAAGCCGGTTCAGGGCCTGCTTGATGCGGCCGCGCTCGTCGTTTTCGCGGTAGACTGCGCGGGCCAGGGCAATGAAGCCGGGACCGAAGTCGCCGGCGGCCTCCTTTGCGCGGATCTCGTCCTCGATCCGCCAGAGCCGCATGTTCACCGCCAGCAGGGCGGAGCGAAGCGGCGCCGCCTCAGGCGGAAGCGTTCCCGCCGCCTCGCGCAGCAGCGCAAGCTCACGCTCCACGTTGGCAACGGCTTCGCGCGCGCGCAACCGTTCGGCCTTGATCTCCAGAATGGCGATCTTATCGAGCAGCTCGCCCCGGGATACGGGAATCAGCGGGCTGTTCATCGCGGCAGTTCCCGCGCCATGGCATCGAAGACCGGCCCCCATGCGCCATCGTCCTGCTGGCGGAACAGGCGCATCGACGGATACCAGGGGCTGTCCGCCCGGTCGAGCATCCAGCGCCAATCCGGCACGCGGCGCAGCGCCACCCAGACCGGACGGCCCAGGGCGCCGGCCAGGTGGGCGATCGAGGTGTCGGAGGTGACGATCAGGTCCAGGCTCATCATCGCCGCGGCGGTATCGATGAAGGCGTCGGGACCGTCGTCGAGACCGTCCAATGTCTCGATCGGGAAACCGGCGCCGGTGAGCTGCGCCTCGCCCTCGCCCTTCTGCAGGCTGATCAGACGCACACCGGGCTGCTGCGCCAGGACGCGATAAAAGCAAAGGGGTACCGAGCGCCCTTTGTCCTCCTGCCGCCCGGAAAAGCCCTGCCAGGCGATGCCGATGCGGAAACCCGCGAGGCCGATGCGCTTCGCCAGGGCCGCAAGCCGATCGGCTTCGGCGAACAGATAAGGTGGCTGTGCCGGGGGCGCCTGCATCCGCCCGGGCAGGCTGAGCAGCGGCGCGACGACGTCGAACTGCGGCAGCGTCTCCCCCGCGGCGACCATTGGCGGCATCGCCGGGTTGCCGGAGAGCAGGCGCATCAGCCGCGGCGGCGTCTCGAACACAAGGCTGCCGCCGATGGCGGGGAGGTAGCGGCAGAACTGGATGATGTCGCCAAGCCCTTGCTCCGCGTGCACCAGCAGCCTGCGGCCTTGCAGGGGATCGCCCTGCCATTGCGGCTGCGTGAACGGGCGGGGCGGAACGGCACCGGCGCGGAAGCGGTTCTCCCAGCCGGCACGGGCCTCGCCCGGGCGTCCCAGCAGCAGCATCAGCAGCGACCAGTTATAGAGCAGCACCGGATCGTCAGGCGCCATGGCCAGCGCCCGGCGCAGCGTCGCCTCCGCGCCGGCGAACGCTCCGCGTTCCTTTTGCACGCTGGACAGGTTGACCAGGGCCACCGGGTTGGCGGGCGCCAGACGCAATTCCTGCTCGGCCTCCGCCAGCCGGTTGGCATGGCGCAAGGCCGTGCCGAGGTCGCTGCGAATGTCCGGCAGGCATGGCTTCAGGCGGAGGGCTTCACGATAGGTGTCGACCGCGGCCTCCGGCTGGCCGCTGTCGCACAGCGCATGGCCGAGCACCTGCAGCGCCTCCGGATGGTTCCGTTGCGCCCGCAATACGGTGCGGCAGGCCTGCGCCGCCTCCTCCGGCCGCTTCAGCGCGAGCAGCGCCGCCGCGCGCGTCAATTGGAAAACCGCGGCCGGCTTCAGGGCAAGGGCCTGGCTGAGCAGAGTGTCCGCGGCATCCGGACGGCCGGCCTGGATCGCCAGCGCGCCGAGGGCATGCAACGCCTCGGCGTGGCGCGGCGCCGCGGCCAGAACCTGGCGGTAGAGCTGTTCGGCCTCTCCCAACCGGCCGGCCGTATGAAGCTGCTGGCCCTGACGAAACAGGGCATCGATCTGCTGCGACCGTTTGCTCATGCCGGGGAAGTAGCGCCACGCGGACCGCTTCGTCCAGGGCGGCCTGCCGTCATGGCCCTCCCCCGGCCTGTCGGGGGAGGGCCATGACGGTTTACGGAACGGCCGTTCTCAGCGCGGACCAATCGTTATTCCGGCGTCAGATGACGGATCCGCGGCGCCACCTCCTGCGCCAGCAGGCGCAGCGAGTTGTGCCAGGCTTCCGGCTGCTCCGAATAATCGAAGCCGAACACCAGCAGGCTGCCGAAGCCGCCGACATCGCGGTAGACCCGTTCCAGCTTCTCCGCCACCGTCGCCGGCGAGCCGATCAGCCAGTTGTGCTGCGCGCAATAGGCCGGCGTCACGTCCGAATCCGCCACCGACGGGTCGTGCTTGAGGTAGTCGAGGAAGCCGAACTGCCCCAGCAACGGCAGGAAGTATTCGCGCATCATCCGGCCCATCGCGCCGCCCACCGACAGGCGATAGGCTTCGTCGTCGGTGTTGGCGACGAAGACCTCCCGCACCATGCGCCAGTCGCGGCGGCGCGGGGTGCGGCCGGTGCGCCGCGCCCCTTCCTCGACCGCGTCCCAGTGCGTCCCGACATAGGCCGGGTTGAGGTTCAGGCTGAGCGGCAGGAATCCGTGCTCGCCGGCCATTTTCAGCGTGTCGGAATTCTTCGACAGGCCGGCGACGCCGATGGGCGGATGCGGCTTCTGCAACGGCTTGAGATGCGGCCTGAGGAATTCGAACATCGTCTCCGGCTTCGTGACGTGCCAGTATTTCCCCTGGTGGTCGAATGTCGGCTCGTCGCCCCACATGCGCAGGATGATGTCCAGCGCCTCCCGGGTCATTTCACGGTTGACGCCGGACATCCCGTCCACGTTGAACATCGCCCAGTCGCTCGGCAGGCCGGACGCGGCGACGCCGAACATCAGCCGCCCTTCGGACATGTGGTCGAGGATCGCGACGCGGTTCGCCAGTTCCGCCGGGTGATGGTACGGCAGCAGGAAGCCGCCGGGGCCGATGCGCAACCGTTTCGTTTGCAGCAGCGCCTGCGCCACCAGCAGGTCCGGCGCCGGATGGGGTTCCCAGGGTGCGGTATGGTGCTCGCCGATCCAGGCTTCGGAGAAACCCAGTTCATCAAGCCAGCGCATGGTTTGCAGGTCCCAGTCCACGCCCGCCTTGTATCCGCGCTCCGGCGGGTGCGACGGCATCGCGAAATATCCGAGTTCCATGGCGATTCTCCTTGTTCCGGCGCGTTCTGCGGCGCCTGGGTGGGGAAGGAGATCATAGCTGCGGCGTACGTCAAGTTTCGTGGCTGTCGCGGCCAGGGCCGCCCAAATCTGCCTCTCCGTCATGGCCGGGCGTGTCCCGGCCATCACGGAGAGGCCAAAGCCGTTGCGCCCCGCGCCGCTACCGCGCCTGCGGAGCCGCCCCCAGCGAAATCAGCGGCCGGAAGCTGTACAGCGGCCACGGACCCGTCAGGGTCAATTCCAGTCCCTCGTTCGCCGCCGGCGCGATCAATGCACCGACCGCCTCCTCCAGCGGCGCGCGATCGGAACTCCGCACCAGCAGCGCCACGTTCGCCAGCAGCCGCAGCCCTTTGCCGGGCGCGGTTCCGGCCTCGCGCCCCAACATCCCCTCGCAGTGCCGCCCCAGACCCGCCAGCGCCGATTCAACGAAGACCCGTCCGGCCGCCTCGCGCGCGGCCAGCCGCTCCGGCAGGGCGCGGCGCGCGGCAAGGTAATCGAGGCCGCTGCGCGCAGCCTGCGCCATCTCGCCGCGGCGCGGGGCTTCCTCATGCAGATAGAACTTCAGGCACCATTCCTGCCGCCCCGCGGCGCCATCGAAAAAGCCTGACAGCGTCTCGAGATGCGGCACAACGGCTTCGCGCAGCGCCGCCGGATCGCCCACCAGCACCCCGAAGCCAAGCGGGAAGACCGGTCCGGCGGCGACGAACGCCTCCACCACCTGCTCATGCTCCAACAGCCGATTGGTCAGCCATTGCTGAGCGGCGGGATCGGTGTTGCCATCCTGCAACCTCGCCAGGAACGCCGGCGGCACTGCCTGGGCAACGGCGGCGACGATGCCTACGGGCAACAGGGTGACAGCGCCCTGCTCCAACCCGTTCGGCAAAGGGTCCGGCACCTTCGTCTCGGCCGGGACCAACGCGAACAGGTGGTAGCCGCCGGTCACGCCGGCGAACCCCATGGATCATGCGCCACCCGCTGCACCGCGGCAGCCGGCCGCTGCGCCTTGATCTCCGCCAATGCGCCGGCGAAGTCGGCGGCCGTGATGGCGACAGGTTCGACAGCGCCCGTCTCCTGCGCCTGCACGGCCCGGCGCACCGCCCACAGCGTCGCGCTCGATGCCAGCATCGCCAGATCGGCGCCGGAGAACCCGGCGGTGTCGGCGGCAAGCCGGCTGAGATCGACATCCGTCCCCAGCGGCTTGCGCGCGGTGTGGACCCGCAGGATCTCCAGGCGGCCGGAATCGTCCGGCAGATCGACCGCCAGCTTGAGCTCGAAGCGTCCCGGGCGCAGCAGCGCCGGATCGATCAGGTCCAGCCGGTTCGTCGCGCCCACCAGCCAGACGTCGTTCAATGGCCGCACCCCGTCGATTTCCACCAGGAACTGCGCCACCACGCGATCGGTTACGTCGTTGCCCTGCGAGCGTCCGCGTTCCGGCACCAGGCTGTCGAGTTCGTCAAGAAACAAAATGCATGGAGATGCCTGCCTGACTTTTGCAAAAATCTCCCGCACGCCGCGCTCGGAGTCGCCGACATATTTCGACAGCAGTTCCGGGCCGCGGATGGAGACGAAATTGACCTGCGCCTCGGTCGCCAGCGCACGCGCCAGCAACGTCTTGCCGGTGCCGGGCGGCCCGTGCAGGATCAGCCCCTTGGGCGGCTGCAAATCATAACGGGCATAGGTCGAGGCGTAGCGCAGCGGCCAGACCACGCTTTCCTGCAGGCGGCGCTTGACATCCGTTACGCCGCCGACATCGTCCCAGTGGACATGCGGCACCTCGACCGTCGTCTCGCGCAACGCGGTGGGCGTGATCTGCGGCACCGTGTCTTCGAAGTCGTGCATCTCCACATTCAGCCCGGACGGCGACAAGGTCCCGTCGCTCAGCGCCCCCTCGTGCCGGCGCAGCACCGACATCGCCGCCTCCCGGCACAGCGACTGCAAATCGGCGCCGGTGAAGCCGTGCGTCATGTCCGCGATGCGCTCAAGATCGACTTCTTCTTTCAGCGGCATCCCGCGGGTGTGGATGGCGAGGATCTTGCGCCGCCCGTCGCGGTTCGGCACGCCCAGCACCACCTCGCGGTCGAACCGCCCGGGCCGGCGCAGCGCCGGGTCCAGCGCGTTCGGCAAATTCGTCGCCGCGATCACCACCAGATCGCCGCGATCGGCCAGCCCGTCCATCAGGGTCAGCAACGTGGCGACGACGCGCTTCTCGACATCGCCGATGACCTGGTCGCGGCGCGGCGCGATGGCGTCGATCTCATCGATGAAGATGATCGCCGGCGAGGATTTGCGCGCAGTCTCGAAGATTTCCCGCAGCTTGGCTTCGCTGGCGCCGTAGTGCTTGTGAATGATCTCCGGGCCGTTGATGTAATGGAAACTGGCGCGGGTCTCGCTGGCCACGGCGCGGGCGAGCAATGTCTTGCCGCAGCCGGGCGGCCCGTACAGCAACACGCCGCGCGGCGGTGCGATGCCCAGGCGGGCGAACAGCTCCGGGCGGGCGAGCGGCAGTTCCACCATCTCGCGCAGGCGCCTGACCTCTTTTTCGAGGCCGCCGACGTCTTCGTAGCTGCCGAGATTGGCCTTGCCCTGGCGCGGCCCGGGTGCCGCCCCGCGCGCGGCCGGTTCCGGCTGCGGCGTCTTGACCTGCAGCAGGGTGCTCGGCTGGATGATGACGGCACCCGCCGGTTCGACGCGCTCGACCACCAGTTCCTCGGTGCGCCCGCCGAACAGGACGACGCCGAGGCGATCGCCGACGCGCAGCGGGATGCCGTCCACCCGGCGGGCGAGGTATTCGGTGTCGCTCGGCGCCAGCTTGCGGCCGGCTTCCAGCCGCAGAATCACCGACTCCGCCGGCTTGCACGGCAGCGGGCGCAAGGTGACCGGGCGGCCGAGGCTGATGCCGGCGTTGGCGCGGGTGATCCCGTCCATATGCGCCTCGCGCTTGCCGCGATCGGGCGGGAAGTTCGGCAGCAGCCGGGCCAGCGCCGTGCGCTCGCCCGCGATTTCAACCGTGTCGCCGCTGCGCAGATCCATCGCCTGCATGGCCTCCGGATCGACACGGAGGATGCCGCGGCCGATGTCCTCGGTGCGCGCTTCGACGGCGATCAGGCTGGTGTCGGGGGCGGGGGCGTCGTTCATGGATTTTCCCGGGTGTTTCGGGCGCCGGAGGCCAGCACCGCAACCTTGATCGATGGATCGCAGAAGCGGGCCACATCGTGCGCGGCGCCGATGAAGAGAATGCCGATTTCGCCCTCGGCCAGGGTTTCGCCAATGCGGCTGGCGATATAGCGGTCACGCGCCTCCAGCGAGCGGCGCAGCAGATCGGGGCTGGCGCGGCCCTCCTTGACGGCCTGGTATTCCTCCAGCAGCAGCGACAGCGATTCCGTGCCGATGATGGACGCCCCGCGGCTTTTCAGAAGCTGGAGCACGCGGTGATTCGGGCTGTTGCCGTGTTCGGCCATGTCTTCGACGAGACGATCGGTGCCCGGCCCGTCGGGCAGGCTGTCCTGGTACACTTTCACCTGGTCAAAGCCGATGGGCAGGGCAAGAACGGCGTCGCGAACGTTCAGCCAGTAATGCTCGATCTTCGCCTCGCGCTCCGCCCAGCGCAGATCGCCGTGCCGGGCGACGAACTCCGCCCGGTTCTGCGGTCCCTGCGACCCAAGCTCGGCTGATGTGTGGACGATCGGGACGATGAGCAGCCGGCGGGACACGCCACCTGTATCCTTATTTTGGCGCTTTGACGCGCGGCCATCTCAGTTCGAGGACGCCATTGCGGAAGCTTTGCTCGCGCGCCGCATCATCGACCGGGGCCGGCAGCAGCGCCTCGGTTGCGTAGTCGATGCCGCATCCGCTGGCGGCGACCGTCAGCATGTCGTGCTCGACCCGCACGGTCAGGCTTGCGGCTTCGGCACCCGGCAGTTCGACGATGGCGCTGATCGCGTCCGAGGTGGCGAACAACTCGACCGCCGGCTCGCGCCGCTCGGGCGGACGGGGCGTTTCGTCATCCGACTCATTGCCTTTGGCGGAGGCCGTGGCGGACGCGATCAGATCGCGCAGGCCGAAGAAATCGGCGCCGATATCCTCGCCATCGACGCTGCGCACGCGCATGCGCGATTCGAACATCGGACGCTGCCCCTCGGGACGCTGCCCGTCGCGGCGGCCTTCCGCCGACATGTTCGCGGCCTGGTGCAGCATGTCGCCGATGTTGCGCAGCAGTCCTTCCAGGCCGAGGCCGCCGTTTGCGTTGTCCCGCTCAGCCATGGTTCACCTCCGCCAAAGCCGGTGTTTCGATCTTTGCCGTGCCTTCCAACCGCGCCAGCCGTTCCTCCAGTTCGCGGATGCGGGCGGCCGGTCCGGTGCCCTCCAGATTGGAAAAGTGGCTGTCGGAGCGCCACCAGTCGATGCCGATCTCCTTGGCGCGATCGACCGAGCAGATGACGAGGCGGATCTGGATGGTCAGCAGTTCGACCTCGACCAGCTTGATCTTGATGTCGCCTGAGATCACCACACCCTTGTCGAGGATGCGCTCCAGCAGATCGCCGAGCGTCGTGCTGGGGACGGAATGCTGGAAGTTGCCGTTGTTGTTGATGCTCACGTTCACTCTCCACCCAGGCGCCCGAGGGGGCCGAGGTCAATGGCAAGATCTTCCTCTGTGATGCCGAGCTGGTCGCAGAGTTCCAGGATGGTGAGGGCCTGGCGCATCAGCGCCTCCCCCAGGGCTTCGGCCTGCGCCTGAGACAGCGATCCGCCGTCGATCCGCCGCATGGCCTGCCGCTCGAGCAGTTCATGGATCACGTTCAGCAAGGCGAGGACCAGCTTGGCAAGTCCATTGCCGGTATCGCGCCCGATATCCACATGCCGCGCCGAACCGTCGAGCCGGCGCGCCAAAGTAATGGCCAGGTTTTCCGCCGGCGTGAAGATTTGCGAGGCCGGGGATGCGATCTGGTTCATGCCGCCACCGCATCCGGCCGGGTCAGGGTGCGCCGTTCGCCGAAAGCCGTCTCGACCGATGCGACCAGCAGGCTGACTTCAATATAAATGAGCTCGATCCCGGCCACTGAAATAACGATCGAGCCGCGCGCCACCACACCGGTGTCGATCAGCCGGTCCAGAAGGTCGCAAAGCGTGGCGTTGGACGCAGCCGCTCCACCGCCGATGGACGTTTTCACACCGTGCCGCCCGTGCCGTTGTCGGCACTCTTGCCGGATAGCACCTCAAGCCGGTCGAGCAGCACCGCCTCTCGTGTCTCGAACTCCTGCTCCGTTATTGTGCCGCGCTCGATCTGCCGGTGAAGCTCCTGAAGATCGGCCATGATGGACTTGCGGTCCGCCTCTCGCGCCTCATCCACGGCATGCGCGATTTCCCGCATAACGAAGGTCAGGCCGGAGACGGGGGAGAACAGGAGGCTGCCGATCATCATGCTTCTCCTGATGAGTTCAGAGCGAGACGCTGACGAAATTATAGGGCGGCCATGGGCCGCGGACCTCCATGACGAACTCGTCGCCGAGCTTGCCGGCGAGTTCTTCTATAATAGCGTCAAACCGGTTTTCCTGGTCGCGCTCGACCAGGCAGTTGAGGTCGAACATCAGCCGCTCGCTGGACGGTTCGACCGTCTTGACCTCGACGGCGACCTGACCGAGCATGGCCAGAGCCAGGCTGGTCTTGTCCTCCCGCTCGCGCTTCATCAGCTTTTCGAAGGTGCGGCCGAGTTCCAGAAGTTCCATTTGGGCCGGTTCGCGCTTGCCGCCGAAACAGGCGTCGCGGCGCTTGCGCAATTCGGGAAAGCGGTCGACGAACACCCGGAAGGTGTCTTCCTCCTGCCAGCGCAGCCGCACGGTCATTTCTACACGGCCAATGATGCGGGCGAGCTGGCGGGACAGGACAGCGACATGCTCAGCGATCAGCAACCGAACGCTTTCTTCATTGTCGCTGATCATGCCGAAGGCCATCGGCAGCAGGTCGGTATCAGCGATGACACGGGACAGCACGCCCTGGTGGGCGGACAGATAGCGCCGCTCGGGCCGCACGACGTCAAGGTCCGTGTCGGAAACTATAGCTGCGAGGCGGCCGACGACACAGAGCCGTACCGGTGCACCTTCAAGTCCCTTCAGATCCGCCGGCAGCACCACGTCCGCCGCGGTGACCGCATAGATATATAGCCGGCCGCTGCTGCTGGCCATGACGGCTTACTCCTCGGCCGGTTCGAGCGCGAGCAGTTGCAGGTCGAGGTCGAAGTGAAGCCGGTAGCGGTGACGCTCCAGTATAGCCTTGGATCCGCCGCGCAGGCTGACCGTCAGTTCCGGATTGGGAGCGAAAACCTCGACTTCGACCGACCAGCCGGCGGAGCCTTCGACCGCGATCTTGATGATGCGCGTGTCGCTCGCGCACAACAGATCGGTGGTCAGACCACGCACGATGCTGGCAAGCCGCACCATGGGAGAAGCGTGAACAGGCGCCGCCTTGGTCAGCACCGCCTTTTCCGGGTTTAAGAAACCTTGATCCATTTTAACCTTCTTTCGGGCAATGAGTGTTGTCATGCCAGTCAATACCTGATGGCAAAACCGCCGCGCGGACGGCCCTGGTTACTTGAGCGAAGCGCTGCGCGGGTTACGGGCAACGTCCCGGCCGACACCAGCGGCTCCGTTGTTTGATCCAATGCCTGGCGCAACACAAGCTTTTCCCGGTCGATTTCCTCAATGCGAGATTGTAATTTGATGGCACGCGCGCTGAGCAACTCGGTTTCCTGCACGCGGCGTTGGCGTTCCAGTTCCAAAAAGCTCATGCGCAGCAGGATCGCGGCCGGCGTGGCCGCCTTGCGCCCGGATCCGTAGGTCCGCGGCGGGATGGTGGTGCGGATGCGCGTGAACTTGCTCATGACCGGGATCCTCTGTCACGGCGCCGGCGGAACCCCGGGATGACTTCGCCCGGGGCCTCGCTCGGGCGGTCTTCAAGTGTGCAGGCACGCCGGAGCTCTTCATCCGTTGCATGAAGAATGTCGCGGCAACAGCAGCGGAACAACGCATCGTCCAATGTCGGCCGTATGCCGGCCGCGGCGGTCACGCGCGCCAGCGCCAATGCGCCGCGCACCGTCAACTGCTGACGATCCTCACGCAGCCGGAGCGCGCGGACGAGATCGACCACCGCCTCGGAGTCGGCTTGCGAAAGGCCGGCCTTGCCCTGGACGATGGCGATTTCGGTGGTGCGATCGAAATGGCCGACACAAATCGTGATGACGCGGTCGATCAGGCTGTCGGCGGTTTCGAAAACACCCGCATATTCCTCCGGGTTCGAGGTCAGGATGGCGCAGAATTTGGGATGCACGGTCAGATAGTTTTCCCGTCCTTCATGCACCCGCGGCAGGTTGAGGATGCCCTCGGCCAGCACGCTGAGCAACGGCGCGTTCGCAGCCGGCGGTGTACGGTTGAACTCGTCATAGATCAGCGTGTGGCCGTGACGGCAGGCCGTCGTCAGGCGGTTGTCCGTCCACAGCGTGGTCTGCTGCTCCTCGGTGCGGAGGACGTTGTGAATGAAGTTATCGACCAGCTTCGACTTGCGGAAGCCGCTGGCCGAGCCGACGAGGTCGGAGCTGGTCAGCTGGTGGTCGCCGTGCAGCAGCGTGACCGGGCGGGCAAGCTGCGTTGCGATGTGGAACGCAAGGGTCGTCTTGCCGGTTCCGGCCGGCCCGCTGAGATGCACGGAGTAGCCAGCGCGTAGGTAGATGAGCGCCCTGCGCGTCAGGTCCTCGATGTAGGGCGTCAGGACAAACGTGTCGCTTGCCTCGACATCCACATTGATTTCAGCTTCGGGTGCGGCGTCGGTCAGTGTCAGGGCGCTCATGATCTTGCTCTAGTTGAACGAGCCGAGGGAACGGGTTGAGCCGGACTGCTGGTCGTCTTCGCTGGCAGCCTTCTCGGAGTCACGCTTGCGATGCCGCACCGGCGTGCTGTGAGCCTGCTCGGCCGGGGCTGCTTCGGCCGCCGCGGACGGCGGAGCCGGCGGGGCGGGCGGGGCAGCCGGGCGCACCTGGACCGGCGGCGCGGCCGGAGCGGCGGCGGCCGGCTTCG
>CAINOE010000130.1 GCA_903851415.1 uncultured Rhodopila sp. | reverse complement strand
CGACGATGATCTGGTCGATGCCGATCTCCTCCAGGGTCACCATGTCGTCGCGGCCGGTTTGCAGCGCCGCCAGCTTCTCGGCGAGTTTCTCCTTCATCGCCTCGAGCCGCTTGCGGGTGATCCGGTCGCCGTCATCGGCGCCGAGCGCGAGCGCCTCGAGCGCGGCGCTCTGCTCCGCGATCATCGCCCGCTCGAAGCCGGCCGGCACCGGGATGAAGCGGAAGGCGGCATGGGTGATGATGACCGCGTCCCAGTTCGCCGTCGCGGCGCGGGCGAGGAACCGGGAGCGCTTCGCCTTGACGAAGTTGGTTTCGTCGGCGACCAGGATGCGGGCGGTCGGATAGAGCTGCAGGAACTCGCGCGAGACCTGGGCGAGGCAATGGCCGGGCACCACCAGCATGACCTTGCCGATCAGGCCGAGCCGCTTCTGCTCCATGATGGCACCGGCGATGACATAGGACTTCCCGGCGCCGACGGCATGCGCGATGTAGGTCGATCCGGAGGCGGCGATGCGCCAGATCACCCGCTTCTGGTGGTCGTAGAGGCGGATGATGCCGCTGGCGCCGGGCAGGGTGAGATGGCGGCCGTCGAAGCGGCGCGGCACCAGGTTGTTGAAGCGGTCGTTGTAGAGGCGGGCGAGCCGGTCGGTGCGGTCGGCATCGGTCCAGATCCAGGCGGTGAAGGCGTCCCTGATCTTCGCCAGCTTCTCCTTGGCGGCCTCGGTCGCCTCGCTGTTGAGCACGCGCTTTTCCACGCCGTCCTCGACGATGGTGTCGAAGATCTGCGGCGTGGCGCTGTTCAGCGCGTCGTGCAGCAGGAGGCCGGCGTTGCGTCGCGCCGTGCCCCATTCGGAAGTGCCGGCCGCGGTGGACGCGAACGGCGCGATGTCCACCGACCAGCCGGCGACCGCGACGGTGTGCCGGACCCGGGTGGCGGTGCCCATCGCCTCGGCGGCGAACGCCTCGATATCGGCGGCGGGGATCCACGGCGCGCCCAGGCGCGCGGTAATGTCCGACGGCGGCAGGTCCTCGGGTTGCACCCGGAGCAGCGCCGCGACGTTGCGGGCATACTGCGGGTCGCGTTCCGCCGCCGCCTCGGCGACCGCCAGCTTGGTGCGGACGGACCCCGAGAGGTAGGCATCGTCGGTTTCCAGGGCGCCGGTGTGCGGATTGCGGAACACCGTATCGCCCAGTTGGGCGAGGGCGGTTTCGGGATCGCGGTCGAGCAGTTCGGCGAGATGGTCGATATCGACGCGGCCGGTCTCGTTGAGGGTGACGGCGAGGGCGTCGGCGGCGGTGGCGATCAGCGGCGCGGCGGGCGGGGCGATGACCCGCTCGCGGAAGATCGGCCCCGGCCGGGCGAGGCCGGTTTCGAGGTCGTAGTCCTCGATGCTGGCGACCAGCCAGCAATCCGGATCGTCGGCGAAGGGGGCGAGGTTCGGCCGGCGATGGGTTTCCCGCTCCTCGCCAGTGTCCGCGTCGGCGGTCACCGAGACGACGGTGTGGTTGATCGGCCCGAAGCCGCGGACGAAGCTGCTATAGGCGATGCGCAGCCGGACCTGTGCGGCGGCCCAAGGCTGATCGGCGGCCTGGGCGCGCAGCACGTCGCGCACCGCATCGCGGATCGGCAGCAGCGCCCGAATGATCTTGGCGTTGCGGGCAAAGATGCCGTCGCTGCTCTTGCCGTCTTTGCCTGCGGCAGACTTGACCGCGACGGCCCGCGGCGTGCCGTCGATGACCTGCATCAGGTCGCCGGCCTTGCCGATCAGGTACGAGCCTTCCTTGATCGTAGCGCCGTCTGCCGCGGTGCCCGCCTGCACTGGCGTTCCGGCATCGTCGTCGCTGTCGGCGTCGGCGTCGGCGAGAGACTCGCCGGAGGCGGTGACGATGCCGGATGGAAGCCGGTCGAGCGCCGCAGTCAGCAGGGTTGCGAGCGGCGGCGCGTCCTTGCGCGACCGGCAGGTATAGGTCAGGCCTGGGCCGTAGATGCCGCGCCGCATCGCGTGCTCGCCCAACACCATCTCCGGGTGCTCGGCGAAATAGCGGTTGACCTCGATGCAGGGGCCGGCGGGATTCGCGCCGTCGCCGGGATCGTCCGCTTCGCCGGTTGCGTCATCTTCGTCCGCGATCGCCGGCTCAACCGGTGCCAGGTCGATCCAGGCCGAACCAGCCGCAGGCTGGCCAGCGGCACGGCGCTGGAACACCAGCAGGTCGATGACGACGCCGGTGCCGGCGGTGGCCTGCATGCTGCCCTCGGGCAGGCGCACCGCGCCGACAAGGTCGGCCATGCCGGCGATATGTTCGCGGGCCGTTGTGCCGGCCTTGTCCATCGTGCCGGTGCTGGTGACGAACAGCGCGATGCCGCCGGGGCGCAGCCGCGCGACCGAGCGGGCGATGAAGTAGTCATGAAGCCTCAACCGCAAGGCGCGGGTGGCGGGATCGGCTCGCACCACGCGGTCTGAGAACGGCGGATTGCCGATAGCGAGGTGGAACGACCCGGACAGAGTGCTGCGCGTGTAGTCCTCGCACCGCACCCGCGCCTGCGGATGCACGAGCCGGGCGATGCGGGCGGTGACCGGGTCGTATTCGATGCCGGTGAGCTGGCAGGCATCGCGTAGCGTGGCGGGCAACAGCGCGAAGAACAGGCCGGTGCCCATGCCGGGTTCCAGCACCCGGCCGCCGGCAAAGCCCAGCCGTTCGGCGGCGCGCCAGAGGCCGCGGATGATCGTTTCCGGCGTGTAGTGGGCATACTGCGTGGCGCGTTGCAGGGCGGCGTATTCTTCCGCCGTGACGGCGGCTTCGAGCGCCGCGCCGGTCTCCTCCCAGCCGGCGCGAAACGTCTCTTCGCCGGGGCGGCGGAAGCAGTTCTGCGCCAGGTCGGAGGCGCCGAAGCCGACGAAGCGCAGCAACTGCGCCTGCTCGTCCACGGTCGGGGTGCGCCCCGATTCCTCCAACTCCTTTGAAAGCCGGATGGCGGCAATGTTGTCGCGGGCGCGTGCCGGCCAGCCTCGTGCCAGCGGGCGGTCGGAGTCCAGATGAAAGTTCGTGCCGCGCGGCTTGTCGGCCGGCTCCGGTGCGACTTGTTCGCCGCAATTGTCGGGGTCTGTCGCCGGCGGGGCCGGCCATGCCTCGGTCGCCGGCACCGGGACATCCGAGCCGAGGACGGACCCGGTGAGAATTCCATCGGCACCGTCCGCAGCCAAGCCGGCGGCGGGATTGGTGTCGAACAGGCTGAGCGTGAAACGGCTCGCATCGGGCATTGAAAACTCCTGCTGCGGACAGCCGCCAGTGCCCGCGCGCAGGACCTGCGCCGGCTAGGTGGCTGGAGCGTTGGACTGGGGCCGGGACAACCGGCCGGGGTGCCGGGCTATCGGGTGGGTGGCCGGAAGGTCAGGCCGAACGAGTTGGCTGGCATCGCCCGATTCGGCGCAGGGCTTCGCCCTGGAGCCGGCCGGTAAACCCGTCTTCGGGTCAGCGTGGTCGCGGCGGTGCGTGCGGACCCGCGGCTACGGCACGCTGCTCGCCTGCCATTCGTCGGCCCGCTCCCGCTCCGTGCTTGAAGGTTTGGGCCGGTAGGCGAGTTTGGCGTGTTCCAAACAGTACGGCTTTCCGGCGAGCGCGCGGTCATCGCAGAACCGGAAGGTTCGCGTGCCGGGCTCGCCGATCGGCCAGCAGCACGAAGCGGTGCCGATTCTGAGCGGCCGGCACGGCTCCCATGGTCGTTTCGGCGGCGCGAGCCGCTGCACCGCCGCGGCTCTCGCTGCGGCGGGTTTCGTTTCTTTCGGACGCGCCGGCGCGCATGTCGCGACGGACGCCGCCGCCAGCCGTCTGATCCCGGGCGCTTTCGCGACCGGTGGCAATGAAGGATCAGGGCGCTGTTTGGTGCGCCCGCTGCGTCTGATCGGGTCCGGCCGGGCCTCCAGATCGAGGCGGTGCGCCTTGCCGACGATGGCATTCTTCGAGACCCGGAGCCGGCGGCCGATCTCGGCCGTCGTGTGCCCTTCGTGCCAGAGCCGCCGCAGCGTGCCGACCCTGTCCTCGTTCCACGGCGTTCGTTCCGGGTTGCTACCCATCGGGGCCTCCTGCTTCGCTGTTCCGCTGCAATCGCCTCTCCGCGGGCGGCCGGTGACGCGCCGGGCAAGGGCGCCGCTTGGCGCCCGGCCCGACCCT
>CAINOE010000129.1 GCA_903851415.1 uncultured Rhodopila sp. | reverse complement strand
TGGCCGGTCATCATGTCACGCCGCATCCGCTCCAGTTGGATGCTGGCGCCCATTGCCAACACCCGGGCCGCGCGCTGGGCACAGCGCTTGGGTATCCTGCCGAGCGTGATTCGGATCGGGGGCGTTCGCAAGCAAAAACCGCAATCGGCGGGCAGCCGCATCTGGAACACCCGGGCGGTGCCGCGGCGGGTCAGGTGACGGCCATGCACGGCGGTGTACAATCCGGGTTACAATTTCGCCGGACACACCGCCCAAACCCCGGGAAATCTGCGGGAATTAAATGGCGGAGGGGATGAGATTCGAACTCACGGTAGGGGTTGACCCCCTACAACGGTTTAGCAAACCGCCGCCTTCAGCCACTCGGCCACCCCTCCGCCGGGGCAACATCCCCGGACCATCCGCTTGCGCGAACACTCCGGACACGGCGTTTGCAATCCTCCTTGTAGGCAACCGCCGCGCCGCGGTCAAACGCGAATCTAGCCGATCTCGACCGCAAAGCCCCGCGCCACCCCGGGCCGCGCCATCATTGCCTCATACCAGCGCTTCACATTCGGGTAGTCAGCCAGATCGATCCGGTGCCGCTCGTGCCGCCAGGCCCATCCAACAATGGCGAAATCGGCGATCGAGATTTCATCAGCCACGAATTCGTGCCCGGCCAACCGGCGGTCCAGCACGCCGTACAGCCGCGCGGTCTCCTTCGAATACCGCTCCAGCCCGTAGCGTTGATCCTGCGGGTTCTCCACCATCAGAAAGTGATGCACCTGGCCGGGCATCGGGCCGAATCCACCCATCTGCCACATCAGCCACTCCAGCACCGGCACCTGTTTGCGCAGGTCGGACGGATAGAACTTCCCGGTCTTCACCCCGAGATAGATCAGAATCGCCCCGGACTCGAACACGCTGATCGGCTCGCCGCCCGGGCCGTCGGGATCGATGACCGCCGGGATCCGGTTGTTCGGGCTGATCTTCAGGAAGTCCGGCGCGAACTGCTCGTTCTTCGAGATGTTGACGGGATGCAGGTTGTACGGCAGGCCCATCTCCTCCAGCGCGACGCTGATCTTGCGCCCGTTGGGCGTGTTCCAGGTGTAAAGTTCAATCGGCATGCGACTTTCCTACGCGGGTTCAGGCGGAACAGTGAGCACAGGCGCCGGCTTCGGCAAGAGGAGCCGCCGCCGGTGAAGATCGCCACATGGAACGTCAACTCCATCCGCCAGCGCGAAGGCCACGTGCAGCGCTGGCTGGAGCAGAACCGGCCGGACGTCCTGTTCCTGCAGGAGATCAAGTGCGAGGCCGCCGCCTTTCCGTCGCTGCCGTTCCACGGCCTCGGCTACACCACCGAGGCGGTCGGCCAGAAATCCTATAATGGTGTCGCCGTCCTGGCGCGGGAGCCGTTCACCGTCGTGCATCGCGCACTGCCGGGCCTGCCGGAGGGCGACGCCCAGGCGCGCTACATCGAAATCGAAACCGCCGGCATGACCCTGATCGGCATCTACCTGCCGAACGGCAACTCCCGCGGGGATGAGGGATTTGCCTACAAGCTGGCCTGGATGGACCGTCTCGCGGACCGTGCGCAGGTGCTGCTCGACGCCGATCGGCCGGTGGTGATTACGGGGGACTTCAATGTGTGCCCGGCGGATGTGGATTTCGCGCCTGGCGCGCTGCCGCCGACGGATGCGCTGGTGCGGTTGGAGAGCCGCCAGCGCTTCCGCCGCCTGCTGTGGATGGGCCTGACCGACGCGGTGCGGGCTATACATCCGCACGGGCCGGTCTACACCTTTTGGGACTACCAGGCGGGAGCCTGGCAGCGCGACCTCGGGCTGCGCATCGACCACGCCCTGCTGTCGCCCACGCTGGCGGAGCGGCTGGTGTCAGCCGAAGCCGACAGGCAGGAGCGCGATCAACCGCAGCCGTCGGATCATGTGCCGGTGACGGTGGAGATCCACTGAAGGGTCTGCATCCCTATTCCCAGTGGGCCGGACTCCAGACATACCGCCTCTGATAAGGCGCCCAGACCCACCGGCCTTCGACATAGTGGTGGTACGCCGGCCGGATTTGCACGTAACGGCCGCCGATCCAGATGTAGCGGTAGCCGTTCCAGTGCCAGTGGCCCGGCTCCCAGACGACGCGGCCACCCGGCGGTGGCGGCACGACTTCAACCCGAGGCGGCGGAATCGGCGCGTAGTTCGGCGGCGGCGGGGGTTGCGCGTTGGCCGCCCCGATCGTCACCAGGAAGGCGGCCGCGCCGGCAACAAGCCACTTCATCAACAGACTCCTCATGCTACGCCGCGGCACCTATGCCACGCCTGACGGTAACCCCGCATGCCGGAACGTAACAGACCCGTCCGCCGATTCGGGTCAGATATCGGCGTAACAGTGGGATTCCGCCACGGTTCCCGGATGCGTCGTCGCCCCCAAATGCGCCGGCCCAACCAACTGCGCGTATTTCCAGATCGCGCCGGCGTTGTAATCGGTCCGCCGCGGAGTCCATGCCGCCTTGCGGGCCGCCAGTTCGGCATCCGGGACGATCAGGTCGATCACCCCCTTGTCTGCGTCGATGACGATCCGGTCTCCGTCCTTCAGCAGGCCGATCGGCCCGCCGACGGCGGCTTCGGGTCCGACATGGCCGATGCAGAAGCCGCGCGTAGCACCGGAGAACCGGCCATCCGTGATCAGCGCGACCTGTTCGCCCATGCCCTGGCCGTAGATCGCGCTTGTCGTGGACAGCATCTCACGCATCCCCGGACCGCCCTTCGGGCCCTCGTAACGGATGACAATGACATCTCCGGGCTTGTAGGCGCGCGCTTCCACCGCGGCAAAGGCCTCTTCTTCGGAGTCGAAGCATAAAGCGGTGCCCTCGAACCGCAGACTGCGCAGGCCGGTCACCTTCACGATCGCGCCGTCCGGTGCGAGACTGCCCTTCAGGCCGACGACGCCACCGGTCGGGGATATCGGCGAGGACACCGGGTAGATCACGTCCTGGCCGGCGGGGAACACCACGTCCTTGTGGTTCTCCGCCAGCGTCCTGCCGGTGACGGTCAGGCAGTCGCCGTGCAGCAGTCCGCCATCGAGCAGCGCTTTGATGACGACCGGCACCCCACCCACCTTATGCACGTCAAGCGCCACATATTTGCCACTTGGCTTCAAATCAGCAATGTACGGCGTGCGGCGCATGATCTCCGCCACGTCGTCCATGGTGAAGCGGATGCCGGCTTCATGCGCCAGGGCCGGCAAATGCAGGCCGGCATTGGTCGATCCGCCGGTGGCACCGACGATCACGGCGGCATTTTGCAACGATTTCAGCGTAACGATGTCGCGGGGGCGGATGTTCTGCTCGATCAAATTCATCACTGCGCGTCCCGAATCGACAGCGAAACGGTCGCGTTCTTCGTAAGGCGCCGGGGAGTCGGCGGAACCGGGCAGCGCGAGGCCGATGGCCTCCGACACCATCGCCATGGTGTTGGCGGTGAACTGGCCGCCGCAGGCGCCGGCGGAGGGGCAGGCGGCGCATTCCAGCTCATGCAGCTCGGCATCGGTCATGCCGCCGGCCGCTTGCCGGCCGACGGCCTCGAAAACATCGACCACGGTGACGTCCCGGCCCTGGAACTTTCCGGGCAGGATGGAGCCGCCGTACATGAACACGCTGGGAATATTAAGCCGCAGCATGGCCATCATCATGCCAGGCAGCGACTTGTCGCAGCCGGCCAGGCCGATCAATGCGTCATAACAATGACCACGCACGGTGAGCTCGACACTGTCGGCGATCAGGTCGCGGGACACCAGGGACGACTTCATGCCCTGGTGCCCCATGGCGATGCCATCTGTGACGGTGATGGTAGTAAACTCGCGCGGGGTGCCGCCGCTTTCCGAGACGCCTTTCTTTGCAGATTGCGCCTGGCGGTTCAGCGCGATGTTGCACGGCGCGGCCTCGTTCCAGCAGGTGGCGACGCCGACGAACGGCTGGTTGATCTCATCCTCCGTCAGGCCCATGGCGTAGTAGTAGCTCCGGTGCGGCGCCCGGGCCGGACCCACGGTCACATGGCGCGACGGCAGTTTGGACTTGTCCCAACGCCTGGTCAGCATTGCGGTTCTCCCTGTTTTATGGCGGCGCCGGGAAGGCTCGCACATCAGCGGCGGGGTCTCAACGGCGGGGAAGGGGCGCGGACTTGTCATTGCGAGCAGCTCAGCGGCGACGCAATCCCCGGGGTCGGGTGAATTGTTGCGCATAAATACACGCGATTCGCGATTTTCGTTCCGCCACTCTACTCGTTGACTTTCCATCACGAGAACAACGACAGTGCCGCACCCGGGAAGGTGCTCATGAACTCGATTCGTTTTGCGGCCATCGCCGCCGCGGCGCTCGCCGCCATTGCGTCACCCGGCGTCCGCGCGGCTGATCCGGAGTTCCGCCGCGACTATGCGCGCTCGGCGGTCGAGCAGGTCCATCGCGCCGAACACATCCGGACCTGCGGATATCTGCTCGGAAGCGGCCGGTTCTCTCCCGATTGGCAGGCACATTACAACTGGTGTCCGGGCGCTCACCACCACGAGGCGGATGAGGAAGGCGCGCGGCGGCATGAAGCGCTGGAGCGGTGCGAGTTTCACTGAGCGCCCGGGCGCGCCGCTGCCTTGTGGCCTCCGGCACCCACCGCTCAGGCGCGCCCACCGTGGAGCCGCTGCGGCACCGCAATCTTCGACCCGTCCGAGATGCCGCAATTCCCTCCTACCCCGCCTTTTTCCCAAGTGCCTGCCGGTCGAACAGCCGCCGCACCGAGGCTTCAAATGCGTGGTCCACCTCACCCTCCAGGAAACGAAGACCCAGGCGCCCGGAACCGTCCACCGCCCGGACCTCGAACTTCGCCCGTCCTTCGCCGGCCTGCGTCAGCATCAGCACGCCCTGCTGACCCTCCGACGCTCCATGCAAGGTGCCGGCGTCGATCGCGGCACCTTGCAGCGAAACGTCCAGAAGCCGGGCCGGGAGCGGGACGCCCGCGTCGTCCAGGCTGATCGAACACGCAACATCCACCTCCACCCGCGGCTCCATCCGCCGATCGGCTTCGGTGGTTGCGGTGCGGACGGTCTGCACCATGGTCGTGCGCAGCGCCACGACGTCATCCGCCACCGCGCCGGCATGCGCGCGCAACAGCTTCGCCTGTTCGCCGCTGGTGTTGGCTTCCCGCGACACCCCGGCCATCAGCTCGGTGATCTGCTGCACCGCCTCGCCGCTTTCCGCGACGTTGCGGGCGATCTCCTGCGTCGCCGCGGTCTGCTGCTCGATCGCGGCGGCGACCGCAACCGAAACCTGCGCCACGGCGTCCAGAGACGAGCCGACATCCTCGACACGGGAGACGGCGGCGGAGGTCGCCTCGCGCAGGGAGTCGATCTGCCGGGTGATCTCCGAGGTGGCCCGGGCGGTCTGGGTGGCCAGCACCTTCACCTCGCCGGCCACGACGGCAAAGCCCTTGCCGGCCTCCCCGGCGCGGGCGGCCTCGATGGTCGCGTTCAAAGCCAGCAGGTTGGTCTGGCTGGCGATATCGGCGATCAGCCGCACCACTGTGCTGATCTGTTCGGCCGCGGTGGCCAGCGACCGGATGGTGTCGCGCGCGGCGGTTCCGCTGGCCGCGGCCTCGCGAGACACCGCGCTGGCATGTTCAACCTGGGACGACACGACGCGGATCGAAGCGGCCAGTTCTTCGCTCGCTGCCGCAACGACCTGCGCGTTCTTCAGCGCCTGATCCACCGCCGCCGCCGTCCGCTCCGCATCCGCGTTCACCTTGCAGGCCGAACCGTTCATGGCGTCCGCTTCGTCCACCATCGAACGCGCCCGCTCGCCGACACGCTCGACCGCGCTGCCCGCTTCGGTTTCGATCCGTTGGGCCATGAGCTCCACCGTCTCGCGCCGGATCGCGTCCGACTTGCGTTCGGACTCGCTGCGCCGCCAATCGGCGAAGACGAGATGCGCGCGCATGGCGCGCAGCATAGCGGCCGCCCCGCGAAATTCCATGACCTGCGGGGTGGCGATCTCGGCATCCAGCTTGCCCCTGGCGATCGCCCCCAGATGATCCTCCATCACCTTCACCGGCCGCCTGACGTTGCGATACAGGCCGAAACCGAGACCAAGCACCGCCAACAGACCCGCGCAGGCCAGGCTGATCCCCAGGGTCAGGCGCGACCGCAAATCGGCAACGGCGCCTTTGTAGGCGTCCTGCCCGACCTGGATTTGCCGAGCGACAAGCGCGCTGTCGGCATCGAAAGCCGCCTGGAACAGGGGCGGGGAGCGCCGCTGGAACAGCACGTCCAGATCGGCGGTCTGGCCCTGCCGCGCGAGGCTCAGCGCCGGCTCGATACTGTCGTGCAGCAGGGCACCGAAGCGGGCATCGAAATCCCGAATCAGGACAAGCTGGTCCGGCAACCGGTTCTGCGCGGTGTATCCCTGCCAAAGACGATCAATCTCCTGCAGTTTCGTGCGGATGACCGGTTCGCGCTCCGCCAGCACCTGTTCGGGCCTGTCCCCGCGGCCGAGCGCGATGGTCAACTGGGCGATGTTGTTCCGCGTGTCGCGCATCCGGTCGAGCATGCCGCGCAACTGGTCCACCGACACCATGTCGTTGTCGTAGACCTGCCGCAGCGCGCCGTTCGAGGCGGCCATGCCGGAGAAGCCGAGCCAGCCGACGGAGGCGATCACGATGAAGGCGGCGGCGACGGCAAACGCCAGGCGCCCGGCGATGGAACGCCAGGCATCCAGCACCCGGCTCCGCAGCCCCTTGGTCACGATCTCGCCGTCGCGCAAGGTGATCCCGCGCGCCGAACCGTTGCGAAAGGCGGCATAGCTGGTCTCCGCGGCGGCGACGGCGGCGGCGGTTGGCCTGGAGCGGATCGAAATATAACCGGTCACCCGGTCGTTCTCGATGACGGGGGTTACGTTGGCGCGCACCCAGTAGAACGCGCCGCTTTTGGCACGGTTTTTTACCAGACCGTCCCACGGGCGCCCGGCCTTGATGGTGGCCCAGAGGTTGGCGAACGCCTGCTGCGGCATGTGAGGATGGCGTACGACGTTGTGCGGCGCGCCTATCAGCTCTTCCTCCGCGTAGCCGCTGACCTCGGTGAAGACATGGTTGACGAAGGTGATGCTCCCCTGCGGATCGGTTTGGGACACCAGCGGCTGGCCGTCGGGAACCTCGGCTTCAACGTTGGTGATCGGCTCGTTCACGCGCATGGGGCACCTGCCAAACGGGTGGTGGACTCGGCGCCCGGGCGGGGACCGAGGGGTTCGGCGCCAGAAGACCATAGTTCGGTTAATAAAGTGTGAACGTGGCGGCGAACCGGGGAAAAACCAGCGAAGCGCCCGGTGGACGAGGTCGAGGTGATCGGCCCCCCGGTGACAGCTACTTCGGCGCTGGCCTCGCGGCTGGCTTTGCCGCAGCGTGGACGTGCGGTGCGAAGCTGACAACGATCTTATTGTCCGCCGTCGCCTGAGTCTTGTCATCGGCTTTCGCGGTCACGATGCCAAGGCTGAAACCGACTGTCGGGTCGATGGCCTTCACCACCTGAAATTCGAGATTGATGCTGTCGCCGACCGCCTCACTCTTCGCGACATCAAAACAGGGCAGCTTGCCCGAGGCCCCGACGAGACTCTTTCGCAGCTCGTCCAGCGTGTCACTGATCGGGAACACCGGGAGCGCGGCCGCTGCGTCGGACCTGGTTTTTTGCGACTGAAGAAATGCCTGATGCTTCGCGGTGAGGTTCTCGTAGTCCGCCCCGTCGTGGAATTTCTGCAGGTCCGAGGGCCGGTAGGGCACCAACCTGTCGATGACAACGGTCTTGGTCCGGGTGTTTCCCAGGTCGCCGCTGACATCGGGGCCGAGGCTCGCATCGAAGATCGGGATCTTCAGGCCGACATCGCCCGATGCGGTGTTCGCCGCGATTGCCTGCAGGGTCAGCTCGATTTTCGTGACATCGAAATCATAATTAGCGACGCTCGCCGGACAGGCGACCACGAAGGGCGGCGGCGGCAACGCCGGATCGGCCACCTTCGGCTGGACATCCCCGCGCCGCCGGGCGGCCTGGTATTCGTAGTTCCCGACATCCTGGCGGATACGCTCAAGAATGCCCGTAACATCCTGCTCTCCGGGTTCAGTAGCAGCAGACGGTTGGGCCGCGCAGCCCACCGCAAGAGCTGCGAGAAATGCTCCCGTTTTAGGTTGCGATCTCATCGGCGACCCCTCCAGGATATTCGTTGCTTTATTAAACCGAGCTTCCTTCTTGCTCTTACTATAATCCGGCGGAC
>CAINOE010000128.1 GCA_903851415.1 uncultured Rhodopila sp. | reverse complement strand
GTCGGCATGCGGCGAAGCAGGCCGCGCCGGTTGCCGGAACGCATTCTGCTGCCTCAGAGGGATGCGCCGACTGTATACCTCCGGCCTGCATCGAGAACCAATTGCAGTGCAATCGACCTTCTGCAATGGTTCTCGATGTTACAGGACCGTCGCGGCTCGGTCCCCCCGCTGATCAGGCCGCTTTTTTGAGGCTGCCGATGGCCACGGCCACGCGGGCCTTCAGCGGCGCCATGGCCTGCTCCGTCAGCTTGAACGACGTGTCGGCCAAGGTCTTCGCGTCGGCCGCGGCCCTGCTGATCGACGCCACGCCGAGCGTGCTCTGAAGATCAATCGCTTCCTTGGCCGTTTTCACTGCGCTGAGCGCCTTGGCAAACGCAATCGACTCGTCGTAGGAGGCAATCGCAGTGTCCGCGAATTGCTTGTTCAGATCCTGAACGCCGGCCAACCAGATCTTCCCGGATGCGGTGATCGCCTCGAAGTTTGCCGTGCCGAAGGCGAGGAAGTCCTTGGTTTTGTTAATCATGGTGTTCAGTCCTTGCGTAGGTGTGGTCGGATTGATGGCCAGCGTCGGATTGACCGCTGTTTCGTAGAGCGTCGCCGCCGGGACCGCGGTCTCACGGCCTCGCTCGGCTGCACTGGTTTTCTCTGTCATCGATCTCTCTCCTGTCAGGGGAAGCGGCCCGATAGCGGCACCGCTTCCTGGCCTTGGGATGGGCCAGCCAGCACAATTGCTGCACTGCAAATAGGAACATAGTCGGAGGCCGTCCCCGATACAAGAAAAAAATGGTGCAGTGCACAATTCAGCCCTTTCCCGCGGTTTCCGCGGAGCTCGGAGGCGTGCCGAGGCCGGGCGCGGCGGGTTGGAATCGCCACCGTGGTTGTTTTCATGCTGCGGTGCAGCATATGGGTCGAGCACTTTGAAAGGCCGCATGCGGCATGAAACATTCAGATAAGCTCTCGCTCAGGAACGCTGCCGCCGGGCCGTCCGCCCGGACGGCCGCTCCAAAACCGGCCAAGGCGAAGCCACGTTCCGCTCGGGCGCCAACGCAGCCCGGCCGCCTCGTCGAACTCAACGGCTTCGGCGACGACCCCGGGAAGCTTCGCATGCTCGCGCATCTGCCGCAGGCGGCTGCCGGGCGGCCACTGGTCATCCTGCTGCACGGCTGCGCCCAGGATGCCGCCGTGTTTGCCGGGGACACCGGATGGACCGATCTCGCCGATCGGCTCGGCTTCCCGCTGATCTTGCCGGACCAGCCCAAGATGAGCATGTCCGGCCGCTGTTTTGATTGGTATCGCGAGTCCGACACCGCCCGCGACGCGGGCGAGGCTGGCTCCATCGCCAGCATGACGCGCGCCGCGGTCAGCCATTTCAAAAGCGACCCCGGGCGGGTCTTCATCCTCGGACTGTCGGCGGGGGGCGCCATGACCGCCGCCCTGCTGGCCGCCTACCCGGACCTGTTCGCCGCGGGCGCTTCGGTCGCAGGCGTGCCAGTCGGTGCCGCGCGATCCGGCATGCAGGCGATCATGCAGATGCGGACCGGCGGCCGGGAGCAAAGTCCCGAGGAATGGGCGGCCCGTGTTCGCGCCGCCGCGCCGGAAGGATTTGCCGGCCCTTGGCCGCGCTTGTCGGTCTGGCAGGGACAGGCCGATACGACCGTCGCGCCCGGCAACGGCGATTTGCTGGCCACGCAATGGTGCGCGCTGCATGGCTTGGACGGACCGGGTGCCGTCGAGCAGGCCGGGAACGGAATTGAGCACCGGACGTGGCCGGATCGAAGGCAGCCGCTGGTAGAGTACTGGTCACTGCCTGATCTGCCGCATGCCTACCCGGCCGGCGAGCATACGGTCGTCCGGGGCCGCTTCGTCCAACAAGCGCCGATTGACGCGACGGCCAAGATTGCTCGGTTCTTCGAGCTGGACTGATTCACCCAAAGCCGGCGCGTGTTCATCGCAGGGAACTCGGCGGGCTAAAACAGGAGATCCCAAGGCGGACGCCCCGCGCACCGCCGCCCGGCCGATCACCCTGAGAGGCCGAAAAGAACCTTGATACGACCGGCAATTCGGGCGCGCATGTCCTCCGGGCGCGCGTCACGCCGAACAAGCGCCCCGAGCCGTGCTTTGCCGGCGGCCTCTCGCTTCATCATGATCTGGCTGAGCTCCCCTGCGATGGCCGGTCTTTCCTTCAGGATCGGCGCGATGTCGTCCTTCGCGATCTCGTAAACCACCGCCCTCGTCAATGCCTTCACCTTGAATATC
This sequence comes from uncultured Rhodopila sp., assembly GCA_903851415.1. Taxonomy (GTDB): domain Bacteria; phylum Pseudomonadota; class Alphaproteobacteria; order Acetobacterales; family Acetobacteraceae; genus Rhodopila. Next base: position 52,005 of record CAINOE010000128.1, on the reverse strand, counting down.
GTTGCAGCCCCGGTCATCACGCTCGCCTGACCGAAACAATCCCCGGGTGCGAGGCGCAACACTTCAATGTCTCCGCCGCCGTGCCGCTGCAAAGCCGCCAGGACGCCGGAGGTCAGGATGAACAGCGCCGGCGCGACGATGCCCTGTTCGACAAGAACATCGCCTGCTTTGAATGTCCGTCGCTTCACCATCGGGGCGAGCGCCACCCGCTCATTGTCCGACAGCGACGCAAAGACAGGCAGGCGTTGCAGCAGCCGTTTCGGCGCATCGGTCAGATCCGGCAGCGCACCGCGCGGCGGCAAGGCAAATGTGCTTCCGGACGGCGGCGCCAGGCGGATACTCGCCGAGGCACAATGCCGGTAGACGAGATCGAAGACCTCGTTCTGCGCATCCGGACCCTGCTCGATCAGCGGCACGAAGAACGCGAGTTCGCATTCCAGCGCCACGGCGTCGAGCGACCGGACCAGGACGGTTGCTGCCGGAACGCGCAGGATTCGGTTGCAGTTCAGCATCGCGGTTTCCAGCACCGCCACGCCGCCCGAAGGCGCCACCGCCGGATCGAGCCTGACCACGACTTTCAGTCCGTGCGATCCAGTCGGCTGGCTGGCATTGCGAACCGTGGACTTCGCGATAGTACTGTTCGGAACGAAAGCCACGTCATTGGTGTCGGTCAGGATCTGCGTGGCCCGCCAGTTGGTTTCGATCACCCTGCCCTCGAGGCCGCCGTCAAGGATCACCCAGTCGCCAGGACGGTAAGGTTTCGATATGTTCAGGACGACGCCGGAGAAAACATCGCCCAGGGTGCTTTGCAGAGCCAGGCCGAGAACGATGGCGATCACCCCGGACGCGGCGAGCAAACCGCTTATCGCCATGTCGAACACGTTGGCGATGATCCCCATGACGGCGCTGCCATAAATAACGCCGGCGCAGAGATCTTGCAAAAACTGCGTTTCCACGGGCCGCCGCTTGAACACAAGGATGGTGCGGACGATGCCGGCCAGCAGCCACGACGCGGCCAGCCACCACACGATTTTGAATGCGCTGGTGACGACGTAGGTGATGTTCGGATCCATCACGGGCGTCGGCTCGAACGGTATCACCCCGGCAACGAGGAGCATCACCGTGAAGCCTGCGATCGTGGCAAGCTGGCAGAGGAGTTGCCTGATCGGACGATCGCGAAGGGCAAGACGCGTCACCAGGAAGCCCGCCACGAGGATGCTCGCCGCAACAACCAGCGGATGCGCGACCCGTGAAATCAGATAGGCAAGATCGGCATTCAATGCCCGGCCCCTGTTGAGTTGTGAATGGTGCGGTTCGTTGCGCCTAGGTTTCGTCCGCCCGGATCGCCTGCGGCCTTGCCGCAAGGGGCATGCCGCGGCCGAGCGGTTGACGATATTTCCGAAAAAGGAGGCGACGCCTCGCGGCGCTGCCAAGTTTAATGGGGAACCTTGACAATGTAATCGGATGCCGCCCGGCCGATACCCTCGGAAACTACTCACGGCGGCGTTTCGGCCGCGGCCGGCGAACCCCGGGGGCGAAGGGTGGCGAAATCTGCTTGCAAAACGACCTGCGTTAAACGGTTCGATATTTATCCTGGCCACCGGCCCTGAGTAGTTTCCGAGTCTGCCCTTGCGGCACCGCGCGGAGCACAGACACTGCGGGCAACGCCCCCGGGGAGATCGAAATGCCAACATTATTGGACACCGCCACCACGAAAGCCGGCCCCTTCACAAACGGTCTCGGCAAACGGCTTGCAAACTATACGCAGTTGTCGCCGCTGAGCTTCCTGCCGAAGGTTGCGGCGGTGCATCCCAACCGGGTCGCCCTCATTCATGGCGCCTGGCGCAGCACCTGGGCGCAGACTTATGTCCGCTGCAAACGCCTGGCCTCGGCCCTGGCAAAGCATGGAGTGGGTCCGGGCGATACCGTCGCCGTAATGGCGCCCAACGTTCCGGCGATGTACGAAGCCCATTTTGGCGTCCCAATGATCGGCGCCGTGCTCGACACGCTGAACATCCGCCTCGACGCCGAGGCCGTCGCCTTCCAGCTCACCCACGGCGAAGCCAAGGTGATCATCACCGACCGAGAATTCAGCGGCGTCGTGAAACGCGCACTCGCCAAGCTGGAGCACCGGCTGGTCGTGATCGACATCGACGATCCCGGGCACGAAGGCGGCACGTTGCTTGGATCGATGGACTACGAAGCGTTCCTGCGCGAAGGCGATCCCGACTACGCCTGGTCGCTCCCGGAGGACGAGTTTGACCCGATCGCCCTGAACTACACCTCCGGCACGACGGGCAACCCGAAAGGTGTCGTCACGCACCATCGTGGAGCGTACCTGAATTCCATCGCCCAGATCGTTAGCTGGGGAATGCCGGCGCACTCGGTCTATCTCTGGACCCTGCCGATGTTTCACTGCAACGGCTGGTGCTTTCCATGGACCATGGCGGCAAATGCCGGCACCAACGTCTGTCTGCGGCGGGTGGACGTCAAGCTGATCTTCGACGCGATCCGCGAACACGGCGTCACCCACATGTGCGGCGCGCCGATTGTCTATAACATGCTGATCAGCGCCCCGGCGGAACTCCGAGACGGTATCGACCACACAGTCAAAGGCTACATCGCCGGCGCCGCTCCGCCCGCTTCCACCATCGAGGGCGCCGAGCGTCTCGGCTTCGAGCTGACCCATGTCTATGGCCTGACCGAAACCTACGGTCCCGCATCGGTCTGCGCCAAGCAGGACGCATGGCAATCCCTGCCACTGAAGGATCGCGCCCGGCTGAACGCGCGCCAGGGCGTCGCCGGGCCATTGCAGGAAGCGATGACCGTGCTCGACCCGGAAACGATGGAGCCGGTTGCGTGGGATGGCGAAAGCATCGGTGAGATCATGTTCCGCGGCAACATCACCATGAACGGGTATTTGAAAAATCCCACCGCCACCGAAGAAGCCTTCGCCGGAGGCTGGTTGCATACCGGCGATCTGGCGGTGATCGAGTCGGACGGCTATGTCCGCATAACGGATCGTTCTAAGGACGTGATCATCTCCGGCGGCGAGAACATCTCCTCCATCGAGGTGGAGGACGTGCTGCATCGCCATCCGGCAGTGGAAGGTGCGGCGGTCGTGGCAAAGCCGGACGAGAAATGGGGCGAGGTCGCCTGCGCCTTCGTTGAACTCAGGCCGCACGCCACGGCGACCGAGGCCGAGCTTCGGCAGTTCTGCCGCGAGCAGATGGCGGCTTTCAAGGTGCCGAAGCGCATCGTGTTCCTGCCGATCGTCAGGAGTAATACCGGCAAGATACAGAAGTACCGGCTGCGTGAATTGGCCAGGGACCTAGGGAGCGTGGCATGACCTATGCAGCCCCGTTGGACGACATGCGCTTCGTGCTGACGCATCTGGCCGATCTGCCGGAGATCGCGACTTTCGCGGGATTCGAGGAGGCCGAGCCGGAACTCGTCGAAGCAATCCTCATCGAGGCCGGCCGTTTTGCCACCGAAGTGCTCGCTCCGCTGAACCCGACCGGCGATAAGCAGGGGTGCCGCTGGAGCGATGGGCAGGTCGCTACGCCGGATGGCTTCCCGGCGGCGTACCGGCAGTTCACCGACGCCGGATGGCATGGGATGCCTGCCAGTCCGGACATCGGCGGCCAGGGCATGCCGGCGCTGGTTTCCGGCGCCGTCGCCGAGATGTGGAAATCCGCCAACCTGTCCTTCTCGCTGTGCCAGATGCTCACCATGGGCGCGGTCCAGGCGCTCGCGCACCATGCGTCCGACGAACTCAAGCAACGTTTTTTGCCCAAGATGGTGGCCGGCGAGTGGACCGGAACGATGAACCTGACCGAGCCGCAGGCGGGATCGGATCTGTCAGCCATACGCACCCGGGCGGAGCCGGACGGCGACCGCTATCGCCTGTACGGCTCGAAGATATTCATTACCTGGGGCGAACACGATGTCGCCGATAACATCATTCACCTCGTGCTGGCGCGGTTGCCGGACGCGCCTGCCGGCACGCGCGGCATCTCGCTGTTCGTGGCGCCGAAGTTCCTGGTCAACCCCGACGGCAGCCTCGGACCGCGCAACGACCTGATCTGTTCGTCGATCGAACACAAACTCGGCATCCATGGCTCGCCCACCGCGGTCATGTCCTACGGCGACCATGAAGGCGCCATCGCATACCTTGTCGGCGAGCAGAACCGCGGCCTGGAATACATGTTCACCATGATGAACCACGCCCGGCTGAACGTGGGGTTGGAGGGCTTGGCGGTTTCGGAAGCCGCCTACCAGAAGGCCGTCGAATACGCCCGCGACCGGGTGCAGGGGAAGCCCATCGGCGGCACTGCGCCCGCCTCGATCATCCACCATCCGGACGTGCGCCGGATGCTGATGGACATGCGGGCGCGCACCGAGGCGATGCGCGCGCTGGCCTATTGCGTTACCGCCAGCATGGACCGTGCGCAGGGTCATCCGGATCCCATCGAGCGGTCGCGCAACCAGGGCCGGGTCGAGTTCCTCACCCCGGTGGTGAAGGGCTGGTCCACCGAGAGCTCGATCCTGATCGCCTCCACCGGCATTCAGGTGCATGGCGGCGTGGGCTACGTCGAGGAGACCGGTGCGGCGCAGTATCTGCGCGATGCCCGGATCACCACGATCTACGAAGGCACCACCGGCATCCAGGCAAACGACCTGATTGGCCGCAAGCTGGCCCGCGATAACGGTCTGAACGCCGGCGCATTGATCCGCGACATGAATGCCGAGATCGAGGCGCTGGCTGCGGGCAACGACGCCGATCTGGCGGCGGTGCGGTGTGGGTTGACCGGCGCGGTGCAGGCGTTCGAGGCGGCGACGCGCTGGATGCTGGAACATTCCGATAACAACCCCCGAGAAGCCGCCGCCGGGGCGGTGCCTTACCTGAAGCTTACCGGCACGGTTGCCGGCGGGTGGCAGATGGCACGCGCGGCGCGGATCGCTTCTCGCCTGCTGGCGGACGGTGCGGAGAACGCGCCTTTCTTGCGCGGCAAGATCGCCACGGCGCGCTTTTATGCCGAGCACGTGCTGCCGGAGGCGGGGGCGTTTCGCGACGAAATCACCATGGGCGCCGGGTCGGTGTTGGCACTGGAAGAATCACTGTTTTAACCGGCAGGCGTAGGGCCGAATTATCCGGGGGGAACGTGGGGATCTTCAGGTGTTGCGGCCTTCGCGCGAGGTAATCATGACCAATGCATCGCCGTCGATCACGACCTTTCCTTTGACCGTGCACACGGTACTGAGTCGCGCGCGGCACTTTTCGGGGATCAGCTCCTTCACAGTAACTGTGGCATGCACGGTATCGCCCGGGCGGACTGCTGCCACGAAGCGGAGGTTCTGGCCCATATAGATCGTGCCGGGACCCGGCAGCCGCCCGGCGATGGCGGCGGAGATCACGCTCGCCGACAGCATGCCATGCGCGATGCGGCCTTTGAGTTGCGTGGTCTCCGCGAATTCTTCGTTGATGTGCAAAGCGTTGTTGTCGCCCGATACGGCGGCGAACAAAACGATATCCGCCTCCGTGATGGTCTTGGCGAAGGTGGCGTGCATGCCGATTTTCAGGTCGCTGATGTCGTAGCCCCCGAGTTCGTTCACGTTATCACCATGGGTTTCGGGTCAATGCTCTTTTCTCGTAACGAGTACCCGGGGGCAATAAAAGCCTCGGAAACTACTTAGATCGGCGTGCACCGGATTGCCGGTGTAGGTAGTTTCCGAGGCTGCCGCCGATGCTCGGGGCTCCGTAAACTATAGCCTATAGGAATGATACGCCGGTGTCGATTGACGGAAAAGGAAAAGCAGATGCGTAGACGTGCAATTTTGGCGGCTGGCGCAGCGTTGCCGTTCATCCGCGCCGCCGAGGCTGCAAACACAACGATCGGGGACGCCGTAACGGTGTTCTATGCCGGTTCGCTGGTGCACTTGATGGACAGCGGAATCGGGCCCGCGTTCGACACGGCCGATCGCGGCCAGTTCCGGGGATATTCCGGCGGTTCGTTCCAACTTGTCTATGAAATCAGGGAGCGGCTCCGCAAGGGAGATGTCTTTATCAGTGCCGATTCGCGGGCGAACGAAGACCTTATGGGTCCGGTCAATGGAGATTTGGTCACTTGGTACGTGACATTCGCCCAGTCGCCACTGGTCATTGGCTACAACCCGGCCAGTCGCTTCGCCGACGATCTGAAAGCCAAGCCGTGGTATGAGGTGTTGCAGGAGCCGGGGATCAGAATTGGCCGAACCGACCCGAAAGTCGATCCGAAGGGGCAGACCGCCGTGGATGTGCTCGACAAGGCGGAGCGAGTCTACAAGCTGCCAGATCTTTCCCGTAAAGTGCTCGGCGCGCCGGAAAACCAGGAGCAACTGTTTCCCGAGGAAGACCTGGTAAGCAAGCTTCAATCGGGAGAACTCGATGCCGGCTTCTTCTACTCTACCGAAACGGTAGATCACAATATCGCCGCGATCAAGCTTCCACCCGAAATCTCACTCAGCGCGCATTACACCGCGACAGTGCTGCGCGAGGCTGCAAATCCCGCCGGGGCCGATCGCTTCATTGCGTTCCTGCTCGGGGCGGAGGGACGCGCGATCATGCAACGGCACGGGCTCGACGTGATCCCGCTGTCGTTCAACGGCAACCCCAAAAAGGTTCCGGATGCGCTTCGTTCGCTGGTGATCGCAGCAGACTGACGCGGGCTCATGAAACGACCCCGGGCCGGGTCCGTGATCGCGGTGCTTCTGCTTACCGGGTGTTCGCTGGCGCCCGATCATGTGCGGCCGGCGATGCCCGTGCCGGATGCATGGCCGTCGCCTGATCGAGGCATTGCGGATCCGGTTTGGCCGAACGAATGGCGCCGCTTCTTCCTCGCCCCTGCGCTTCAGGGGGCGATTGAAGCGTCGCTCAATAACAATCGCGACCTGCGCATTGCGATCTGGCGGGTTGAGGCGGCGCGCAGCCAGTATCGCACCCGCCGCGCCGATTTCTTCCCGCAACTAAACGCCGGAGCGAACGGTTTGCGCGGCGAGTTGCCCGGGTTCATTTCCCCCACCGGAGCGAGCACCACCGGAAACCTGTTCGGCGGATTGCTGGACGTGAGCTGGGAGATCGATTTGTGGGGTCGCGTCCGCAACCTCAACGATGCTGCTCTCGAAACCTGGCTTGCCACTCAGGAGGCTCGACGGGCCGTCGCCCTGACCCTTATTGCCAATGTTGCCAACACATGGCTGGCCGCGCGCGCGAAATGGACGAGCGGATCGCCCTGGCGAACAAAACGATCCTCAGCCGCCGGGAGTCCGCCCGCATCGCCCGCCGTCGTTTCGAGGTCGGCTCCGCGGCGCGCATCGACCTTACCCAGGCGGACACTCTTCTCGGGCAGGCTGAAAGCGCACAGATTGCGCTTCAGCAGCAGCGGGAAGAAACGAGGAATGCACTCGCAGTTCTTGAGGGCGCACCGGCCGGAAGCGACCAGACGGCGCTGTCTGCCATCGAGGACGAATCGGTGATGCGCAATCTGCCGCCAGGGTTGCCGTCGGGCTTGCTTACGCAACGGCCCGACATTCGCGGCGCGGAGGATCGCCTGCGGTCGACCGAGGCCAACATCGGCGCGGCGCGCGCGGCGTTCTTCCCGCGCATTTCGCTTATCGGCGACTATGGGGTCGCCAGCACGGCACTCGACAATCTGTTCGCGCCGGGAAGCGAATTTTGGATTCTTGGTGCCGGTGCCATGGCGCCGGTGTTCGACGGCGGGCGTCTGCTCGGCAATCTGTCCGGTGCGAAAGCGCAGCGTGCCATTGCGGTTGCCGACTATGAACGCACGGTGCAGACCGCGTTTCGCGATGTATCCGATGCGCTTGCAGCGCGGCGCTGGCTCGGCCTGCAGGTGGAGACGCAGCGCCGGACGCTGGCTGCCCTGAACGAGCGCGCCCGGCTTGCCAATGAGCGCTATCGCAGCGGCGCGGCCACCTATCTGGAAGTGCTCGATTCGCAGCGCGATCTTTTTGCCGCCGAACAGGCTCTGGTGGAGACACGGCGCGCGCGCCTGTCGAGCGAGGTCAATCTCTATGCGGCCTTGGGCGGTGGTCATGACGACCCGTCAGGCCCGGTCGCGGCCGGCATCCTGGAAACGAACGGGCGGGCGGAATGAGCGATACCGATACGAGGACTGCGACGAAGTTCAAGCCGGCAGCGGCGCCCCGGCGTCCTGCTCCCGCCAGGAAGGCCGTTGCTGGCAGGAAGCGATTGGTCGCGGGCGCCGCGATTGTTCTGGTGGCGGCCGCACTTGCCTTCGCGGGATGGTGGCTGTTGAAACCAAAAGGACTGGAGGCCGGCTTCGCCAGCGGCAATGGCCGCATCGAAGCGACGGAGATCGACGTCGCGGCGAAAGCCCCCGGACGGCTGGCCGAAGTTCTCGTCAACGAAGGAGATTTCGTCAGGCGCGGGCAGGTTGTTGCGCGCATGGACACCGCGGTGCTGAATGCGCAGCACACCGAAGCCGTTGCCGAACTCGCCAAGGCCGAGAGCGGGATCACCATCGCACAGAGCCAGGTGGCGCAACGGCAGAGCGATCAGGCGGCGGCGCAGGCGGTGGTTGCGCAACGCCGGGCGGAGTTGAACGTGGCAGGCAAGCGGCTTGCGCGATCGAGAACTCTGGCACGCGACGGCGCCGCATCGGTTCAGGAGTACGACGACGACGTTGCTGGCCAGCAAGGAAGCGCCGCCGCTGTGACGGCAGCGGTAGCGCAGGTTGCCGCGGCCGATGCGGCGATCGTTACGGCACGCGCGCAGGTTGCCGGCGCCAGCGCCAGCGCCGATGCGGCCCGCGCCACGATCGCCCGCATCGAGGCAGATATCGAAGACAGCGACCTGAAGTCGCCGCGCGATGCCCGCGTGCAGTATCGTGTCGCGCAGCCGTCGGAAGTGGTCGCGGCCGGCGGCAAGGTGCTCAACCTGGTGGACCTGACGGACGTATAGATGACGTTCTTCCTGCCTGACGCAGCGGTCGGAAAAGTGGCTTACGGCAGCGACGTGCGTCTGGTGCTAGATGCCGCGCCGCAATGGGTGGTCCCGGCCAGCGCTTCCTATGTGGCGGATGTCGCGCAGTTCACGCCGAAGACCGTCGAAACGACCAGCGAGCGGGAGAAGTTGATGTTCCGCGTCCGGGCGCGCATCGATCCGGCTGTGCTGGCCCGATCGATCCGGGAGGTGAAGACGGGGTTGCCGGGCATGGCCTATGTCCGGCTGGACCCGTCGGCCGCGTGGCCGGATCGCCTCGCCGTGCATGTCCCGAACTGACAATGTCTGCGCATCCCGGGTCCATGGTTGTCCGGTTGCAGGACGTCAGCCTGCGATACGGCAAGACGCTGGCGTTGGACCGCATCACCCTCGACCTGCCAGCCGGACGCATCATCGGCGTGATCGGCCCGGACGGCGTCGGCAAATCTACGCTGTTCAGCCTGATTGCTGGAGCCCGCAAGCTGCAGGATGGGCGGGTGGAGGTGCTGGGCGGCGACATGGCCGAACGCGCGCACCGCATCGCGGTTTGTCCACGGATTGCCTTCATGCCGCAGGGCCTCGGGCGAAACCTGTATGCCACCCTGTCGGTCACCGAGAATCTTTGTTTCTTCTCAGGACTGTTTGGCCAGGACAAGACCGAGCGCGAGGAGCGGATCGAAGACCTGCTGCGCAGCACGGGTCTGCTGGCATTTCGCGACCGCCCTGCCGGCATGCTGTCCGGAGGCATGAAGCAGAAACTGGGGCTATGTTGCGCGCTTATCCATGATCCTGACCTGTTGATCCTGGACGAGCCGACCACCGGTGTCGATCCGCTGTCGCGGGTGCAGTTCTGGGAACTGATCAATCGGATACGCGCCTCGCGAAAAGGCATGAGCGTCGTCGTTGCAACCGCCTACATGGAGGAGGCTGCAGGCTTCGACCTGCTGGTCGCAATGAACGCCGGCCATGTGCTGTCGACCGGCACGACGCAGCAATTTCTTGACCGCACCGGAACCAAGGCCCTGGAGGACGCCTTCATCGCGATGATGCCGGAGGCGGAGCGGCGTGGCCACCGGGCCGTGGTCATTCCGCCACGACCGCCTGATGCCGCTGATGACGTGGTGATCGAGGCGCATGGTCTCACCATGCGCTTCGGCGATTTCACCGCGGTCGATCATGTCGACTTCAGTATCGCGCGCGGCGAGATATTCGGTTTTCTGGGATCGAACGGATCCGGCAAGACCACCACGATGAAGATGCTCACCGGACTGCTGACGGCCAGCGAGGGCGAGGCATCCCTGTTCGGCAAGCGCGTCACCGCAGCCAATGTCGATATGCGCCGGCGGGTCGGCTACATGTCGCAGGCATTCTCCCTGTATTCGGAACTGAGCGTCCGGCAGAATCTGACGTTGCAGGCTCAACTGTTCAGCCTGCCTGCGGCCACGTTGCCCGGCCGGGTGACCGAGATGCTCGATCGCTTCCAGCTTGCAGGCGTGGCCGATGCGATGCCGGACAGCCTCCCTTTGGGCGTGCGCCAGCGCCTGTCGCTGGCCGTGGCGATGGTTCACAACCCGGAACTACTGATTTTGGATGAGCCAACCTCCGGCGTCGATCCGATTGCGCGCGATATGTTCTGGCAGATGATGGCTGATCTGTCGCGGAATGACAATGTTACGATTTTCATTTCGACCCATTTCATGAACGAGGCCGAGCGCTGCGACCGCATCTCCCTGATGAATGCCGGCCGCGTGCTGGTTTGCGACACACCGGCCGCTGTGACCGCCAGCAGGGGCGCCAAAACACTTGAGCAAGCCTTCATCGGCTATCTCTCGGATGCGGACGGATCGAGCAACGATGCATCCGTTGCGGCGGTTCCCATCGCAGCCCCCGAGAGCCGGCGCGTGCCTGCCTGGCACGGTTTCAGCATGCGGCGCATGTGGAGCTATACGTTGCGCGAGACGCTCGAACTGCGTCGCGATCCGATCCGCGGCACGCTGGCCCTGTTTGGCACTGTCATTCTGATGCTGGTGCTGGGATTTGGCATCAGCCTGGACGTCAACAATGTGCGCTTCGCTGTGCTCGATGAGGACAACTCCATGCTGAGCCGCGACTATGCGCTCAATCTCGCGGGTTCGCGTTACTTTATAGAACAGATGCCAATCGTGGATGAAGCGGATATGGAGCGGCGAATGCAAAGCGGGGAGTTGAGTTTGGCGATCGAGTTGCCACCGGGGTTCGGTCGGAATCTCGGCCGCGGGACACCGGTTGCGGTCGGTGCCTGGATCGACGGCGCGATGCCCCTGCGGGGTGAGACGATCCAGTCCTATGTGCAGGAAATGCATGTGGAATGGCTGTCTGACACGGCGCTGCATCGGTTGGGCGCCCGGCCGTTCTTCAGCCCTGCGAACGTGCAAATCCGCTTCCGCTACAATCCGGAAATTCTCAGCGTCGTTGCCATGGTGCCGGCGATGATCCCGATCCTGCTGCTGATGATCCCGGCCATGCTGACGGCGTTGAGCGTGGTGCGGGAGAAGGAGCTCGGATCGATCGTCAATCTTTATGTGACGCCTGTGACCCGCTGCGAGTTCCTGATCGGTAAGCAGATCCCTTATGTTGCGCTCGGCATGGTGAATTTCATATTGCTCACAATACTTTCCACGACCCTGTTCGCCGTGCCGCTGAAGGGCAGTCTTCTGCTTCTGGCGGCCGCTGCATTCATCTACGTCCTTTCGGCAACGGCAATCGGGCTGCTGATGTCCACGTTCATGAAAAGCCAGATCGCGGCGATTTTCGGTACGACGATCGCCACCCTGGTGCCGGCGATACAATATGCCGGTCTGATCAATCCGGTATCGTCGCTGACCGGCTTGGGCGCGGTCATTGGTCGGCTTCTTCCAACCACGTATTTTCTCGTCATTGCACGGGGCACTTTTTCCAAGGCTCTTGGTTTCGCGACGCTGTGGTCTTCATTGCTGCCGATCGCGGCGAGCGTCGTGCTGCTGATGGCGATTTGCATCCTGTTACTGAATAAACAGGAGACCTGACACATGCGCATCGCGAATATCGCCCGGCTCGGCGTGAAAGAATTACGCAGTCTGGCGAGGGACCGGATCATGTTGATTCTGATACTTTACGTGTTTACCCTGGACATCTATGTGGCGGCAACGGTCATGCCGGAAACACTTTTTAATGCTCCCATTGGAATCGTGGATGAGGACGGCTCGCCGCTGTCCAGGCACATCGCCGACGCTTTCTACCAGCCGGAGTTTCAGGCCCCGGCAATGGTTTCCGTCAATCAGGCGGATCTTGGCCTTGACCAGGGGACCTATACGTTCGTCCTCGACATTCCCCCCAATCTTCAGGTCGATGTGCTGGCAGGACGACGGCCGGCGATCCAGCTCGATGTCGATGCCACACGAATGACCCAGGCGTTTACGGGCAGTGGCTACATCGATGCGATGGTCAGCCAGGAAGTTGCGCCGTTTCTGCGGCACGACGCGCCGGTTGGCGTCCCGCCCGTTGATCTGGCGTTTCGTGTCGCATTCAATCCATCGCTGACCCAGTCCCGGTTCGGCGCCGTAACGGAGATCATTAACAATGTCACGATGCTCTCGATCATTCTGACCGGTGCGGCATTGATTCGGGAGCGTGAACACGGCACGATCGAGCATCTTCTGGTGATGCCGGTGGAGCCGTTCGAAATCATGACCGCCAAGATCTGGTCGATGGGTCTGGTGGTGCTGCTGGCTTGCAGTTTCTCGGTGATCTTCATGGTGCAGGGTGTGTTGCGCATACCCATCGAGGGCTCGGTCGCGCTGTTTCTGGCCGGCGCGGCGGTTAACATCTTCGCAACGACGGCACTGGGTATTTTCTTGGGCACCGTCACGCGATCGATGCAGCAGTTCGGCATCATCATGATTCTTATTTTGATTCCGCTCGAAGTCTTGTCTGGCGGCATGACGCCGGAGGAAAGCATGCCGCAGTTCATTCAATGGGTGATGACAGTCGCGCCGACAACCCATTTCGTTAGCCTGGCTCAGGCTATCCTGTATCGCGGCGCCGGTTTCAGCATCGTGTGGCCGGAGTTCGTTGCCCTGCTCGCAATCGGCGCCGCCTTGTTTGGCGTGACCTTGTGGTATTTCCGCAATGCGATGAAGAACATGTCATGACAAAAACGTCCATCAAGCTTCGGAGCGTGCATCTTCCAACGCCGCGACTTTCGCTAGCCTGCGGCAATGACGCGGCAGGCCGCTGAAGCGCGCCGCCAGAAACGCGTTGACAAGTTCGACGGCGAGTGAAGAGCCGATCACCTTGCCGCCGAGGCAAAAAATGTTCATATCGTCATCTTCAACGCCCTGATGGGCGGAGAAAATATCATGAATTAGGGCTGCCCGAACGCCGGCAACCTTGTTGGCGGCGACGGATGCTCCGACGCCGCTGCCGCATAGGGCCACCCCGCGATCGACGCGTCCCTCGGCGACAGCCCGGGCCAGGGGAATAACGAAATCCGGGTAGTCGTCACCTGAGTCCAATTGGTGTGCACCGAAGTCAACGGTCTCATATCCGGAACTTTGCAACGCATCGGCCAAAATCTGCTTCAGTGCAAATCCGCCATGATCGGCGGCGATTCCCACGCGCATGAGGATCATGGAAGCGGACCGCCGGCCAAACCCGCCGCGAATATCCTGATTATCGCGTCAAAGTCCGCGGACTTCAGACTTGCGCCGCCAATCAGCGCACCGTTCACGTCCGGGATCGCCAGGATCTGCAGCGCGTTGCTCGCCTTCACGGACCCGCCATAGAGAATGCGCATCGCCTTCCCCTCTGAGCCAAAACGTTCCACCAGGATCCCGCGAATATGGCCATGCACGTCGGCGATCTCACCGGCAGTCGGCGTGTGTCCGGTTCCAATCGCCCACAGCGGCTCGTGCGCGATCGCAGTTTCCGCGGCGGTCATTCGTTCCGGAACGCTGCCGGTGATCTGGTCACGGCAAACCTGCAATGTCTGGCCGTCCCCTCGTTGGGATTGCGTTTCGCCAATACAGATGATCGCGAGAAGGCCGGTACGCCGGGCAGCATTCGCTTTCGCCGCAACGATGACGTCGGTCTCACCATGGCCTTGGCGCCGCTCCGAGTGTCCGAGAATGACCGCCGAGGCGCCCGAGTCCCTAAGCATCTCCGCACTGAGATCCCCGGTGAACGCACCAGCGGTTTCCGAATGACAGTCCTGTCCCCCGATGGCGATGCGGCGATCGGCCAGTTGTGCCGCCCGCGCAATTAACGTCGCCGGCGGACAGATCAGGATATCCGCCGGCGGCCGGCTGGCGGCAACCGCGGCGGCAATCGATTCGATTTCCGCGAGTTGCGCGATCAGCCCGTGCATCTTCCAGTTTCCGGCGATCAAAGTTCGCATTGTTTTGGCCTCTTTATTCCTGTATTAGCCGCAGCCCGCCAATATTGCCGGCGACGCGTTCCACAGCGCGATGACCCTGAGCTCGGGATGGGCGGGGTTATAGCTGAGGATATCGAGCGAAGCCGTGCCGAGCAGGAAATGCTCTGCATCGATCACGGGCAGTCCGATCCATCGCGCAGCCAGGGCGAGACCGAATTCGCCATGAGAGAATAGCGCCACCTTTCCCTCCATCGTGCATAAATACGCGATCAGCCGATCGGCGCGGGTGGCGATCTGCGCGGGCGTTTCACCGCCGGGACAACCGTCCTGAAAGGCATTCCAGCCCGGTCGTTGCTTGCGAATATCAGAGGACAGCTTGCCCTCATATTCGCCGTAGTCCCACTCTTGTAGATCCGGCTCGATTTCCGCGAGGGCACCCAATCCGGCCAGCGCGCACGTCCGTCGCGCGCGCTGCCGCGGGCTGGTAAAGACGCGCGCAAAATGAATATCCCGGAACCACGGTACGAGCTCGCGCGCCTGGTCCTCCCCGTGCGCGGTCAACGGGATGTCTGTCCGGCCGGTATGCTGGCCGGACAGCGACCACTCGGTCTCACCGTGCCGGACGAGATACAAACTCAAGCGCGGCATCAGGTCCGCTCCATCGCCGCCGAGTATTCGCCCTGCAGCGCGGCTTTGTTGCAATGCGCCCGATGCGCGAGTGCATGCTGCGCCGCCAGGACGCGGTTTTCCTGCCCCCGCCAGATCTCCAGGGCAGGCTGCTGAATCGCGCGGGCGAACGAAAACGCCAGCGGCCAGGGCAGCCGCGACGACGTCGATCTGGCAATGATGTTGATTGCGTTTAAGCGGGCGGAGGCCAGTTCGCTGCGTTGGCCGCCCGACAGGAACGCGATTCCCGGAACGGAAGCCGGCACGACCCTGAGAAGAGATGCGACGGTGGCAACCGCAACCTCATCCACCGCCTGCTGCTTTGGACAGTTTAATCCCGGAAGTACCATGTTGGGCTTCAGAATGATGCCCTCCAGGATGACACTCTGGGCGTAAAGCTGGTTGAAAACGCAGTGCAGCGTTTCTTCCGTGACCTCCCGGCACCGCTCCAGAGTGTGGTCTCCGGCCATCAGAACTTCCGGCTCGACAATCGGAACGAGTCCGGCTTCCTGGCACAGTGCGGCATACCGGGCCAACGCGTGTGCGTTGGCCTTGATGCAGCCGCGGCTTGGCAAGCCACCGGCTGGGGAAATGACTGCCCGCCATTTCGCGAAGCGGGCGCCCATTTGGAAGTATTCCTGCAGGCGGATACGCAATCCATCCAGGCCTTCAGTTACCGTTTCGCCTGGATGGCCGGCGAGGGCTTTCGCCCCGGTATCGACCTTGATGCCGGGAATGATGCCGGCACCGGTGAGAACGTTCACAAACGACGTGCCGTCTTTCTTCCGCTGGCGGATCGTCTCGTCATAGAGGATCGTACCGCTGATGCTGTCGCCAAGCTGCGGCGTGGTGACGATCAATTCGCGCCACGAACGCCTTGCCTCCTCAGTCTCCGGTGCGCCCACCGCGGCAAACCGCTTGTCACAGGTGGAATTGCTCTCGTCCATCGCGAGAATTCCCTTGCCGCTGCCCACGAGTCTGTGGGCAGTGGCAGCGAGTTCTTGCACGGTCATTTCGACGCGCCCCACTTCCAGTTCCGGATTTCGGGCAAATCCTGGCCGTGCTGGTCGATGTAAAGGTTGTGCTCAACAAGCTTGTTTTGAACCATCTGCTTCAGATAAGCACCTTTGCTGCCCAGATGCGGCAAGCGGTCCACCACGTCCTGCACGAGATGGAAGCGGTCCAGATCGTTTTGCACCCGCATGTCGAAGGCTGTGGTGATCGTGCCCTCTTCCTTGTAGCCGCGCACGTGAAGGTTTCGGTTGGTCCGACGATAGGTCAATCGGTGCACCAGGGATGGATAGCCATGGAAGCCAAAGATGATGTGCTTGTCCCTGGTGAACAGGGAGTCGAAGTCGGTCTCGTTCAGTCCGTGCGGATGCTCGCTTGCCGACTGCAGCTTCATCAGATCGACGACGTTGATCACCCGGATCTTCAGTTCGGGCAGATGCTCCCGCAGGATCGACACGGCCGCCAGGATCTCCAGCGTCGGCGTATCGCCGCAACAGGCCATCACCACGTCCGGTTCGCCATCCTGATCGTTGCTTGCCCACTGCCAGATGCCAAGGCCCTGCGTGCAATGCACGACCGCCTCCTCCATGGTCAGCCACTGAGGCAAGGCATGTTTGCCGGCGACCACCACGTTCACGTAATGGCGGCTGCGCAGGCAATGATCGAACGTGGACAACAGGCAGTTGGCATCGGGCGGCAGATAGACGCGCACGATGTCGGCCTTCTTGTTGATCACGTGGTCGAGGAAGCCCGGATCCTGGTGGGTGAAACCGTTATGATCCTGCTGCCAGACATGCGAGGCAAGCAGATAGTTCAGCGATGCGATTTTCCGGCGCCACGGCAGTTCCAGCGTCACCTTCAGCCATTTCGCGTGCTGGCTGAACATTGAATCCACGATGCGGATGAACGCCTCGTAGCTGTTGAACAGCCCGTGCCGCCCGGTCAGCAGATAGCCTTCCAGCCATCCCTCGCATTGGTGCTCGCTGAGCATCGAATCGAGCACCCGCCCGGCGGGTGCCAGGAACTCATCATTCTCAACCTTCTCCGCATCCCATTGGCGGTTGGTGACCCCGAAGACAGCGCCGAGAAGATTCGAGAGCGTTTCATCCGGACCGAAGATCCGAAAGTTGTCCGGGTTCAGCTTGACGACGTCCTTGAAGAACTCGCCCAGCACAAGAGTGTCCTGGCCATCGACGGCACCTGGCGAAGGCACGTGAACCGCATGATCCCGGAAATCGGGCATATGCAGGTCGTGCAGAAGGATTCCGCCGTTGGCGTGGGGATTGGATCCCATCCGCCGATCGCCGGTTGGCGCCAACTCGGCCAATTCATCGATCAGCCGTCCGTTTTCATCGAACAACTCCTCGGCCTTGTAGCTTTTCATCCAGCTTTCCAGCAGCGCAACGTGCTTCGGATGGTCCTGATCGACCAGCAACGGTACTTGATGCGCCCGGAACGTTCCCTCGATCTGCAGGCCGTCGACGATCTTCGGCCCGGTCCAGCCCTTGGGCGAACGCAGGACGATCATCGGCCAGCGTGGGCGAGACGGATTTTTGCTGGCCCGCGCGGTCGTCTGGAACTGCCGGATATCCTCGATCGCCCGCTCCAGCGTGGTGGCCATAAGCTCATGCATCGTTTCCGGGTCGTCACCCTCGACGAAGTACGGCGTCCAACCGCAGCCGCGGAAAAACTGTTCCAGCTCTTCATGTTCGATGCGGGCCAGCACCGTCGGGTTGCTGATCTTGTAACCGTTCAGATGCAGGATCGGCAGCACCGCCCCGTCCGTGATCGGATCGAGGAACTTGTTGGACTGCCATGCTGTCGCCAGCGGGCCGGTTTCCGACTCGCCGTCACCGACGATGCAGGCAACGATCAGCTCCGGATTGTCGAATGCCGCGCCGAAGGCATGGCTGATGGAATAGCCCAATTCGCCGCCTTCGTGTATCGAACCCGGCGTCGTCGGCGCAACGTGACTGGAGATGCCGCCGGGAAACGAAAATTGCTTGAACAGCTTTTTCAGCCCGGTTTCATCCCGGGTGACATTCGGATACACCTCGGTCCAGGTGCCTTCGAGATACACATTGCCGACCAGGGCGGGACCGCCGTGACCGGGCCCGGCGATGTAGATGACGTCGAGATCATGCTTCTTGATGACCCGGTTGAGGTGGACATAGATGAAGTTCTGGCCCGGGGTGGTTCCCCAGTGGCCGACAACCAGCGGCTTGACGTGGGCCAGCTTCAGCGGCTCGCGCAGCAGCGGATTGTCGTATAGGTAGATTTGCCCTACGGACAGATAGTTGGCCGCCCGCCAGTAGGCGTTGGTCTTGCGCAACGCCTCCGCGGTCAGCGTCGGTTCACCGGCAGGATCCTTGCGCTTTTTAAGTTCTCGCGCCGTGGTGGATGCGTCCATTTTTCGGGCCCTGTTGTCTCAATGGTTGTTGGAAAGGCGTTCTGTAGAACCGCATGACGTTGTGAAATCGGATCAGAGACTCGTGCCGGCATTTCCGGCAGTACCGCAACGTGACCGGAACCAACCGTGTGCCTCATCGCCCGCTCATGACGGCCTCGACATCGGCACGTGCCGGCAGATCCGCGCCCCGACGCGAACAGGTGATCGACGATGCAACGATAGCGAAATTCATGGCACGAGTGACGGCATCCGGCGAGAGGTGGGCGACGGCCGCGGGCCGCAGGAGATCCTGTTCCTCAAGAGAAACCAGCAGCGCCGCATGAAAACTGTCGCCGGCACCGACGGTGTCGATAACATCGACCTTGCGGACGGGAAGGTCGAACGTGGAGTTTCCAAAGAACACGCTCGCCCCGTCACCGCCGCGCGTTATGATGACCAACTTCGGGCCCGCGGTCAGCCAGTGCCTCGCCCAGGTCCGGGCATCCACCCCTGCCCCATACAGGAACGCCAGATCCTCGATGCTTGCCTTGACGATTGCGCATCGGGCGAGCAGGCGTTCAAAGCGCGGCCGCCACGCCCTCGCATCCCCGATGACATTGGGACGAATATTCGGATCGATAGAGACGACGCACCGTCCGCTCTCGCGTTCGATCAAATGCTCGATGGCGGAGGCGGTTGGATCGATCGCGAGCGTATAGGACCCGATGGCGATAGCAGACACTTCATCCGGCAACGCCACCGGGATTTCGCTTGGAAGCAACGAACGGTCGGCCGAGTCATAACCATAAAACGCATATTGCGCCTCCCCACCGGGTCCGGTCACGGCCACGCTGAGGGTCGTCTGTCGCGAGGTCGAAACCAGGAAGCGACCATCGACACCGGCCTCGACCAGGGTGCGGACCAGGTAACGGCCGAAGAAATCTTCCGAAACCTTCGACAGAAATCCGGCCTTGCTCCCCAGGCGGGCAACGCCGATCGCCACGTTGAATGGAGAACCCCCTGGTACGGCCTCGCTCGCGAGGCCCGCGCCGGACGGCTGGCCAACCAATAGGTCGATAAGAGATTCTCCGCAGGCGAGTATCATTCTGACCCCAAAAGTATATTGCGGCGCCGCTGGCGATCTATAGGCGACGGCTGCTTGCCCGGGCAGGTTCGGAAAGTACTCATGCCCCCGGTACTAAAACCCGACCGCCATTTCGGCGACCGGACATGAGTATTTTCCGATACTACAGCTTCGCCCTGGCGCAGGGTATGTGCGCCAATAGCGGGAGAACTTTATTTGTCTGAAGCCGCCAATAACCACAAACCTCGGAAGCTGACAGCATGGACACCTTGACCCCCGGGGGCACCGCCGGCGTGCCCTCCGTCACTTCCGTTGGCACAAGCCAATTGCCTGCTGCACCTCTGCCGTTGACCGGCCAGTCCATGACGCCATGGCTGGTGGTCGCAATGGCGGTTATTCTGTTCGCCGGAGCACTGTTCGGCTACGATCAGGGCGTGATCTCAGGCGCGCTGGACGGCATCAAGAAGTCGTTCGTGCTGACCCCGCTTCTGGCTGAAGTTGTAACAAGCTGGGTCACCCTGGGCGCCATGTTCGGCGCGCTGGCAGGGGGCGAGCTGGCGGACCGTTTCGGCCGCAGGAACGCGATTCTGTTTTCCGGCGTCCTGTTCACGCTGGGCGCCGCTGTGCAGGCCTTCGCACCGGTCACGGCCGTTCTGGTCTGCGGACGGTTGATCGTCGGGGCCGCCGTCGGCGTCATCGCCGTCGCCGCACCGCTGTACGGCGCGGAACTCGCGCCGCGGACGTTGCGTGGTCGGATCGTATCCGGGTACCAGTTCGCGATCACGATCGGCATCTTCCTCGCCTATCTGGTGAACGACTGGCTCTCGAGCACCGGCTCGTGGCGCGTAATGCTTGGTTCATCCGCGGTCCCGGGCGTGTTGCTGCTGCTGGTGGCGGTGGCTGCGCCGGAATCGCCACGCTGGCTGATGAAAATGGGGCGCCGCCCCCAGGCCAAGGTGCAGATGCAGAAGATCCGGCCGAAGGTCGACGCGGAGGACACGCTGAACATGATCGACAAGGCCCTGCGGGAGGAGACTGAAAGCGCAGCCTGGAGCGAGGTTTTCCATCGCGAGTGGCGGCGTCCGTTGATGATCGGGATCGGCCTTGCGGTGTTCCAGCAGATCACCGGGATCAACGCGATCATATACTACGCGAATCAGATTTTTGCCTCGGCCGGCTTCGCTCTGTCGTCGCAGGCGACCTTGACGACATGGGCGATCGGCGGGGTGAACGTCGCCGCCACGGTCATCGCGCTCGTGTTTGTGGACCGCTGGGGACGGCGCAAATTGCTGCTCGGCGGACTGTTGGGGATGGGAATCAGTCTGGCCGTGCTAGGGGTCGTCTTCCGATTTATCGTTCCGGCCGCGTCGGGCGCGGCCGCGACAGCGCCAAGCGTCGCGGGCATCATTACGCTGTGCGGGCTGATCGCCTTCATCATCTCCTTCGCCGCCTCGATCGGTCCCGTAACGTGGACGGTGATCACGGAGATCTTCCCGGGGCGTATCCGAGGCCGAGCCGTTTCCGTCTGCACCGCGTTCAATTGGCTGTCGGCCTTCGCGGTCAGCCAGTGTTTCCTTTCGATGGTCGACGCCGCCGGCAGTTCGCTGACCTTCGGATTGTTCGCGCTGTTCTGCGTCATCGGCTGGATATGGATTTTCTTACAGGTGCCGGAGACCAAGGGCCGGTCACTGGAGGAAATACAACAGACCTGGAATACCAAGTCCTAATGCCGATCGGCGACAAAGGAACCACCCATCGTGTCTGACGCAACGAAAGCACTCCCTCTGCTTGGGCAGAGCCTGTGGCTCGACAACATAACCCGCGATCTGCTCGAGAGCGGCACGCTGAAGCATTACATTGATAAATTCTCTATCACCGGGCTGACGTCCAATCCGACGATTTTCGACCACGCGATCTCGCATAGTTCATCATACGACAAGGAAATCCGGCGGCAATTGGCTCAGGGCGCGTCCGGCGAGGAGCTTTTCTTCAATCTCGCGATTCAGGATCTCACGCGGGCCGCCGATCTGTTCTCTCATGCGTTCAAAAGAACCGGTTCAGTGGATGGTTTCGTTCCGCTCGAAGTCTCTCCGCTGCTCGCCTACGACGCGCAGGCGAGCCTGGCGCAGGCGCGCAAGCTGCACGATCAGGCAAACCGGCCCAACCTGTTCATCAAAATCCCCGGGACTCAAGAATGCCTTCCAGCGATTGAGGAAGCGATCTTCGCGGGCGTGCCGGTCAACGTCACATTGTTGTTCTCTGCCGCCCAATATGTTGCAGCGGCGGATGCCTATCTGAGGGGGCTGGAGCGGCGCGTCGCCGCGGATCGGCCGCCGGACGTGCGGTCGGTCGCATCGCTGTTCGTCAGCCGTTGGGACCGCGCCGTGTCAGACAAGATTCCGGCGGAACTGCGCAACACGCTGGGTCTTGCAGTCGGCGGGCAGGTTTACAGCGCGTATCGCGAATGTCTCGATAGTGACCGGTTCCAGCGGCTGGAAAGCCAGGGTGCCCGCCCGCAGCGGCTGCTATTCGCCAGCACCGGAACAAAAGACAAAGCTGCGTCGGATACGCTGTATATCAGCGGCCTCGCTGCCCCCGATACGATCAACACTATGCCGGAAAAAACTCTCCTCGCATTTGCCGATCACGGCGTGCTGGCGGACGCGCTTCCACGCGACGGCGGTAAGGCCGCTGCTGTGCTGTCAGCCCACACAAAGGCGGGGATCGACCTGACGGCACTGGCGGCACAACTGCAATCCGACGGCGCCAAGGGCTTCGTAACGTCCTGGAACGAGCTCCTCGGCGCGATCAAGGCCAAGAGCAAGGTGCTTGCGTGAACGAAGGGGCCTTCAGGAGATGAGCTTGATCAGTTCCAGCGCCGCCGCCCGCGACGACGCGGGGTTTTGTCCGGTGATCAGGCGGCCATCGACGACAACGAAGCTCTGCCAGTCGGCTCCTTTCTCGTAAATTCCGCCCAGCCGCTTCAGTTCATCCTCGACCAAAAACGGCACGACATGCGTCAGGTGAACGGCCTCTTCCTCGGTGTCGGAAAATCCGGTCACCCGTTTGCCGCTTACAACGGAATGTCCATCGACAAGAACACGATGAAGCACGGCCGGGGCATGACAGACCGCTGCCACGGGCTTGCCCGCGGCGATGAACGCCTCAATGAGCGATATGGAACTGCCGCTTTCGGCAAGGTCCCAAAGCGGGCCGTGGCCGCCGGGGTAGAACACGGCGTCGAAGCCGGCGGCTTTGACCGTTACCAATTCGACGGTCGCGGCAAGAATCGCCTGTGCCACCCAGTCGGCTTTGAAGCGCACGGTGGACTCCGTTGCGCTCTCCGTTGTGTCGCTCTGCGGGTCGAGCGGCGGTTGGCCTCCCATCGGGGAGGCAACCGTAACCGCGGCACCGGCGTCGACAAAGGTATAGTACGGTGCGGCGAATTCCTCCAGCCAGAAGCCCGTCTTCCGGCCAGTATCGCCCAACTGGTCATGCGAGGTCAGGACAATCAGGATTTTCATCGTTTCGTATTCCTGTTTATGAGCATTGCCGGGCGGCAACTGGCCCGCAGAGCAGACCTAAACCGCGGGAGCACGTAGCGATCAGGCTCGGAATATACTCAGCCCGTGTGCCAGCCGTGTCTCTACGTAGTTTCCGAGGCTTTCCCGCGCCGGTGTTTGGGTTCCAACATGCGATGACCGCCTGGCTCGTCATGCCCGTTCCGGCGTGCGCTTCCGAATCCCGGCAACCGATGCACTGGAGCAATGATGGGCCGAAATCAACCTAAAGCCCGCGGCGCCCCGGGCGGGCGGAATCACTCCACGAAACCGGCCCAGCCCTCATGCTGACGCCAGTTCTGCTGGCATCGGAAACCCTTTCAGCATGGTCGTTGGTGTTCGACGGATTTGACCAGGCTAACGAAGGAATCCGCGAAGCCTTATGCACCCTGGGGAATGGCTATTTTGCAACGCGCGGGGCGGCGCCCGGGGCGGTGGCGGATGGCGTTCATTACCCCGGAACCTATCTCGCCGGCGGCTACAACCGGTTGAAAACCGACATTGCCGGCCGGGTGGTCGAAAACGAGGATCTCGTCAACTTCCCCAACTGGCTCGCGTTGGACTTCCGGATCGCCGATGAGGACTGGTTCTCCGCGCGGACGGCGAAAATCTTGTCATACCGGCAGGAGATCGATCTGCGGCGCGGCATGCTTTTGCGAACCATTCGCTTCGAGGACCCGAAAGGCCGGCGCAGCCTCTTGCAGGAGCAACGTCTCGTTTCGATGGCCGATATGCATCTGGGCGCGATGCAACTGGCACTCACCGCCGAGAACTGGTCGGAGCCCGTCACGGTTCGCTCGGCAATCGACGGCCGCGTCGTCAATTCGGGCGCCAAACTCTATCAGAAATTCAATGGCAGACACCTGGAGCCGCTGGCAGGCGATGCCGTTGGGGAGGATAGCGTCTTTCTGCTGGTGCGCACCTCCCAGTCACATATCCAGGTCGCCCAGGTTGCACGAACGCAAATATTCCTGGACGGGAGGCTTCTCGAAGCTCACCGCCGGGTCCTCAAGGAACCAGGCTATATCGGCCACGAGCTGACGGCTGACGTCGGGCAAGGCGAGATTTTAGTCGTGGAGAAGCTGGCCTCATTCTATACCTCACGCGACCAGGCGATCTCGGAATGCGGGCTGGAGGCGCGCAAGGCCGGTGTTCGTGCCGGGCGCTTCGACGCTGTCAAGGCGAATCATGTGCTGGCCTGGGAGCATATATGGCGCCGCTTCGACGTGCGCATTCAGCCTGCCGATCCAGGATTCAAGCTGAACATTTCGATGTTGCTGCGTCTAAACATGTTTCATCTCCTGCAGACTGTTTCACTGCACTCCATCGGGCTCGACACAGGCATTCCGGCGCGCGGCTGGACGGGAGAAGCCTATCAAGGCCATATCTTCTGGGACGAATTGTTTATATTCCCGTTCTTTAACTATCGCCTTCCCGAGATCACCCGGGACCTTCTGACTTACCGCTACCGCCGCCTCGGCGAAGCACGCGCAGCCGCCCGCGCCGCAGGCCACAAGGGGGCGATGTTTCCCTGGCAGAGTGGCAGCGACGGACAGGAGGAGACCGATGTGCTCAACCTTAATCCTCGGTCCCAACGCTGGGTTCCGGATAATTCTCACCTTGAGCGTCACGTGGGGAGCGCCGTCGCGTACAATGTGTGGCAGTACTTCGAGGTCACCCGGGATATCGAGTTTCTGCAGTTTTGCGGCGCCGAATTGATACTCGAAATCGCACGCTTCTGGTCCAGCATAGCGATTTTCAACGGTGAACGGCAACGTTACGAGATTCGCGGTGTCATGGGTCCCGATGAGTTCCACGACGCCTATCCGGATGCAGCGGCACCGGGCATCAACAACAATGCCTATACTAACGTCATGGCCGTGTGGGTGCTGTGCCGCGCGAAGGACGTCATCGGCCTGCTCTCCGCAACGCGGCGCGCCGAGCTCATGACGCGGCTTGACATATCGCCGAAAGAGATTGAGCGCTGGGATGACATCAGCCGGAAGATGTATCTGCCGTTTCACGGCGAGGGCATCATCAGCCAATTCGAGGGCTACGATGCGCTGCGCGAGTTTGATTGGGAGAAGTACCGAACGCAATACGGCGATATCCAGCGCCTTGATCTTATTTTGGAGTCCGAAGACGATAGCCCCAACCACTACAAGCTGGCTAAACAGGCCGATGTCGTAATGTTGTTCTATCTGTTTTCGGCGGAGGAGCTTGGCGATCTGTTCGCCCGTCTGGGCTATCCGCTGGGCTACGATATGATCCCGAAGAACGTCGCCTACTACGCCGCGCGTACCTCTAACGGGTCCACCTTGTGCAACGTGGTCTTTGCCTGGGTGCTGGCACGTTCC
Organism: uncultured Rhodopila sp.; assembly: GCA_903851415.1. Taxonomy (GTDB): domain Bacteria; phylum Pseudomonadota; class Alphaproteobacteria; order Acetobacterales; family Acetobacteraceae; genus Rhodopila. The sequence continues at coordinate 26,542 of CAINOE010000128.1, read as the reverse complement.
GACAGGCCAAGCGCGATGGCATTCTTCGCGAAGGCGCTGCAAAGCGACGTAACCGACATCCAGCATGGAACCGCGGCGGAAGGGGTTCACCTCGGCGCGATGGCAGGCAGCGTGGACCAGGTGCTTCGCGTCTCCACGGGGATCGAGGCAAAAGGCGGGGTTTTGCTGCTTAATCCGCAATTGCCGCCGGAAATGGAAAGCTTCGAGATGTGCATCCGCTATCGAGGCCACTCGCTGGAACTGCATCTGACGCGCGACGCCCTCACGATCCGCGGGAGCGGTCTTGACGTGCCGCCGATATCATTGAGCGTGGAAGGCAGGATCAGCGAATTTGCCAGTGGCGCTAACGGCGTATTTCAGTTGAATGGCAGGTCTATTGTAAAGACGCAGTAAGCCGAGCCAACAATGCCGCATATCCAGGGCCGCATCATGCGCTGCGCAGACAGGTTCTCACTTTGCAAGCTCCTGGCGGATCGATTCCAGCTCCCGGTGACGCTCCGGGGTGGTTTCCGGGTAGTGCATGTTGAGCGCCTCGAGCGTATCGACGACGATCTGGGACACGATCAGCCTGGCGTTGTCCTTGTCGTCGGCAGGGACGACGTACCAGGGAACGTCACGCGTGCTGGTTGCTCTGAGACACTCCTCGAACGCGGTCATGTACTGGTCCCAGAAGTTCCGCTCCCTGACATCTGAAAGGCTGAACTTCCAGTTCTTCTCCGGTTCGTCGATGCGTTCGAGAAAGCGCTTCCTCTGCTCCTCTTTCGAGAGGTGGAGGTAGAACTTGATGATGCGGGTGCCGTTGCAATGGAGGTGCCGCTCCTGATCCACGACCGAGCGATACCGGTCCTGCCAGATTGGCGTTTCGATCAGCAGGGAGTCCGGGAGTCGCTCGTCCCTGAGCACATCGGGATGCACCCGCGCGATCAATACTTCTTCGTAGTACGAACGGTTGAAAATGCCGATCCGGCCGCGTTCCGGCAGATCGCGGCTGGTGCGCCAGAGGAAATCGTGCAGCAGTTCCGTGGCGCTTGGCTGCTTGAAACTGAAAACCTGACAGCCCTGCGGGTTGACCCCAGACATCACGTGCCTGATCGCGCCGTCTTTTCCCGCCGCATCCAGCGCCTGAAAAATTAGCAGGACGGCATAGCGGCCGGATGCGTAGTGAAGCTGCTGCAGTGCGCTCAGTTGCGAGATATGGTCCTCCAGGCGCTCTTTATAGTGCTTCTTGGACTTGTACAACGGTCCGACGTCCGTCGGCCACTTGCCGAGGTTGACATCTTCTCCTTCCGGGACGCGAAAATCCTCTGTATGTATTTTCATTTTTGGTCCTTAATGGCCGCCGTCGCGCTCATGGGGTACGCGGGTTCACGTTGGCACCTTCGGGTGCTGGTGCCTCAGCGTCAGTAATTGCCCTGGCAATGATATGCGCCGCCTCCTCGGGATGCTTGAGGACACCAGCCAGCAGAAGCGCGCCGAGCGTCGTGTTCTCCAGTGTTTCCAGGTTTGCCGGCCCGGGTTCCGGTTTGGCATCGGCTGCGGTTTCAGCCGCAGGTTCCCCCGTGGGGCCAGGGTCGGCCGCGGCCGAAGATTCGGGATTGGCCTCTGGTTTTGGTGCGGCTTTGGACGCAGTGTCGATCTCGGCAACCGGCCGAGGATGCGGTTCCGGTTCACTGGCGGTATCCTTCATAACGCTGGTGGCTGCCGTAATGGCCTCTGCAATGATGTGCCCGGCATTCTCAGGCTGTTTGAGCATGCCATCCAGGAGAAGATCGCCGAGCGTCGTGTTCGCCAGCGTCCTGGCGCCGGCATTGTGCTTCGCCGGCGTGTCGCCGGTCGGCTGAGGATGGGGTGCTGATTCACCCGGGTCCTTCGCTGCGGCGATTGCCTCGGCGATGATGTGCCCCGCGTCCTCCGGGTGTTTGAGCGAACCCGCAAGTAGAAGATCTCCTAGCGTGGTGTTGACAAGGGCTTCGACGGCCGCCTTTGTTTCAGGGGCAGAGGCTGACCTGGGTTCGGTTTTGGGCATGGATCTCGCCTCCGGTTCGGGCTGTGTTTTGGTTTCATCGCCGTGGGTTGCTATCGCCTTGACCCCGGTTTGAGCTTCGGCTTCTGCTATTTGTGCGGCCCGGGGTTTGGCCCTAACGGCATCGAGCACTCTGTAAGTGAGCAGTTTCGCGCAATCATTTACCAGCGCCCAGCAAATGGCGTATCCCCACACAAGTGCCGCCCAATACCATCCGAGCGGGGTCACCAGCCCAAGACCAAAAATTGCTACGCACGTCGCGATCGCCTGCGTGCCTAGAACAGCGATCAATAGAATCGGGGCTGGCCGGATGGTCCAAAATGGACCGCGCGTCCGGGTCAGGAAGATAGTCAGATGCCCGGCGACCGAGAGCTTCAAATACATCAGAGTTTGGATATGCGCCCGATCGATATGAAATACCCGCTCGGCAAGGTAGAAGAGTCCGAACGCGGCTACCACGCCAAACACCCCCAATACCGTGGCGACGGAGAGCACCAGGCGCATGTTCCAGGCTTCCGGTGCGTCCCGGTAGTGGACATTATCGTAGGCGATCGACAGGATGGCGCCGTCGTTTAGCAACGCCAGCATGACGATCATCACAGCCGTCAGAGGATAGAAGTTGAAGACGAGTATGGACAATGTCATGAAGAACAGAACGCGCAACGTCTCAGCAATGCGATAGATCGCGTAGCTGTTCATGCGCTGGAAAATTCGCCGGCTTTCCTTGATCGCGTCGATGATCACCGACAGCCCCGGGGTCATCAGGACGATCGAAGCGGCCGCTCGGGCGGCGTCCGTTGCGCCCGAGACCGCGATGCCGCAATCGGCTTTCTTCAGTGCGGGGGCGTCATTCACCCCGTCACCTGTCATGCCGACAATGTGGCCGTGCTTCTGCAACACGTCGACAATGTGAAATTTGTGCTCGGGAAAAACCTGCGCGAAACCGTCAGCGTCCTCGATAGACCTGGCGACCGCGGCGGTCGCTTCAGTCCCGGAGTCACCGAGAGTGGCGCCATCGAGAATATTCGTTCCCATCCCGAGGGTTTTGGCGGTCTCTCTGGCGATGGCGAGGGCATCGCCCGTCACCATCTTGATCTTGACGCCCATCCGCGCTGCGGTCGCAACAGTGGATTTGGCATCTTCTCTCGGCGGGTCGAACAACGGCAACACGCCGAGAAGCCGCCATGTTCCGTCGCCATCCACCCGGGCGACACCGAGCGCGCGAAAGCCGCGGGCGGCGAAGTCGTTGACCGCCTTGTCGACCGCAGTTTTGATTGAAGCGTCTTTGCCCGCCAGGGCCAGGATAACCTGAGGCGCCCCCTTGGTCACCTTGAACGTCGTTCCATCGGCGCTCTTGACGGTCGCCTCGGTGCGCTTATGCACCGGATCGAACGGCATGAAATGCGTGACCTGGTAAGGCTTCAGCGCCTGCTTGTCCTTGAGGCCGCCCAGCACGGCGAGATCGATGGTGTCGTCGTTCTCGGCCCGTGATGCCAGTGCGCCGGCAAGGATGAGCTCATCGGCAGTGGTCTTGTCCAGGCAAAATGGTTCGCCCAGGCTCAGCTTGTTCTGGGTCAGCGTGCCGGTCTTGTCGGCGCACAGCACGTCGACGCCGGCCAGTTCCTCGATCGCAACTAACTTGCTGACGATCGCCTGCTTCTTTGCCAGCAGGCGGGCGCCGACCGCCATCGTCACCGACAGAACCGTGGGCATTGCCACGGGGATGGCCGCGACGGTCAGCACCAGGGCAAACTGCAACGTCGTCAGTATCTGGTCGCCGCGATACAGCGCGACGCCGATGATCACCGCCACCAGCGCCACCGCCAGCACGATCAGATAATTGCCGATCTTCAGGACGGCTCTTTGGAAGTGGCTGACTGTGACGGCGGTTTCGACGAGTTGCGCGGTTCGGCCGAAATAGGTGTCTCCGCCGGTCGCATAGACCAGCGCATCGGTTTCGCCGCGGCGGATGATCGACCCGGAAAACACCGCGTCGCCCGGCTTGCGGGTGGCGGGCAATGATTCGCCTGTGAGTGCGGACTGATCGACGGAGACCTCGTCGCCATCCAGCAAACGTGCGTCGGCCGGCACGATGTCGCCCAGGCGCAGGCGGATGGCGTCGCCGGGCACCAGTTCTCGCGCCGCCGGGGTCACCCACTTTCCGTCCCGCTTCACCCGCGCCTTGATCGCCAGCCGGGCCTTCAACGCGTCAATAGCATTGCCGGCCTGTCGTTCTTCCCAAAACCCGATCGTGGCATTGGCGGCGAGCAACAGCAGGATGATGCCAAAGTCAGGCCAGTGGCGGACGATTCCCGACAGAATGACCGCGACTTCGATCATCCACGGAATGGGCCCCCAGAAATATGAGAGGAATTTCAGAACCGCGTTGGTCTTTTTTTCCGCGATCTCGTTCGGCCCATACTGGGTCAACCGTTTCACCGCCTCCGCCTGACTCAGGCCGTCCGGCGAGGAGTCGAGCTTCTTCTCGACCTCTGGCAGTGAAAGGGATTTCAAATCGTCCTTGGGTGCGAGGTTGGTGCCGTGGACCTTCGATCGGACTGCGTCGGCTTTCATGGGGCGTATGACTTTCGCAATCGGAGTAGATCCGGGCAGGCGGCCGAAAATCGTATGCCGAGGCCCTGGCTGAGAAAACGCGGCGCGAAATGCCAAGCCGGGAAAAACACGACGGTTGGCCCTGGCAGCACGATCCCCGGTTCCCCTTGGCTGTCAGGCATGGGAACCATCTGGCTGAGTACATCCATTGAGTGAAGGAAAGCGGACCGGCGCCAGACTCGGAAACTACTCAGAGCCGGGCGTTTCACTCCCGGGAATAACCTCCACCGCCGGGCACTATCGCTCTGCGGTCCGAACCGGCATGATCGCGCCACCTCCAATCGGCGTCCCACATGTGACCTCGCCGCGTCCATGACTGATCAGAATCTTTATCACGAGGACGCTTTGAAAGCTTCCGACAGCACGCTGCGCAGCCTGAACTGGCTGAACTTCGCCATGGCCGGCATGCAGGCAGGCTTCGGGCCGTTCGTTTCGGTCAGGCTGACCGCGAGCGGCTGGGATGCCGGGACGATTGGCCTCATACTCAGCGCCGGGGCCATCGGGTCGGTGGCCGCACAGGTGCCCTCCGGGATCCTGATCGACCGGTTTGGCGCCAAGCGGGCCATGGCGGCGCCGGCCATCCTGGGCAGCATGGCGGCGCTGCTGATGCTCTCGCTTGCGCCCGGGTTTCTGCTCGTGCTCGGGGCGGAGGCTGCGCAGGGCGCGTGCGGGGTGGGGCTGTCGCTGGCGGTCGCGGCTCTCACGCTCAGCGTGTCGCGGCAGGAGAGGCTCGGCGAACGTTTCGGCCGCAACGTCCGTTACGCCGCTGTCGGCGCAGCCCTCGGCACGGCTCTGCTCGGCGCGGCCGGAAGCTGGATCTCGCCGACGGCCCCGTTCCTGCTGGCAGCAGCGCTCGGCATACCGGCGCTGCTGGCGCTCGGCGGCATCCACGCGGCCGACATCGCCACCGCCGATCGGCGGACCGGCCACCATACGGCACCGCCGCCGCGCGCGCGGCGCACGCCTCCGTTGCCGCTGCGGGTGTTGCTGGCCGATCGGCAGCTGCAAGCACTGCTGGCCTGCGTTGCCCTGTTCCAACTCGCCAATGCCAGCCTGCTGCCGCTCGCCGCTACCGAATTCGCGCGCCAGGCCGGAGCGCGCGCCGATATGATAACCGCCGCGGCGGTGATCGGGCCGCAACTTCTGGCGGCCCTGCTCTCGCCACACGTAGGTTCGGCCGCACAACTGCATGGGCGGCGGCTCATTCTGATGCTCGGGTTGATGGCGGTGCCGCTGCGAGCATTGGCCTTCGCGTTCAGCGGCGCGATTCCGGCAATGCTAGCGGCGCAGCTTCTCGACGCCGTCGACGCTGCCGTCATCGGCACTCTGATCCCGTTGATTGTCGCTGATATCACGCACCGCGGTGGCCGTTTCAACTTCGCCCTGGGCGTGACCGGGTTGGCCAGCAGTCTCGGGGCCTCGCTCAGCACGACCGCCTCCGGCAGTATCGCGGTCTTCGCGGGCCTGCCAATCGCGTTCCTGACGCTGGCGGCAGCCGGCGTTGGCGCCGTCCTGGTGGTCTGGTTCCTGTTGCCCGAGACGGTGCATCTGCCGGCGGCGTGGCCCGCCGCGCCGGACGCGGTCGCCATACCATGACGCCGTCGCATCGGAGCCGCCGACAGCCGTAGCTCGATTAGAACGGTCTTCGTAGGTATATTCCGAACCTGACGCCGTGGCTTTCTCTTGCAGTACGGTCCCGCCAGCGCCACGCAAGCTGGAGTAGTCGTCAGATGACAGAGACGCCAAAAATCTCCCAACCACCTTCGCCATGGAGCGACGATCGCCCCGATCCAGGAGGCCGGTCTCCGCTTCTGCGCCGAATCCTTTGGATCATCATTGCCGCCGGTCTGCTGATGTTCATCTTGGTCGGGGTCTTATCAGGCTATCTGGTGAAGTGGCTATGGATGCGTGAATTGGACTATTCCGGCATCTTCTGGACACTTCTGTCCGTCCAATGGACGATGTTCGGTTCGGCGTTTGTGCTCGCCTTCCTATTTATCTGGATGAACGCACGCTGGGCCATCAGCGCGGGCACCGCGCCGCCTGCGGCCCGAATCCTCAACTCGCTCACGGCCCTGGTCGCTGCCGGCATCGCGCTGTTCGGGGCGACCGCCTTTGCCACCGAGTGGGACACCTGGTTGCGGTTTCGTTATGGGGGTTCGTTCGGACAAGCCGATCCGCTGTTCGGCGCCGATATCGGGTTCTACGTGTTTAATCTGCCGTTTTACCACTTGCTGCAAACCACGGTGATGTTGGTGACCGTGACCGCGCTGATAGTTTCGGCGACGATCTACTTCCTGTCGGGGTCGATCTACGTCCTGTTCGGGACGCCGCGTGCGAATGCGCGCGGCAGGATCGAGGCAACCGGAAGGGCCACGTCGCATATTTCCGCGTTGCTGCTTGTTCTTGTCGCCAATTGGGGCGTCGGGCTGTATCTCGATCATTTTGATTTGGTGTATTCCACCCTCGGCGTGGTCTACGGTGCCGGGTACGCCGCGGATCATGTGACCCGGCTGGCGCTGTGGTTCATGGTCGGGGTCTCGGTCGTTGCAGTTGTCGCGCTGGCGGTGAATGTCGCGCGTCCACGCATCGGTTGGCTGGCGGCCGGCACCGGCATCTATGTGACGCTGTACTTCGTCGGGGTCTTTGCGCTGCCGCAGCTGTTTCAGCGGTTCATCGTGCAGCCGAGCGAACTGGCGCTGGAGACGCCGTATTTGAAGCACAGCATCGCCTCGACACGGGCGGCCTACAAGCTGGACGCGATCCAGGAGACCGCCTATCCGGCCCTGGCCGACCTGACGCCGGACGTGCTCTCGCGCAATCAGGACACGGTGGAGAATATTCGCCTTTGGGATGCCCGTCCGCTGTTGCAGACCTATCAGCAGACCCAGGCGATCCGCCTTTACTATCAGTTCTATAACGTCGGGGTCGATCGTTACCATCTGCCGGACGGCTATCATCAAGTGATGCTGGCGACTCGCGAGCTGTCGCCGGAGCTTCCAGCCGAGGCGCAAACCTGGGTCAATCAGCGCCTGGAGTTTACCCACGGTTACGGCATGGTGATGAACTTTGTTTCAAAGACCGTGGGCGGCGGTTTCCCGCAATATGTGCTGGAGAACGTTCCCGCCGAATCCGCCAACGGTCTGGCGATCACCCAGCCCGCGATCTATTATGGCCGGTCGATGTCCGGATACCGGATCGTTGCCAGCGGCACCAAGGAGTTCGACTATCCCAAGGGCAACGACAACGTCTACACCAGCTATGCCGGCGCGGGCGGCATCCCGGTCGACAGCCTGTTGCGGCGTATTCTGTTCGCCTGGAACCAGGGCGATATCAACATCCTGCTCACCGCCTATCTGACGCCGCAAAGCCGCATTCAGATCTGGCGGACGGTGCAGGAACGCGTGGCTAAGGTGGCGCCTTTCCTGAAGCTCGACCACGATCCGTACCCGGTGCTGAGCGGGGGCAAGATGTACTGGATCCAGGATGCCTATACGGTCTCGGACCAATTTCCGTACGCCAGTCCTCACAAGGCCGGTTTCGCCGCCAATCTGAACTACCTGCGCAATTCGGTGAAGGTTGTCGTGGACATGTATAACGGATCCGTCCAGTTCTACATCATGGATTCCAAGGATCCGATTCTGGCGGCATATCGCGATGCTTTCCCCGGCGTGTTCAAAGCGCTGGACCAACTGACGCCGGACCTGAAGACGCATCTGCGCTATCCGGAGGATATCTTCGCCATCCAGGCCGACGAGTATAAAACGTTCCACATGACCGATCCGCAGGTCTTCTATAACCGGGAGGATCTGTGGGTCGCTCCGAAAGAGACCTATGGCGGTGAAGAGCAGGCGATGGAGCCGTATTACATTCTGATGAAGCTGCCCGGCAGCGATACGCTGGAGTATCTGCTGATGACGCCGTTCACTCCGCAGAACCGCGACAACATGATCTCCTGGCTGGCGGCGCGCAGCGATTTCCCGGATTATGGAAAGGCCATCTTCTATCAGCTTCCGAAAGAAAAGCTGGTCTACGGTCCCAACCAGATCGAGGCGATGATCGATCAGAACACCAACATCTCGCAGCAGCTGACGTTATGGAATCAAAAGGGTTCCCACGTCATCCGGGGCAAGCTGATCGTTACGCCAATCGAGAATTCGTTTTTGTATGTTGTGCCGGTCTATCTGCAGGCGGCGGGGACGAATTTTCCTCAGTTGAAGCGCGTGATTGCCATTACCGGCGACAAGGTGGCGATGGAGGCGAGTTTGGATGAGGCGATCGCCGACCTGTTCGGCCATCAGAAGCCCCTGGAGGTGTTCGGCCAGATTCTGCACTGAAGCAAGCCGTGTCGGGACTGAACCACGCATTAAAGGAAGAAACATGAAACGCTTTACTCTTATGGCTTCCGCGGCGGCGTGCTTCTGGGTCGCCCCGGGCGCCCCGCTTTTTGCAAATGATTCGTCGCCTGCGGCGATCGTCACGAGCACGCCGTCTCCTGCGGCAAGAGCGGCAGCGGCGAAGCCGGCGGCGGTTTGTCTGAAGGATGTCGCCGCGTTCAACGATACGATGCAAAAGGATGGTTACTGGCTGGGCGGATCGGGTTATGCCTACGGCTATCCGATGGGTGGAATTGGCTACGGATCGGCCTATCCGATGGTTGTCTCGCCGGCCGTGAGTGCGACGGGTTTCCAAAGCGCCCGGCCGGGTTACGAGGCTCGGATATTGGTGGTGTCCGCCAACATCCTCGCCCGTAACGGTCAGCAGCAGTCATGCGAAGACGTGCTGGGCGTGGCGCGCAAATCCTACAAGATCTACGCTGCCGAGCTACGCCGCAGAGGTGTGTCCTTGGGCGGCGGCCCGACATGGCGCCAGCAACAAATCGCTGCCGCGCAGCCGGTGACCTCCGACACCGATTCGTTCCGTTCCGACGAGTTGCTCGACACCGACGTGCGCAATACTCAGAACGAGGCGCTTGGCACCGTGCACGACCTGGTCATGAGCCCGAAGACCGGCAAGATCGCCTACCTGGTGATCGGCCGCGGTGGACTTTTTGGGATCGATGAAAAATACGTCGCTGTTCCCTGGGCGGACTTCAAGATCACGCAGAGCGTGAACCTGCTGGTGCTCGATGCGAGCAAAGCCACTATGGATGCCGCGCCGCAAGAGAGCGACCACCAACTGCTGACAGCAGCCCAGTTCGACGAGGCGAGCGCGAAAGTCGATGCCTACTGGAAAACCCGCCTTACGAACTGACCATCGTGGTCTGACCGCGGCAGTACCGTTGTGGCGTAACGGAAGCCCGCTGCTTCGCGTGTTCGGACCGATCCACTAAAGGTCGTCCGATCGCACGAGCGCGATCTCGCCATCGGCGGCTCCGTTCTCACGCAACCAGCCATGCAGGCCCCATTCTTCTGCGGCGTCCTGCCAATCGTAGGTGCCGACGGTTACCTCCCAAATGGCAGTCCCGTCGACGGAGCTAACGTGCACCCGGGCAACCGGGCGAATCGCATCCTGGATAAAATCCGGTGCCTGGCCGAGATCAAACAGTTTGACAACTTTGAACACGCCCATGGTCGTTCTCCTGCCAGCCGTGGCCGGGCCGGCCGCAATAGCCGAGATGGCGAGTTGGCCAAATTCTACTGCGGCGGCGCAAGCGCTATCGTCTGAGCTATTCTCAATTCGCGGTCAACGCCAGTTGCGAAAATCGGATGCACTGGTGGCAAGCCGCTGTTCCGCAGCGGAACATCGTGGCCGCCGGTCATCGCGTCGTACATAGAGGGGTGGAGTTCAGTCATCCCGTCGCGGTCACCGATGCGGCGATGCTGAAACTGCTGTCGCTGATCCCGCTGCACGCGGCGGACAGGTTTACCGGGTTCAGGTTACACTGACATGCGCGACGACGAAAAATCATCAGAGGTCACCAAGCGGGTGATCTGATCCATGTCGCCTATCATCAGATCGTCGATAGATAGTCCTGCTTGTGTGTAGCGTTTGTTCCGTTGCTTCGGTATGCTTTTAGGTGTCTGCATGGTCCGTCAGGAGATTTAGTCCGCTGCCTCCATGAGCGCCGGCCGATCGGAGCCCAGCCGGGAAGCGACGTTGCGGTAGATCGCGACGTAGTCCTGAGCCATCCGCCGGGCGGTAAAGCGGTCGGCGAATACCGCCCGCACCTTCCGGCGCGAAAGCCGCGCCACCCGCGACACAGCGGCGATGGCGCCCGCCTCATTCTCAACGATGATGCCCGTCACGCCGTCATCGATGATCTCGGGCACCGAACCCCGATTGAAAGCGATCGTTGGCGTGCCGCACGCCATCGCTTCTATCATCACGAGGCCGAACGGCTCCGGCCACGCGATTGGCATCAGCAGTGCAACAGCGCCGGCCAGAAAAGCCGGCTTCCGCGCGTCGGAAATCTCGCCCACCATCTCCACCCCGCCTTCCGCCAGCATCGGCCGAATCACCGTCTCGAAATAAACTCGATCGGCCACGTCGACCTTCGCCGCGATCTTCAGCGGTATTCCGGAGGCGCGCGCAATGCGGATCGCGGCGTCCGGACCCTTCTCCGGCGCGATGCGGCCGAGAAAAGCGAGATACTCCACCTTGATGCCGCTCACCGGCGTCAGCAGGCCGGCGGGCAAGCCATGATAGACTGTCCCAACATAGTTGGCATCAGGCAACGGCCGGCGCTGATTGTCCGAGATGCTGACAAGCGGCACCCGCGGAAACGCGTTGAACATCGGCTTCAGTTCGGGCAGGTCGAGCCGGCCATGTAATGTCGTCACGAAGGGCGTCGGCTGCCGGCTGAAGAGGCTGAACGGCAGGTAGTCCATGTGGAAGTGCATCACGTCGAACTCATCCGCGCGCCGGTGAACGGCCTCGAGCAGCAGCAGGTTGGGCGCCAGTTGATCGCGAATCAAAGGATCCAGCCGCAGGGCTTGTGGCCATGCCGGGTGGAGCTCCGCCCGCGTCACGGAATCTCCGCTCGCAAACAAGGTAACATCGTGGCCGAGTGCGACGAGTTCCTCGGTCAGGAACGAGACGACCCGTTCGGTACCACCATAAAGCTTCGGTGGAACCGCTTCGTATAACGGGGCGATCAGGGCGATGCGCATGGTCGGTGCTCCGGTAAAGGATTCAGCGTCTGCGCGGCTGCCGGGCGCAAAAATCGTGGCATTGAAGTCCAGCTTCATATCTGCTGGAAAATGGCGGCGCGTCAGGCTCGGAAATTACCTAGACCGCCGCGGTTTCGGCCGCGTCGTGGTGGCGCCGCCGGCTCCCGGATGGAAACGCGCGAATGAGTAATTTCCGAGCCTGCCCCGGCTGGACCGGGGCGTCATAGGATGAATCGGAGCGCGGATAATCCGATGACGTCACGGCGCGAGAAATAGAAAGTTAAGGTGCAGGCCAATGTCCGTCCGCGAATTACCGGCATCGCCATCCGTTCAGCTCGGAACATTGAAAGCAGCCATTTTCGATGTCGATGGCGTCTTGCTCGCGTCGCCGCATGAACACGCCTGGCGCGAAGCGCTGAGCGGAATAGCCGATCCGAACCTGTTCACCACCGAGATGTACCAGGCCAATGTCGCCGGCAAGCCTCGTGTGGTTGGCGCCCGTGCCGCCCTTGAGGCGCTTGGCGTGCCCGATGCCGCGCGGCTGGCAGTCAGCTATGCAGAGCGCAAGCAGAAGTGGCTTGAATATCTGATCCAAACCGGGGGCGTGCAGGCCTTCCCGGACGCGCTGCGTTTCGTCCAGGCCGTGCTGTCGCTCGGTTGGCCGATGGCGGTCGCGTCGTCCTCCAAAAACGCCAACGACATGATGCGGTCGGTGCATCTTGTATCCGGCCAAAACCTGTTCGAGGTCTTCGATGTCAATGTCTGTGGGCGCGACTTGCCGCACGGCAAACCCGACCCGGCGATTTTCCTGATCGCCGCCAGGGAACTACAGATCCCGCCCGCGCATTGCTTCGTCGCCGAGGACGCCCCTGCCGGCATCGAGGCGGCGCACGCCGGCGGGATGACCGGGCTCGGCGTTGCCCGTCATGACGACGCGGCTTTGCTGCGAACCGCGCGCGCCGATCTCGTGGTGACGAGCCTGGATGAGGTCGCGGTCGATGAACTGGCCGAGGGCCGCATGTGCCGGAAACCGGCATGACCGAACAGGAGACGATGGCGCAGATATTAACGCCAACGGCTGATCCGGCCTGGGTCCTGTCGGTGGATGGTTACGATCCGCTTCGCGAAAGCAGCATCGAGTCGCGCTTCGCAATCAGCAACGGCTTCCTGGGCATCAGAGGTGCCCGGGCGGCGTCGCGAGGCGCACGATGGGTTGTGCCGGCCCGAACCTATGTTGCGGGGCTGTTCGACGTCTCCGGCACCGAGCACCAAACCCCCGGGCTGGTGCCGGCCGCGGACTGGCTGCGGGTCCGTTTCCTGGCGGCCGGAGAGCCCCTGCTGCTGCATCCCGGTGACGTGTCGTCGCATCGCATGACGCTTGACCTGCGCCGTGGCGCCCTGCTCAGCCAGGGCAGCCGCATCAAGGCGCCCGATCTCGGTCTTCGCGCACAGACCCTGCGCCTGGTATCGCTGAGCGACCGCGCGATCGGCCTGCAACTGATCCAAATGGAAGTCGACAGCGGCGCAGTCGACGTCACCATTGAAGCCTCGTTCGAAGGTATGGAACTCGGGCTGATCCATGATCGGCTCGATCAGGATGTCGGCGTCTGGCACACCACGCAAACCGGTAAGCACCTGGCCATGGCATCGGAGCCGGCGTTGCAAATCGACGGCCGGGTCCATCCGCCCAGCGCACGCGGCAAACTGACATGGTCCTGGAGCTGGAAATGCCGCCCCGGCCAGGTCGTCTGCTTTCAGCGCTTCGTTGCTGTTGTGCGCAGCGACATCCCGGACACGGATCCCGGCCTGGAGGCGCGTGACAAGCTGCAAAGCGCGCTACACCTCGGCTGGAGCGGCGTGTTCGCGGCCCATGAGTCGGCCTGGGCGAAGCGCTGGCATGACAGCGGCGTGGAGGTCGATGGCGACGCGGTCGCGCAGCGGGCTTTGCGATTCGCCATCTATCATCTGAACAGTGCGGCCAATCCGTCCGATGAAAGTGTCTCCATCGGCGCGCGCGCGCTGACCGGGGACGACTATCATGGCCATGTGTTCTGGGACACCGAGGTATTCCTGCTGCCGTTCTATGTTCTGACGTGGCCGGCAGCGGCGCGCGCGCTGCTGATGTATCGTTTCCACACGCTTCCTGCGGCGCGGGCGAAGGCAGCGGGCATGGGCTGGCGCGGTGCACTCTATGCTTGGGAGTCCGCCGATACGGGCGCGGAGATGACGCCCCTGGAGGTTTTAGCACCGGATCGTCAGGTCATCCGGATCCTGTGCGGCTCGCAGGAGCAGCACATCAGCGCGGACGTTGCTTACGCGGTCTGGCAATACTGGCATGCGACCGGAGATGACGGCTTCCTGCTGGAAGCGGGGGCGGAGATTCTGCTCGAAACCGGCCGGTTCTGGTCCAGCCGTGCCAAGCTGGAGGCGGACGGATGCTGCCACATCCGCGGTGTCATCGGACCGGACGAGTACCACGAGACTATCGACGACAATGCCTACACAAACGTCATGGCACGCTGGAACATCCGCCGCGCGTTGGATGTGGCCGCGGCGTTGCGCGAACGGTGGCCGGCGTGCTGGACGACGCTTTCCGGCCGGTTGCGTCTTGACGAGGCCGAACTGAAGCAGTGGCGGAACGTTGCGGATACGCTGGTGACGGGCCTTGATCCCGCCACCGGACTGTTCGAGCAGTTCGCCGGCTATTTCGATCTGGAAGACATCGATCTGACCAAGTACGCAGGCCGTACCGTGCCGATGGACGTGGTGCTTGGGCGGGAGCGGACGCAGCAATCGCAGGTGGTCAAACAGGCCGATGTCGTTGCTCTGCTGGGGCTGCTGCCGGAACAATTCAAAGGCAAGGCGGCGGCGGCGAACTTCCGCTACTACGAACCTCGTTGCAGCCATGGCAGCTCCTTGAGTCCGGCCATGCATGGGCTTGTCGCCGCCAGGCTGGGCGATAGCGAGATGGCGCTGCGCTTCCTTCGCAAGACGGCGGATATCGATCTCGCGGATACGCAGGTCGCGACCGACGGCGGCATTCATATCGCGGCGCTCGGCGGCATTTGGATGCTGACGGTGCTTGGCTTTGCCGGCTTATCATTGCGCGACGATGGCATTGACATCGACCCGCATTTGCCGGGGGACTGGCACAGTCTGACATTCCGGGTTCAGTGGCGCGGCCGGTGCCTGAAACTCCGCGACGATCAGGACAAGCAGATCGTCGGATCCGTGCTTGAAGCCGGCGAGCCAATGGTCTTTTCTGTTCGAAGCAAGCCGCACGAACTGCGCCAGGGCACCGGCTTGCAGGTTTCCACCGCGCGGCTCTGACGGGTCCGCCGGCCCCGGTCCTGCTGGCCGCAATGGGGAAACGGCATGACGCTGCGGCTTTATATCGTCCGGCACCTCGAAACCGCGTCGTGGCCCGCGGCCCGCCCGGCGGCGCCGTCGGCCGTGAACTTCACATCCCGCTGAACTCGGCGAGACATTCCTTCAGGCCCCCCTGACCTGATAGCCGATGCCTTCGAGGCGATTATTGTCCATGATACGCTCCTTTGTATATACATTCGTTCGATGACATTCGTCAGTGATTGCATGGCACGGTCGCTACAAGCCTCCGGGTCTGCATTCCCCTCAGAATTTCAGTCCCGCACTGGCACTTGGTTTATTGGCGAGCCATGAATGAGACCATTAGCAGCAGGCACCTTGGCGGCGTTGTCAAGCAGCTCCAAAAACGGCTTGATAATGTCGATCGGCATTGGGAATATAATCGTGGAGTTCTGTTCGGCTCCGATGTCCGCCAGCGTTTGCAGGTAGCGCAACTGCATTGCCGCGGGAATGCTGGAGAGGATTTTGGCAGCGTTGACCAATGTTTGTGATGCCTGGAACTCGGCTTCGGCGTGTATGATCTTGGCACGCCGGTCGCGCTCCGCCTCCGCCTGCTTGGCGATGGCTTTCACCATGTTGTCGGTCAGTTCGACGGTTCTGATTTCGACGTTGCTCACTTTGATCCCCCAGAGTTCGGTCTGGGAGTCCAGGATGCTCTGGACATCAGCGCTCAGTTTCTTTCGTTCAGATAGCATCTCGTCGAGCTCGTGCTGCCCCAGTACCGCGCGCAACGTCGTTTGCGCAAGCATGTTCGTCGCCGGAAGGAAGTTCTGGACCTGAATTATTGCGCGTTCCGGGTTGACGACGTTGAAATAAAGCACCGCGTCGACCTTCATCGACACGTTATCGTGCGAGATCACGTCCTGGGTCGGAATCTCTATAACCTGTATGCGGAGATCCACCCGCACCATTTCCTGAATAAAAGGAACCAGCAGCACAAGACCCGGCCCCTTGACCTTCTGAAAGCGGCCGAGCGTGAAGACCACAGCGCGTTCATATTCGCGCAGGATTTTGACGGTCGCCGTGACCAATACGAAGGCTGCAACGACGACGACCGGGATGATGGTGTAAGAAGAGAAAAAATACGACATGGCTCTCCGCCCTGCGATTAAGGATAACCGACATCTGTTGAAAATCGAAGGCGATGTTGACGCTGCTACCGCATACTATGGCCTGAAGCGGCGGCCCGGGGAGGCTCGGAAATTACCTATCCCTCGACACGGCTCACACTGTTTCGATTACTTAGTCCGAGCCGTGCGGGCAGCGCCAGACAGGCACCCGTTCTAGACAGGTCGTCGTCGTCTTCTGGTGGCGGCCCTCTGGCCGAGCCTTTTCCCGGGTGTTCGCCAGTCTGCTGACTCGGGGTGAGCAATGGGCACTGTGCCGATCGGCAAGAATGAGCCGGGGGAAACGCATGGCAACATTCTTCGAGACGAACAGTCGTCGCGGCACCAATCATCCGCGCGTGAAGGCACGCCTACGCAACGATCCGGCAACCGGGTTCAACCCCGCCAGACGGCAGCGCTCGTGACCTTCGCCTTAAAAGCCGCGACCGCATCCGGGGGACGCCGGGCAGGCGACCGGACTTCCCGCGCATACGGAATGCGGCGACGGCCGTATCGAAATCCGGATTGTAACAGCGAGAATGCCTATTTTACCCGATCATTCGCGGCCAGTGCGACGTTCAAGGCCGCTGCTGGTTGTAGTCCGTGCACGCCGATCGCTGCCAGATCCGGGACTTCAAGTGGGACCCTCGGATAAGGCGCAAGTCACTGTGCCGTCTGAGACTTCATCACGAGAAGGCACGGAAACTACACGGAACTTCGCCGTCGGCAGATGCGACGGACAATGGCCACTATGGTCCTGCCATGACATTGCGGTTCGCTGTGCCAGGCAGTGTGCGCCCGTGAGTAGTTTCCGACCCTGTCACCACCGGATCGGCGGCGGGTATGAAGACCTTCACCAAGCGGTGCGTCTGCACTGCCGCGTCAGCAAAGAGGGTTACACATGGCAATTTCCGATTCAGTCGTCGCCGTTTTCACCGATCATCCGTCGGCCGAAGCAGCGGTGAAAAAACTGGCTGACAACGGGTTCGAGATGAAGCACCTCAGTGTCATCGGCAAAGGCTACCACACCGACGAAAAGGTCGTCGGCTTTTACAATATGGGAGATCGCGTCAAGTTCTGGGGCACACGCGGCGCCTTCTGGGGCGGACTCTGGGGCCTGTTCTTCGGCGGCCTCTTTCTGACAATTCCTATCGTGGGCCATGTCGTCGTTCTCGGCTATCTGGCCGCGATAATCTTTTCCGGTGCCGAAACCGCTATCCTTACAGGCGGACTTGGTGCGATTGGCGCCGCGCTGTACAGCATCGGCGTGCCGAAGGACAGCGTACTTCAGTATGAGACTGCAATCAAGGCCGACGGCTTCCTGGTGATCGCGCACTGCAGTCCCGAGGATGTCGCTCGTGCAAGGGACATCCTGGGCACCTCCCACCCGGCCTCGCTTGAGGTGCATTCCGCAGCCGTTGGCTGATCCACGTTCGGCAAGCTCATGGCACGGGGCACCCGCGCCGTTCCACCAGGTCATTGAGGGGGTAACACCATGCCAGACATCACGACGCCAATCCGCTTGGCTCCGGCCCCCGATGTCCAGCCACCGCGCTTAACAACATCAGCCGACCTCGACCGCCTGCTGCATGCGTGGCAGAGCCGGTTCACTGGCGGTCGCTCGCCTAGCACTGTAGCTCTTGCATGCCTGGATTGGGCTGCCCATGCGGCAAATGCGCCGTTCCAGACGGCGGATCTCGGGCGATCGGCGATGGCCCAGTGGGCCCGGCTGATGCGCGCGGCGATGGGTCAGCAAGAGCCGATTGTTCCGCAACCGGGTGACCATCGTTTCGCCAATCCGGCGTGGCATCAGCGCCCTTATAGTCTGCTGACCCAGGCAGTGCTGCTTGGTGAGGAATGGTGGGACAGCGTGGTGCGCAGCCCGGGAGGCGTCGGCCCGCACAACGAGCGCATGGTTGCCTTCACGACACGGCAATGGCTCGATCTGATTTCGCCATCCAATGTGCCCTGGCTCAACCCCGAGGTTATCGGCGCGACCCGTGACACCGGCGGCAAAAACCTTCTGATCGGGCTCGGAAATTACTTGCGCGACCAGAGCGGCTCGGCCCCGAGCGGCTTTACCGTCGGAAAAGATGTTGCCGCAACGCCGGGCAAGGTCGTGTTTCGAAATGCGTTGATCGAACTGATCCAATATGCCCCTTCGACCCCGAAGGTCGGTGCCGAGCCGGTGTTGATCGTGCCTGCATGGATCATGAAGTATTATATCCTGGACCTATCGCCGGGTAATTCGCTGATCCGCTGGTTGGTCGCGCAAGGGCGCACCGTCTTCGCGATTTCCTGGCGCAACCCAAATGCGGACATGGCCGAAACGACCATGGATGACTATCGCACGCTCGGTGTCATGGCGGCGGTCGGCGCCGTACAGGCGATTTGCGGCGACGCAAAAATCCACGCGACAGGATATTGCCTTGGCGGAACACTTCTCACAATCGCCGCCGCCGCTATGGCACGCGACCACGACGACCGCTTTGCAAGCATGTCGCTGTTCGCGGCGCAGACCGACTTTACCGAAGCCGGTGAGTTGGAGCTGTTCATCACTGAAGATCAGCTCAATTTTCTCAATGACATCATGAAGACCCAGGGTTACCTGAGCAGCGCCCAGATGGGGGGTGCATTCCAGATGCTGCAATCCAATGACCTCATCTGGTCGCATGCCATCCGCAGCTACCTGTTGGGCGAACACGAAGCGCCGTTTGACCTGATGGCCTGGGATGCCGACGGGACGCGTCTGCCCGCACGTATGCACATCGAGTATTTACGTCGGCTCTACCTGCGCAATGAACTTGCCGAAGGCCACTTCCCGGTCGCCGGCCGTCCCGTGCTGCTGGACGACATCAAGCTGCCGATGTTCCTCGTCGGCACCGAACGGGATCACATCGCGCCGTGGCATTCGGTGTTCAAACTGCATCTGCTGAACGACGGCGAACTGACCTTCGTGCTGACGTCCGGCGGCCACAACGCAGGCATCGTCAGCGAGCCCGGTCACCCGCATCGCCACTTCCGCATGCGGGTCCGCGAAACCGGCGGCCATACCTTCGGGCCGGACGAATGGGAACACGACACCGTCCCGCAGGACGGGTCCTGGTGGGTTGAATGGAACAAATGGCTTGGCAAACGTTCCAGCGGCCCGGTCGATCCGCCGCCGATGGGCGCGCCCGGGTTCCAGCCAATCTGCGAGGCGCCCGGCACTTACGTGCTGGAAGGATGACGACAATGCGGGACGACCCGTACATCGAGAACCGAACCTTCGAAGAACTGAAGATAGGCGAAAGCGCGAGCCTGTCGCACACCGTGACGCAGCGCGACATTGATCTGTTCGCGACCGTGACGGGTGACGTCAACCCCGCACACGTCGATCCGGCCTATGCGGCAACGGATATGTTCCATCATATCATCATCCAGGGGATGTGGGGCGCCGGGCTGATCTCCGCCACGCTCGGCACCCGCCTGCCGGGGCCTGGAACGATCTACCTGGGACAGGATCTGCGTTTCACTTATCCCGTCAGCATCGGCGACACCATCACCTCCACGGTGACGGTGCGGGAGAAGAAGCCTGCGAAGGGCGATGTCGTCCTGGACTGCGTCTGCGCCAACCAGACCGGAAGGGTGGTGATCACCGGCAGCGCCTTCGCCCGCGCGCCGACTGAGAAGGTACGCGTCAAGCGGGTGATCCTGCCGTCCGTGCGCGTCAATCGTCATGACAGGACGGTAGCAATGCTGGCCCGCGCCAGTGGTGGCGTCCCGATACCGGCGGCCGTGGTTTACCCCGTCGATACCGCTTCTCTGCTGGCAGCCATGGACGCGGCGAAGGCCGGTCTGATCATTCCGATCCTCATCGGACCGGCTTCAGCTATCCAGAAGGTTGCGAAGCGGGATGGAGTGGATATCGGTGCCCTGCGTCTGATCGACGTTCCGGACGCAACGAAAGCCGCGGCACACGCGACGGCACTGGCCCGCAGCGGCGAAGTGGGATTGCTGATGAAGGGGGACCTGCACACCTCCGACCTGATGCACGCGGTGGTGGCGGAGGCGACTGGGCTGCGGACGTCGCGGCGGATCAGCCACGTCTCGCTGATGGACGTGCCGGATTACCCGCACCCGCTGCTGATAACGGATGCTGCGATCAATATCGCGCCGAGCCTGGCGGACAAGGCCGGCATCACGCAGAACGCGATCGACCTGGCACATGTTCTGGGCATCGCGCAGCCACGCGTGGCCATCCTTGCGGCAACGGAAACGATAAACGACCGCATGCAGTCCACCCTTGATGCGGCGGTGTTGTGCAAGATGGCCGATCGCGGGCAGATCACCGGGGGATTGCTGGACGGCCCGCTCGCTTTCGACAACGCGATCAGTCCGAAAGCAGCGGTCGAAAAGGCGATCATTTCGCCGGTCGCGGGCCGGGCGGATATCCTGTTGGTGCCCGATCTCGAGGCTGGAAACATGCTCGTCAAGCAGTTGACTTTCATGGCCGGCGCCGGCGGTGCCGGTGTGGTCGTTGGAGCATTGGTGCCGATCATCCTGACCAGCCGAGCGGATGACGCGGCGACCCGGCTGGCATCCTGTGGCTTGGCGGTGTTGGCTGCCCGTGCCGGTGCTGCCGCGTGACGGGATCAATCCTTTCGTTGAATGCCGGTTCTTCCAGCATAAAGTTTGCCCTGTTCAATTCCGGGCCTGCCATGAAGGCGACGGTGCGGGGCGAGATTGAGGATCTGGACTCGACACCGCATTTTGTTGCGCGCGAAACCGGCGGGACCGTGCTGGCCGACAGACGTCTGCCGGAGGGTTTCGATGCCGCACTTCATACACTGCTGGACTTCGCCGAATCGCATCTTGGCAGCGATGGCCTGGAAGCTGTGGGCCACCGCGTTGTGGATGGCGGAGCAGACCATATCGCGCCGGAATTGATCACTCCGGCGCTCCTGACTGCGCTTGAGGCGCTGACACCGCTTGATCCCTTGCACATGCCCGATAACCTCGCACCCATGCGGGCGGTTGCCGCCGCCCGTCCGGGCCTGAAGCAGGTCGCCTGTTTCGATACGGCTTTCCACCATACTATTCCGCCGCTCGCGGCACGATTTGCATTGCCGCGCGCGATTTCCGATTCCGGCGTGCGCCGCTACGGCTTTCACGGTCTGTCCTATGAGTTTATCGCTGGACGGTTGGCTCAGCAGGCGCCGGCACTGGCAGCGGGCCGCGTTATCGCCGCCCATTTGGGGTCCGGGGCCAGCCTGTGCGCGTTGAGAGGTGGTGTCAGCATCGAGACGACGACGGGCTTCAGCGCGCTTGACGGTCTGGTCATGGCGACCCGGTGCGGGCTGCTCGACCCCGGGGTGATCCTTTATCTTGGGCGACAGGGACACAGCTTCGGCGATATCGAGGACATGTTGTATCATCGCTCCGGCCTGCTTGGCGTCTCCGGACTCAGCGGCGATGTGCGCGTCCTGCTGGCAAGCGACGATCCGCATGCGAGGGAGGCAATTGCTATGTTTGCCTACCGGATCGCCACCGAGACGGGCGCGCTGGTCAGCGCATTGGGCGGATTGGACGGGCTGATTTTCACCGCCGGCATTGGCGAGCACGCACCAGCCATCCGATCGGCGGTGTGCGGCCGCCTCGGCTGGCTTGGGCTCCGCCTCGACGAACCCGCCAATGCGGCCGATGCAGACTGCATTAGCGCAGCGGACAGCCGCATCGACGTGCGCGTTATCGCAACGGACGAGGAAGCCATGATCGCCCACCACACCCGGACCGTCGCGCAAATCGCCGGGGGATGAGGGAGGGCCAGGGGCCTTACCCCCGGCTTGGTGCCGCGTCAGACCGGCTCTTTGATGGCGTTCGCATCGGCGGGCGCCGCGACAGGCGGCGCATGCGGTGCTTTTGCGATGTGCCCGGGATCCACCCAACCATAGTATATTCGCAGTATGTGCTCATAGGCTTTGTCGATTGTGCCAGTATTCTCCCAGGCGGGGCTGCCCTTGATCTTGTAACAGGTTAGATCGACCCGAACAAAACGCTGTAGCCAGTCAATTTCCTTAACTGTGGATGGCGCAACGAGAACATGCTTACCCATCCACCAGTTGACCGTATCGACGACAAGATAGCGGATCGCCCAGGCTTCATCATCGATCAGAAACGTCTCGAGATGGCCGATATGTCCGTCAACCGCATGAATCGCATAGCCCGAAACCTCAGCAACGCTGCGCAAATGCCGATCGGCCTTGCCGTTGGACGCGCTGGGCGAAGACGGCAGGATCACCGGCGCGACGATTCCGGCACCGCCAAAAGAGCCGTCGGTCGGCCAATAGTAGCGGTACATATCATGGTCCATCTGGAGCGAAACCGGTTCGTCCTCCGCAATGCCCGGGCTGGCTTCGACCTTTTCCCGGGTCAATTTGACCGGGAATGCCCGGCCTTCAAGATCCGGTTGTTCCAGCGACGATGGATGGATGAGAATCTTGCGTCCGGTCAACCACCCGCCAGTGTCAACCACCAGCCAGCGCAGTTGCCAGGTGGCGTCGTCGAACAAAGCATCTGCGACGGTCCCGACCTTTCCGTCCGTCGCCTCAATACTATATCCCTTAAAGGCAGATCCGCGTCTTAACATGGTAAGCTCCCTCATGGGTCACCGGCTTTGCGGGCTCGGCAGGCCAGGTGCGTGGCGGAAACATATTTAACGGCCACGCCGCTTCGGGGACAGGTTCGGAAACTACGCAGAGGCGAGCCCCGGGAGCCGCCTGCCAGGATTTGCCGACCGGCAGTTTAGCCTTCCGTGCGGCAAGCACCGCTTGGTGTATTGCAGTCGCGTGGCCAGGCCATTGCCTTTCATAAAACTCCAGCCGCAAATGTTATTGCTGCCGCTCTTTGCGCTGCGGCATATCGGCGGGTCGACCCCGACAAGCCACCGGCCGGACGGATTGGACATGAGTAGTTTCCGAATCTGGCGGATCCGGGCAGCAACGCCCAACGTTCATTGCCGATTGCCGCGGGGACGGATCAATGTGTCTCACTGTTCCGATGCGGGTCGTCAGTATTGCGGGTCCCATCGCCTCTTGTGAGGCGAGAGGTTCGCATCGCGATGTCAGACTGGATCTCCTTGCCGGTCAGGATGTTGCCGTGGGAGATCACGTGCTTGTTCTTGCCGGTTACGCTACGCAAACGGTCACAGCGGCCGATGCGCGCCTAACGTGGGATTTGCTCGATGAAATCGCGGCGGCGCTTGACCTCGCCGGCGCATGAGTTCGCCATCTGCAAGTCCGGGCGCCAGGGGCTTATAGGTATTATCCGAGCCTTTCCGCGAGCCGGTCTTCCACTACGGTGCTCCTTCATCGTGGAGGGAACGACCGAATGGGCAACCGCGACGTTCTTGTGCTTGGTCTAGGCAACACGCTGCTCGCCGATGACGGTGTTGGCGTACATGTCGTTCGTCAACTCGCCGGCGACCCGGACACGCCGCCATGCCTGCGAACCCTTGATGGCGGAACATTGGGATTTCGGCTGATGGATGCTCTCACCCGATCTGAGTCCGTCATCCTCGTTGATGCCGCACAGCTTCGCGCGCCAGCCGGGACCTTGCGCCTACTCGACGGGCACGCACTTGCCGACCATGTCTCGCGCGGCGGTCGCATGAGCGCGCACGAGGCGGGGTTGGTGGATCTACTGACCCTGGCACGGTTGATGGGCTGGATTCCAACGCACCTTGCCCTTTTGGGCATTCAACCCTACCGCGTCGGCTGGAGCGAGCGACTCAGTGAACCCGTGGCGCGGGCGTTCCCGGTGGCCTGCCGGACGGTGGTCCAGACGGCGCTGGACTGGCAATGACCGACTTTAGCTTTCTGGCCGACGACAGCCTTGTCGATGCACTGCTCATGGAGGTCGCCGGGCTGCTGCGCGGGCTGATTGACCGTGACGAGGGTGGCAGTATTGATCTACGCGGCCTACCGCTATCACCATCCTGTATCGAAACATTGGACCGGTGCCTGGGCCAGGGAGAGATCAGCGTCGTGCTGGATGCCGCGGGCCGCAGTGAGATCCGCGAAACGAGCCTTCCCGGCGTCTGGTGGACCAAGCATGCCGACGGGGCGGGGCGGGTCGTCGCCTTGCTGATCGAGGTGGCGGTCACGCCTGGGATTCTACGCGCCGACGTGGAAGACATGAAACGCGGCCTCGATCGGCTGCCCACTTTGGTCAAGGTCGCGCGCTGAACGCCCTGATGGACCCAACCGCAACCCTCGGCGAGGTATTGGGCCGCCGCGGCTTCGGGCGGCGCAGCTTGCTGAAATTCGCGATCGCCATGACATCGAGTCTCGCCTTGCCCCCTGCCCTCGCCCCCGTCATGGCGGCGAACCTGGCAAAGGCGAAGCGACGATCGGTGATCTGGCTGTCGTTCCAGGAATGCACCGGGTGTCTGGAAACGCTGCTGCGCTCATCCTCGCCCTCCATCGAAGCGCTGATTTTCGATTTCGTTTCTCTGGATTATCAGGAATCGCTGATGGCAGCGGCTGGCGCCGACGCGGAACGAACCCTGCGAGAGGCGGTGGCGGCGAACAAAGGCGAATACCTGCTCGCGATTGACGGATCGATCCCGGTCAAAGACGGCGGCGTTTATTCGATGACCGGCGGCCGCAGCAACCTCGGCATGCTGAGCGAAATCGCCGCAGACGCGAAGGCGGTTCTGGCGATCGGCACATGCGCGGCCTACGGCGGAATCCCCAAAGCCTACCCCAATCCGACCGGTGCGGCCGGTGTGGAGGACCTGATCTCCGGCAAGCCGATCGTTAACATCCCGGGATGTCCGCCGCTGCCGGAGGTGCTCAGCGGCGTGCTTGTCCACTTCATCAGTTTCGGGCGGTTGCCGGAACTTGACGAACTCCGGCGGCCACTGGCCTATTTCGGCACGACGATCCACGACCAATGCTACCGTCGGCCATTCTACGACCAAGGTAAATTCGCGAAAAGCTTCGATGATGATGGCGCTCGGCAAGGCTGGTGCCTGTTCGAGCTCGGCTGCAAGGGACCTGTCACCCACAACGCCTGTGCGAGCCTGAAATGGAACGGTGGCACCAGCTTTCCGATTCAATCCGGCCACGGCTGTATCGGCTGCTCGGAACCCGATTTCTGGGACGCAGGCAGCTTCTATACTTCGCTAGCGGGAGGCAGCAGCGCCGGGTGGCGCAATACCGGCATCGCCCTTGGGGTCGGCGTGGCTGGCGGTCTCGCCGCGGCGCTGAGCCGACGGAGGAAAAGCACATGACATTGCTGGACTTCGCTCGCGGGCCGGGGTTGCAGGGGGCCTGGCTGATTATGGTCGGGGGGACGGCGTGGCGCATCGCCGGCATTCTGCTCTTGCGTCAGCGTTTACATCTGGCTGCGCCGCGGATCGGCTTTGCCGGGCGAGTGCGCGGCGGCTTGGCAACGGTTTTTACCCGGTTTGTTCCGCGCCGGACGTTCTGGCCCCGCATCGCGGTCAGTGTCGGTCTTAGTTCCACCTTTCATCTTGGGCTGGCGGTGATCGTCCTCGGCGGCGCGCCGCATATCCTGGTGATCCACCAATTCTTCTGGCTGACATGGCCAAACCTGCCGAAAGGCTTGATCGTCATCGTCAGCGGCGTGACCTTGGCGAGCATGATCGCCCTGCTGTTCCGGCGCTTTTGCCATCCGGTGCTGCGCCTGCTGTCCACGACAGACGACTACCTGAGCTGGCTGCTGGTGTTCCTGCCGGTGCTGACCGGCATCCTGCTATCAGGCGAAACGATCGCCAGCTACAGGACGTTGCTGACGCTGCACATCCTTAGCGTGGAGCTGATGATGGTCTGGCTCCCGTTTGGCAAGCTGCTGCATGTCAAGCTGGCATTTTACAGCCGGGCGGCGATGGGAATGAACTTCGCGCGTAAGGGGGCAGCGACGTGAATACGGCCGAGAAAGCGATGCGTGGATTTGTATCCGACTTCGGTCCGACCGCCGCCCTGTCGATGGAATCCTGCGTGCATTGTGGACGTTGCGCTGAAGCGTGCCAGTTCTATGTGCAGACCGGGGATCCTCGGTACACGCCAATCCATAAGATAGCTCCGTTCCGTCAAGCATACGAGCGAGAGGTTGGTCCGTTCGCACTGATCTATCGCTTTTTCGGCCTTGCACGTAAGGTTACGGTGGACGAACTGACGAGCTGGCAAGATCTGATCTACGATTCCTGCAACATGTGCGGCCGTTGTTCGCTGATTTGCCCGATGGGAATCGATATCGCCGATCTGGTGGAGAAGGCGCGTCACGGGATGTATTCG
>CAINOE010000127.1 GCA_903851415.1 uncultured Rhodopila sp. | reverse complement strand
GCATTGGCGATGAAGGCGCAGATGAACAGATAGGGCAGAGGCTCCTTCGCCTCGGCGGTCCGCACGACGGCCGCGACCGCCGGTGTCAGCACCACCGCCGTGGCGTCATTGGACAGGAAGACCGTCACCGCCGTCCCGACGCCAAACACCAGGGCGAACAGCCGCGTGGCGGACCCTTTCGCCAGCACCGCCGCCCGCGCCGCCAGCCAGTCGAACAGCCCCTCCTGCCGCGCCAGCTCCGCCAGCAGCATCATGCCGATCAGGAACAGGTAGACGTCGGTACCCTTCAGCACACCGGCCAGCGCGTCGGCCGCCGGCAACACGCCGAGGCCCGTCAGCAGCGCCGCACCGGCGACCGCCCAGATGAACTCGGGCCAGGCGAAGGGCCGCAGCACCACCCCGGCGGCGGTCAGCGCGGCGATGCCCCATGTCGTCCAGGGCGAGGCGACGAGCGGCTCCATCAGGCCGCCAGCAAAGCGACAGTCCCGGCCAGCGGTTCCTTCGTCTCCGGCATCATCAGCGCGAAGAATGCCAGCGCGCAGCAGGCGATCACGGTCAGATACAAGAATCCGGCGGGATAGCCGAAAAATTGCACGATAAAACCGGACGTGGCGTTGCTGAGCGAGGCGCCGATGCCGACGGACAACGCGGTCAGTCCCTGCGCGAGGTTGAACCGGCCGGTGCCGCGCATCAGGTCCGACGCAATCAGCACCGAAATCACCCCGAAAATCCCCGCCGCCAGGCCGTCGAGAAGCTGGATGCCGACGACCGCGAACGGACTTGTCGCAACCGAGAACAACACCCCCCGCACCGGCAACACCGCGAGCGCCACCAGGAAGATCGGCTTGCGCCCAATGCCGCGCGCCGAGGCCCGCCCGACGCACCAGGCAACGCCGACCATGACGAACTGCGCGGCGATGATGCAGGCGGACAGCGCGACGGTGTCGGACCCCGGATGCGTCTGCGCCAGCACCTGCCCTGCCATCGGCAGCATCGCGGCATTGCAGAAGTGGAACAGGATCACCGAGGTCAGGAAAACACGCAGATCCCGTCGCTTGAGCAGTTCCCGGATCGGTGTGGGCTCGCCGTGGTCATCCTCCCCGCCGCGGGCGCCGTCGTGATCGATCTCCTGCGGATTGATCAGCGTGACGATCGCGGCGCTGGCCACCGCGAAACCACAGACGAGGTAGAAGATCCAGTCGTAGCCAAGGTATTTCCCAAGCACGCCGGCCAGAGCCGCGGCCACCAGGTTGCCGGCATGGTTGAAGCTCTCATTGCGGCTGATCCGCCCGTCCAGCAGCGTCCGCCCGACCAAGCCCAGGGACAGGGCCGCGATGGCCGGCGGTATCACCGCCGAGGCGGCGCCAAGCGCGGCCTGCGCAACCATAACCGTCCAAAACTGCGGAAACCCGGCGATCAGCAGGCAAGCCAGCGCAACTATCAACCCGGAGACTGCGATCAGCAGGCGCTTCGCCCGCGCGCCGTCCACGATCAGGCCAGCCGGGATCTGGCAGACCGCGGCTGCGATCGATGACGCTCCCATGGCAACACCGATGGCTCCCGAGTCCCAGTGTTGGGATCCCTTCAGGAAAACCGCCAAATAAGGGCCGACGCCATCGCGCACATCGGCCATCAACAGGTTGATGCCGTCGAGTCCGCGCAGGGATCGTCCGGAAGCCGCCGGTTGCTCGCCGATGCGGCTTGAGCGTTTAGTAGCGTGCAGGGGCGTGGCCTTATCGCGGGAACGGTCGGAAAGCGCCCGGCGGCCGCCCCGGTTCCCGGATCAGGCGACTTTCACGTCGTGCCAGAAGCCGAACCGGCCGGCGACTTCCGCCATGCTCGGGCGCGGGGATTCGTAGACCCAGGCGGAGCGTTCGTAGCGCTGTCCGTCGATCACCGCATCATAGAACTGCACGCCATGCGGGCAGGCGCGGTCGGAGCCGGTCTTCGGCGCCTTCTCCAGCCACTCACGGCGCGTGGCATCCGCCGGGAAATAGGCGTAGCCGCCGTTCTGCACGATGTCGTTGCTCTCGGCGATGACGTGATCGTTCAGGGTTGCTTTCATGGCGCTGTTCTCCTTCACCCCGGAGATAGGCGCGTTCAGCGATTTCGCTATGGCCGGCGGCGATGAAGATAGGTCATCGAGGCGAACGCGCCGAGCCACGACCCGATGGCGGCGAACAGGACGTAGACCCAGTTCTGCGTATAGCTGATGACGGCAAAAGATGAGAGCAGATACCAGACGCTGCTCCATGTCGCCGCGGGGATGCGCTTGCGCGCCGCAACGGCGGAGGAGAACATCACATACACGGCATCGGTCGCTGCGGTGGCGGCCAGGACGCCGAGCGCGGTCAGCGGGTCGATGCTCAGCAGCACGGCCGGGATCACAGCGCGGCCCGGATCAGCTTGAAGGCGTGCTCCACCGTGGCGGCGCGGATGGCGGTGCGGTCGCCGGGGAGGACGCGGCTTTCGGCGTGCACAGGCACGCGGCTGCGGGCGAGGCCGAACCAGACCAGTCCGACGGGTTTTTCCGCGCTGCCGCCGCCGGGGCCGGCGATGCCGGTGACGGATATGGCGATCGTGGCGCGGGAGCGGGTCAGTGCGCCCTCGGCCATGGCGGCGGCGACCGGTTCGCTGACCGCGCCGTAGCGCTCGATCAGCGGCATCGGCACGCCGATCATCTGGTTCTTGGCTTCGTTGGAGTAGGTGACGAAGCCGCGGTCGACCACGTCGGACGATCCGGCGATGGCCGTCAGCGCGGCGGCGATCAGGCCGCCGGTGCAGCTTTCGGCGGTGGCCAGCATGACGCCCTTGGCGCGGCATGCGTCCAGCAGGGCTTCGGCTTCGGTCAGGATATGGGCTGGGAGCATGGCGGGGCCGTTTCGCTTTGAGGCTGCGAGCGTGACGCCGCGGGTGCGCTCTGTCCACTG
The DNA here is from genome assembly GCA_903851415.1 of uncultured Rhodopila sp. Classification (GTDB taxonomy): domain Bacteria; phylum Pseudomonadota; class Alphaproteobacteria; order Acetobacterales; family Acetobacteraceae; genus Rhodopila. Next base: position 32,083 of record CAINOE010000127.1, on the reverse strand, counting down.
AAAGCCGCGCACTGGACCCGGGGAGGCCGCGCCACTACCTTGCAATCAAGTGCAACAGCAGCTTCGCGCGCTGCTGCAATAACCACGGGAGGCTTCATGAACGCGCCAGTCGATATCCCCCTCGGCGATCCCTGGACAATCCCGCTCGACCGGATCGACCCCTCCGATGCGCGGCTGTTTCAGGATGATGTCTGGCCCGACTGGTTCGCCCGTTTGCGGCGGGATGACCCGGTGCATTTCACCGCGGAGAGCCAGTTCGGTCCGTTTTGGTCGGTCACCAAATATAAGGACATCATGAAGGTCGAGACCAATCCGGCGGTGTTTTCCTCGGCCTCGGGGATAACGCTGCTGGATCAGGAAACGCAATATAAGCTCGCGATGTTCATCGCAATGGACCCGCCGAAGCACGACGTGCAGCGCAATGTGGTGGCGCCCATCGTTGCGCCGGGAAATCTGGCTAATCTGGCGGGGACGATACGGGAGAGGGCGGCGAAGATCCTCGACGGGTTGCCGCGCAACGAGACCTTCGACTGGGTGGAGCATGTGTCGATCGAGCTGACGACGCAGCTGCTGGCGACGTTATTCGATTATCCCTACGAGCGGCGGCGGGAACTCACCTACTGGTCGAATGTCGCGACAACGAACTTCAAGGACCCCAATGCGCTGGTGAAGACGGAGGAGGAACGTTTCACCGAACTGAAAAAGATGGCCGCGGCGATGATGACGCTGTGGAACGAACGGGTGAACGCGCCGCTGCGTCCCGACCTGATCTCGATGCTGGCGCATGGCGAGGCGACACGCGACATGGACCCGGTGGAGTTCCTGGGAAACTGCACGCTGCTGATCGTCGGCGGCAACGACACCACGCGCAACTCGATCAGCGGCGGGCTATGGGCGCTGAACAGGCATCCGGACGAGTACCGCAAGCTGCGCGAAAACCCAGGGCTGATCCCGGGCATGGTGCCGGAGATCATCCGCTGGCAGACGCCGCTTGCGTATATGCGGCGCACGGCGTTGGAGGATTACGAGCTGGGCGGCAAGACGATCCGCGCCGGAGAGAAGCTGGCGATGTGGTACATCTCCGGCAACCGCGACCCCGACGCCATCGATCGGCCAGATCGTTTTATTATCGATCGGCCTCGCCCGCGCCAGCATCTGTCGTTCGGATTCGGGATTCACCGCTGCGTGGGCAATCGTCTCGCGGAGCTGCAGCTGACGATCCTGTGGGAGGAGATCATGAAGCGGTTCCCGTTCATCGAATTGATGGCGGAGCCGAAACGGGTTTACTCCGCCTTCGTGCACGGGATTTCGTCGATGATGGTGCGCATTCCGGGGTGACGGCGCCCGTCTGTCGTCATGGCGCGGCTTGTCCGGGCCATCTCTGCCAGCATATGCCTCGGGAGGATGGCGGACCCGGGCCAGCGGGCGGTTCGCTGGTCCGGTGTCTGGTCGTGCTACCGCTTTAAGCGCAGAGGACGCCGCTCTGAACGCCGGTGTCCCCTGCCGAAGCCGCCCGATCTTCTCGTCGATCTCGAAACCTCCGTGACCTCTGCGCAAAAAGCGGAGGCTCAACCAGCACCGGCGGCGCCGGTTGCCCCGATACCAGGTCCTGCAACAACCGGTTCTTTGACGGACTGGTATCATACGAAACCGATGCGCCACGATGTTTCGTCCAAGGCGCATCGATTTCCGTTTGATCCCCGGTTTGCCCGGCACCTCAGATCGCGGTATTATCCTCATCCCGGCTGCGGAAATAAGCGCGAAGCCGATCGCGGAGGGCGATTTTGCGATCGGCCAGTTGCCAGACGCCCTGCCAGTCGCGTTTGATGTCCGTCGCCGGATCAAACCGGTTCTGCCACAGAATTTCGGTGCGATTGTTATAGCCGCGCTTGCTCTTCGATCCGTGGAAGTAATGCAGCAGCAGGCCGTCGACGAAGCCGACATTGCGCTTGATGTAAGCTTCGGCCCGCGCCTCCCACTCGAAGCACCAGGCGGCATAGGTCGGGCATTCGCGGATGATCTCCGGGCTGAGGCTTCGCGCCATCTCGCCAATCAGGCCATGCGCCATGTAGCTGTCGGCGGAACCGACGATGCCGAAGTCGATCAGCCCGCCGAGATGGTCCCAGGCGTCGCGGCGGCAGGCCCAGGCGTAGCCCGGGTGCCATACCCCGTAGGCGCCGGCAGTATCCGGCATGTTGCCCGCGTTGCGCATCCACTGCGCGACAAAGCCTTCGAACGATCCGAGCGGCTCGTAGTGCGGGCCGAGGTCGGTGGCGTGCGCGAACATCTGCACAACGCTGAAATGCTGAAGCTGGTGGATGGTTTCTTCAACGATATCGGCGCGCGCGAACTGCACGTCCGCGTCGATCCAGGCCATGTATTTCCAGTCGGACGGCAGACGGGAAACGCCGATATTGATCAGGTTTTCCTTGTGCCAGACCTCGTGGTTGGTCCGCACCTGGATGTGGTTGGAATTGTGGTGGCTGGTAATCTCGAAATCGCGGTCCCCGAAAGCGCCTTCGACCGTGTAGAGGATGGCGCCGGCGTCGGTGATGTAGGTCTCGAAGTCCCGGTACAACGCGTACCTCGAGCGATACCGCGACGGATTGATGATCGGCGTGACGACGTAAAGCGGCGCGTCAACCGGTTTGATGGGAAGAATCGTCATGAGTTGATGGATTGCCCTTAATGCTCTGTTCGTCGTGGAAGCCTGGCAGGAACGTGTCGCCTGTCGCGCGCGGCGCCCGGCGAAGCCCGGGATTGCGCCGCCGCACGGGCTGGCCGAGCGCGGTTCGGATAGCGGAGGAAGCGACGGTCATCAGGTGCTCGGCCAGAGAAGTTCGTGCTTTGTTCCTACTACTACAGGTTGCATAGGAACGCAACCAAAAACCAAGACGCAAGTCGCGCGCCGGCCCGGAGCCCATCCTGTTACGGCGCCAAAGCCGCCCCCGACGCGCGGCGCGGATCGCTCGCCCCGAAATACTCGCCCTTCGGCGCCCCCGCCGCGATCAGCGCCACCGCGCCCCAGGCCCGCTGCTCCTCGATCCGGTATCCCATGCGCCGGAGCCGGGCCTCGGTGTCCGGCGACAGCGCGAACCGTTCGGCATACAGCACATCCGGCTCCCATTGATGGTGCAGCCGGGGCGCATCCACCGCCTCCTGCGCATTCATCCCGTAGTCGATAACGTTCAGCATCGCCTCCAGCGTCGCGGTGATGATCCGCGGTCCCCCGGGCGAACCGGCGACCATCTCCACCGCCCCGTCCCTCAGGACGATCGTCGGCGCCATCGAGGACAACGGCCGCTTCCCGGGCGCGATCGCATTGCCTTCGCCTTGCAAGAGTCCGAACTGGTTCGCGACAGCCGGCTTGACCGTGAAGTCGTCCATCTCATCGTTCAGCAAAAAGCCGGTGCCGGGCGCCACCACGCCGGCGCCGAACGCCCCGTTTATCGTGGTGGTGACGGACACCGCGTTGCCGAGCCGATCGAGCACCGAATAATGCGTCGTCTCCGGCTTCTCGACCGGCGGTGCTATGGCCGGGCCGAGGCTCGCGGACGCAGTCGCCCGGTCGCTGATTTGCCCGCGCAGACGCGCCGCGTAGTCCTTCGACAGCAGGCGCTCCAGCGGCATCGAGACGAAGTCCGGATCGCCGAGATAAGTCGCGCGGTCGAAGAACGCCAACCGGAGGGCCTCGGTCATCAGGTGCACGGCCTCGGCCGCGTGGAAGCCAATCCCGTGCAGATCATAGGCTTCCAGAACGTTCAAGGTCTCGCACAGTGCCGTTCCGCCCGAGGACGGCGGCGGGACCGACAGGATGACCCTGCCGCGATAGGTGCACCGCAGCGGCTCGGTCTCGGCGATCCGGTAGGCGGCGAAATCGGCCGCGGTGATGATCCCGCCGCCGTCGCGCGCGGCCTGCTCCACCGCATGAGGGATCGCGCCGGCGTAGAACGCGTCAGGTCCCTGGTCTGCGAGGGCCTGCAGGGTCGCCGCCAGGGCGGGCTGCCGCAGCATCTCGCCCGCGCCAACCGGGGTCCCGCCGGCGTGCAGGAAGATCGCCGCCGCCTCGGGGTTCCGGCGCAGCAGCGGGGCGCCGAAGCGCAGCACGTCCGCGTCGGCAACGGTCAGCACGAACCCGTCCCGGGCCAGGCGGATGGCGGGCGCCATGACCGTCTCGCGCGGCAGGGTGCCGTATTGTGTCAGGGCGGTGTCGAGGCCCAGCACCGAGCCGGGCACCGCGACGGCTTTCCAGCCGAACCGGCTGGCGTCGTGCACCGGCTCGTTGTCCGGGCCGAGATACATGTCCCGGCTGGCGGCGGCGGGCGCTGTTTCCCGGAAGTTGACGACGATCTCGCGGCCGTCCGCGAGGTGCGCGGCGAGAAACCCGCCGCCGCCGATATTGCCGCAGCATGGGTTGACCACCGCCTCGGCATAGCCCACCGCAACGGCGGCATCGATTGCGTTGCCGCCGCGGCGGAGAATTTCGACGCCGGCTTCCGCCGCGAGGCGTTGCGCGGAAACGACGAGGCCGGTGGTGGATTCCGCGGGCGGCAGCGATGCGGCACGCGCGGGCAGCGCGGCGATTGCCAGCAATGCGGCGAAGCAAGCCGCATATGAGCGGACGCCTGGTATCGACCCGCGCCGGAATCGGCCGATGGGCTCGGCGCTCCCGCCGTCATGGCGGGCGAAGGCCCGCCATCCACGCCTTGCCTGGCGTCGGCAGACGGCCTGGATGCCGACCCGGGTCGGCATGAGGAAGCGGCGCGCCGTCCGGACTGGCGGAGCCACGACGAACAAGGCGGGCAACTACATCGCCGCCTGGATCGAGTCGCCGGCGATCTGCACGATGCGCTCCAGGGTCGCCTCCGGCGTGCTCAGCGGCGGAGCAAAGCACAGCGTGTCGCCGCTCGCCGGCGGCCCGTCCGCCGCGCCTCGCAAACGGAACAGCAGCCCGCGTTCGGCAGCCTGCTCCACTACCCGGGCGCCAAGACCTTTCGCCGGTGCCCGGCTCGCCTTGTCCTCCACCAGTTCTATGCCGGCGAGCATCCCGATGCCGCGCACCTCTCCCACTGCGGGCAACGCCGACAGCGTCTCCAGCGCGGCGCGGAAACGGTCGCCCTGCACCCGGGCGCGCTCGATCAGGCCTTCGCTTTCCAGGATGCCGATGTTCGCCAGCGCCACGGCGCAGCACACCGGATGGCCGGAATAAGTAGCGGCGTGCATGAACTTCTCGTCCGCCGGAGCATCCAGGACGACATCGTGGATGGCCTTGGAGACGATGACACCGCCCAGCGGCAGGTATCCGCTGGTGACGCCTTTGGCAAAGGACATCAGGTCCGGCTGCACGCCCCAGTGGCCCAGCCCGAACCATTGACCGGTGCGGCCGAAGCCGGTGATGACCTCATCGGCGATCAGCAGCACGCCAAGACGATCGCAGATCCGCCGCAGCCGGGGCCAGTAGCTTGCCGGCGGGACAATCACCCCTCCCGACCCCATGATCGGCTCCGCGATGACAGCCGCCACCGTATCGGCGCCCTCGGCGAGGATTGCTTCCTCCACCGCGTCCGCCGCTTCGATTCCGGCATCGCCGTTGCCCGGCCAGCGATACGGATAGGGCGGCGCGACCTGACGGAACTCCGGCACCATCGGGCCGAACATCTTCTGATAGCCCGGCAGGCTGGTGGCGCTCATCGCCGCCATGGTGACGCCATGGTAGCCGTAGCGCCGGGAGATGAACTTCACCTTGTCCGGCCTGCCCAGCCGCTTCCAGTAGTAGCGCGCGAACTTGAAAGCGCTTTCGTTGGATTCCGCCCCGCCGGTGGTGAAGTAGACGCCGGACATGTTTTCATAGGCGAGACTGACGAGCTTCTCCGCCAGCCGGATCGCCGGTCCGTTGCTGAACCCGGCATAGGCGGATGCATAGTCCAGGGTCTCGATCTGGGACGCGGCGGCGGCGGCGAGCTCCTTGCGGCCATGGCCGATATTGACATTCCACAGCCCGGAAAGGCCGTCGATATACTCCCGTCCGTCCGCGGTGCGCAGGATGCTGCCGTGCGCCGAGACGAAGAGCTTCGGGCTGGCGTGATCCCCGGCGGAATGCAGCGGGTGGATCATGTGCCGCCGATCGGCAGCCACCAGAAGATCGCTCATCATCAGCCCTTTCCCGAGAGGGGTTCAGGCTAGACCATGTCCGCTCGTGGTTGAAGGGACGTGACGCCAGGCGCCGGGGTGCCGGGGGTCAACCCAACAGGTTGGCCGTGATCCGATTGACGTAACGTTCAGGATCGGTGCCGGGCTTGAGGACATTGGCCCGCTTCAGTTCCTTCGCATACAGCAGCACCTGCCGCTGAAACTCCGTGCCGATGGGTTGCTCGCCGTACGGATAGCTCTTCAGCATCTCCGTCAGATCATCGACGCTGGCGCTCTTCGGTGCGTAATGGCTGGACACTTCGACCGCGCGGCGCGGATCCCGGTTGACGATCTGTGACGCTTCCAGCACCGCCCGGGTCACCGCGAGCGCGGCCTGCGGATCGTCGCGCAGCAGGCTGCCGCGAATACCGAGAACGCAGCACGTGCGTTCGGCGAACTCATTGGTTGCGTTGGACGCCACGCGGAACAGCTTCCCGTTGCTGTTCTTGACCTGATAGTAGACGTTCGGATCGCCCGCGACATAAGCCTGGATCTCGCCCTTATCCACGGCCATCGCCATCAGTTCCTGCGGATATTGCTTCCACTCGACATCCTTTTCCGGGTCGAGGCCATGGTTCTGCAGAATGATGGAATAAAGGTTCTTGTCCGGCGCGGCGAAGTCGGCCACGCCGATGGTCTTGCCGCGCAGGCTGGGAATGTCGGTAATGCCAGCCTCGCGCGATGCCACCAGGTATGAGCATCCGCCATGCACGCCCGCGACCAGCTTGACGTCGAAGCCCTGTTCCAAAGGCTTCAGCCAGCGCAGAATCATGCCGATTCCCGCGTCGGCCTTGCCGCTGCCGATGGCCTCCAGCAACTGGTCGGTCGAACCGCCGAAATTGACGAGTTCGACGTCCAGGCCGTGCTTTTCGAAAATGCCGTTCTCCACCGCGACCGGAACCGCGGAGGTGCACAATGCCGTCTGGTTCCAGGTGAAACGGATCTTCTTGCCGGAAGAACCCGTCGCCGGAACGGTATCAGCCGCCAATGTATAATTTCCGCCGCCGCCGCCATGGCAGATCGGCAGATCCGTCAACGCCGGCCTCGCCGGACTGGCGAAAACCCGCGAAGCCCCGAAACCAGCGGGCAGGATGGATGCAAACGCCCCCGCACGCAGCAACCCGCGACGGCTTAGATTTTGTTTCATCATGTCTGCTCCCTGATTTTACGCCGCGTCGGCAAAACGGTGCTGCGCCGCGGGATGCCGCGCCGGCAGGCGCGGATCGCCGAAAATCTTCTGCCGCAACGGTCCCGGTGCGTAAGCGGTCTTGAATACGCCCCGCGTCTGCAGTTCCGGCACCAGCAGATCGACCACCGCCTCCAGGCTCTCCGGCACGACGATGCGTGTCAGGTTGAAGCCGTCCACATCGGACTGTTCCACCCATGACTGCAGTTCATCGGCGACCGTCGCGGCGGATCCGGCGATGAACGCGCCGCGGCCGCCCACCGGACCGAAACGAACCAGATCGCGAACGGTCCACCGCCGCTCGGGGCTGCGTATGGTGATCGCTTCCACCAGCGACCGCATTGCGTTGCCCTCGACATGCTCGATGGGGTCGTCCAGACCGTAACGAGACAAATCGATGCCGGACCAACCGGACAGCAGCGCCAGCGATCCTTCGTCATCCACCCAGCGCTGGTATTCGGCATGCCGATCGGCGGCTTCGGCGTCGGTCGGGGCGACGATGATGGTTGCGCCGAGGAAGATCCTGATGTCGTCCGCCTGCCGCCCGTGCGCGACAGCCCGGGCGCGGATACCGCGGACTGTGTCCGCAACCAGGGCTTTGGTGTGGCCGTTGACGAACACCGCCTCCGCGTGGCCGCCGGCGAAATCCCGCCCCGCAGAGGAGGCGCCGGCCTGGAACAGAAACGGCGTCCGTTGCGGGGATGGATGCACCAGGTGGATCGCATCGAGGTCGTAATGCGCGCCATGATGCGAGACCCGGCGCACCCGGTCCGGCCGCGTATAGGTCCGGGTCTGGCGATCCCGGACAAGCGCGTCGTCGGCCCAGCTTCCCTCCCAAAGTCCGTAGACGACGTCGAGGAACTCCTCCGCCGCGGCGTAGCGCTGGTCATGGTCGGACAGCCCGGCCTGCCCGGCCCCTTTGGCGCCGCTGTCCAGAATGCCGGTGACGATGTTCCAGGCAATCCGCCCTTTGGTCAGGTGGTCCAGGGTGGAAAAGCGCCGGGCCAGCAGATAGGGCTTCTCGTAGGTCAGCGTCGCCGTCACGCCGAACCCGATATTTTCCGTTACGGCGGCCATGAGCGGCACGACGGGAAACGGATCCAAAGTCGGCGCCTGGGCACCGGTGCGGATCGCGGTATCGGGGCTGCCGCCGTAGACGTCATAGACCCCGATGACGTCCGCCAGGAAAACTGCGTCCAGCAATCCGCGTTCGGCCGTCTTCGCCAGGTCCGTCCAGTAATCCGGCGTATCGTGCCGGATGGAGGCATCGTTCGGGTGCGCCCACAATCCCGGCCAGGAATGGCCGGGCGCGTTCATGTGGAACGCATTCAGGCGGATTTCCTTCGCCATGATTCAGTCCGCCGCCGCGGCCTGACACGCGAAACGGCCCGCGGGACGCCTCAGGCCCAGATGGTCCCGCAACGTGGTGCCTGTGTATTCGGTGCGGAACAGTCCGCGGCGCCGCAGTTCGGGCACCACCAGCTCGATGAAGTCGGTCAGTCCGCCGGGCAGCGTCGGCGACATGATATTGAAGCCATCCGCCCCGTAATTGACAAACCGTTCTTCCAGTTGGTCGACGATCTGCTCCGGGGTGCCGACGAGCTGCCAGTGCCCGCGGGCCCCGGCGATCCGCAGGTAAAGCTGCCGGATCGTCAGATTCTCCCGCCGCGCCAGCGCGATCAGCAGTTCCCTGCGGCTTTTCCCGCCATCGGTTTCGGGCAGTTCCGGAACCGGGCCATCCAGCGGGAATTTCGAGAAATCGAGACCCCCGGAATGGTTTGCCAACATGCCGAGGCCGACGACGGGATCGATCAGCGCCTGCAGCGCCTCGAACTTCTCGCGGGCTTCGGATTCCGTCCGGCCCACCACCGGGAAAACGCCCGGCATGATCTTCAGATCGTCAGCCGATCGGCCGTATCTCGAGAGCCGGCCTTTCACGTCGGCATAGAAGCCGACGGCGTCTTCCAGCGTCTGCTGCGCGGTGAAGATCGCCTCGGCCGTGCGGGCCGCGAGTTCCTTGCCGGGTTCCGACGATCCGGCCTGCACAACAACCGGATGACCCTGCGGCGAACGGGGGATATTCAACGGCCCCCGCACGGTGAAGTACCTGCCGCGATGATCGAGCGGGCGCACCTTGCCCGGATCAAAATATAGTCCCCGCCCCCGGTCGCGGATGAACGCGTCGTCGTCCCAGGTGTCCCACAGCCCGGTCACAACGTCGGCAAACTCTTCAGCGCGGTCGTACCGGTCGGCATGCGCAATCAGCGCGTCGCGGCTGAAATTATGCGCCGCCCCGGTATCGCCGGTTGTGACCAGATTCCAACCGGCCCGGCCGCGGCTGAGATGATCCAGCGATGCGAACTGCCGCGCCAGATTATACGGATCGGAAAAGCTGGTTGACGCTGTCGCCACCAGCCCGATCCGCGACGTGTGCCCGGCCAGCGCCGAAAGCAGCGTGATCGGCTCGAAGGGATAGGTGCCGTTGTGCGCCTTGTGGCTCGCCGCGCCATGGTCGTCCAGCCGCGTGGCAACCCCGTCGGCCAGGAATACGGCGTCGAACTTCGCGGCTTCGGCCAGCTTCGCGAACTGGATGAAATCCTCCAGGGTCGTGCTGTCGGACGCCGAGGGCAGGCGCCACGCCGCGACGTGGTGGCCGGTAAACAACAGGAAGGCCCCAAGGCTGAGCTGGCCCTTGCGTTTCGACATGATCTGACCCCGCGGCGTCCGTTATATCCTTTTCCGGATAGTTGTTATCTGTCATATGGTCAAGCCCGCTTGTATAATAGCCGGGGCCGGGGCATGATCGCTGCCATACCGCATTGCGCGGTGCGGCAAAACCGCATAACACCGATGAGAATAGCACTTCTAAACGAGAACCCGATGCCGGCAGCCGCCCGTCAGTTCAACCCGAACCTCTTTGTCTATCCCGGCGGCCGGCATGAGGCAGTCTGGAGATACGCATCCGCATGAGGCGATGGCTCAACCTTGGCGCGGTGACCGCGGTTTGCGTGGCGTTCTCGCTGATCGTCGCGAAGAACGCGCCGGGCAACGCCAGCCAGAAGCTGGTGAATGTGTCCTATGACCCGACGCGGGAGCTTTACCAGGCGCTGAACCCGCTGTTTGTCGCGTCATACGAGAAGCAGACGGGCAACCACCTGAGCATCGAGCAATCGCACGGCGGGTCGTCCCGGCAGGCCCGCAGGGTGATCAGCGGCGAACAGCCGGCGGACGTCGTCACGCTCGGCCTGTATTCCGACATCGAGGCCCTCCGCAAGCGCGGCCTGGTCGCCGCGAACTGGGCCGATCGGCTGCCGAATCATTCATTGCCGTATACATCAACGATCGTTTTCGTGGTGCGCAACGGCAATCCGCTGCATGTGAAGGACTGGCCTGATCTGCTGACGCCGGGACTGGAGGTTGTAACCCCCGACCCGAGAACCTCCGGCAACGGCAAGCTTGCCGCTTTGGCCGCCTGGGCCGCGACCACCGCCCGCGGCGGCAGCGAAGGCGCCGCGAACGCCTATCTCACCGCGCTTTACCGCCACGTGAAGGTGCTGGACGAAGGTGCCCGCGGCGCCGCCACGACCTTTGCGGTGCAGGACATCGGCGATGTCCACCTGACCTGGGAAAACGAAGCCCTGCGCGAGGTCGCGGACGCCAAGGGCCGGTTGCAGATCGTCTACCCGCCGATAAGCATCCTGGCGGAGCCGTACGTCGCCTGGGTCGACCGTTCCGTTGCGCGAGACGGGAAACTCGCGCCAGCCAAAGCCTATCTGAATTTTCTGTTCAGCGATGCGGCGCAGGAGACGATCGCCCGCCTCGGCTACCGTCCGATCAAACCGAGCACGGCGTTTCCCCCGATGACGCTGGTCCCGGTGACCGCGATCGCCAGGGACTGGGACGACGCCAATGAAAAATTCTTCGCTGAGAACGGCATTATCGACACCATCATGAGCGCCCGGCCGAAATGAAGAACTGGATCGACAGCTACGCCAGGAGCTTCCGGTACGACCTGGTCGCGGCGCTGACGGTCGCCGCAATATCGTTGCCGCAAGGCATGGCCTATGCTCTTCTGGCTGGCGTCGATCCCCGGTTCGGACTTTATTCCGCCATCGTGGTCACGTTCGTGGCGTCGGTATTCGGATCGTCGTCTCACCTGATCAACGGGCCGACCAGCGCAATTTCGCTGGTGGTTTTCAGTGCTTTGTCGATGTTCGATCCGGATCAGCGGGTCGAGGCGGCGGAAGCGATGTTCCTGCTCGGCGCCATGGTCGGCTCGATCCAGATCTTTATTGCGGTTTTCCGGCTTGGCGACCTGACCCGCTATATTTCGGAGTCGGTCATCCTGGGCTTCATGGGCGCGGCTGCCTTCCTGTTGGCCGTCGGCCAGATCGGCAACGCGCTGGGCCTGCGCGACAAGGGGACGGGTGCGCAACATGTCCTCTATCGTCTGTGGCTCACGCTCAGCTCCGGCGACCCGGTCAACCCGAGAGCGCTGATTGCCACAGCGGCGACAATCGTTCTGGGGTTGCTGTTCCGCCGGATCGTTCGCAGATATCGCCTGCCGCAGTTCGACATGCTGGCCGTGCTGGTTCTCGTCGCCGCCGGCACGTGGTTTGCCGGGTGGACGATCCCCGGCTTCGACGGCAAGACAGCCGTCGGCGTGGCCGGAACGGTTCCGGGCAGCCTGCCAGCGTTTCATGTCCCGACGGTGAAGCTGAGCTGGGCCTGGGACCTTGCCTCCGACAGCGTCGCGATCGCCTTTCTCGGCCTGCTGGAGGCGCTGGCCATCGCGAAGGCAATTGCGTACCAGACCCGGCAGCCTCTGGACTTCAACCGGCAGTGCATGGCCGAGGGCATCGCCAACCTCACCGGCGCATTCTTCCAGTGTCTGCCCGGATCGGGTTCGCTGTCGCGCTCCGCCATCAATTTCCAGTCCGGCGCGGTAACCCGGTTTTCCGGCGTATTGACGGCCGCGCTCGTCGCCGTCTCGGTCATCGTCCTGGCGCCGCTGGCGCCTTATGTCCCGAAACCGGCGCTGGCGGCGCTTCTGCTGCTGACGGCGGTGCGCCTGATCGACTTCAAGCGCCTGTCATACACATTCCGGGCGTCGCGCATGGATGCTTCGGTGGTCATCGTCACCGGCCTCTCCGGCCTGGCCCTGGGACTCGATCTTGCCATTCTCATCGGCGTGACGCTGTCGCTCGTCTTGTTCGTTTCCCGCGCGGGCAAGCTGAAAGTCACCGAACTCTTCGTCAATTCCGATGGGACGCTCCGCCAGTTGCTGCCGGCCGATCGGCCGAATGACGGTTTTCTGGTTTACGGTCTGGAAGGCGAGCTGTTCTTCGGCACCGCCCCCGAATTGGACCGGTCATTCTCTCAGATCGAGTCCCGGTCGCATCAGCAAGGAACCGACCATGTGCTGCTGGTGCTGAACCGGGTGCGCAACCCGGATGTCGTCAGCCTGGAGCATTTCGAGCACTTCCTGAAGCATGCCCACGCGGCCGGAATAACCCTCTGGCTGGCCGGACTGAAGCCGGATTTGCTGGAATCCTTTCAGCGTCTGAACTTCTCGGCCCTGCTTCCGGACGACCACGTGTTTGCTCAGGGTGCGTCGGACGAATCGGCCACGCTGGCGGCCGTAAAGCGTATACGGCAGGAGCTTGGCACCGAACAGTCCTCGCACGGGCGCCCATCGGCTGTTGAACTCATGACGGTGCGGTAGACCGGCCGCTGTTATCGTCACGGCCCGGTTTGTCCGGGCCATGACGGTTAAATGCCGATCGGCATTACGCCCCGCGCGCTTCGATCTGCCCCGCCTTGATCGCCTCCAGGAACAACCGCCAGTCGATCTCGGTCTGCGCCGCATAGTCCATCGCGAAACGCGCCACCGCCGCGTCGAACGCGTTGCCGGTGCCGAGATACCCGGCAATCCGGGCCGAGTCCCCCGACCGCGCATGCGCCCGTGCGAGCGCCACCCCGCACAGGCTCGCATGATAGGGCAGCGCGCCCTCCGCCAGGTCGGAGCCGATCAGCGCGAGGCGGCTGTCCTTCAGTTGGCGGACGTAGCAGTGCTGGTCGTCCCCGGTTTCCTGCGTCCAGCCCAGAAAGACGTCGGGCACGCTCTGCATGATCCGCTGTCCCACGACCACCCGCTGTCCCTGATTGCGGTAGATGCTCGGGCCGGCGAACGGCGCCAGCACCGAGGTCTGGGCCTCCTTCAGTTGCAGCAGCAACGTCTGGTCGTCCTTGGTCGCATACAGCCCGAGCGCGCAGAACGTCCCGACGCTGCCAACACCGACGACCTTGAACGCAACGTCCGCAAGGTCGTAGCGATCCAGCAGGATGCGCCGCTCCTCCGGCAGGGACAGTTGGTAAGAGGCAAACGCGGTGCGGGCGACGATCTCGTGCGTATCGTCAGGCTGGCCGCTCAGCGGGACAATCAGCGGCGGCTTCTCCTTGATCCGCCATGCGCCGCGCACTTTCTCGAGCAGTTTCGGGTAGCCCTTGCTGCCGGCCTCGGCGGCGGCCTGAAGCCGCTTGATCTCCCGGTCGCGCAGCTTGTCGTCGGAGATGTCGCCCACGACGACCGACACGTCCACGCGCGACCGCCAGGACGCCAGTGGATCGAGCCGGGCGAGTTCTTGCATGTGCATGCGATAGGCCTGCACCGCTTGTGCCGCGAGGTTCGCCGCGGCCTGGTCGCCCAGATTGCGCGACCGCGCATCGACGGCAAAGGACGCGGCGAGGCGCTTGACGTCCCACTCGAACGGCGCCGGCAGCGTTTCGTCGAAGTCGTTGATGTCGAAGACCGGAATCCCTTCCGGCGAGGCGAATGTGCCGAAATTCGCCAGATGGCAGTCGCCCGACGCCTGCACCCAAATCCCGGTGGCCGGCGTGTCCGCCAGATCGGCCGCCATGATTGCCGCGGCGCCCCGCAGGAACGCGAACGGAGAAGCTCGCATACGATCGTATCTGATCGGCAGTAAGCTGGCGATGCGATGCCGCCCGGATTCCATCAGCACATCAACCGGATCCCGCCGGCTGGACGACGGCACCCATCTCGCATGCATGCTGCGCGGAACGATTTTGCGCAAAGCCTGCCCCGCCTGGCGGCGTTCGGCTATGGGCAGCACCCTAACCGGTTGCATATGCTCCAGAGGCATGGGGGACATTCCCGAAGAGTTGAAATATATCACCTCGCAACCCTGATCGTTCGCAAGTGGCAAACGGCCCGGGAGCCCCGGTTTTGGCAAAAAAAAGCCGCGGTCTTGCTGTTACAATAACAAGTCGGGCCGCACGATCCTGACCATCCCGAGGACCAGAGCCGCGATTCCGCCCGCGATCACGTCGTCCGCCATGATGCCGAACGCTCCGTGGCGGCGGTCCGCCCAGCCCACGGGGCCGGGCTTCGCAATGTCGAGGATACGGAACAGGACGAACGCGCCAAGCAGGCCCGGGATGCCCGGGCGGGCCAGGGCCAGCATCGCGATCCACTGCCCGGCGAACTCATCGATCACCACCCAGCCGGGATCGCCTGTGACATCGGCGCGCCGCACCGCTGCGAAACCGCCGAATGTCGCCAGCAGCGCGGCGACGGCCAGTGCAGCCGGCGACAGCCACAGCAGCACCGATCCCGCCAGCACCGCCGCCGCCGAAGCGACCGTGCCGGCGGCGATTGGAGCATAGCCCGTGCCGAAGCCGGCAGCGATGAACCGTGCGATCCTCATGCGATCCGCTCCAGGAACGCCCGAATCGCCTCAACCGCCGCGGGTTCGGTCAGAATCGGCGCATGGCCGATGCCCGGAAGCGTCACGACCTGCATATCGGGGCGCCGGGCCTGCATTTGCGCGACGGTTTCAGCCAGCAGGATGTTGCTGATCTCACCGCGCGCCAACAGGATCGGCGCGTGCTTCAGTGCCCCGAACAACGGCCAAAGATCCGGCGGGGGGCGACGCATCAGCTTGGCGATCCGGGTATCCCACAGCGCGTGGAACCGCCCGTCCGGTCCTATCCGGTAGGTCAATCCGGCCATCCGCCGCCAGGACACTTCAGTATGTAACGAAAGCGGCGGCAGGCGCGACTTCAGGAAGGCAACGCAGGCCTCCAGGCTTTCCAGCGCCGGATCCTCGCCGACGAAGCCGCGCACGAAATCCGCACCCGCCGCGCCGATATCGGGACCGATGTCGTTCAGAACGACAGCCCTGACCAGGCCCGGCCGCAGGGTGGCGAGGCCCATCGCCAACAGGCCGCCGAAACTGGTGCCGATGACCACCGCCCGATGCACGTGCAGGGCGGCGCAGACATCCGCCACGTCACGCGCGCAGGCCTCCGGCGAATACCGCTGAACGTCCCGGGCCCGGCCGGAATCACCTCGCCCGGCATAGTCGATCGCCACAACCAGACGACCCGCGCCGATGAAGGGAACCAGTGTTTCGAAGTCTCCGCCGGTGCGCACCAGCCCCGGCAGGCAGAGAACGGGAGGCAGGCTGTCGCCGCCCGGCCAGATGCGGACATGCAGCTTCAGGCCGTCCCACGCCGAAATCCGCCGGATCAGCGCGTCCATGGCGTGGCCGACAGTATCGGCGTCGCGTCGCCGCTTCTGGCCCGGTACATCACGACGTTCTCTGTCACCCGCTGCACGTAGTTCCGCGTCTCCGCCACCGGAATCAGCTCGATCCAATCGACCATGCCGATCGGCCCGGTGCGCGGGTCCCCGTTGTCGCCGAGCCATTGGGCGACACGGTGCGGCCCGGCATTGTAGGCGGCGGCCGCCAGCGGCAGGTTGCCATCGAAGCGCGTCAGAACCTCCTGCAAATACGCCGTGCCGAGGCGGATATTGTGACCGGGGTCAGACGTCAACGCGGAGACCGACGCCGGGATGCCAAGCTGTTTTGCCACACTTTCCGCCGTCGGTGGCATCAACTGCATCAGACCGCGTGCCCCGGAGGAACTGACCGCGCCAACCTCGAAGCTGCTCTCCTGGCGCATGATACCCAATGAGAAGGCGGGGTCCGGTGGCGAGGCGGGATCGAACGGCACCGGCCAGCCGGCATCCGGCAACGCAATGCCGTCCCGCCCCATGCGCCGGGCGACGAAAACCGCGCCGTCCGGCATGCCGGCGCGCAACGCGAACGTCGCCGCCAGGACCCGCTCCGCCACAATCGGCGAAAGTTCATCCGCCCGGGTCAGGAAGATCCGCGCCCGCGCGTAGTCGCCCCAGGCGACCAGCCAGGCCGTGGCCCGAACAACCTCGTGCTCGGTAAAGGCAATAGCGGCTTCCTGCGTCCAGCCCGGATCGCGCAACGCCTTGATGCGCGCCACCAGCGCCGCCTGGGTTTCGCCGGAGGCCAGGGCCGCAAGCTGGCCATAGAACGTCGTCGGCCAGGCAGCTGCCTTGGCGTATTCCGGCTTCGGATCGCCGCCCGATGCCGCCGCGGCGCGGCCGAGCCAGTAATGCGCCCGCGCCCGGGTGATCGCCGCCGGGGACTCGGCCAGCGCCTTGAAATGCGGCACCGCCCGCGCCGGATCGTTCAGCATCCGCAGCGCGATGAAGCCGGCGAGGAAGTCGGCGTCCGCCTTCTGTTCCGGTGCGGTCTGCCCGTGCGCCGCGGCGATCACATAGGCGTTCTTCGGGTCGCCGTCATGCAGCAACCGCCGCGCCAGCAGGTTGCGCTCGGTCCAGAACGCCGTCAGGTGGTCCGGCGCCGCGCGTTGCGCCGCCTCGCCCTGCTTCGCCCACAACGCCACCGCATCCTGTATCTGGTCCCCATGGCGCAGCGCCCGCGCGCGGTCTAGCGTCAGGCCCGGGTCTGCCTGCAACGCAGCCGGCAGCACAGCCACCAGCGGCTCGGTTTGCGGGTCGTCGCGCTTCGCGGCAAGCCGGGCCTCGGCCGCCTTGTGGTGGTTGGAATCCAGCCGGGTGATCTGTCGCGCCGCCGCCTGGTCGTTGCTCCAGGCGAGGCGCTGGAAGCGCACCCACTCGTCATCCGCCGAGGTGAGTCCGCTCCAGCGGCGCTGGAACGCCGCCTCGGTGCCCGCATCGTCGATCGCGCTGATCCACGCCTGCCGCGCCAGCCCGTTCGCCTCCGCCGTGTGGCCGGCATTGGCCAGCGCCTCGGCGCAACGCAGCATCGCGCCCGCCAGAGTCGGCGGCGGTTCGACGCACTGCGCCAGCACCGCGGCGTCGTCCGGATCGGAGGCAACCGCCTCCTGCCGGCGCCGTTC
The DNA here is from genome assembly GCA_903851415.1 of uncultured Rhodopila sp. Lineage (GTDB taxonomy): Bacteria > Pseudomonadota > Alphaproteobacteria > Acetobacterales > Acetobacteraceae > Rhodopila. Next base: position 14,481 of record CAINOE010000127.1, on the reverse strand, counting down.
CAGCATCGCCTGGGCGGGCCAGTCCGGATTGCGCTGCATGAAGCCGGCGATTTCCTCCGCCGTCGCCGCGCCGGGAGCCCGCAGCCGCATGTACAGGACCAGTTTCTCCGCCACCGGATCGGCGAATCGGGCGGCCGCGGCCTCGGCGTCCGTCCAGCGGTTGGCGCGGACGGCCGCCAAAGGATTCGATCCGGCATCCTGCGCGCGGCTTTGCGCCGCCAGCACAAGCGTCAGACCGGCGAAAACAAAGCGAATCGGTACGGACATGACTCCTTCTAGCAAACCCGGCCTTGCGGCGCATCCGTCGCGAGCCTAGCTTCCCGCCTTTCTGCAAAACCCGGCCGGGAGAGGGGATTATGTTTTCAGGATCGCTCGTCGCGTTGATCACGCCCATGCGGGACGATGGCTCCGTCGATGAGAAAGCCTACGCCGCCTTCGTGGACTGGCAGATCAAGGAAGGCACCCGGGCGGTCGTCCCCGTCGGCACCACCGGCGAAAGCCCCACTTTGTCGCATGCGGAACACCGCCGCGCGGTCGAAATCGCCATCGAGGTCGCCAAAGGCCGCGTGCCGGTGATCGCCGGGGCCGGTTCGAACAGCACCGAGGAAGCCATCGCCCTGACCCGCCATGCCAAGGAAGCGGGCGCGGACGCGGCGCTGGTGGTGACTCCGTACTACAACAAGCCGACGCAGGAGGGGCTGTTCCTGCACTACTCCGCCATCGCCGACGCGGTGGATTTGCCCATCATCATCTACAACATCCCGCCGCGCAGCGTGGTGGACATGAGCGTGGAGACGATGGCCCGGCTGGCGAAGCACCGCAACATCATCGGGGTGAAGGACGCGACCGCGAACCTGACCCGTCCGCTGCACACGCGGCGGATCTGCGGCGAGTCGTTCGTGCAGTTGTCGGGCGAGGACCATACCGCTCTGGCGTTCAACGCCGTCGGCGGCGTCGGCTGCATCAGCGTCACCGCGAACGTCGCCCCGCGCCTGGTCAGCGAAATGCAGACCGCCTGGGCCGAGGGCCGCTTCAGGGACGCGATGGCGATCCAGAACCGGCTGGTGCCGCTGCACGATTCCCTGTTCGCCGAAACCAGCCCGGCACCGGTGAAATACGCCGCGTCCCTGCTGGGCAAGACCTCGGAGCGCTGCCGGCTGCCTCTGGCGCCGCTGGCGGCGCCGACGCGCGAGCGGGTAAAGGCGGCGCTGACCGAGCTCGGGTTGCTGAACTGACGTCAAGCCGCCCGGATCGTCATGGCCCGGCGTGTCCGGGCCACCTATAGCGGCAGGCGCTTGCATAGGTGGCCCGGACAATACCCCGGACAAGCCGGGGCAGGGCCATGATGAAAGGTACTGTAGCGAAAGACCGCAGTTTTGGCTGAAGCAAAAAAGAAAAAGGGCCTGATCTCCCACGGCGTCGCGGCGCAGAACCGCAAGGCCCGGTTCGATTACGCGATCAAGGACACGCTCGAGGCCGGCCTCGTGCTGAAAGGGCCGGAGGTCAAATCGCTCCGCCTCGGCCGCGCGACCTTGAACGAGGCCTGGGCGGGCGAGCGGGAAGGCGAGATGTGGCTGTTCAACGCCTATATCCCCGAATACCAGGGCGGCGTGCTGTCCCGGTTCGAGCCGCGCGCGCCGCGCAAGCTGCTGTTGAAAAAGAAGGAGATCGACAAGCTGCTGAGCTCGGTGGCGCGGCAGGGCGTGACCCTCGTGCCGCTGGACATCCACTTCAACGACCAGGGCCGCGCGAAAGTGACGCTGGGCGTCGGCGAGGGGCGGCAGAAGCAGGATAAGCGGTCTTATATCGCCGACAGGGACTGGGCGCGGGATAAAGCGCGTTTGATGCGGGCGCGGGGTTAGGGGATCGCCGGTTTCGCGGCGGCCGAAGAGCACGCGCACGACGTTACTGGACTGCACCGCGCAAAGACCCCCGAACGCCTGTTGCGTTAGCGGGGGTCATGTTTGCGAAGTCATGCTTCGCGCTCAGCACTAAGGGCTAAGCATAGAGTGGACTATTCGAACTAATTGCCGATGCCACTGTGATCGGCAACTTGGGTTATTTCCGGTGGAGTCATGCTTGGTTGCACCCTCCTGCGTTGTTGCAGGCGGCAGACTGCGCTTCATGACAGCCGGATGTCAATGGAATAATTGTTTCGGCGCGCCCCGGCGCCGCAAAGTTTTTCTTCATGCCGATTCGAGCCTGTCCGCCAGGGGCGGCGCCGATTCCCTGAAATCCGGCGCCCCGGCGACGGCCGCGGTGGCTCAGGCGCGGCGAAGGCGCAGCATCCCGACGCCGAACAGTCCGGCTCCGAGCAGGGCCAGGCTGCTCGGCTCCGGCGTTGTCAACGGCGGATCGGCCGAGAACGTGCCGCTGACGCTGGACGCGAACGAAGCGAACGTGCCGTCCACGATGCTCAGAAGCGGATCGACGGACGCGAACGAGAGCGCGGCGCCGCGGTCGAGCCCGAGATCGGCCTCCGGGATGACGTCCGAGGTGTAGGTCACGTTCGCGGCGGGAGGAGTCGTTGCGCTGATGACGAACGCCGTGCCGAGGCCGAAGGCGGAGTCGGTCAGGCTGCCGCTCAAGAGGTTGGTGACCGTGCCGCCGGTCTCGTAGGTGATGCTGAACGAGCCCTGGAAGTGCTCCTCGTAGTTGTCCGCGATGCTCAGCGCGCCGCTGGTGCTGGTGAGACTAAGGTTGAGATACGCAACCGGCGGCAGGACGACCGGCGCGTAAATTTGTGTGACGTTGACGGGGACGTTGGACGCGACAATGGTAGTGACACTGCCAGTCTGCGTCCCGGTGATGGGACTTCCGTTGCCAACCTGTCCGAAGGTGAGAATGGCTGTGGCGTGCGCGCCGCCTGCGAATCCCGCTGTCCAGCCGGCGGCGCCGAGCGCAACGATCACGCCGCGGAATGGTTTACGGATTTTCATGGCATGGTCTCCGATGTTGCGAACACCGGCAGTTCTATCAAAACTGTTCGTAACGGGCAATAAGTATCTCATCGATCGCTAAAATCGGCCTGCAAAATGCGATTTGTCCGCAAGTGCAGAAAACATGCGTGCCCAACACGGGATTCTACTACTGATATTGCAATGGAATACCACGAACTACGGAATGGGGCAACTGCGAAACGTTGGCCGATATATTTGTCGGCCGCAACGGGTTTCCGCTGCCGGGCGCCCTTGGCTGGATGCCGATCGGCGGAAGGTTGCCGGCGCGGTTGTCTCTGCCGCCGTGTCCGCCCCGCGATCGGGATGTCGGGAAGCCGGCGATCTGTCCGGAGACGTGTCCTGACCGGCTGACGCAGGGCCCGCTTCCGCCGGCATGGCAAGGCGATGCCGGCGGGCAACTGCGTGGTGGCGTATCCGTATCAGGCTTCGGCGTGCTGATCCGCATGCAGCCTGGCAGCGGCTTCCGCGTGATGTTCCGCATGCAGATGATGGCCGCGGGCGGCATGGGCATGATGAGCGGCGGTTTCGGCGTCCTCATTGCGATGATGTTCGGCGCCCTTGCCGTGGTGCTTCGCGGCCTTTTCGTGATGGTTCGCGGCGGTCTCGTGATGTTCGGCGATTTGCGCAGAGTGGGACATGGATAGTCTCCCGGCTGGCTGATGGACGGTTTGTCCGGCACCAAACTGGCCGGTGGCGGTGGCAGGACAGCCGATGAGGCGATGAACCTTGGATGAAGCGTCAGTTCGCCCGGGCGGGGCGAAGCCACCTGAGCGCCCGGACGATCGACCCCGGGACCACGACCAGGACGACCAGCAGCCACACCGCGACGGCGGATGCCGTCGGCCAGTCGCGGTTGGCGAAGAACTCGTCCCACAGCACCTTGCCGATCAACTGGGCCTGAGGACCGCCGAGCAGAGCCGGGATGACGTATTCGCCGATGGCGGGAACGAACACCAGGGCGACGCCCGCCGCGATACCCGGCAGCGACAGCGGCAGAATGATTCGCGCGAACACCCGCCACGGCGGCGCCCCGAGATCGGCTGCAGCCTCCGTCAACGCCGGGTCCAGCCGGGACAGCCGCGCATATATCGGCAGCACCATGAACGGCAGGTATGTATAGACGATGCCGATATACATCGCCGCATCGGTGTAGAGCAGCCTTGTCCCCAAGGTCCGCGCGATCAGCCCGTCATCGGCCAGAATGCCGATCCAGGCGTTGATCCGCATCAGGAAGCCGGTCCAGAACGGCAGCATCACCGCCAGCAGCAGCGCGTTCTGCCAGCGCGGCGCGGCGCGGCAGATCGCCAGCGCCATCGGGAAGCCCATCAGCAGGCAGACCAGCGTGGACACTCCGGCGACGCGCAGGCTGCGCAGCAGGGCGTCCCGGTACAGCGGGTCGGTTGCAACCAGCAACAGGTTGTCGAGGCTGAAGCCGATTTCGTAGGGCGGGATGCCGTCGACCGGAACGGCCAGCGCAATGACGGCGATGATCGCCAGCGGCGCCGCCAGCAGCACCAGCAGCCACAGCGCGGGGATGCCGATGACCCATTTCATTCCGGCAGCAGGATGCAGGCGTCCGGCTGCCAGCCGACGCGCACGGGCGATCCCGGCTCCAGCCGCGCGGAGTCCAGGCCGTCCGCGAGCGGCCGCTTCACGCGCAGGACAGAACCGTCCGCCAGCCGGACCGTTACGGAGAGCGCGTCGCCGGCATAGATGCAGCCGATCACTACGCCTTCGATCTGATTGATCCGGAACGTGCTGCCTATGCGCAATCGTTCCGATCGCAGCGCCAGCAGGCCGGGGCCGGGCTTGCCGGGCCGCTCCGCGCGGACGGATATGCCCAGCCCCGGCAACCCGACGGACACGCCGTCCGTGCCGACAACACAGGACAGGATGTTGGCCGCACCAAGAAACGACGCGACAAACCGGTTGGCCGGCGTTTCATAGAGTTGCGCAGGCGTGCCAATCTGCACCATCCGCCCGTTTTGCATGACGCCGATGCGATCGGCCATCTCCAGCGCCTCGTCCTGATCGTGCGTCACCAAAACGAAACTGATGCCGAGTTCCCGCCGCAGACGCACCAGCTCCGCCCTTGTGTCCATCCGCAGCGCCTGATCGAGCGCCGACAGCGGCTCATCCAGCAGCAGCAGCGCCGGATTGGGGGCGAGGCTGCGGGCAAGCGCGACCCTTTGTTGCTGGCCGCCTGACAGTTCGCCGGGGCGGCGGGCGCCGAAGCCTTCCAGCCGCACCAGGGCCAGCATCTCCGCGACGCGCTGCTGCGTTACCGCGCGGGAGGCGCCGCGCTGACGCAGGCCGAAGCCGATATTGGCGGCGACGCTCATGTGGGGAAACAGCGCATAGGACTGGAACATGGTGTTGACCGGGCGCCGGTGCGGCGGCAATCCGGTCATGTCGGTGCCGTTCAGGACGATCCGGCCGGCGTCGGGCCGGACGAAGCCGCCAAGGCTGCGCAACAGGGTGGTCTTGCCGGAGCCGGAGGCGCCGAGCAGCACGAACAGCTCGTCGCGCCGGACCTCGAGGTCGAGATGGTCGAGGGCGGTCGCGGATCCGTAGCGGACGAACAGGCCGCTGACGGTGAGGAAGGGGGAGTCTGTCATGCGGGGCGGCACCAGGCCCGTGGCCCCACCGTCATGGCCCGGCTTGTCGGGCCACCTGTCGCGGCAGGGTGCTGGCATAGGTGGCCCGGACAAGCCGGGCCATGACGATGACGGAGCGACGCCGCGGCCAAACTTTTCTCCGGCTGCCTCTTATCCTGAGAGCCATGGGGACAAGCCCGGCCAGGACGGTCAGGGCGGTGCCGGAACGGCCATCGGCCATGCCCGCAACCCGGGCGCCTCACCCGCCCGCCTTGAAACGCGCCCACAGCCGTGTCCGCAGCCGATCGGCGGGTTGGGTGGAGGGTCCGATGGTGAAGAAGCGGTCCATTTCGGCGTCGCTGGGGAACACGTTCGGGTCGTTCAGCAGCTCCGGCCGGACCAGCGCCCGGGTGGCGGGGACGGCGTTGGCGTAATGCGTCGCGTCGGTGATGCGGGCCATCACCTCCGGCCGCAGCACGTAGTTGATGAACGCCAGCGCCTCATCCTTGTGCTGCGCATCGGACGGAATCGCCAGCATGTCAAAGCCGATCTCCGCGCCTTCTTTCGGGGCGGAATAATGGATGGTGACGCCGTTGGCGGCTTCCCTGGCGCGCGCGGCGGCCTGGATCACGTCGCCGGAGTAGTCGAACGCGAGGCAGGCCTGGCCCGTCGCCATCGCCTCCAGCGCGCCGCCGCTGGCGAATTCGCGTATATAGGGCCGGATCGCCATGAGTGTTTTCGACACCGCCTCCAGATCCGCCGGCGCCGCGCTGTCGGGGCTGCGGCCGAGATAGTGCAGCACCGACGGGATCACGTCGATCGCCGAGTCCATCATGATGATCCCGCACGGCGCGGCCTGCTTCGCCGACGCGGGATCGAACAGCAGCGCCCACGAATCCAGCCGCGCATCCGGCTCCAATGCCCGCAGCCGATCGGCGTTCAGGCCGAGGCCGATGGAACCCCAGAGATAGATGGCGCCGTGCTTGTTGCCGGGATCGGACGACTCGACCCGCTTCATCAGCGACGGATCGAGGTTCTTCCAGTTCGGCACCTTCGACCGGTCGATCGTCCACAGCGCGCCGGCGCGGATCAGGCGGGACATCGTCGGCTCGTTGCTCGGCAGCACGACGTCGTAGCCGGAGTGGCCGGCAAGCAGTTTCGCCTCCAGCGTCTCCAGGCTGTCGAACACGTCGTAACGAACCGAGATGCCGGTTTCGCGGGTGAAGGCGTCCAGCACGGCGGGGTCGATATAGTCCGTCCAGTTGTAGATGTTGACGACGTGGTCCTGCGCGCGGGCAGGCAGCGCCAGCGCCAGAAACACGAGCGCCGCCCTGGCGACAGCCGTGACCATGCCCATGGCGATGCCCCTCCACGCGTGAATGCTGTATGCTACTCGGTGAAAACGGTTCCCGGAAGGCGGGGCCTTTAATCGGCCGCGATGGCGTGACCGGCGGCGGGGGCCACGAACGGCTTCAACAGCAGCGACAGAACAACCGATACGATGATGTTCGCGCCCAGCGCCCACAGCGCAATGTAGCTCGGGTAGCTGGTCCCCAGGAAGCTGACGGTGAAGACCGCCGACTTGAACGACGTCGTGGACGCCATCCAGGTGCCCAGGCCCGCGCCCACCACCCAGCCCGCCAGCAGCGCCCAACCGTTCAGCATGCGCAGATACAGGCCCAGGATCACCGAGGGCAGCACCTGGCTCATCCACAGGCCGCCGAGCAACTGGAACTGGATCGCGAACGGCACCGGTATGAAGATGATGAACACCAGCGCCCCAGCCTTGATGACCAGGGAGGCGATCTTGGCGACGGCGGTCTGCTGCGCGCCGGTGGCGTTCGGCCGGAGGAAGCCTTTGTACAGGTTGCGGCTGACGATGTTGGCGCAGGCGATCGACATGATGGCGGAGGGCACCAGCGCGCCGATGGCGATGGCGGCGAAGGCCATGCCGGCGAACCAGTCCGGGAAAGTTTCCAGGATCAGCGCCGGCACCGCGAAATTGTTGCCGTAGCGCTTGAACCCGTCGGCGTAGGCCGGACTGCCGCCGACTTTCAGCGCCAGCGCCATGAAGCCGAGCAGCGCCAGAAACCCCAGCACCAGCGAATAGGCCGGCAGCAGCGCGGCGTTGCGGCGGATCGCGTTCGGGCTGGAACTGCTCAGGATCGCCGTCATGGAATGCGGATACAGGAACAGCGCCAAAGCCGACCCCATCGCCAGGGTGGCATATGCGCTGTAGCTGCCAAAGGTGTCGGCGGCGGGCGGGGCCAGCAGCAGCTTCGCCGGCGGAACCGCGGCGAAGACCGGCGCGAACCCGCCCAGCTTATACGGTATCCAGAGGGCGACCGCGAACACCACGACATAGATCAGCACATCCTTCACCACGGCGATCATCGCCGGCGCGCGCAGGCCGGAGGTGTAGGTGAAGGCGGCCAGGATGACGAAAGCGATGATCAGCGGCAGGTCGCCGAGCAGGCCGTCTCCCGGAACTCCCATGGCGCCGATGACCACCTGCATGCCGACGAGCTGCAGCGCGATATACGGCATCGTCGCCACCAGGCCGGTGACGGCGACGGCGAGCGCCAGCCAGCGGTTGCCGTAGCGGCCCAGCACCACGTCGGCGGACGTGACATAGCCGTTCCGGTGCGCCAGCCGCCACAGCCTGGGGAACACGAGGTACAGGATCGGGTAGATGATCACCGTATATGGGATCGCGAAGAAGCCGACGGCTCCGGCGCCGTAGATCAAAGCCGGGACGGCGATGAAGGTGTAGGCGGTGTAAAGGTCGCCGCCGAGCAGGAACCAGGTGACGAAGGTGCCGAAGCGGCGGCCGCCGAGGCCCCACTCGGACAGCAGCGACAGATCGCCGGCCCGCCAGCGCGCGGCGGCGAGCCCAAGTCCTGTAACGAATACGAACAGCGCGATGAAGACGATGAGAGCGGGCCAGTTCACGGCGGATCCTCAGTGTTCGGCTTTGTAGACGATGCCGGCGATGGCCGCGGCGAGGACGATCCACAGCAACTGGTACCAGTAGAAGAACGGGAAGCCGAACAGGACCGGGTCAACACGGTTGTACGACGACACCCACATCATTGCGATGAACGGCAGAATGAACAGGATGCGCGTCCAGTGCCATCTCGGCTCCGGACCGGGCGGCGTCGCCATCGGTGGTGTTCCCTTCCCTCGGACGCGTCGGGGACGCGCGCCATGACCCGCCGGTTCAATCAGATAAGCCTTTGGGAGTCAATCTGTTTACGGATCGACATCGGGCGCCGGGACGGACAAATCGTTGCCAGCGGTGTCCGCGCGGCTTCCCCGCAACGTCCCGGTGGGCAACGTCCCGGTCGGCAACGTCCCGGTCGGCAACGTCCCGGTCTGCAACGTCCCGGTCTGGCAACGCCGGTATCGGCGTCCTATATTCCCGCGCGGATGCCGGTGAACCCGGGTCCCCCGGTCGCTGAGCATCCAGTCTTTCCCGGAGGAGTTCAGACATGGCCCAAAATCAGATCTCACCGTTCTGGCCCGCCGCGTTGACCGAACGCGGGCTGGCCGGGTCGCCGTTCTCGGTGCTGCAGCGGCAGATGAACCGCGTGCTGGAGGATGTGTTCGGCCCCGAAACCGGCGTGTTCTCTCAGGCGCCGGAGCCGATCCGCGGCATCCTGTCGCCGCGCATCGAGCTGACCGAAACCGAAAACGAGTTGCGCCTCATCGCCGAGTTGCCCGGCGTGAAGGAGCAGGAAATTGAGGTCTCCCTGGATGACGGCAGGCTGACCCTGCGTGCGGAAAAGAAGCTGGAGCGCAAGGACGAGCGGGAAAACACACACTTCACCGAACGGTCATACGGCGTCTTCCAGCGCAGCCTGCAGTTGCCGTTCCAGGTCGATCCGGATCAAGTGAACGCCGCTTTTGACAATGGCGTGCTTACGATTACACTGCCGAAACCCAAGGGGCGCGACCAGAAGCGCAAGATCGAAGTGCGGGGCGCGTCGTCACGGCCGAGCGAAGGGCAGTCCCCCGCGAGCAATGGCGGGAGCCGGCCTGAGTAAGGCGTAGCAACAGGAGGACAGCATGGCCATCGGCTCGCCGTTGGAAACCGGACTTGCCAATACGATGAACGTCGCACTGTCGCGGCATTGGTGGGTGATCGCGCTGCGCGGGGTCATCGCCGTGCTGTTCGGGCTGATCGCGCTGACGGCGCCCGGAGCGGCCCTGCTGTCCCTTGCCTTGCTGCTGGGCGCCTATCTGCTGGTGGACGGTGTCGCCGAACTGTATGTGACCTGGCGCGCCGCCCAGGCGCAGGCGCCGTGGGGCGCGCTGCTGGGTGAGGCGGTGCTGAGCATCATCATGGGGCTGATCGCGCTGGTCATGCCCGCCGCCGCGGTCTTTGCGTTTGTGATCCTGTTGTCGATCTGGGCGTTGATCACCGGCGTGCTGGAGTTGGTCGCGGCGGTCCGGCTGCATTCCAGCCATGGGCGGTGGTGGCTGGTTTTCGGCGGCATCGTGTCAATCGTCTGGGGTCTTCTGCTCGCCGCCGCACCGGTCGTCGGCGCGGTGGTGGTGGCCTGGTGGCTGGGCATCTACGCAATCTTCTTCGGCGGCTCGCTGCTGGTCCTGGCCTGGCGGCTCCGCGCGCAGCGGCCGGGGTTGCCGGGCAGCGGCGCGGTGCGGATTTAGCGAATCCCGCCTCGGCCCGGGAGTCAGGGGCCGAGGACAAACAGCGATGTCGTCATGGCCCCGCCCCGGATCATCCGGGGCGGGCGTGTGACTTTAACGGTGGCGCCAACCGATTCGATCATTCCCGGGTGTCGCCTTGGGGCTATGGTCCGGAGCCGACGCGGCTCTAGGTCCCGATCCCGCCAATCGCCAGGTACTTGATCTCCAGATACTCCTCGATCCCGTATTTGGACCCTTCCCGCCCCAGCCCCGACGACTTCATTCCGCCGAACGGAGCTTCGGCGGTTGAGATAATGCCCTCGTTGATCCCGATCAGCCCATATTCCAGAGCCTCGCCGACACGGAAGATGCGGCCGATGTCGCGCGCGTAGAAATAGGCCGCCAGGCCGAATTCGGTATCGTTCGCCAGGCGGATCGCTTCCTCTTCCGTCTTGAACCGGAACAGCGGCGCCACCGGGCCGAACGTTTCTTCCCGGAAGATCTGCGCGTCGTGCGGCACATTCGCCAGCACCGTCGGCTCATAGAAATTGCCGCCCAGCGCATGCCGCTTCCCGCCGGTCACCACCGAGGCGCCCAGCGACAGGGCGTTGGCGACATGCTCCTCCACCTTGGCGACGGCGGCGGCGTTGATCAGCGGCCCCTGGCTCACGCCCGGCTCCATCCCGTTGCCGATTTTCATGGCTTCGACGGCGGTTTTCAGTTTGGCGGAGAAAGCGTCGTAAACGCCTTCCTGCACCAGGATGCGGTTGGCGCACACGCAGGTCTGCCCGGTATTCCGGAACTTGCTCCCCATCGCGCCCACCACCGCCGCATCCAGATCGGCGTCGTCGAACACGATGAACGGCGCGTTGCCGCCCAGCTCCATGCTGGTCTTCTTGATCGTCGGGGCGCACTGCGCCAGCAGTTTGGCACCAACCTCGGTGGACCCGGTGAAAGAAAGCTTGCGGACCAGCTTGTTGGAGGTCAGCTCGCCGCCCATCGCCGATGACCCCCCGGTCAGGATGTTGCACACCCCGGCCGGCATCCCGGCCCGCTCCGCCAGCACGGCCAGCGCCAACGCGGAGAACGGGGTTTGCGAGGCCGGCCGGATCACCCCGGTGCAGCCCGCCGCCCAGCCGGGGCCGGCTTTGCGGGTGATCATCGCGGATGGGAAATTCCACGGCGTAATCGCCGCGAACACGCCGATGGGCTCCTTCGTCACCAAAATGCGGCGGCCCCTGGCGTTCTGCGGGATGGTGTCGCCGTATACGCGCTTGCCCTCCTCCGCGAACCAGTCGATGAAGCTGGCGGCGTAGACGATCTCGCCCTTGCTCTCAGCCAGCGGTTTGCCCTGTTCGGCGGTCATGATCACCGCCAGGTCCTCGGCATTGGCCAGCATCAGGTCGGAGAGCTTGCGCAGGATCGCACCGCGTTCCTTTGCGAGCAGCGCGCGCCAGCCCGGGTAGGCGCTGTTGGCCGCCTCGATCGCGCGGCGGGTTTCGGCGGCACCCATGGCGGGGACTTCGCCGATGGCCTCGCCGGTCGCGGGGTTTTTCACTGTGATGGTCTGGCCGTTGTCGGACTCCACCCACTTGCCGTCGAGGTAGTTGGCCTGACGGAACAGCGACGGATCCTTCAGCGGCAGCGGCGATACGGGGTTCAGCATGGTCGTTCCCTCCTGTTTCGTTGACCCGGAAGATAGTGAGTCCGGTCCGCGCTGTCAGGGGTGGGCCTGGATGGCTCCGGCAACCTCGTTCCCGCCATGCCAGATCATCGTCACGGCGACATACAGCACGATCGCCAGGCCGATCCAGGCGACCCAACGGTGCTTCTCCAGGAGGCGGGCGATCAGGTTGGCGGCAAGGCCCATCAGGGCGACAGACAGCAGCAGCCCGATGGCCAGCACCCGGGTGCTGCCGTCCGCCGCGCCGGCCACCGCCAGCACGTTGTCGAGACTCATGGACACATCGGCCAGGATGATCTGGATCATCGCCTGGCGCAGCGTCTTGCCCTCGACCTCCAGCTCGCCGAGACCGGGCGGGCGGCGGAGTTCCCGGTACATCTTCCAGCACACCCACAGCAGCAGGATGCCGCCGGCCAGCAGCAGCCCGATGACCGCCAGCAACTGGAGCGCCAGCGCGCCCATCGCGATGCGGATCGCGGTCGCGCCCGCGATCCCGAGCAGGATGGCCGGACGCTGCTGCCGCCGCGGCAGCCCGGCCACGGCCAGCCCGACGACGATCGCGTTGTCGCCCGCCAGCGCCACGTCGATCATCACCACCTGCGCCACAGCCGCCAGGTTGGCGGCCAGGCCGGGCGGCAGCAGCCCGGCCAGCTGGGCGAAATCCATCACGTCTCCGCTTGCCAGTCCCTGTGTCGCGGTCTAGCTGGCCTTTTCCCCGGCATCGGACAAGGCAATCATGATCCCGCGCTACTCACGGCCCGAAATGGCCGCCATCTGGTCGCCCGAGAACCGCTATCGCATCTGGTTCGAGATCGAGGCCCTCGCCGCCGAGGGCATGGCCCGCATCGGCGCCATCCCGGAGGAGGCCGCCCGCACAATCCGCGAGAAAGGCGCCCCGAAGCTGGCCGCGATCAACGCCGCCGAGATCGGGCGGATCGACGCCATCGAACGGGAGACGCGCCACGACGTCATCGCCTTCCTGACCTGGCTGGCCGAGGCCGTCGGCCCCGACAGCCGCTTCGTGCACCAGGGGATGACCAGCTCGGACGTGCTGGACACCTGCCTGTCGGTGCAATTGACTCAGGCGGCGGACCTGCTGCTGGCCGATATCGACGCCGTGCTGGCGGCGCTGAAGACCCGCGCGCAGGAGCACAAATACACCCTGACCATCGGCCGCAGCCACGGCATCCACGCCGAACCGACGACGTTCGGGCTGAAGCTGGCCGGGCATTACGCCGAGTTCGCCCGCGGGCGCGAGCGCCTGGTCGCGGCCCGGGCCGAGATCGCGGTGGCCGCGGTCAGCGGCGCCGTCGGCACGTTCGCGCATCTCGATCCCTCGGTGGAGGAATACGTCGCGCAGCACCTGGGCCTGCGGCCGGAGCCGGTCTCCACCCAGGTGATCCCGCGCGACCGCCATGCGGCGTATTTCTGCACCTTGGCGGTGATCGCCAGCGGCATCGAGCGGCTGGCGACGGAAGTGCGGCACTTGCAGCGGTCCGAGGTGCGGGAGGCGGAGGAATTCTTCCATCCCGGGCAGAAGGGGTCCTCGGCGATGCCGCACAAGCGCAACCCGGTGCTGAGCGAGAATCTGTGCGGCCTGGCGCGGATCGTCCGCGCCGCCGTTGTGCCGGCGCTGGAGAACGTGACGCTGTGGCACGAGCGCGACATCAGCCACTCCTCCGTGGAGCGGGCCATCGGCCCGGACGCGACGGTGACGCTGGATTTCGCGCTGATGCGGCTTGCGGGGATGATGGAGAAGCTGGTGGTGCATCCGGAGCGGATGCTGGCGAATCTGGAGAGCCTGGGCGGGGTGGTGCACTCCGGCGAGGTGCTGCTGGCGCTGACCAGGGCGGGGATATTGCGCGAGGATGCGTATCGGATCGTGCAGACCAGCGCGATGGCGACATGGACGAAGCTGGGGACGCCGGAGGGGAAGACGTTCCGGGCGAATCTGGATGCTGATCCGGACGTGGCCGGGCGGGTGAAGCCGGAGGTGCTGGACGCGGCGACGGACCCCGGGCTGCATCTGAGGGGGGTGGACCGGATTTTCGAACGGGTGTTCGGGTAGGAGATGGCTCTACCGTTCGGCGGCGGCGGACGACAGTCCATCGGCAAATCGCCGCCGGGCTGGCGGCACCGGAAACCGAGTATCTCCAGGAAGCCGTCCGGCGATATGCCGAGGACCTGGACGACCGGAACGACCTATGGACTTTGGCGCAAGAAGGCATCGAGGATTTCGAGGCCGGCCGATTTGGTCTGATCGAAATGGAGGCCAACGCTGAAGTGTACACCGGTTCCAGATTGATGCGCCGAACCGCTCCGGCACTGAGCGGCACTTAAGTGTACCTCCGCATCGAGCGTTCCCCTATGGCCCTTGTCGTTGAACGTCGACAGTGCCACCGGCGGTGCCCGTCAACCCCCGTCCGCCAGGAACGCCATCCCATAGATCACCCCGTTATAGGATATTATTCTTGACACCATCCCACAACCGAAGGTAGAACCGCCGCACCCCATTCCGAGCGCACCCCATGTCCGCACCCGAACCCGCCTCCCCCGACACCAACCTCGTCAACCTCATCCTCGCCCT
>CAINOE010000126.1 GCA_903851415.1 uncultured Rhodopila sp. | reverse complement strand
GTTTCCAGGGCGGACAGGCGGCGGTCGAGGTCGCGGGTCACGGGGTTGGCCTTTCGTCGGTTCGGGAGGCGCAGGATCGCCCGGCAGCGAAGTGGCCCAGCGCCACGTTGATCGACGGCCGCGGCGGCGGCGCCAGGACGTTCGGCGGCGCTGGGTGCTGGGCACGGTCATTTTGGCGGCTGCCGGGCCTCGATGGCCGCGATCCGGTCGGCGAGGTCGGCGGTTTCGAGCGTTCGGCGGCGGCTTTCGATCAGCGCCGACACGGCGGCGGCTTCATCGAGCGTCAGCACCCCATCTCCGGCAGCCTGTAGAACAGCCTGCGCCGCCGCCGCGACATCCTCGGCCGTGGCGATCTGCGGCACCGGGAAGCGCGTGTAGCGGCCCCTCGGGGCTGGTGCGATGCGATCCAGCACCAGCCGCGCGGCCACCATGTCGCCGAGCGTGGCGGCGGTCAGAACGGCCCTGACAACGGCCTCCGCGTCGCCCGCCATCAGTCGCTCGGCAAGCGCGGTGGCTCTTGAACGGGTGCCAGGCGGTTTGCCTGCGGGGTTGCCTGATTTGCCCGGCGCGAAAGGGCGGCCCCGCTGCATCCCCGCTGCATTTTTAGGGCCGGCGGTCATGTCGCCCTCGGTTCAATCGTTGAAGTATTCAAGCGCCAACTTCGCCAGCCGGTGCTCGGCGTCGCGTCCGAGTTTCTTCCAGCCCAGCACCTTTGCAACGAAAATGCGGTCGGCCGGGTCAAGTGGACAGTCGAGCAGCGCTGTAGCGGTGGTGCGCCACGATTCCGGTTGCGCCGATGCGTGCTCGACCTGACGGAATACCGCCTGGTCGAACGCGGCACCCAGCGCGGTTTTGCGCTGGGGCCGAACCATTGCGATCATCGCCGGTCCGATCCGTTGCTGATTCGCGTCGCGAACATCGGACGCTGCCCGAATTGATCCATCCACGCCGAGGGATCTCCGAAAAATTCAATGATCTGCTGTCCGGTCATCGGGTCACGGCGCCGGACTTCCCGCAGCAGACCGGGGGCAACGGCGGGGGTTTTCGATGCGGCGATGGTGTCGGCGATGATCCGGCTTTCTACGGCGCCCAGCGCATCGGCTCGCAGGGCTTCGAGGTTCACATTACGAAAATCTGCGCTGTGCCGCTGCAAGAGTCGCAACAGGCGAACGCGGTAATCTGCGGCCTTCTCGCCGGCCATCGGCGGCGGCGCCTGATCGGAATGGTGGTTGAAAATAGCATCGAACCGGGCTTGCAGCGAGGCGCGTTCGTTGTTTTCGGTGGCCTCGCGGTCGTTCGCGCGAGAATACTCGTTGCCGGTCGGCCGGGTCGGGTCGGCCTCGGCCTGTTCCGCCGCCGCCGCGGCGGGCTTTTCCAGAGCGTCGAGGCGCTTTGTGATGCCGGTCAGTGCGTCAAGCACGGCTTGCCAGGGCGGCGCATCGCCGGCCAGTTTCGTTTCGTCTGGCATTTTCTGTGTTCCTGTCTGTGAGTTTACGGAGTCGATGCGGATACCGGCGGGGGGTCCGCCGCGGTCCCATGTGCCGCCGCCGCGGATGCTGCCGTCTTTTGTTTTGATCGGTGGCACCAGCGCCAGATGGTCGAGAAGATGCGGTGAGGCTTCCGTGAGGCGCTTCGTCCCGTCCGGCTGGGTTTCAGTCTTGCCGCTGGCGAGAACGCCGGGGGAAGTTGACCAGGCGCCTGAACGCATTGCCTCGATTGCATCGGGCGAGAAAATGCGGGCGATGCACCAGGCTTCGGTTCCGTCCGGGTCGGCAATGCCGTCCGGGGTGGCGCGGTATCCGAAAACCGTTGTGCCGACGCTGGTATTTTCAAACGCAGCAGCGTCCAGCAGCGTGCCTTCGGGGTGCTGCACGATGACAGGCAGCCCGGCGCCGCAGCGTGCCAGGAAGTCGGCGTGCAAGAACACGTCGCCGGGACGGTCGGCAACCTCACCCAGCGCCGGGCGGGCGGCGGTGCCTGTTCCGGTGACGCGCGCGGCCACGAGGGCGCTGGCGCCGATCCGCGACGGGCTGGGGAGCGTGCC
>CAINOE010000125.1 GCA_903851415.1 uncultured Rhodopila sp. | reverse complement strand
TCCGCACGATGGATAGTCGTGCTCCGTGATGAGGAGGGGCTGCACACCTTTCCCGGAACCTTCAGCAGCGCATTTGATCCCTGATTGTCATCAACACCGGCCGCTTAGCGTACGATTTCGTACAAATCGTGTGGTGACCCCATCATGTCGATCAGCGTGGCGTCGCCCATGCGCTGGCCCCAGCGCTGGCCGGGGGACAGGTAGCCGCCGCGGCTCATGTTCTCGGCGCCGCCGGCGAGGCCGATATCGGCATCCCCGAGGGTGATCGCCTGCGCCGTGGAAATGATCGCCTGCAGGCCGGACCCGCAAAGGCGGTTCACCGTCAGGGCCGGGGCGTCGATGGTGACGCCGGCGTTTACCGAGGCGACGCGGGACAAGTACATGTCCTTCGGTTCGGTGTGGATGACGTTGCCGAAAACGACGTGCTGGACTTCGGCGCCGTCAACACCGGCGCGGGACAGAGCCTCGCGCGATACGTTGGCACCGAGTTCCGTCGGCGGGACATCCTTGAGGCTGCCTCCGAAATCGCCGATGGCGGTGCGGACGCCGGAAACTACGAAAACTTCGCGTTGCATGGACGTGCCCTTTCCGCGGCAACCTCTGAGCTGTCTTGGCAGAGGTCCGGGTTGATTACCGCTCATCGGACAGCGATAAATACCCTCGGACTCTACTCACACCGGCCCATCCGGGCGGCCGCCTCCACCCCGCGAGCGTCTTGCGTCGCGGTTGGCAGGATAGAGCAAGCGCCATGCCAATTTTCGGTCGGCGCCGGATTTACGCGGATTCAGACAGCCATCGACACCGGATGTGCTCGTGCTTAATGGCCTGCCGGGTCTGCTCCTGGCGCGGCTGATGCCCGATCTGCTGCGCCAACCTGATGAGGTCCCGGGTCTTCTCGACGAGTTGGTGCACCATGTCGCGCACCTTGGCGGAACGCGGGACGCCATATTTATCCGGCGTCCCGTCTTGGAACCGCAGAAGCGCGTTCCTGCGGCCAACCAGGATGACCCGGAACTCAAGCCGCAGGTTCCGGAGGCGTTGTGAATCGAACCCGCATCCCGGTCAGGGGTGAGGCGCTACCAGCAACGGCGCCGCATGGATCAGCCGGCCGGTTTCAGCGCGATCTTCTGCAACGCTTCGATCTGCACCTTCACCGGCTCAAAAGCCGCCGTGAACACCGCAATCGTGAGTTTGGCAATGGTCTGGCTGTCAGCCACCACTGCCTCGACACCGTCCGCCAACAGCTTCTGTTGCGCGGTTAAAAACTCGGCCGGCGTTTTCACCCCCGAAAGCGCGTGGATTGCGGCCGTCAGGTTGGCGCGCTTTTGGCGGCCAATTCCTGGTAAGCCTTGGTCAGTTCCAGCAATGCGACGCTGGAGGCATGGCCACTGCTCTCGAAACTGGATTGGGGCATATTTCACATCCTTGGTTCATGAACGTCGCGTGGTTGGACAATCGTCTGGCTTCTTTCGAATTGCCGCTCAGCACAGATTGCGACAAGCAGCGGCCGTCTTCCGGTCCGTGGCTTCGGCCATGCGACGTCCGAATGTAACGCGCTGTTATCGCCCCGCGTCGGCCTCGGAAATTACCCATGCTCATGCCGGAACAGCCGAGCTGAAGGCGAGCCGGCGTTCGGGTTGTCGTGCGCGAGATTCCGCCCGCGTAGGTAGAATCCGTCCCTCCCTCCAGAATGCTACCTCCGCTAAAGTTAGATGACTGCCATTGAGCCTCGGGTAGCGGAACGCGCCCGAGGAGGTCAGTGCAACGATCGAAATGAGATTGCTGAAGGAACTTGATAATCGCCGACATCGGCGCAACAAAGAGGAAACGGCCGTGTCTGGAACTCTCGATGTATCTTATGAGTCCAAGCTGATTACAGAACCGAGGGCCGACCTCGATGGGTTGGCTGGAGTTCCCTCGTCAGAACGAAACGACGCCAATGATTATGCGGCCTACTGGCGGGCAAGGTCGGGATTGTTGATCCCGATTACTGAATCTGATTACAGCCTGCATTGACCAAGTGGCGAGTAGCCGTCCGCGATCCGAGACTTGATACGTTCGGCGAGCAAACGCGCGGGTGCGGTTCCACGGAATATTGCGTGCCAAGAGCGGTCACACCGTCTGTTAGTACTCCGATCCATTCGGTGACGCGCAGCCTCGATCGCCATGCCGGTCGTCGGACCGCGACGCCGATCACCGACGCGAACGCGGGCTTTGAATTAGGCGTAACGAGAATGTTGCAAAGAACTGACGAGGTCGGCGCACCGCTTGCGGCTTTCGAAAGAGCGGCGTCACGCTTCGAGTGCGGAATATTGGCGGCGCGCGACGCAGCCATTGCGGAAAACTCCAGCCTTGAAAGTGGTTCGATAGGCGCCTTGCTTGATATCGGCGGCACGTTGCGCCTGCTCAAGGCCGAAGGAAGAGACGCGATCGGACTGCTTGCGACATCCGATCGGGCAGAGCATCGCGCCATGGCGGACGCGTGTCGTGCCCGAATGGCCGATGCGATCAATCTCCATCGGGCGGCCTGTCGTTGCATCAAACAGGGCATCGTGCCGCCGCTGCCGGCATTAGATGCAGGGACGGGCGCCTCGAAACAGGAGCCGTATAGGGCGCCAATTCCGGATGTCACTCCGATTTGGCCTACGGTCTGGATAATGGAGTGGACGCGGGCTTGGTCTTTGCCGTGGACCTTTGACTGGCGGTAATCGACTTTCGTGCGGCGTTGGTGCAGCCGCGCCTTGAGTATCCGATGATATCAAAGAGCTACTGTCTTCATCGCCCTTCTTCGCGGTTCAACAATTCTATCATTTCAACGAGTTGATTTGTAAGTACACCAACGCCGGAGACAGCCTGATATGGCCGGACACCGCCAGATATTCTTTCTCGCCGCGTTCACCCCGGACTCCGGCCTGACCTCGATGGCGCTCGGTCTGGTGCAGGCGTTGCGCCGGGACCGCGTCGCGGTCGGTTTCGTCAAGCCGATCATGCAGCCCGACGATCGCGGCAGTGCGGACCTCGACGCTGATTTTGCTCGCTCGCTGCTGGCCCTCAACGTGCCGGACCCGATGTCCTTCGCGGTGGCTGAGGCGCGCGTACGTGCCGGCGGCCTCGATGGCTTGCTGGAGGATCTCGTCGCAGTTGTGGAGATCGCCGGCGTAGGTTGCGATGCGGTGGTGGTTGAAGGACTGATCCCGGATGTCGGGCTGCAGATTGCCACCCGGCTCAATGCCGCCATGGTGCGTGCCTTCGCGGCGACGCTGATCCCCGTGCTTTCCGGCGAACGCCGCGATCCGGCGGCACTTGCGGCCATCGTGGATCTCGCAATGCACCAGTTTGCCGAGAGCGAAGAGGCGCCACCGCTGGCCGGCGTGCTGATCAACCGTCTGCATCCCGGCGATCACCCGGCGCTGCCCGCCATGCTGCCCGTTGCGGGAGGCGCCATGCCGGTGCTTGGCGACGTGCCTTTCGATCCCCGGCTCGGCGCGCTGCGTCTGCGCGACGTGCAAGAAACCCTTGGACTTCGCGTAGAGCGCGCCGGGGCACTGGAGCACACCCGCGTGCATAACGTCCTGATCGCCGGCAGTGGGGTCGAAGGAGTCATCGATCGGCTGGACCCCGGGGCGCTTGTGGTGGTGGCCGGTGAGCGCAGCGATATCGTGCTGACCAGTGGCCTTGTCTATCTGCAAGGAACGCCGCTTGCCGGTCTGTTGCTGACTTGCGGGAGCAGGTTAACGCCGCAGGTCGCAAAACTATTGGGCGGTCCCGGGCTCATCGAACTGCCGATTCTGACCACGGACCAGGACACGTACACGACCGCTGCGCGGCTTGGTGATCTGTCCCACGACGTGCGCGCCGACGATACCGAACGGATGGACCAGGTGCTCACGCATGCCGCCGAGCACATCGACACGACAGCCTTGTTGACGCTTATAGGTCGTGCCGAACGGATCCGAATGCCCCCTCCAGCGTTCCGCTACCGCATGGTGCAAGCGGCACGCGCGGCAAACAAACGCATTGTGTTGCCCGAGGGTGACGAACCGCGAACTGTGCAAGCAGCGGCAGTCTGCCATCTCAAGGGCATTGCTCGCTGCGTTCTGCTGGGCGAACCGGGCCGGGTCCGACACATTGCCGAGGCGTTGGGCGTCGTGCTGTCGGACGCGGTGGAGATCATCGACCCCGCCTCGGTGCGCGGGCGCTATGTCGAGCCGATGACCTTGCTGCGGCGCGCCAAGGGCTTGACCGCCTCGCAGGCCGAACACCAGCTTGAGGACAACGTTTTGCTCGGCACGATGATGCTGGCGCTGGACGAGGTGGACGGACTGGTCTCAGGCGCTGTTCATACAACCGCCAATACGATCAGGCCGGCGCTGCAGCTGATCCGGGCTGCTCCGGGCGTCACGACGGTATCGAGCGTGTTCTTCATGTTGATGCCGAACGAGGTGCTGATCTATGGCGATTGTGCCGTCAATCCGGACCCGACGGCCGAGGAACTGGCCGACATCGCCGTGCAGTCAGCCGACTCGGCGCTTGCGTTCGGGGTCGAACCGCGTGTTGCGATGATTTCCTACTCGACCGGAACCTCCAGCGGCGGCGCGGGCGTGGACAAGGTCGTCCGGGCATTGGCACTGGCCCGCGCGAAGCGCCCTCACCTGCTGATCGACGGCCCGCTGCAATACGACGCCGCCAGCGTTGAAAGTGTCGGACGCCGGAAAGCCCCCGGCAGTCTGGTCGCCGGCCGTGCGACGGTGTTTGTTTTTCCCGATCTCAACACCGGAAACACCACCTACAAGGCGGTGCAGCGGTCGGCGCATGTGGTCAGCCTCGGGCCGATGCTGCAGGGGTTGCGCAAACCGGTGAACGACCTGTCGCGCGGCGCATCTGTGGACGATATAGTCTATACTATCGCACTCACCGTAATTCAGGCGAGCCAGACTGAGGCTGCGTCGACGCGGCCAGGCTAAGGATAGCGGGGCGTGATCGGCCTTGGCGTTCACTGCGATGAAAACCCCGGAGAAGTCAGTTTTATCAAACCCCTACCACAGAGATCGGAGCCTCCCAACCGGGCGTGCGTCCGAATGGCGGTAACCGATGCCGGGAGCAATGATGAGCTGGAATCAATTCGAAGCCATGATGCCCCGGCCGGACCGGGATCGCTCCACGAAGCTGGCGCAGCCGTGGTGGTGAGCAATGCGGCGCCCGTCCAGCTGGGATCGGAGACCCCTTCGGCATGGTCATTGGTGTTCGACGGATTTGACCAGGCTAATGAAGGAATCCGTGAAGCCCTATGCACCCTGGGGAATGGTTATTTTGCTACGCGCGGGGCGGCGCCCGGGACGGTGGCGGATGGCGTTCACTATCCTGGAACCTATCTCGCCGGCGGCTACAACCGGTTGAAAACTGACATTGCCGGCCGGGTGGTCGAGAATGAGGATCTCGTCAATTTCCCCAACTGGCTCGCGTTGGACTTCCGGATCGCCGATGAGGACTGGTTCTCCGCGCGGACGGCGAAAATTTTGTCATACCGGCAGGAAATCGACCTGCGACGCGGCATGCTTTTGCGGACCGTTCGCTTCGAGGACCGCAATGGACGGTGCAGCCTTGTGCGGGAGCAGCGCCTCGTTTCGATGGCCGACATGCATCTGGGTGCGATGGAACTGGAACTCACCGCCGAGAACTGGTCGGGGCCCGTCACGGTTCGCTCGGCAATCGACGGACGCGTCGTCAACGCGGGTGCCAAACTCTATCAGAAATTCAATGGCAGGCACCTGGAGCCGCTGGCTGGCGATGCCGTTGGCGAAAATAGCGTCTTTCTGCTGGTGCGTACCTCCCAGTCGCATATCCAGGTCGCCCAGGTGGCACGAACGCAAATATTCCTCGACGGGAGGCTTTTCGAGGCTCACCGCCGGGTCATCAACGAACCAGGCTACATCGGCCACGAGCTGACAGCGGACATCAGGCAAGGCGAGAGTTTAGTCGCGGAGAAGTTGGTCTCTTTCTACACCTCGCGCGACCAGGCGATCTCGGAATGCGGGCTGGAGGCGCGCAAGGCCAGTGTGCGTGCCGGGCGCTTCGACGCGGTCAAGGCGGATCATGTGCTGGCCTGGGAGCATTTATGGCGCCGTTTCGACGTGCGCATTCAGCCTGCCGGACCCGGATACGAGCTGAACATTTCGATGCTGCTCCGCCTGAACATGTTTCATCTCCTGCAGACTGTTTCGCTCCACTCTATCGGGCTCGATATCGGCATCCCCGCGCGCGGCTGGACCGGGGAAGCCTATCAAGGCCACGTCTTCTGGGACGAATTGTTTATATTTCCCTTCTTTAACTACCGTCTCCCTGAAATCACCCGGGACCTTCTGACATATCGCTACCGCCGCCTCGGTGAAGCGCGTGCTGCCGCCCGGGCCGCCGGGCACAGGGGGGCGATGTTTCCCTGGCAGAGCGGCAGCGACGGGCAGGAGGAAACCGATGTGCTCAACCTGAACCCTCGCTCCGAGCGCTGGGTTCCGGATAATTCCCATCTTGAGCGTCACGTGGGAAGCGCCGTCGCTTACAACGTGTGGCAGTACTTCGAGGTTACCCGCGACATCGAGTTTCTGCAGTTCTGCGGCGCCGAGTTGATACTCGAAATCGCACTCTTCTGGTCCAGCATCGCGATCTTCAATGCGAAAAAACAGCGCTACGAAATTCGCGGTGTCATGGGTCCCGACGAGTTCCACGACGGCTACCCGGATGCAGCGGCAGCCGGTGTCAACAACAATGCCTACACTAACGTCATGGCAGTGTGGGTGCTGTGCCGGGCGAAGGACGTCATCGGCTTGCTCTCCGGCGCGCGCCACGCCGAGATGATGAAACGGCTTGACATATCGCCGAAGGAGATCGAGCGCTGGGATGACATCAGCCGCAAGATGTATCTGCCGTTTCACGATGACGGCGTCATCAGCCAATTCGAAGGCTACGATGCGCTGCGCGAGTTCGATTGGGAGAAGTACCGAACCCAATACGGCGATATCCAGCGTCTTGATCTCATTTTGGAAGCCGAAGGCGACAGCCCCAACCGCTACAAGCTGGCCAAACAGGCCGATGTCGTGATGTTGTTCTACCTGTTTTCGTCGGAGGAACTGGGGGAACTGTTCGCCCGCCTGGGGTATGCGCTCGAATACGATTCGATCCCAAAGAATGTCGCCTATTACGCCGCACGCACCTCCAACGGCTCCACTTTATGTAACGTGGTTTTTGCCTGGGTCCTGGCACGCTCCGACCGGCCAAGTGCTATGGCTTTCTTCGCGAGGGCGCTGCAAAGCGATGTGACCGACGTCCAGCATGGAACCGCGGCAGAAGGAGTGCACCTCGGAGCCATGGCAGGCAGCGTGGACCAGGTGCTCCGGGTTTCGACGGGGATTGAGGCTAAGGGCGGGGTTTTGCTGCTGAATCCGCAATTGCCGCCGGAGATGGAGTGTTTCGAGATGTCTATCCGTTACCGGGGGCACTCGCTTGAAATGCATCTGACGCGCGACGCCCTGGCGATCCGCGGGAGCGGTCTTGATGTGCCGCCGATATCATTGAGCGTGGCAGGCACACTCGTCGAATTTGCCGGTGGCGCTAACCGCGTATTCCAGTTGAATGACAAGGCTATCGCCGAGACATCGTAAATCGAGCCAACCACGCCGTGGATCCAGGGCCGCATCCTGTCCTGCGCAGCCGGGCTGTCATTTCGCAAGCTGCTCGCGGATCGATTCCAGCTCCCGGTGACGCTCCGGGGTCGTTTCAGGGTAATGCATGTTGAGCGCCTCGAGCGTGTCGACGACGATCTGGGATACGATCAGCCTGGCATTGTCCTTGTCGTCGGCGGGGACGACGTACCAGGGAACGTCACGCGTGCTGGTTGCGCTGAGGCACTCCTCGAACGCGGTCATGTACTGGTCCCAGAAATTCCGCTCCCTGACATCTGAAAGGCTGAACTTCCAGTTCTTCTCCGGCTCGTCGATGCGCTCGAGAAAGCGCCTCCTTTGCTCGTCTTTCGAGAGGTGGAGGAAGAATTTGATGATTCGAGTGCCGTTGCAATGGAGATGCCGTTCCTGATCCACGATCGACCGGTAGCGGTCCTGCCAGACCGGCGTCTTGACCAGCAGGGAGTCCGGGAGCCGCTCGCCCTTGAGCACCTCGGGATGGACCCGCGCTATCAGTACTTCTTCGTAATACGAACGGTTGAAGATGCCGATTCGGCCGCGTTCCGGCAAATCGCGGCTGGTGCGCCAAAGGAAATCATGCAGCAGCTCGGTGGCGCTTGGCTGCTTGAAGCTGAAAACCTGACAGCCCTGCGGGTTGACCCCGGACATCACATGCCTGATGGCGCCATCTTTTCCTGCCGCATCCAGCGCCTGAAAAATCAGCAGGACTGCATAGCGGCCGGATGCGTAGTGAAGCTGTTGTAGAGCGCTCAGTTGCGCGATGTGGTCATCCAGGCGCTCTTTATAGTGCTTTTTGGACTTGTACAACGGTCCGACGTCTGTCGGCCACTTACCGAGGTCAACATCTTCTCCTTCCGGGACGCGAAAATCCTCGGTATGTATTTTCATTTTGGGTCCTTCGGTTTGGGCTGGCCTGCGTGCATGGCCGCCATCGCGGTCATGGGGTATGCCGTTTCAGGTTGGCACCTTCGCGGGCCGGTGCCTCGGCGTCAGTAATTGCTCCGGCGATGATGTGTGCCGCCTCTTCAGGATGCTTAAGGACACCAGCTAGCAAAAGCGCGCCGAGCGTTGTGTTTTCCAGCGCCTCGATGCCGGCTTTCGTTTCGAACTTAGGTGCCGGTCCGGCGTCGCTTCCGGCCACAACCTCGGCGCCGGGCTCAGCGTCGGCGATGGAACCAGGCCCGGGTTCCGGTTTGGCCCGGGCTTTGGGTTCAGTCGCCGGTACCGCGTTGGCTACGGTCGCGCGGGCGACTTCGGCTGCGGCGTGTTCACCCCCCGTATGCTTCGCAGCGCCGATGGCCGCGGTGATGGCCTCGGCAATGCTGCGCCCTGCGCTGTCCGGGTGTTTGAGCGTACCACTCAGGAGAAGTTCGCCGAGCGTCTTGTTCACGAGTGTCTGTACGCCGGCGCTGTCTGTCTCGCCGGTCGCTCCGGCCTTCGGTTCGGTCCCCGGTGGCGAGGCGTTGGCAGCACCGATAGCTGCGGTAATGGCATCGGCGATGATATGCCCGGCATCCTCAGGGTGCCTCATGGCGCCAGCGACGAGAAGTTCCCCGAGCGTCGTGTTTACCAATGTCTCGACGCCGGCTGCGCTCTTCGGCGCGGACGCCGGCTTGGTTTCGGTATCAGGCATGTCTTTGACCTCTTGCTCGGGTTGGATTTTCGGCTGGGCGTCAGGTGCTGCGACGGCCTGCGCCTCGTGTTGCCCTGGCTTGGCCTTGGTGGCGTCGAGAACATGGTACGCGAGCAGTTTCACCGGATCCGTCACCAGGAACCAAGCCAGGGCGTAGCCCCAAACCATGGCTGCCCAACCCCACCACAACGGGGTCACAAGGAACCCGAAGACGCAAATCATGGTTGCCAACATCTGCGTTCCGATAACCGCCAGCAGGAGAATGCGCGCCGGCCGTATCGACCACCACGGACCGCGCGTGCGCGTCTGGAAGATCGTCAGATGCCCGGCGACCGACAGCAGCAGATACATCATGGTCTGGACCTGCGGGCGGTCGATGTGCAGGACGCGGTCGCCGAGGTAAAACAGCCCGAACGCGGCGATCGGCCCCACCAGACCCAGCACCGTGGCGATGCCGAGAACCAACCGCATGTTCCAGGCTTCAGGCTGCTCGCGGTAGATGACGTTGTCGTATGCGATCGACAGGATCGCGCCGTCATTCAGCAACGCCAGCATCACGATCATGATCGCGGTCAGCGGATAGAAATTGAAGACGACGATCGCCAAGGTCATGAACAGCAGGACGCGCAATGTCTCGGCGATACGGTACATTGCGTAGCTGTTCATCCGCTGGAAGATCTTGCGGCTTTCCTTGATCGCATCGATGATCACCGACAGCCCCGGCGCCACCAGCACGATGGATGCCGCCGCCCGCGCCGCGTCGGTTGCGCCGGAAACAGCGAAGCCGCAGTCTGCCTTCTTCAGCGCAGGCGCATCGTTCACCCCGTCGCCCGTCATCCCGACGATATGGCCGTGCTTCTGTAGAACATCGACGATGTGGAACTTGTGTTCCGGGAATACCTGGGCGAAACCGTCGGCGTCCTCGATGGACCTGGTCACCGCCGCGGTTTCCTCGGAATCGGAATCGCCGAGGGTTGCGCCGTCCAGGATGTTCGTTCCCATGCCCAGCGTTTTCGCCGTCTCGCGGGCGATCGCCAGTGCGTCGCCTGTCACCATCTTGATCTTGACGCCCATCCGGGCCGCGGTCGCGACAGTGGATTTGGCATCTTCTCTCGGCGGGTCGAACAACGGCAAGACGCCGAGAAGGCGCCACGTGCCGTCGCCATCCGCGCGGGCCACACCGAGCGCACGAAAGCCGCGGGCGGCGAAGTCATCGACGGCCTTGTCAACCGCACTTTTGACCGAAGCGTCCTTGGCCGCCAGGCCCAGGATGACCTGAGGCGCCCCCTTGGTCACCTTGAAGGTCTTTCCGTCAGCGCTCTTGACGGTGGCTTCGGTGCGCTTGTGCACCGGATCGAACGGCGTGAAATGCGTCACCTGGTAGGGCTTCAACGCCTGCTTGTCCTTCAGGCCGCCCAGGACGGCGAGATCGATGGTGTCGTCGTTCTCGGCCCGGGAGGCCAGCGCGCCGGCAAGGATAAGCTCATCGGCGGTGATCTTGCCCAGGCAGAACGGTTGGCCCAAGGTCAGCTTGTTCTGGGTCAGCGTGCCGGTCTTGTCGGCGCACAGCACGTCCACGCCCGCCAGTTCCTCGATCGCAACCAACTTGCTGACGATCGCCTGCTTCTTCGCGAGCAGGCGGGCGCCGACCGCCATCGTCACCGACAGAACCGTCGGCATGGCTACGGGGATCGCCGCCACGGTCAGCACAAGGGCAAACTGCAACGTCGTCAGTATGTGGTCGCCGCGATACAGCGCAACCGCAATGATCACCGCCACCATGACGACCGCGAGCATGATCAGGTAATTGCCGATCTTCAGGACGGCTTTTTGGAAGTGGCTGACTGTGACGGCGGTTTCGACGAGTTGCGCGGTTCTGCCGAAATAGGTTTTGCCGCCTGTCGCATACACCAGCGCATCGGTCTCGCCGCGGCGGATGATCGACCCGGAGAAGACCGCGTCGCCGGACTTGCGTGTGGCGGGCAACGATTCGCCTGTGAGTGCGGACTGATCGACGGAGACCTCGTCGCCGTCCAGCAAACGTGCGTCGGCCGGCACGATGTCGCCAAGACGCAGGCGGATGGCGTCACCGGGCACCAGTTCTCGCGCCGCCGGGGTGACCCACTTTCCGTCGCGCTTCACCCGAGCCTTGATTGCCAACCTGGCCTTCAAGGCATCGATAGCGTCGCCGGCCTGGCGTTCTTCCCAGAAGCCGATGGTGGCATTGGCGACCAGCAGCACCAGGATGATGCCAAAGTCAGGCCAATGGCGGACGATTCCCGACAGGATGACCGCGACTTCGATCATCCACGGAATCGGCCCCCAGAAATAGGACAGGAATTTCAGAACCGCATTGGTCTTTTTTTCTGCAATCTCATTCGGCCCGTACTGGATCAACCGTTTTGCCGCCTCCGCCTGACTCAGGCCGTTCGGCGAGGAATCGAGCTTCTTCTCGACCTCCGGAAGTGACAGGGATTTCAAATCGTCCTTGGCTGCAGGCAGGGTGCCGTGGACCTTCGATCGGGCCGCGTTGGCTTTCATGGCGTCTTACTTTCGCAATCGAAGTACATCCGGGTGGCCGGGCGGCCAAAAATAGTATGCCGAGGCGCTGCCTGAGGAACCGCGGCGCGAAATGCCGGGCCGGAAAAAGTGCGATGTGCACCGGGGCAACACAGTCGCGACTTCCCATCGGCGGTTAGCCACCGGCGGCTCCCCGCCTGTGAAGATCCATTGAATGAAAGAAAGCGGTCCGGCGCCAGACTCGGAAAATACTCAGAGCTGAGCGTGTCGCTTCCGGAAGCAATCTCCGCCGCCGGGGACTATCGCTCCGCCACCCGAACCGGCATCATCGCGCCCGCATCGCAAGCGTCACCTGGCCGGGTCCATAACTGATCAGAATCGTTATCAGGAGGGCGCGTTGAAAGCTTCCGACGGCACGCTGCGCAGCCTGAACTGGCTGAATTTCGCCATCGCCGGCATGCAGGCCGGCTTCGGGCCCTTCGTTTCGGTCCGGCTGACCGCGAGCGGCTGGGATGCGGGGACCATTGGCCTCGTGCTCAGCGCCGGGGCCATCGGGTCGGTCGCCGCGCAGGTGCCCTCGGGCATGCTGATCGACCGGTTTGGTACCAGGCGCGCCATGGCGGCGCCGGCCATCGTGGGCAGCATGGCGGCGCTGCTGATGCTCTCGCTAGCACCCGGCTTTCTGCTTGTGCTTGGGGCGGAGGTGGCGCAGGGCGCCTGCGGGGTGGGCTTGTCGCTGGCGGTCGCGGCGCTCACGCTCAGCGTGTCGCGGCAGGAGAGGCTGGGCGAACGTTTCGGCCGCAACGTCCGTTATGGCGCCGTCGGCGCGGCGCTCGGCACGGCTGTGCTTGGCGCCGCCGGAAGCTGGATTTCGCCAACAGCCCCGTTCCTGCTGGCGGCAGCGCTCGGCGTGCCGGCGCTGCTGGCGCTCGGCGGCATCCACGCCACCGACATCGCCACCGCCGATCGGCGTACCGGCCACCACACGGCACCGCCGCCGCACGCCCGCCGCACGCCTCCGGCGCCGCTGCGCGCACTGCTGGCCGATCGGCGGCTGCAGGCACTGCTGGGCTGTGTAGCGCTGTTCCAACTTGCCAATGCCAGCCTGCTGCCGCTCGCCGCCACCGAGTTTGCCCGCCAGGCGGGTTCGCGCGCGGATATGGTCACCGCCGCGGCGGTGATCGGGCCGCAACTTCTGGCGGCGGTGCTCTCGCCGCACGTCGGTATGGCCGCGCAACTTCACGGCCGGCGGATCATCCTGATGCTCGGGTTGGCGGCGGTGCCGCTGCGGGCGTTGGCCTTCGCGTTCAGCAGCGCGATACCGGCGATGCTGACCGTGCAACTTCTCGATGCCTTGGACGCTGCTGTCATCGGCACACTGATCCCGCTGATTGTTGCGGATATCACGCATCGCGGCGGCCGTTTCAACTTCGCCCTCGGCCTGACCGGGCTGGCCAGCAGCCTTGGCGCATCATTCAGCACGACCGCCTCCGGCAGCATCGCGGTCCTGGCGGGCCTGCCAATCGCGTTCCTGGCGCTTGCGGCGGCCGGCCTTGGCGCCGTTCTGGTGGTGTGGTTCCTGCTGCCCGAGACGGTGCATCTGCCCGCGGCGTGGCCCGCCCCGTCGAGCGGGGCCGCCATACCGTAAAGGTATCGGAGCGCGCATAGAACGACCCCCGTAGGTAGATTCCGAACCTGACGCCGCCGCTTTCTCTTGCAGTACGGTCCTGCCAGCGCCACGCAAGCTGGAGTAATCGTCAGATGACAGAGACGCCGAACATCCCCCAACCGCCTTCTCCCTGGACTGATGATCCCCCCGACCCGGGCAACCGGTTTCCAGTGCTGCGACGAGTCCTTTGGATCGTAATTCCCGCCTGCCTGCTGCTGTTCATCGTGTTGGGAGTCATCACAGGCTATCTGGTGAAGTGGCTCTGGATGCGCGAGCTGGACTATGCCGGCATCTTCTGGACACTTCTTTCCGTTCAATGGGCGATGTTCGGATCGGCTTTCGTATTCGCCTTCCTCTATATCTGGCTGAACGCGCGCTGGGCCATCGGTTCCGGCGCCGCGCCGGTTCAGGCCCGGATCGTCAACTCGCTCGCGGCCCTGGTCGCCGCCGGCATCGCGTTGTTCGGGGCGGCGGCCTTTGCCACCGAGTGGGACACCTGGTTGCGATTCCGCTATGGCGGGTCTTTTGGCCAGGCCGATCCGCTGTACGGGTTCGATGTCGGGTTCTATGTGTTTCATCTGCCGTTCTATGAGTTGCTGCAAACCGCGCTGATGCTGCTGACCGTGGCCGCGCTGGTGATTTCGGTGGCGGTCTACGTTCTGTTCGGGGCGCTACGGACGGATGCGCGCGGCAGGACCAAGGCAACCGGCAGGGCCACTTCGCATATTTCCGCGCTGCTGCTGGTTCTTGTCGCCAATTGGGGCGTCGGGCTGTATCTCGATCATTATGATCTCGTGTATTCCACCCTCGGGGTGGTCTATGGCGCGGGATGGGCGGCGGATCATGTGACACGCCTGGCCCTTTGGTTCATGGCCTGTGTCTCGGTCGTTGCGGTTGTCGCGCTGGCGGTGAACGTGGCGCGTCCGCGCATCGCTTGGTTGGCGGCCGGCGCCGGCATCTACGTGACCTTGTATCTCGCCGGGGTCTTTGCGCTGCCGGAGCTGTTTCAGCGGTTCATCGTGCAGCCGAGCGAACTGGCGCTGGAGACGCCTTATCTGAAGCACAGTATCGCCTCGACCAGGGCCGCCTATCAACTGGACGCGATCCAGGAGACCGCCTATCCGGCCCTGGCCGACCTGACGCCGGACGTGCTCTCGCGCAATCAGGATACGGTGGAGAACATCCGCCTGTGGGATGCCCGGCCGCTGCTGCAGACCTATCAGCAGACCCAGGCGATCCGGCTTTACTACCAGTTCTACAACGTCGGGGTCGATCGTTACCGTCTGCCGGATGGCTACCATCAGGTGATGCTGGCGACGCGTGAGCTGTCGCCGGCGCTTCCGGCCGAAGCGCAGACCTGGGTCAACCAGCGCCTGGAGTTCACCCACGGTTACGGCATGGTGATGAACTTCGTTTCAAAGACCGTGGGTGGTGGCTTCCCGGAATACGTGCTCGAGAACGTACCCGCCGAATCCACCGACGGTCTGGCGATCACGCAGCCCGCGATCTATTATGGCCAGTCGATGCCCGGATACCGGATCGTCGCCAGCGGTACCAAGGAGTTCGACTATCCCAAGGGCAACGACAACGTCTACACCAGCTATGCCGGCACGGGCGGCATCCCGGTCGACAGCCTGTTGCGGCGTATTTTGTTCGCCTGGAACCAGGGCGATATCAACATCCTGCTCACCGCCTATCTGAAGCCGGAAAGCCGCATTCAGATCTGGCGGACCGTGCAGGAGCGCGTGACGCAGGTGGCGCCGTTCCTGAAACTCGACCACGATCCGTACCCGGTGCTGAGCGGGGGCAGGATGTACTGGATCCAGGATGCCTATACGGTCTCGGACCAATATCCCTACGCCAGTCCGCACAAGGCGGGTTTCGCCGCCAATCTGAACTACCTGCGCAATTCGGTGAAGGTCGTGGTGGACATGTATAACGGGTCCGTCCAGTTCTACATCATGGATCCGAAGGATCCGATTCTGGCGGCGTATCGCGACGCGTTCCCCGGCGTGTTCAAATCGCTGGACCAGCTGACGCCTGATCTCAGGGCGCATCTGCGCTATCCGGAAGATATCTTCGCCATCCAGGCCGACGAGTATAAGACGTTCCACATGACCGATCCCCAGGTCTTCTATAACCGGGAGGATCTGTGGGTCGCTCCGAACGAAACTTATGGCGGTGAGGAGCAGGCGATGCAGCCGTACTATATCCTGATGAAGCTGCCCGGCAGCGATACGCTGGAATATCTGCTGATGACACCGTTCACGCCGCAGAACCGCGACAACATGATCTCGTGGCTGGCGGCGCGCAGCGATTTCCCGGATTATGGACAGGCCATCTTCTACCAGCTTCCGAAAGAAAAGCTGGTATACGGTCCAAACCAGATTGAGGCGATGATCGATCAGAACACAAACATCTCGCAGCAGTTGACGTTGTGGAACCAGAAAGGCTCGCGCGTCATCCGGGGCAAGCTGATCGTTACGCCGATCGAGAATTCGTTTCTGTATGTTGTGCCGGTGTATCTGCAAGCCGAGGGTACGAGTTTTCCGCAGTTGAAGCGCGTGATCGCCATTACGGGTGACAAGGTGGCGATGGAGCCGAGTCTGGATGAGGCGATCGCCGACCTGTTCGGTCACCGGAAGCCGCTGGAAGTGTTCGGCCAGGTTCTGCACTGACGCAGGCCGGACGGCGGCCGTATCGGACCTGAACCGCGCAAGGAAGGAAGAAACATGAAACGCTCTACTATCATGGTGTCAGCCGCAGCGTGCTTTTGGATAGCTCCGAGCGCCGCCCTGTTCGCGACCGATTCGTCACCCGCGGCGATCGTCACAAGTACGCCGTCTCCTGCTGCCAGAGCGGCAGCGGCGAAGCCGGCGGCC
The DNA here is from genome assembly GCA_903851415.1 of uncultured Rhodopila sp. Lineage (GTDB taxonomy): Bacteria > Pseudomonadota > Alphaproteobacteria > Acetobacterales > Acetobacteraceae > Rhodopila. The sequence continues at coordinate 38,421 of CAINOE010000125.1, read as the reverse complement.
GTGTGTATGAAGGATGTCCGCGATTTCAACGATCAGATGCAAAAGGATGGCTACTGGCTGGGCGGATCCGGCTACGCCTACGGCTATCCGATGGGTGGGATTGGCTACGGATCGGCCTATCCCATGGGCGGCTATCCGGCCGTGAGCGCGACGGGGTTTCGAAGCGCCCGGCCGGGCTACGAGGCCCGGACACTGGTGATGTCCGCCAACATCCTCGCCCGGAACGGTCAGCAGAAGCCTTGTGAGGACGTGCTGGCCGTGGCGCGCGATTCCTACAAGATTTATGTCGCAGAGCTACGCCGCAGAGGCGTGCCCGAGGGCGAAGGGGCAACGTGGCGCCAGCAGCAAATCGCTGGCGCGCAACCGGTGACGAACGACGCCAATTCGTTCCGTTCCGACGAGTTGCTCGACACCGACGTGCGCAATACGAGGAACGAGGCGCTTGGCACCGTGCATGACCTTGTCATGAGCCCGAAGACCGGCAAGATCGCCTACCTAGTAATTGGCCGGGGCGGTCTTTTCGGGATTGACGAAAAATACGTCGCCGTGCCCTGGGCGGACTTCAAGATCACGCAAAGCGTGAACCTGCTGGTGCTGGATGCCAGCAAAGCCGCCATGGATGCTGCGCCGCAAGAAAGCGACCACGAGGTCCTGACCCCGGCCCAGTTCGACCAGGCAAGCGCTACGGTCGATGCCTACTGGAAAACCCACCTTGCGAACTGACCATGGTGGTCTCAACGCGGCAAAGCCTGGCCGGGCCTTATGTGCCCGGCCTCGCGAACAGGCGGAGCTGGTAACCGGTCTCGGCTTTTCGGCCCGGCATGACTATGAAAGGTCATCCGATCGCAAGAGCACGATCTCGCCATCCGCGGCGCCGCTTTCACGCAGCCAGCGGTGCAGGGCCCATTCTTCGGCGGCGTCCTGCCAATCGTAGGTGCCGACGGTTACCTCCCAGATGGCAGTCCCCTCGACCGAGCTGACATGAACCCGGGCAATCGGGCGAATCGCATCCTGGATAAAGTCCGGTGCCTGACCAAGATCAAACAGTTTAACAACCTTGTACACGCTCATCGCCGTTCTCCTGTCAGCCGTAACGGATCGGCCATGATAGCCGGGAGTTCGCCTCCGCAAAGCCAGGACGGCCAGTCACAAAGCGTGCGCGCCTTCGACCGCCCGGTCCAGCATCGCCACCGTGTGCTGGGCGATCATGCCTTCCTCGTCGCTCGGCATGACAAACACCCGCACCGCGGAACGTTCCGTCGAGATCACCTGCGCGGACTCGCGGTTCGCCGCATGGTCCAATTCGATACCGATCCATTCCTTGTCGTGCAGCACGCTCTCGCGCACGCGCCAGGCGTGCTCGCCGATGCCGCCGCAGAACACCACAGCGTCCAGCCCCTTCAGTTCCGCCGCCAGGCCGCCAAGCTCGTAGCGGATGCGCGACACGAAATACTGGATCGCCTCCGCCGCCTCCGGCCGATTGGATGACTCCAACTCCCGCATGTCGTGCGAGACGCCCGACAGACCGAGCAACCCCGACTCGTTATGCAGCATATCGCTCACCGCCCGGGCGCTCATGCCCCTGTCCTGGATGAGATACAGCACGACCGCCGGATCGAGCTGGCCGCAGCGCGTGCCCATCGGCAGCCCGTCGAGGGTGCCGAAGGTCAACGAACTCGCCACCGACAGCCCGCCCCGGATCGCACACATCGACGCGCCATTGCCGAGATGAGCGACCACCACCCGCCCGGCCGCCAGCAGCGGAGCCAGTTCGCGCAGGCGGCCGATAACGGATTCATACGACAACCCGTGGAATCCGTAGCGCCGCACGCCCTCATCATAAAAGCGCCGCGGCAGCGCGAACACGTCGTTAACGAACGGATGCGAGCGGTGGAAGCTGGTGTCGAAGCAGGCGACATGCGCCACATCCGGCCAGGCTTCGCGTGCCGCCACTATCCCGGCGATATTGTGCGGCTGGTGCAGCGGCGCCAGCGGCACAAGGCCCCGCAACTGCGCAAGCACCTGGTCGGTTATCGTCACCGGGTGAGCGTAAAGTACCCCGCCATGCACCACGCGATGGCCGGCGGCGACGATATTCGGCTTCGGCAGAACCGATTGCCACCAGGACAGCACGCGGTGCAGCGCGTCAATGTGAAACGGCGAGGCCCCGGCGAGCCAGCTCTCCTCGTGGATCAGCTCGCCCTTGTCGTCGCGGACCCTGATGCGGCGGCCGGAGCCAACCATCTCCGCCAGCCCGACCTCGAGCAGGCGGTGCCGTTCGCCGGACAACGCGAACAGGGCGAACTTCAGGGAGGATGATCCGGCGTTCAGCGTGACGACGTTGCGGGTCATGCCACGGTCGCCCTCGGCGGCACCGCGCTCTTGCCGGTGCGCTTCCAGTGGGCGAACAGCACCGCGACCGCGCAGGAGAACAGGCGCGCCGTCTCCTCATCGGCGCGGCTGGTGAGCAGCACCGGCACCCGGGCGCCCATGACCAGGCCGGCGCCCTCGGCCTGCGCCGCGTAGGAGAGCTGCTTCACCAGGATGTTGCCGGCTTCCAGATTGGGCACCACCAGCACGTCGGCGCGGCCGGCGACGAGCGACGTCAGGCCCTTGCAGCGCGCCGCGGTGACGCTGATGGCGTTGTCCATGGCCAACGGGCCGTCGATGATGGCGCCCTTGATCTGGCCACGCTCCCCCATCTTGGACAGCGCCGCGGCGTCCAACGTGGACGCCATGTCCGGGTTCACCGTCTCCACCGCCGACAGGATGCCCACCTTCGGCAAGATGATCCCGAGCGCCAGCGCCAGGTCGATTGCGTTCCGGACGATGTCGATTTTTTCCTTCAGCCCGGGCGCGATATTGATCGCAGCATCGGTGACCAGCAGCAGGTCCGGAAGGGCCGGCGCATCCATGACGAACACATGGCTCATGCGGCGGGTGCCGCGAAGGCCGCCCTGCGACTTGACGATGTGGCTGAGCAGCTCGTCGGTGTGCAGGTTGCCCTTCATGATCGCCTCGGCCTCCCCGGCAAGCACCAGCTCGACCGCACGGGCAGCGGCGGCGTTGTGGTCGGGGACGTCGAGGATTTTCACGTCGCGCAGATTGAGACCGCACCTCGCCGCCACCTCCCCGATGCGCCCCGCATCGCCGATCAGGATCGGCGTGATCAGCCCGCGGCGGGCGCCGGCGAGTGCGCCGGCCAGGGCGTTCGGTTCGTCAGGCGCAACGACGGCGGTGACCAAAGGCGGCAGGTCGCGGCAGGCGGCGAGCAGGCGCTCGAGATGGCGGTGGCTTGCCACCATCAGCTCCGGCAGGACGCTGTCCTCGATGCTGACGCGGGTTTCCGGCGCCAGCACGGTGGCGAGGCCCTCGACGATCATCTCATCGCCGCGCAGCAGGTGGGTTTTCAGCACCACGGTCCGCGGCGGGCGCTTTTCGGAGACGATCAGGCGCACGGTCAGTTCTTCGCCGACACGGGCGCGGCCGTGGAAGGTCAGGGTCTGGCCTTGATACAGGGTCCCCGGCCCCGGCAGCAGGTTGCCGAGTACCGCGGAGAACAGCGAGCCGAGCCACATCGCCGGGGCGGGGTCCGCCGGGTCGTCCGGCTCGGCCGCGACCGTGGCCGGCAGGTTGGCGGGGTTGAGGTTGCCGCTGACATGGGCGAAGACGTAGAGATCGTCCGGCGTCACCACGCGGATGATCTGGTTCATGTCGCCGATCTTCAGATCGTCGAACATCTTGCTTGTGCGCATTCTATACTCCCGTGTTTGCAGTCTGTTTCTTGTCCGTTACACGCGTTGCAATTAGTCGGCGGCCTCCAGGAGCGCGGAATTGCGGGCACCGGCCCTGGAAGCGACTTCGCGGTATATCGCGACGTAGTCCTGAGCCATCCGCCTGGCGGTAAAGCGGGCGGCGAATATCGCCCGAACCTTCTTGCGCGAAATCCGGCCGAGTTCGGACACGGCGGCGATGGCAGCCAACTCGTTCTCGACAATAAAACCGGTCACACCGTCATCGATGATCTCGGGCACCGAGCCGCGATTGAAGGCGATCACCGGCGTGCCGCACGCCATCGCTTCTATCATCACGAGACCGAACGGTTCCGGCCAGGCGATCGGCATCAGCAGCGCGACGGCACCCGACAGAAAAGCAGGCTTTCCTGCGTCGGATATCTCGCCCACCATCTCCGCTCCGCCATCCGCCAGCATCGGCCGGATAACCGTTTCGAAGTAGCCGCGATCCGCCCGGTCCACCTTTGCCGCGATCTTTAGTGGAATCCCGCAGGCGCGCGCGATGCGGATCGCGGCGTCCGGCCCCTTCTCGGGCGCGATGCGGCCGAGGAAAGCGAGATACTCCGGCTTGATGCTGTCCACCGGCATCAGCAGTCCGGCCGGCAAGCCATGATAGACAGTCGCCATATAGTTCGCAGCAGGCAACGGCCGGCGCTGACTGTCAGAGATGCTGACAAGAGGCACGTCCGGAAACGCCCTGAACATCGGGTGCAGTTCCGGGAGGTCGAGCCGACCATGTAACGTTGTCAGGAACGGCGTCGGCTGCCGGCTGAACAGGCTGAACGGCAGGTAGTCCATGTGGAAGTGCATGACGTCGAACTCATCCGCGCGCCGGCGAACGGCCTCAAGCAGCAGCAGGTTGGGCACCAGCTGGTCGCGGATCGAAGGACAGAGCCGCAAGGCTTGCGGCCACACCGGATCAAGCTCCGCCCGCGTCACGGAATCTCCGCTCGCGAACAGGGTGACGTCATGGCCGAGTGCGACAAGCTCCTCGGTGAGGAACGAGACGACCCGTTCGGTACCGCCATAGAGCTTCGGGGGAACCGCTTCGTACAACGGTGCGATCTGGGCGATGCGCATGATCAGGGCTCCGGTGAGGGCTGCAGCATGTGCCCGGCCTGCCGGGCTCAAAAAAACTTGGCAACGCAGTCCTGCATTATATCTGCCGAATAATGGTGGCGCATCAGGCTCGGAAATTACCTAGACCGCTTCGATCCCGACCGCGCCCCCGCGGCACCGCGGGCTGCCGGACCGGAACGCGCGATTGAGTAGATTCCGAACCTGCCTCGGCCGGACGGCGGCATCATAAGCTAAGCCGGAGCGCGCATAATCCCATGACGCTCGGGCGCGAGAATTAGACAGCAACAGAGCAAGGTGCCAGCAAATGTCCGTCCGCGAATTACACGCATCTCCGTCCGTCCAACTCGGAACTTTGAAAGCAGCTATTTTCGATGTCGATGGCGTCTTGCTCGCATCGCCGCATGAGCACGCCTGGCGCGAAGCGCTGAGCGGAATAACCGATCCGAACCTGTTCACGACCGAGATATACCAGGCGCATGTCGCCGGCAAGCCGCGGCTGATCGGCGCCCGCGCAGTGCTAAAGGCGCTTGGCGTGCCCGACGATGGCAGCCTGGCGGTCAGCTATGCCGAGCGCAAGCAGAAATGGCTTGAATATCTCGTCCACGCAGGCGGCGTAACCGCATTTCCGGACGCCCTCCGTTTCGTCCAGGCCGTGCTTTCGCTGGGCTGGCCGATGGCGGTCGCGTCATCCTCCAAAAACGCCAATGACATGATGCGGTCAGTCCATCTTGCATCCGGCCAAAGCCTGTTCGAAGTCTTCGATGTCAATGTCTGCGGCCGCGACCTGGCGCACGGCAAACCCGACCCGGCGATTTTCCTGCTCGCCGCCAGGGAACTGCGGATCCCGCCGGCACACTGCTTTGTCGCCGAGGACGCCCCGGCCGGGATCGAGGCGGCGCGCGCCGGCGGAATGACCGGGCTCGGTGTTGCCCGCCATGACGACGCGGCGGGTCTGCGAACCGCGGGCGCCGATCTGGTGGTGACGAGTCTGGACGAGGTCGCAGTCGGCGAACTGGCCGAGGGTCGGATGCGTCGGACACCGGCATGACCGAACAGGAGGCGATGCAGCGCGTATTGCAGCCGACGTCCGATCCGGCCTGGGTCCTGAACGTGGATGGCTACGATCCGCTGCGGGAAAGCAGCATCGAGTCGCGCTTTGCCATCAGCAACGGCTTCCTGGGCATCCGGGGTGCCAGGGCGGCATCACGGGGCGCACGATGGGTCGTGCCGGCCCGGACCTACGTGGCCGGGCTGTTCGACGTCTCCGGCACCGAGCACGCAACCCCCGGCCTAGTGCCGGCCGCGGACTGGCTGCGCGTCCGCTTCCTGGCGGCTGGAGAGCCGCTGCTGCTGCATCCCGGTGACGTCTCGTCGCATCGCATGACACTTGACCTGCGCCGAGGCGCGCTGCTCAGCCGGGGCAGCCGCCTCAAGGCGCCCGAACTCGGTCTCCACGCGCAGACCCTCCGCCTGGTATCGCTGAGCGACCGGGCCATCGGGCTGCAACTGATCCAACTGGAAGTCGAGAGCGGCGCGATCGACGTCACCATCGAAGCCTCCTTCGAAGGCGTGGAACTCGGGCTGATAGCCGATCGGCTGGATCAGGATCTGGGCGTGTGGCGTACCGCGCAATCGGGAAAACACCTGGCCATGGCGAGCGAGCCGTCGTTGCAGATCGACGGCCGGGTCCAACCGCCAACGACGCTCGGCAAACTGACATGGTCCTGGAGCTGGAAATGCCGCCCCGGCCAGATCGTCTGTTTTCAGCGTTTCGTTGCCGTCGTGCGCAGCGACATCCCGGACACGGATCCCGGCCGGGAGGCCCGCGATCGGCTCCAAGGCGCGCTTCATCTCGGCTGGAGCGGCGTGTTCGCGGCCCATGAGGCGGCCTGGACGAAGCGCTGGCATCACAGCGGCGTGGAGGTCGATGGGGACGCAGCCGCGCAGCGGGCATTGCGGTTCGCCATCTACCATCTGACCAGTGCGGCCAACCCGGCAGACGAAAGCGTCTCCATCGGGGCGCGGGCGCTGACCGGGGACGACTATCATGGCCACGTGTTCTGGGACACCGAGATATTCCTGCTGCCGTTCTACGTTCTGACCTGGCCGGAGGCGGCGCGCGCACTGCTGATGTATCGTTTCCACACGCTGCCTGCTGCGCGGGCGAAGGCTGCGCGGATGGGTTGGCGCGGGGCGCTCTATGCCTGGGAGTCCGCCGCTACCGGCGCGGAAATGACGCCGGAGGAGGTTCTGGGACCGGATCGTCAGGTCATCCGCATCCTGTGCGGCACGCAGGAGCAGCATATCAGCGCGGACATCGCCTACGCGGTCTGGCAATACTGGCACGCGACCGGGGATGACGGTTTCCTGCTCGAAGCGGGAGCGGAGATTTTGCTTGAAACCGCCCGGTTCTGGGCCAGCCGTGCCACGCTGGAGGCGGACGGACGTTGCCATATCCGCGGCGTCATCGGACCGGACGAATACCACGAACATATCGACGACAACGCCTATACGAATGTCATGGCGCGCTGGAACATTCGCCGCGCGCTGGACATCGCCGCGGCGCTGCGCGAACGCTGGCCCGCGTGCTGGACGGCGCTCGCCGGCCGTTTGCGTCTTGACGAGGCCGAACTGAAACTGTGGCGGAGCGTTGCCGATACGCTGATTGACGGCCTGCAACCGACGACCGGACTGTTCGAACAGTTCGCCGGATATTTCGGTTTGGAAGACATCGATCTGGCCAAGTATGCCGGCCGCACCGTGCCGATGGACGTGGTGCTCGGCCGGGAGCGGACGCAGCAATCGCAGGTGGTCAAACAGGCCGATGTCGTCGCGCTGCTGGGGCTACTGCCTGAGGAATTCAAAGGCGAAACGGCGGCGGCGGCAAACTTCCGCTATTACGAACCCCGGTGCAGTCACGGCAGTTCGCTGAGCCCGGCCATGCATGGACTTGTGGCCGCGCGGATGGGCGATACCGAAATGGCGCTTCGATTCTTTCACCGAACGGCGGATATCGATCTCGCGGATACGCAGGTGGCGACCGACGGAGGCATTCATATCGCGGCGCTCGGCGGCATCTGGATGCTGACGGTGCTTGGCTTTACGGGCTTGTCGTTGCGCGACGACGGTATTGACATCGACCCCCACCTGCCGGGGGACTGGCACAGCCTGGCGTTCCGGGTTCAGTGGCGCGGCCGGTGCCTGAAAATCAGCATCGATCAGGATAGGCAGATCGCCGAACCCACGCTTGAAGCGGGCGAACCGATGATGTTTTCTGTCAGAAGCAAGCGGCACGAACTGCGCCAGGGCGCCGGATTGCAGGTTTCGACCGCGCACCCGTAACGGGTGGTCGGCTTGGCATAGGGGGTAAGGACATGACGCTTCGGCTTTACATCATCCGGCACGGTGAAACCGAGTGGTCTCTGTCCGGCCAGCACACTGGCCGCACGGACCTGCCCCTGACCGCCCACGGTGAGGAAGAAGCACGCGGACTCCAACTCTGGCTCAGGCACATCCGGTTCGCCCGCGTGCTGACCAGCCCGCTGCAACGCGCCCGCCGGACCTGTGAACTGGCCGGGCTTGGCGCTGCGGCCGAGGTTGAACCGGATCTCGCGGAATGGGCCTATGGCGACTATGAGGGTCAGCTTTCCCGCGACATTCGCAAAGAGCGCCCGGGATGGAGTGTGTTCCGGGACGGCTGTCCGAATGGCGAAATGCCGGATCAGGTTGCCGCCCGGGCCGAACGCCTGATCGATCGTCTTGGCGGGTTGGACGGAAGCGTCGCGCTTTTCTCGCACGGCCAGTTCTCCCGCGTTTTGGCCGCGCAATGGATTGGCCTTACCGTTGTGAAAGCACAACACTTCGCCCTCGGCACCGCTGCGCTGAGCATCCTCAGTTTCGATCCTGCCCATCCTGAAGTGCGGGTGATCGAGTTGTGGAACGCAGCGTCGGCGGCCCTTGCAGGCTCCGCCGTGGCGGAACCGGCAAAACCCCGTTAGCTCGTAAAGTCGAGCGGCGATGCGATTGCTCGCCGCTCGGGTTGAACGAACGTTAAGCTGCTGCACCCCCAAGCCGGGCGGGAGGCCCAAGACGCCGCTGGGTTACCCACCATACGAAACCAACCAGCGCGATAATGACCACTGTGCCAGCCACCAAAAGCAGAGGCGATTGGTCAAGCCAGCCCAGGGCCGGAACTGCCAGGAACAGCGCGCCGCCGACGGCGCAGATCTGCCAGACCCTGGTTTGCACGCCCGCAACAAAGGTGCCGAGGGCCAGCAGGACCATCATAGCGAGCGACGTTGCGTTGGCGTTCAAAACCCCCTTCACGCCATCGTTGTAAAGCAGGTACATCGCCAGCATGAGCGCGCACCAGTTCAGCGCGACCCCGAGCACGAGCGCATAGCGCTCCCGCCGCGTGACGAAATTCTGCCAACCCTCGGCGCCTGATATGATGGCGAAGACGGGAATCAAGATCCCCCAATACGTTACCGGCAGCCGGAAGACGACGCCCACCAGCGCCAGCAACAGCATGGCGATGAACGGTATGTCGTGCTGGAACCACTGCAGGAAGACTGATTGTTGCGAGACAGGCGGGGCAGGCGCAGTCGCGTCCGCCGCGGGAATGGTGAAACTGTCGGCGTTATTATCCACGATATGATCCCCCGGTAAGCGCACGTGGCGTAGTCAAACGCGAACGGTGCCAGTGGCGGCCGAATTCGCGGAATGGAAACAAAACTATCATCGAAATCAGAAGGAAACTCATTGTAACCTCATAAGATCTTTGTTCAAACCGCCGAAGGAAAGGCCGGACCGCCGATCGGCTGGCGCCCCGGCCAGGCCGCGGTCAGTGCGTCGGTGCGTCAGTCGGAGCGATGGCCGCTTCGGCGGCTTCGCGAGCCGTATCCCTGGCGCCTCCGACGGCGTTCTGCTGTTTGCCGGCATCGCGCTCCGCGGTCCCTTCCGCGACGAGTTCCGGCTTGCCGGCGAGGTTGCCCAGCCCCTCCTTCACCGCCCCTTTTAGTTGGTGGCCGACACCCGCGATGCGATCCGTGTCAATGCCGATGACGCTTGCCCCTTCGGGACCCGCAACGTTCTGGGCCTCGCCGGCGGCCCGCTCAGCCGCGCCATCGGCGGTAAGCTTCGCGTCGCCGATGATCTTGCCGATGCCTTCCTTCAGGACCCCCTTGACCTGATGGCCGATGCCTTCGAGGCGATTACTGTCCATGATACTCTCCTTTGTTGTATTCATTCAGTCGCAACATCCATCAGCGATTGCACGGCACGGTCGGCAGCAAGCTTCCGGCTCTGTGCACTCACCTCAGAATTTCAGGCCCGCAACGGCATCTGGTTCCCGGGCGAACCATGAATAAGGCCATTGGCGGCGGGCACCTTGCCGGCATTGTCAAGCAGTTCCAGAAACGGCTTGATAATGTCGATCGGCATTGGGAATATAATAGTGGAGTTCTGTTCAGCTCCAATCTCGGCCAGCGTTTGCAGGTAGCGCAACTGCATGGCGGCGGGAATGCTGGACAGTATCTTGGCCGCGTTGACCAATGTTTGCGATGCCTGGAACTCGGCTTCGGCATGGATGATCTTGGCACGCCGATCGCGCTCGGCCTCCGCCTGCTTGGCGATGGCTTTCACCATGTTGTCGGTGAGTTCGACGGTTCTGATCTCGACGTTGCTCACTTTGATCCCCCAAAGCTCGGTCTGGGAGTCCAGAATGCTCTGGACGTCGGCGCTCAGTTTCTTTCGTTCGGACAGCATCTCGTCCAGTTCGTGCTGCCCCAGCACGGCGCGCAAAGTGGTTTGCGCGAGCATGTTCGTGGCGGGGAGGAAGTTCTGCACCTGAATGATCGCCCGCTCGGGGTTGACGACGTTGAAATAGAGCACCGCGTCGACCTTCATCGAGACATTATCGTGCGAGATTACGTCCTGGGTCGGTATTTCGATGACCTGTATACGCAGATCCACGCGCACCATTTCCTGAATAAACGGAATCAGCAAAACAAGACCCGGGCCCTTGACCTTTTGAAAACGGCCGAGCGTGAAGACCACAGCGCGCTCATATTCGCGCAGGATCTTGATCGTCGCCGTGACCAAAATGAAGGCTGCGACCACGACGACCGGGATGATGGTGTAAAGCGAGAAAAAGTAGGACATGGCTCCCGACCTTGCGGAATAGAGAAAAACAAATTTGATATTGAATTTCTTTATATAGACCGAAGCGGCGGCGGCGAGAGGTTCGGAAACTACCTACCCGCCGACACGCCTCTACTTAGGCCGAGCCGTACGATCTACCTGCGGCGGTCGTCAGGTCGAGCCTTTTCCCAGGTGTCCGCCAGTTCGCTGATTGCTTTTTCGTAGGAGGCCTTCGCATCGTCCAGGCCATCAGCTGCGACGGTCTGCAACTTGTATGCCCCAGCCTCGGCTCCGTCCAGGGCCGCCAGCAGATCGGCCCAGCTCGCCGCCCCGTCCTTTCGCGCTGCCGCCTTGGTTTCTTCGTCAAAGCGGAGAAGCCTGGCCTGCCAATCGTCCAGTTCTTCCTCGGACTTCCGGATGTATGTGTCCCTCCGCCCTGGCACAGCCGCATTGGCGGCTGTTTGCGTCCCGCCATCCGGCGGCACCGGCTGGGCGCAAGCAAAAGGCGCCGCGCCGATCGGCAGGAGCAACCCAAGTAAGATGGACGTCGCGATACGCATGGCAATCTCCTTCAAGACGATCGGCCCTTGCGGCATCGGTCATCCGCGGGTGAACGCCAATATTTGTAATGATCCAGCAACCGGGTTCAGCCGCGCCAGACGCCTCGTTCATGACCTTCGCCGTAATAGCCGCGGCCGCCGCGCCCGGGTTCGATAATGCACGCTGAAACCGCCAGCAGTGCCAAAACGAGGGCCAAAAATGCTCGGACTTTCATGATTTTCTCCGCAGCCGACGATGGACTTCGCTCAATGGATGGCAACGTCTACAACGCGGTTTGGCGCATCGGGAACGTTGTCTGCCGTTGCGACGCGTTGACGGGTCTCACCGGTCCAGCGGGTTTCCACCCGGTCAGCCGCAACGTTGTTGTTATAGACCAACGCGTCACGAACCGTGTCGGCGCGCAGATGCGACAGGTGCATGTTGTAATCCGGGCTGCCGACGGTGTCGGTCTTGCCGACGATCGTGGCAATTTCGTCCGGGTGCCGCTGAAGAATACTGGTGATGTCGCCAACAGTAAGCCGTCCCCGGGCGTCGAGCGTATGGCTATTGCTCGCAAACTCGATATGGTACCAGGTTGCCGCGGGACCGGGAGGTACAGGCGGCGGGTTCGACGCTACCGTTGCCGGCGGCGTCTGCGCGCAAGCGGCAGGCAGAGCAAGCAGCACCAGAAGCGCCACATGGCGCGATGAGAATGTATCAAGTGACATCATTTGTCTCCGCAGGATCGGGATTGCGCCCGCTCTCCGGCCGTTGATCCGGGGGCATGATCGCCCACGGAGCAACGGCCTGATTCAATCGTCACAGGTGGTGGGCGTAGACCCCACCGAGACCGCCCAACAGCCAGACGACAATCAGCACAACCAGCACCAGGCCAAGCACACCCCCCAGACCGGACGTGCCATAGCGGTTATAGCCATAGTACCCGCCACCCCCGCCAAACAGCAGAACCAGCAGGACGACAATAAGAATCGTGCTCACCACATATCTCCTTCCGATGGATCACGGTTCGGACAATCTGCCGGTGCCCTATTTCTTGAGTGCGTCCCGAAGCGTATCCTTCACGCCGCCGACGGCGCTCTGAACCTTGCCCTCGGCCCGATCGGCTTTGCCCTCGGCTTCCAGCTTCGTATCACCCAATCCTTTGCCGAGAGCCTCTTTGATCGAGCCTTCGACCTGTTTCGCAGATCCGGCGATTCTGTCTTTGTCCATTTTCCTGTCTCCGGTATTTCGGTAATAAAACGCTTACATTTCGTCCGGCAGGGTCTTTACAGACCTGCCTTGACCTTCTCAGCGGAATTGGTCACCGCATGACCCGCGGCGCTCACGTCCTGGCCCGCGCCGGCCGTGGTGTTGCAGGCGCTCAACAAAGCGGCCGTGCCCGACAAAAGAACAAGATTGAGAAGAACGATAGCCAGATTTTTACGCATCAGAAATCCCTTTCATTGACATGGATCACGGGCCTCCGAGCTTCAGGTAAATCGCCCTCGGTGTTCCCGCATGCTGCTCCCGCAACTGCTCCAGCCGATCGGCGAGGTCGGCAAAAGTGGCGCTGTTCGACAACCTGAAAGAGGACGCGCTAGCGGCGAATAGTGCCGTTACCTCGTTTATGGACAGAGATGTTTGGTTTTCGCCTTGCATATCCTTCCCCCTTGTTATTGTTCGAACAAAATCCGCCGTGCTAGCCGAGAAGCCGCAGCGCAAAGTGCCAGGCCGAGAAGAACACCACGACTGACATGAGCGCTACGATCGGCAGTTCCCATCGGCTTTCAGTCATCAAAGCCTCCTCTCGGTCAGGGTCGATTGAATAAACGAAATCGGCACGACGCCTAGCCTCGGAAAATACCTATCCCCGGGGACGACATTGTCTATTCAGAACGACCGTCAGTGTTGCACAAGCACGTTGCCGCCGCCGCCGGCGGCAATACCGCGCACCAACGGAGCATTCGCGCCTGTCAGCACGTCCCGGATGGCGCGCAGCAGATCTCCCTCGAGGAAAGGTTTGCGCAGCACTTTTTTCGCCGTCCGGCTGAAACGCAGCGGCGCACCGCTGATGAAGACGCACGGGACCAGGCCGCCAAGCAGGATGCGCTCCACCGCCGATGAGCCGCTTCCCTCCCGCAATTGCTCGTCCACGATCATCAGGCCCGGCTTGCACCGGGCCGCATCCGCCACGGCGTCATCCTCGGTGGCGGCGATCGCACACACGTCGTAGCCCATGTCTTCCAGCATCTCCGCCAGAAGAATGCCGATCATCGCGTCGTCTTCAACAACGAGGACGTTCAGAGCTGCCATTGGTTTTCCGCCCGCTCATGCGTCAGAGAATCGCGAGGTCGTTGGTGACGCCGGTCGCCCCCGGGGCGGCCCATGCGGTCACCGAGGCAATCCGCCGCTCATAGGCGGAACCAACCGTTCCGATCAGATGAATATGACCGCCGTCGGCCCTGACGGTGATGTTCTCGTCGTGCAGCAAGCACGACCGGCGCAAGGCGTCGCGTATCGTGCGGGTTATGTCCGGCACGTTGACAGCGGGAGTGACGATAAGCTGGTTGGCAAGCCCGACGACACCGTGCAGCCTGGCCACATCCTGTCCGGCCGCTTCCTTCTGATACTGCCAAGTCACCGATCCGGTCAGGGTCACCCAGCCCTGCTCGACCTTCACCGAGACCGCGTCAGGCGGCACGGATGTGTCCCAGGCGAGCCGTTCGATCACCGCCGCGGCGATTTCATCGTCCCCGCGTGTCCGTTCGAACGGAAGTTCGACCTGGATTTCCTCCGCCACCGCCTTGACGCCCCTGACGCGGCAGGCCGCGGTTTCGGCGGCATGTTTTTCCGCGTAGGCTTCCACATGGCCGGTGAGGGTCACGACCCCCGCGTTGGCGGTCACACCGATGTGCGCAGCGTTCACGCTCGGATCCCAGCCCAATTCCGCCAGCACGGCCTGTTGCAATTTCTTGTCTAAAGGCATGTTTGCTCCAATGGTTTCAGATGCTTCGCCGGACGTAGCGACGCGCGATACCCTTAGTCGATGGGCGGCCCCCGGGTGCATCCTCGGAAACTACTCAGGCAGCGACTGCGGCAGATCAATGCGGACTGGGGATGGCCGTTTTTTTGTGCATGTGCTAGGCTGACTTTCCCTGGCTACCGGTTCGGTGGCCCTACAGGACGTATCCACAATGGCAGCCAGTCTATCGGACCGGGCCAAGGCGGCCGCCCCGGATCGGCCATTGCTCCCGCGCGGACCTCCGTCGCGGGAAGCGGATTTCCCGATCGTCGGCATCGGCGCTTCGGCCGGCGGCCTTGATGCATGCAGGAAATTTCTCGCCGCGCTGCCAGCCGACAGCGGCATGGCCTTCATCCTGGTCCAGCACCTCGATCCGGACCATGAGAGCATGATGGTGGATCTCCTCGCCAGCCACACGACAATGACCGTGTCGCAGGTGAACAATGGCCAGACGATCGAGCGGGACCATCTTTATATCATTCCGCCGGGTGCCTACCTGTCGGTTGTTGACGACATCCTTCACCTCTCCCAACCCAGGGCGCGTCACGGCGCCCGTCTGCCCTTCGATTTCCTGCTGCAGTCGATGGCGACTGCCTTCGGCCCGCGCGCCGTCTGCGTCATTCTTTCCGGCACGGGCGCCGATGGCAGTCTCGGCCTGAAGGCGGTCAAGGAAAAAGGTGGTTTCGTCATTGCGCAGGATCCCGACGAGGCCGGCTATGGCGGCATGCCCCGCAATGCCATCCTGACGGGCAGCGTCGATGCCGTGTCGGCCGTCGCCGGGATTCCGGACATCCTGGCAAAGCATGCACGCGACGCTGGCGGCGAGCGGAACGGATCGCAGGATGCCGCCGGCAGCCGGTTGATCGAAATCATCGAGCTGCTGCGCAGCAAGACCCCGTACGATTTCACGCTCTACAAGCCCGGCACGCTGCAACGGCGGATCGAGCGGCGGATGATCATGGCTGCAATCGACGTTTCGGACATGGATCGCTACCTGCAAATGCTGCACACCAACGAGGACGAGCTTGTCCTTCTCGCCAAGGATCTCCTCATCAACGTTACCAGCTTTTTCCGCGATCCTTCTGTCTTCGATCTGCTGGCGGAAACCATCATTCCGGAGCTGGTGCGTAACCATGCGCCTGACAAGCCGATCCGGATCTGGATCGCAGGGTGCAGCACGGGCGAAGAGACGTATTCCCTGGCTATGCTGTTCCAGGAGGCCATCGCCGCCGCCAAGCTCAGTATCAAGCTTCAGGTGTTTGCTTCCGATGTCGATCCTGATGCGATCGCCACGGCCCGGGACGGTTTGTATCCGGACAAGATCGAAGCGGAGATATCGCCGTCTCGGCTGGCCCGCTTCTTCTCAAAGGAAGAAAAGCATTATCGCGTCTCGCAGGAGCTGCGCGCCACCGTGGTCTTTACGGTGCAGGATGTGCTGGCGGACCCGCCGTTCTCACGGCTCGATTTTATTTCCTGCCGAAATTTGCTGATTTATTTGCGGCCGGAGGCGCAGGCGAAAGTCCTGGCGCTGTTCCATTTCGCGTTGCGCGAGGGCGGCATCCTGCTGCTGGGAACGTCGGAGACCGCGGGCGCCGATGACGACCGGTTCGAGGTGGTTTCGAAGGCGCAGCGTATATTCAGGCACGTCGGGCGCAGCCGCCCCGGGGAGCTTGGGTTCATTCGTGGCGGCGACGGCGTGCGGGCACCGGTTCGACCGGGCCAGGCCGTTGCGCCCTCACGACAAGCCGTTTTGGCGGAGTTATGCCGGTGCATGGTGATGGATACCTATGCGCCCGCGGCCGTGCTGATCAACCGCAAGCACGAATGCCTCTACTCCCTCGGCGCGACGGACCGTTATCTGCGCGTCGTGCCCGGGCAACCCTCGAACGATCTGCTCGCCATGGCCCGGCAGGGCATACGAACCAAGCTTCGCTCGGCGATCCAGCAGGCGAGCCAGGAGAATGCGCGCATCAGCATTCCAGGCGGCCGGACGGGCGACGACAGCCGTTCGGGAGCGTTCAGCATCGACGTGCAACCGGTCCGCAGCGACGGCGAGGAGCTGCTGCTGGTCTGTTTCGTCGATGACCCGAAGGCCGAAGCGGTAGCCGCAAAGCCGGGTGTATCCCATGATGTGCCGCGGGTCGCCGAACTGGAGCGGGAGCTGGAAGCAACCCGGACCGAACTGCAAGGTGCGATCCATAACCTGGAGATTTCCGGCGAGGAGCAGAAGGCGGTCAACGAAGAAGCCCTGTCGGTGCAGGAGGAATATCAATCGACGAACGAGGAGCTGCTGACCTCGAAAGAGGAATTGCAATCCCTGAACGAGGAACTGACTGCGCTGAACAGCCAGTTGCAGGAGACGCTGGAACGGCAACGAACAACCTCCGATGACTTGCAGAATGTCCTTTACAGCACCGACGTGGCGACGCTGTTTTTGGACCGCAACTTGAACATCCGGTTTTTCACCCCGGCGACCAGGGCGCTGTTTGCAATTCTCCCGGGCGATGTTGGCCGCCCGCTCTCGGACCTGAATTCTCTCGCCGCGGACGGCAATCTGGTGGCCGATGCCACCGCCGTATTGCGCACGCTTGTCCCGATCGAGCGCGAGATTGCAACGCGGGACGAATCCTGCTTCATCCGCCGGGTGCTGCCCTATCGGGCGCAAAACGATGCCGTGGAGGGTGTTGTCATCACCTTCGCCGACATCACCGAAAGGCGCCGTATCGCCGACGAGCTTGGTATTGCCAAGCAACAAGCCGATCAGGCCAACGCCGCGAAGTCGCGTTTCCTTGCGGCGGCGAGCCATGACCTGCGCCAGCCGCTGCAAACGCTCGCGCTCGTGCAAGGGCTGCTGGCGAAACATGTTGACAGCGAAAAGGGCAAGACTCTGGTCGTGCGCCTGGAGGAAACGCTGGGCGCGATGTCGGGCATGCTGAACACCCTGCTCGACATCAACGAGATCGATGCGGGCATCGTGCATGCCGAGATCAGCGATTTCCCGATCGAGTGTCTGTTGGACCGATTGCGGGATGAATTCGCCTATCATGCACGGGCGCGGGGGCTGTCGCTTCGGGTGGTGCCGTGCAGCCTGACGATCAGCAGCGATCCCCGCCTGCTGGAGCAGATGATCCGCAACCTGCTGTCAAACGCCTTGAAATACACCAGGCGCGGCAAGATTCTGCTGGGCTGCCGCCGCCACAAGGACACCCTGAGCATCGAAGTCTGGGATACCGGGATCGGCATTCCCGACAACCAGCTTCAGGCGATCTTCGACGAATACCGCCAGCTCGATAATCCGGCGCGGGAACGAAGCCGCGGCCTTGGTCTCGGCCTTTCCATCGTGCAACGGCTTGGCGCGCTTCTGGGTCATCAGGTTCGCGTGCGATCGGTCGCGGGCCGCGGATCGGTTTTCTCCATCGAGATCAAACTGCCAGCCACCGCGACCGCCCCGGCGCCCGAGGAAGCCGCCCCGGGAGGAGTCAAAGGCGATCACCATACCGGCTCGATTCTCGTTATCGAGGATGACCCGGATATACGGGGGCTGCTGGAGGACTTTCTGCAAGACGAAGGCCATGACATCGTGACGGCGTATGACGGAGTCAAGGCACGGGAACTGATCGGCGGGGGGATGGTGAAGCCGGATCTTGTTCTCGCGGACTTCAATCTGCCGAACGGCCTGAATGGCGCGGTCGTTGCGGAGATGATCAGGGAAGCGCTTGGCTACCCGGTTCCGGCGATTATCCTGACGGGCGACATTTCAGCCGCGACCGCGAGCACGGTTGCGCTTCAGCACTGCATCCAACTCAACAAGCCGGTAAAGCTGAATGAGTTGGCGCTGACGATCCAGCGTCTGCTGCCGCTGTCGCTGGCCGTTGCGCATGCGCCGCGGCACGCTGAAGATGCGGCTGGCGGTCCGCCGGTGATCTACGTCGTTGACGACGATGACAGCATCCGCGGGGCGATCCGCGCCGTGCTTGAAGATGATGACCGGGACGTCGAGGATTACGAAACGTGCGAGGCGTTCCTGGCCGCCTTCCATCCGGGGCGGGCGGCCTGTCTCGTGATCGACGCCTACCTTCCCGGCATGAATGGCCTGACGTTGTTGCGCCGCTTGCGTGAGGCCGGGCATGCCCTGCCGGCGATCATGATAACCGGCAACAGCGATGTTGCGATCGCTGTGGAGGCAATGAAGGCGGGCGCGTCGGACTTCATCGAAAAGCCGATCAGCCGGGATGAATTGCTTGCGAGTGTCGATCTCGCGCTGGAACGGTCCCGCGATTCGGGCAAACTGTCAGCTTGGCGTAACGATGCGGCGAGCCACGTTGCGAGGCTGACGCCGCGGCAGCGGCAGATCATGGACATGGTTCTTGCCGGTCAGCCCAGCAAGAACATCGCCGCCGACCTGGGGATCAGCCAGCGCACGGTGGAGAACCATCGCGCATCGATCATGGCCAAGACGGATACGAAGTCGCTTCCCGCCCTGGCGCGGATGGCGCTGGCCGCGGTGGATGCCGATGCGGGCGGGATCGGGCGCTGAAGAGACTTACGTGGTCTTAGCGGCAACCGATCGGAAGCGCCACGGCGCCAAGGCGAAGAACAAGCCCCCGACAAGCGCGACCACAAGAAACTGCGGCCAGACGATGCTGATCCCGGCACCTCGGTACAGTATCGATTAAGTGAAGGAAACGAAGTGCGTCGATGGGGAGGCCTGCATCACGGTCGACAGCCACACGGGCATGCTTTCGAGCGGCGTGTTGCTGCCGGAAAGCATGTTCATCGGCATAAAGACCAGCATGAACAGCAGCCCCATTTGCGGCATCGAGCGTGTAACCGTGCCCGGGAAGATCCCGACGGCTGTTGCAAAGAAGAGGTAGATTACAACCCCGACCATGAAAAGCGGGATCGAGCCGGCAATCGGAATGCCCAGGATCATGCGCACGACCACATAGAGCTAAACCCCGACCGCGACGGTGATGACAAGACCGTTCGCCCACACCTTCGACGTGGCAATTTCGAATGGCGTCAACGGCATGGAGAGCAGGTGGTCCATCGCGCCGTGCTCGCGTTCGCGGATGATCGCTGCACCGGACATGATGATCGCCAGCATGGTGACGTTGTTGATGATGCCCATGACGCTGCTGAACCATGCGGTCGTTACATTCGGATTGAAGGCGATGCGCACATCGAGATTGACTGTGGACAGCGGCACATTTTCGCTGTTTGCCAGGAACCCGGCGATTTCCGTTGTGATGATCTGCTGCGCGTCGCTCGATCCCGGGCCGGCTGCGCCATGGCCGTCGCATCGACATCGACCTGAATGTCCGGACTGAGCCCATGCAGCACCCCCTGCTCGAAATCGACCGGAATGTCGATTATGAAAGTGAACCTTCCGGCGTTGATCGATGGGACGATGTCGCGCACGGCGATCGTCTGGGGGATCGTCGAAAAACAGACTCGGAAACTACCTAGGCCGCGCAGGCCGCACTCAGCCGAACTTGCCGGTTATATAGTTCTGTGTGCGGGCCTGCTTAGGAGACGTGAATATGTCGGCCGCCAAGCCAAACTCCACGACCTCCCCCAGATAAAAAAACGCCACGTTATCGGCGCACCGGGCTGCTTGCTGCATATTATGGGTTACCAGTGCGATCGTGATGGTCTTCTTCAAATCATCGATCAGGTCCTCGATCTTCGCCATGCTGATCGGATCCAGCGCACTCGTGGGCTCATCCAGAAGAATAACCTCGGGCCGGGTCGCCAGTGTGCGTGCAATGCATAAGCGTTGCTGCTGCCCCCCTGACAACGCGCCCGCCGGCTCGCGTAGCCGATCCTTTACTTCCGTCCAAAGGCCGGCGGCGGTCAGCGCTGATTCGACCCGAAGATCCCGTTCCGCGCGCGAGAGATGCTCGTGCAGCTTGACGCCGAAGGCGATGTTGTCATGGATCGACATCGGGAAGGTCGTCGGCTCCTGCGACACCATGCCGACGCGGCTGCGCAGACGCCGCAGGTTGACCGCCGAACCCAGAATGTCGTGACCATCGAGCGTTACTTCGCCGGTTACATGCTGCGCCGGATACAGGTCGTACATCCGGTTCAAAACCCGCAGCAGAGTTGATTTGCCGCAGCCGGACGGGCCAATCAGACCGGTCACCTGGCGGGGGAACAAATCCAGTGAGACGTCCTTCAGCGCGTGGCTGTCGCCATAGTAGAAATCCAGATGCCTGACCGCCATCTTAGGCGCATTCCGGAGGCTTCCGTCAGGCGGCCGAACTGCCGGCCGCGCGCGTTTGTCGAGTGTTTCGCCCATGTCCATCGGGTTCCCGCTTTCACTCGCGCAGGCGAGGCGCGACTCAATTGAAGGAGGCACCGCGCCCTATCGAGCAGTGCCCAAGATCAGCGGATCGATCCGCATAAAACGCCGACGCCGGTTGTCACCCCCATTGCCAGCGCACCCCAAAATGCAACCCTCAAAGCACCCGAAATTATTCGCGCGCCACCGGTGTGGGCTGCCAAAGCACCCAGCACCGCCAGGGAGACCAGAGAAGTCGCCGCCACGGCGATGATCAGCGAGCGCACCGGCGCAAAGGCCGTAACGGCTAAAGGCATGGCGGCACCCGGGGCAAAACTCGTCGCCGACGCCAGGGCCGCCTGAATGGGACGCGCCTCCAGTGCCTCGGAAATGCCCACTTCGTCTCGGGCATGTGCACCCAGCGCATCATGCGCCATTAGTTGGTGCGCCACCTTCCTGGCAAGCGCCGGATCAAGCCCGCGGCCGACATAGATCGCTGCGAGTTCCTTGTGCTCGCCGCGGCCGTCGACCCGCAGTTCCGTTCGCTCCAAAGCCAAATCGGCTTGTTCGGTATCCTTCTGCGAAGACACCGATACATACTCGCCCGCGGCCATCGACATCGCCCCGGCCACGAGACCGGCGATCCCGGCGACCAGCACGCTTTTATGGCTGCCGTCCGCCGCCGCGACACCCAGAACCAGGCTCGCCGTTGACATGATGCCATCATCCGCACCCATGACGGCGGCGCGCAGCCATCCGGTCTTTCCGGTGCGATGTCGTTCCGGCCTCATCGCCCGACCATCGCGCGGTAGAACACCGCTTTTACGATTTCAACCAGACCCAGATACGCCAGGGTCGCCGCGACCAGGAACACGAAGAACAGCGGCGGTGGCGCAACAAAGCCGAACCACCGTCCCCAGGGCACAAGCGGAAGTCCGACCGCAAGGGCGACCGCCCCGAGATTCGTCGCTACCAGAAACCGGCACGGCACGCTGCGGAAGAACAGCCGCCTTGTGCGGATGCAAAAAACCACCAGAGTTTGCGTCGTCATCGATTCGATGAACCAGCCGGTCTGGAACAACGCCTCGCCCGCGCCGAAAAACGCCAGCATGGCGTAGAACGTGATGAAATCGAAGATCGAGCTGACCGGCCCGAACACCAGCATGAAGCGCTCGATCAGCCGGATGTCCCATTTCACCGGTCCGACGACGGCCTCGGCATCGACGCCATCGAACGGGATCGCAATCTCCGACACATTGTAGATCAGATTGTTCAGCAGGATCTGTATCGGCAGCATCGGCAGGAACGGAAGAATCAGCGTGGCGCCGGCCATGCTGAACATGTTGCCGAAGTTCGAACTGGCGCCCATCAGCACATATTTCGACACGTTCTGCACTGTTGCACGCCCGGCGGTCACCGCGTCCCGCACCACCGAAAGATCGTGTTCCAGCAGGATCAAATCGGCCGCCGCACGGGCAACGTCAGCCGCTCCGTCAACCGAGATTCCGACATCGGCGGCATGCAGCGCGGGCGCGTCATTGATGCCGTCGCCCATGAAGCCGACGACATGACCCAGCCGCTTCAAAGCCAGCAGAATACGGTGTTTTTGCTGCGGATTGACCCGGCAGAACAGGTTGACGCGATCCACCTGCCCGATCAGCGCCTCCTCGGTCATGTGCTCCAGCGCTTCGCCGGACAGCACGCCCGTTACCGGGACGCCGATTTCGCCGAAGACGTGCCGGGACACCAGATCATTTTCGCCGGTCAGCACCTTCACGGTGATCCCTGCTTCCGCCATCGAGCGGATCGTTGCACCGGCACTGGCTTTGGGCGGATCAAGGAACACCGCGAAGCCGGCAAAAACCAGGTCCGCCTCATCGGCAATCGCCGCGGTCTCCGCGGCTGCGTCCGCCAGATGGCTTGCGACCCCCAGCGCGCGAAATCCCTGCGCCCCGAGATCGTCCAGAGTAGCCTGGAAGACCGCCCGCGTGGCAGCGTCCAGCGGCTTCTGCTCGCCGCTGGCATCCTGGTATCGCCCTGACAGCCGCAGCAGATCCTCCGGCGCGCCCTTGACGATCAGGCGCCGGTTCGCGCCATGCTGGACCAGGACCGAAACCCGTCGCCGCTCGAAATCGAAAGGTACCTCGTCGATTTTCTTGAAGGCGGACATGTCGAACGGGTGCGCGGCCAGAATCGCATCGTCCAGCGGACTTTTCATCCCGCTTTCGAACTGGCTGTTGACATAGGCATAGGAGTACGCGTGCGGGCTTTCGGCACCGTGACCATCGATCACACGCGTCAGCTTGATCGCCGCTTCGGTCAGCGTGCCAGTCTTGTCGGTGCACAGCACGTCGATGGCGCCAAGGTCGTGGATCGCCGACAGGCGCTTCACGATCACCTTCCGCTTCGCCATCTGCATCGCCGAACGGGCCAGCGTGACGGTAACGATCATCGGCAGGAGCTCGGGCGTCAGTCCTACGGCAAGCGCGACCGCGAACATCAGCGATTCCAGCATCGGGCGATGGAACGCGATGTTCACGACCAGCACGAACAGCACCATCAGCACGGTGAAGCGCATGATCAGTATGCCGAAGCGGCGGATGCCGACGGTGAAGGCGGTGGCAGGCGGTTTTTCCGCAAGGCTGGTCGCGAGATGGCCGAGCGCCGTTCTGCCGCCGGTCCGGCAGATCAGGATCGTTGCGGTGCCGCTGATCACGGAAGTGCCGGCAAAAACCGAGTTTGAGGCGCTGGCCTGCGTTTCCGTTGCGGAGATCGAATCGGCGACACGTTTCTCGGCCGGATATGGCTCACCCGTCAGCAGCGCCTGATTGACATACAGATCCCGGCTTGCGAGCAGTCGCGAATCGGCGGGAACCAGGTCGCCGGCAATCAGCTCTACTATATCACCCGGGACAAGTTCATGAATTGGTACCGAAACAACCGCTCCGTCGCGCCGCACTGTCGCCTGTACAGCCACCGACCGGCGCAGCGCCTCGACGGCGTTCTGCGCCCGCACTTCCTGGACGAAGTCGAATATGATGCTGAGCATCACTATGCAGAATATGATGACAAAGCTTGCGATATCGCCGGTTGCCGCGGACACGCCGCTGGCGATCAGCAGGATGATGATCAGCGGGTTACCGAAGCGGGCGAGGAACTGCAGCCAGAGCGGCGTCCGCTTGACAGTGGCAGCGTCATTGGGTCCGTACGTTTCCAGCCGGGACCGCGCCTGGTCCCCGCCCAAACCCGCAAGCTTCGTCCGCAACTGCACCAGAAGCCGATCGGCCGGCTCCTGCCAGACCTGTTCGGCGTCCGGTTCGTCCGGGCACAGGGCGGCAGCATGATCGTTCATTACGAAAGCTTTCCTTGTCTCTTCGATGAATGGGCATGACGCCACCCGGCGATGATCTCCAGCGCCCGCTCGGGTTTCTCGGTCAGCAACGCAAGTCGGCCCGCATGCACCGCCCCGGTATTTCCGTCCAGCGACACGAAATCGCCCTCCAGCAATGTCGTCCCACCGATCACGCATTGTCGCCGGGCAAGATCAATCTGCAATCCGGGACAGGCCACCAGACACACTTTTCCAAGCTGGCGCGCCACCACTGCCGCATGCGATGTTCGCCCGCCTGATCCCGTCAGTATCCCTACGGCCAGCGCAATCCCCTCGATATCCGACGTGACGGTATCCCGGCGCACGAGGATGGCCGGCGTTCCACCCGCGGTCAGCCGCTTGACCGCGTCCGGATCCAGCGCGACGGCGCCGCTCGCAACACCCATGCTCGCAACCTGAGCCATCGCGAGGGTCGCGGGAACGGGCTGCACGAAGCTGGTGCGAGCGACGGCGGCCAGATCAATGCCGTCAAGCCGTGCCAATCCCTCGGCCGGGGTCAAGGCACCTTCCTGGACCATGTCCACCGCGATCGTAACGGCCGCCCAATCCGTGCGCTTGGCCCGCCTGGACTGAAGCAGGAACAGTTCGGCAGACTGCACGGTGAACTCGAAATCCTGTGCGTCGCCGAACAGAACCTCCAGCGCGTGGCAGATATCGTTTAGCCGTTTCCAGACAGCAGGCAGCACAATGCGCAAGCGATCATTATCGCGCAGTTTATGGCGGCCCGCGACGACGTCCTCGCCCTGGCCGTTGAACTGGAAGTCGAAATAGAACGTCCGCGCACCGGTGGCAGGGTCGCGGGTAAAACCGACGCCGGCACCCGATTCGCCGCCGGCATTGCCAAAAACCATGGTCTGGACAGTGACCGCTGTGCCAGCGTCATCGCTGATGCCGTTCATCCGCCTGTAGCTTGCCGCCTTGGGCGCATCCCAGGATCGGAAAACCGCCTCGGCCGCCATGACAAGTTGCTCATGTGGATCGGCCGGAAACGCCGCCTTGGCCAGAGTCCGGTAGCAATCCAGCATCGCCAGGGTCAATGCCCGCAGCGCGCGATGATCGAGTTCCCGCTCGGTCTCCGCCTCGCCCTGCACCAGCGCCGCCGCGACCAGCGCGTCGAACGGTGCGGTCGGCAGGTTCGCGACGACCTCCGCGTAACACTGGACCAAACGCCGAAAACTATCCCAGGCAAGACGAGGATTGCCGGTCAGGCGTATGAGCGCTTCAACCGTGTCGTTATTCAAACCGACATCGAGCACCGTCTCCATCATGCCCGGCATCGATACGGCTCCGCCGGAACGAACCGACACCAACAGCGGCCGCCGCGCCCCGCCGAATGCAAGCCCGGTGGTACTTTCCAGCCGCCCGATCCCGTCGGCGAGGGTTTTACGCAAAAGGACGGGTTCATTGCGCCCGCACCACGCCGTGGGCAAAACGAAAGCAGGGGGCACCGGAAGCCCGGCCTGCGCCATCAGCATCAGGCTCCAGGCTTTGTTGCCAACCTCCCGGGCTCCGCCTGTTGCCGGTGCCACGCCGGGCAGAACAGGATAGAGATCAGCCATCGATGACATCCTCGAGCATATGATCGCGGAGCAGCAGACTGACGTGCTTCAACGCATCCGCGGCTGCCTCGAACTTGCCGCCGATGGCCGTGAAAAGATGCAACTGGCGAAAATCCTTGGCATGCTGAATGGCGGATGCTGCCAGCGCACGTTCCGCATCGTCGGCCTGATGTTCCAGCGCCGAAACGCGATCGACCGCTTCCAGAAAATCCTCGGTCTCCGCCCGGCCGGACGCATGGCCGATCTGGGCGGCGTGACCCAATGCCTTGATCCATTCCTGCGAGGCCTCCGCCAGGAGGTCCGCGAGTGTCTGCATATCGTCCAATGGTTTTCCTTGCAGCGTGTCGAGATCGAGAAGAAATACGGCGTCTTCCAACTCGTCCGCCGCGTCATCAGCCGCTTCCAGCAGCTTCAGGAAAACCCCGAAGTCGGGTCGGCGGCGCACCGCTTCCCGGGTCTCTATCACCAACTGATCGGCATCATGTTCAAACCCGCGGGCGCGTTTTGCCCGCTTGCCTGAACCGTCCGCCTCCGCCTGCACGCCATCCCGCACGAGGTTAGCCAGTTCGAATATCAGTCCGGCATGATCGGCTGCCACCTGCAAAAGCTGCCGCTGTTCGTTGCTGAAATGCGTCGCCAGGGTCACGCGGATACGATCATGGATCAGGGTATGCGACGTGCCCTGCAACAGGCCCTCTGTCGCTGTCTGAAACACGAAACGCAGGAATGCCTGCGTCTCCGCATCGCCGAGCACGTCGCACAGCCGGTCGCCGAAATGCATCGATGATCCGGCGGTCATCTCGATCGCCTGGTTGACCAACCGCGCGCCGCCAAGCTCCAGAAAGCCGCGATGGCCGATCCCCGCCTCCGCCGCCCAGCTTAGCAGGACAAGGCGATCCGGACCGCGCAGGAACTGGCGCAATTGTTTGCGGGCGTGGTTCCAGTCGATCAGGAAGACCAGACGCGAGCCGAGAAAGTCGAGATAGGCCCGGCAGTCGCTTTCGTCGGCTGCCTTGACCGTCCCGGTAGCCAGATAGAACGGCGCGCCCGCGGCGAGCAGCGCGGTGCGTTGAGCGTCCCACGTCACGCCGCGCGGCTTCAGCATATCCTGGAAAAACGCCAACCTTTCCGGGTGCACGTCGGTATAGGTGACACTGACGGTGAGCTCCTGCACATGGATGACAATGACATGGGCATCCGTCGTGCCGATGTCGTTCTGAATGACCAGGCGTCCTCCGACGCGCGTCGCTGTCGTGGCCAGGCCGGGATGGGCAAATTTCAGTTTCGCGGTCCGATTGACGCCGGCCATGAATGCCGCGACCATCGGGCGATCGGTTGCGGCCAGGCTGTATGTCGCTGCGCCGTCGAGAATTTCCTCGGCCAGCGCCGCCTGCATCGCGTTCAGCCGCTTGTGCAGATCCATCACCAGACGGTGCAGGCTATCGGTATGGCCATGTCCGGCCTGCATCATTGCGGTTGTGGCCTCGGGATCGAGCAGATCGTCCTTGGTGACCGGCAGCGCCTCCAACAGCCCGTCAACGCGGGCAGCGAGGCCGTTTGGCTTTTCGCCGAGCACCGGCGCCGCCATCAGTCGCATGTCTTCTGCAATGCGCGCGACCACCCGGGCGGCACCGGGCATATGGCAGGACTTTCCGTCCATACTGGATGCGGCCACAGCAGTGTCCAGATCGGGATCGTCGATGCCGCAGCCGATACGCTCCCGTTTCAGCGTGGGCGCGGTCTGTTCCGGGTCCTCGGCATGAGACATCGCCATCTGCAACAGAGAGAAGGCGTATTTTACCCGGTCATTCGCGGCCAGTGCGGCGTTCAGGGCCGCCGCGGGTTGTAGTCCGTGCTCGCCAATCGCGGCCAGAATTTGCGACTTCATGTGGGATCCTTGAATAAGGCGCGGGTCACTCTGCGCCCTGAGCCTTCATCGCGAGAAGGCACGGAAACTACTCAGGACATCGCCGCCGGGGATGCAGTTGTGACGCACAATGTTCATGACAATCCTGGCTTGACATTCCGGTTCGCTCGGCGTGCGAGATGGGCCTGTGAGTATTTTCCGACCCTGTCGCCACTGGATCGGCGGCGCGTATGAGAATGTCCGCTAAGCAGTGCGTCTGCACTACTGCGTCAGCAAAGAGGATCACATGGCAATTTCCGATTCAGTCGTCGCCGTCTTTACAGACCATCCGTCGGCCGAAGCCGCGGTCAAAAAACTTGCCGACTCCGGCTTCGAGATGAAGAATCTCAGTGTCGTCGGCAAGGGCTACCACACCGATGAAAAGGTCGTCGGCTTCTACAACATGGGCGATAGGGTCAAGTTCTGGGGGACGCGCGGCGCCTTCTGGGGCGGACTTTGGGGGCTGTTCTTCGGCGGTTTGTTCCTGACCATTCCAATTGTCGGACATGTCGTCGTTCTCGGCTATCTGGCCGCGATTATATTTTCCGGTGCCGAAACCGCTGTCCTCACGGGCGGACTGAGTGCGATTGGCGCGGCGCTGTACAGCATCGGCGTGCCGAAAGACAGCGTGCTTCAGTATGAAACGGCGATCAAAGCCGACGGCTTCCTTGTGATCGCGCATTGCGGTCCTGACGACGTCGCGCGTGCTAAGGACATTCTGGGGACTACCAATCCGGCGTCGCTTGAAATCCATTCCGCCGGGAACGGCTGATCCACGTTTGGCACGCGCATGTCACCGGGCATGCGCGTGCTGTTCCACCCGGTCATCGAGGACGTGACGCCATGCCTGACAACACGACACCAATCCGTCTGGCTACTTCGCCCCCCGATGTCCGGCCCACGCGTGTGACAACGCCGGCCGATCTCGATCGGCTGCTGCATGCGTGGCAGAGCCGGTTCACCGGCGGGCGTTCGCCTAGCACTGTTGCACTTGCGTGCCTGGATTGGGCCGCCCATGCGGCTAATGCACCGTTCCAGACAGCCGATCTGGGGCGTACGGCGATGGCACAGTGGGCCCGGCTGATGCGCGCGGCGATGGGGCAAGAAGAGCCTATTGTTCCGCAACCGGGCGATCATCGTTTCGCCAATCCGGCTTGGCATCAGCGCCCTTATAGTCTGCTGACCCAGGCAGTGCTGCTTGGGGAGGAATGGTGGGATAGCGTGGTGCGCAGCCCTGGAGGCGTCGGCCCGCATAATGAGCGCATGGTTGCCTTCACCACACGGCAATGGCTCGACCTGATTTCGCCATCCAATGTGCCCTGGCTCAACCCCGAGGTTATTGGCGCGACCCGTGACACCGGCGGCAAAAACCTTCTGATGGGGATCGGAAACTACTTGCGAGACCAGAGCGGCTCGGCCCCGAGCGGTTTTACCGTCGGAAAAGATGTTGCCGCAACGCCGGGCAAGGTCGTGTTTCGCAATGCGCTGATCGAACTGATCCAATATGCCCCGTCAACCGCACAGGTCGGGGCCGAGCCGGTGCTGATCGTGCCTGCATGGATCATGAAATACTACATCCTGGACCTCTCGCCGGGTAATTCCCTGATCCGCTGGCTGGTGGCGCAAGGGCGCACCGTCTTCGCGATCTCCTGGCGTAACCCGGACGCCGACATGGCCGGAACGACCATGGATGACTATCGCACGCTGGGTGTCATGGCTGCGATCGACGCTGTGCGGGCGATTTGCGGCGATGCGAAAATCCACGCGACAGGATATTGCCTCGGCGGAACACTTCTCACAATCGCCGCCGCCGCCATGGCGCGCGACAACGACGACCGCTTTGCAAGCATGTCGCTTTTCGCGGCGCAGACGGATTTTACCGAAGCCGGCGAGCTGGAACTGTTCATCACCGAAGATCAGCTCAACTTTCTCAATGACATCATGAAAACCCAGGGTTACCTGAGCAGCGCCCAAATGGGCGGTGCGTTCCAGATGCTGCAATCCAATGACCTCATCTGGTCGCATGCCATCCGTAGTTACCTGCTGGGCGAACACGAGGCGCCATTCGACCTGATGGCCTGGGATGCAGACGGGACGCGTCTGCCGGCACGTATGCACATCGAGTATCTACGGCGCCTTTACCTACGCAATGAACTGGCCGAAGGCCACTTCCCGGTCGCGGGCCGTCCCGTTCTGCTGGACGACATCAAGCTGCCGATGTTCCTTGTCGGCACCGAACGGGATCATATCGCCCCTTGGCATTCAGTGTTCAAACTGCATCTGCTGAACGACGGCGAACTCACCTTCGTGCTGACGTCCGGCGGCCACAACGCCGGCATCGTCAGCGAGCCCGGTCACCCGCATCGCCACTTCCGCATGCGGGTCCGCGAAGCCGGCGGCCACACGTTTGGACCGGAGGAATGGGAGCAGGACACCGTGCCGCAGGACGGGTCGTGGTGGGTCGAATGGAACAAATGGCTCTACAAACGCTCCAGCGGCCGGGTCGATCCGCCGCCGATGGGCGCGCCCGGATTGCAGCCAATCTGCGAGGCGCCCGGCACGTACGTGCTGGAAGGATGATAATAATGCCAGACGATCTGTTCATCGAAAACCGAACCTTTGAGGAGCTCAAAATAGGCGATAGCGCCAGCCTGTCGCACACCGTGACACAGCGCGACATCGATCTGTTCGCAACCGTGACGGGCGACGTCAATCCAGCCCATGTCGATCCGGCCTATGCCGCAACGGATATGTTCCACCATATCATCATCCAGGGTATGTGGGGCGCCGGTCTGATCTCCGCCACGCTCGGCACGAGGTTGCCGGGGCCCGGAACGATCTACCTTGGACAGAATCTGCGTTTCACTTATCCCGTCAGCATCGGCGATACCATCACCTCGACGGTGACGGTGCGGGAGAAGAAGCCTGCGAAGGGCGATGTCGTCCTGGACTGCGTCTGCTCCAACCAGACCGGAAAGGTGGTGATCACCGGCAGCGCCTTCGCCCGCGCGCCGACGGAGAAGGTTCGCGTCAGGCGGGTGATCCTGCCGTCGGTGCGTGTCAATCGTCATGACAGGACTGTTGCGATGCTGGCTCGCGCCAGCGGTGGCGTCCCGATACCGGCTGCAGTAGTTTACCCGGTCGATACCGCTTCCCTGCTGGCGGCCCTGGATGCTGCGAAGGCCGGTCTGATCGTTCCGATCCTTATTGGACCGGCTTCAGCTATCCAGAAGGTTGCGAAGCAGGATGGCGTGGATATCGGCGCCCTGCGTTTGATCGACGTTCCGGACGCAACGAAAGCCGCGGCATGCGCGACGGCGCTTGCCCGCAGCGGCGAGACTGGATTGCTGATGAAGGGGGATCTGCACACCTCCGACCTGATGCACGCGGTGATGGCGGAGGCGACCGGGCTGCGGACGTCGCTGCGGATCAGCCACGTCTCCCTGATGGACGTGCCGGATTACCCGCACCCGCTGCTGATAACGGACGCTGCGATTAATATCGCACCGAGCCTGGCGGACAAGGCCGGCATCGTTCAGAACGCGATCGACCTGGCACATGTTCTTGGCATCACGCAGCCGCGCGTGGCTATCCTTGCCGCCACAGAAACGATAAACGACCGCATGCAGTCCACCCTTGATGCGGCGGTGCTGTGCAAGATGGCCGATCGTGGACAGATCACCGGCGGATTGCTGGACGGCCCCCTCGCTTTTGACAATGCGATCAGTCCGAAAGCCGCCGCCGAAAAGGCGATCGTTTCTCCAGTCGCCGGCCGGGCGGATATCCTGTTGGCGCCTGATCTCGAGGCCGGAAATATGCTCGTCAAGCAATTGACCTTCATGGCCGGCGCTGGCGGTGCCGGGGTGGTCGTTGGAGCTTCGGTGCCGATCATCCTGACCAGTCGGGCGGATGATGCGGCGACCCGGCTGGCGTCTTGCGGCCTGGCGGTGTTGGCTACCCGTGCCGGTGCTGCCGCATGACGGGATCAATCCTGTCGTTGAATGCTGGTTCGTCCAGCATAAAGTTCGCCCTGTTCAACGCCGGGCCTGCCATGAAGGCGACGGTCCGGGGCGAGATTGAGGATCTGGACTCGACGCCGCATTTTGTGGCGCGCGAAACCGCCGGGGCCGTGCTGGCCGACAGACGGCTACCGGACGGTTTCGATGCCGCACTTCATACGCTGCTCGACTTCGCTGACTCGCATTTGGGCCGCGATGGGCTGGTAGCGGTCGGGCATCGCGTTGTGCATGGCGGAGCAGACCATATCGCGCCGGAATTGGTCACTCCGGCGCTCCTGACGGCGCTTGAGGCGCTGACACCGCTCGATCCCTTGCACATGCCCGATAACCTCGCACCCATGCGGGCGGTTGCCGCCGCTCGTCCGTGCCTGAAGCAGGTCGCCTGCTTCGATACGGCTTTCCACCATACCATCCCGCCGCTCGCGGCACGGTTTGCATTGCCGCGCGCGATTTCCGATTCCGGCGTGCGCCGCTACGGCTTTCACGGTCTGTCCTATGAGTTTATCGCGGGACGGTTGGCTCAGCTTGCGCCGGCACTGGCAGCGGGCCGCGTTATCGCCGCCCATTTGGGATCCGGGGCCAGCCTGTGCGCGTTAAAAGAAGGTGTCAGCATCGAGACGACGACAGGCTTCAGCGCGCTTGACGGTCTGGTCATGGCGACGCGGTGCGGGCTGCTCGACCCCGGGGTGATCCTTTATCTCGGTCGACAGGGCCACAGCTTCGGCGATATCGAGGACATTTTGTATCATCGCTCTGGCCTACTTGGAGTCTCCGGACTCAGCGGCGATGTGCGCGTACTGCTGGCAAGCGACGATCCGCATGCGAGGGAGGCAATCGATATATTTGCATACCGGATCGCCACCGAGACGGGCGCGCTGGTGAGCGCGTTGGGCGGATTAGACGGGCTGATTTTCACCGCCGGCATCGGCGAGCACGCACCGGCCATCCGATCGGCGGTGTGCGGCCGCCTCGGCTGGCTTGGGCTGCGTCTTGACGAAGCCGCCAACACGGCCGGCGCGGACCGCATCAGCGCAGCAGACAGCGGCATCGACGTGCGCGTTATCGCAACGGACGAGGAAGCCATGATCGCGCACCACACCCGGATCGTTGCGCAAATCCCCGGCGGGTGAGGCAGGGCCGGGGACTTTCCCGGGCCTCACGCCCTGTTAGACTGGCTCTTTGGCGGGCACCGCGACTAGCGACGCATGCGCTGCTTCTGCCGTGCGCCCAGGATCCACCCACCCATAATACATTCACAATAAGTTTTCATAGGCTTTGTCGATGGTGCCGGTGTTTTCCCATG
Source organism: uncultured Rhodopila sp. (assembly GCA_903851415.1). Lineage (GTDB taxonomy): Bacteria > Pseudomonadota > Alphaproteobacteria > Acetobacterales > Acetobacteraceae > Rhodopila. Next base: position 5,380 of record CAINOE010000125.1, on the reverse strand, counting down.
CGGGGCTGCCCTTGATCTTGTAACAGGTTAGATCGACCCGAACAAAACGCTCTAGCCAGTCAATTTCTTTAACTGCCGTCGGCGCAACAAGAACATGCTTGCCCATCCACTAGTTGACCGTATCGACAACAAGGTAGCGGATCGCCCAGGCTTCATCATCGACCAGAAAGGTCTCGAGATGGCCGATATGTCCGTCAACCGCATGAATCGCATACCCCGAAACCTCGGCCACGCTGCGCAAATGCCGATCGGCCTTGCCGTTGGGCACCCCGGGAAGCAAGGGCAGGATCACCGGCGCGACGATTCCGGCACCGCCGAAAGAGCCGTCGGTCGGCCAATAGTAGCGGTACATATCATGGTCCATCTGAAGCGAAACCGGTTCGTCCTCCGCAATTCCCGGGCTGGCTTCGACCTTTTCCCGCGTCAGTTCGACCGGGAACGCCCGGCCTTCAAGGTCCGGCTGTTCCAGCGACGATGGATGGATCAAAATCTTGCGTCCGGTTAACCATCCGTCCGTGTCAACCACCAGCCACCGTAGTTGCCAGGTGATGTCGTCGAACAAAACATCTGCGACGGTCCCAACCTTTCCGTCAGTCGCCTCAATACTATATCCGCTAAAAGCAGATCCGCGTCTCAACATGGTAAGCTCCCCTCATGGGTCACCGCGTTTGCGGCGCGCCACGTCTTGGCTGATGCAGACTTAAGCACACCCCGCTCCCGGCACAGGTTCTGCCCAGAAGCGGGCCTCTGGCACGCCTGCTAGGACTTACCGCCCGGCAGTTTAGCCTTCCACGCGGCCCGCACCGCCTGATGCACCGAATCGGGTAGCGAAATATATTGCAATTGCGTCGCCAAATCGTTGCCTTTCGTGAAACTCCAGTCGAAGAACTTGACGACCGCGGCACTCTGCGCCGCGGCGTCGGGATTTATCGGCAACAGAACGAAAGTAGCGGATTCTATCGGCCAGCTGTCGGCGCCCGGTTCGTTATTCAGATCAACAGCAAAGTTCTGTACCTTGGACCAATCGGCGGCCGCCGCCGCGGCCGTGTAGGACTTCATCGTCGGAGCCACGAATTTGCCCGAGGCGTTCTGCAACTTGGTTGTGGTCAGCTTGTTTTCCCAGGCATAGGCGCTTTCGACGTAGCCGATCGCGCCGCGCGTGTTGCTGACCATGGCGGCGACACCGTCGGTACCCTTCGCGCCGGTTCCGGCCGCCCACTTCACGTCGGTGCTGGACCCGACCTGCGCCTTCCAGATGGGGCTCAGCATAGAGAGGTAATCTGTGAAGACGAACGTCGTTCCCGAACCGTCGGCACGATACACCGGGGCAATCGCCAGGGCAGGCAGATCCATCCCGGGGTTGAGTGTCTTTATCGCTGCGTCATTCCACTTGGTGATGTTGCCCAAATAAATTTGGGCCAGCACTGGCCCGGTCAGCTGCATCACATTCGGCTTTATCCCGGGTATATTGACGATGATATCGACACCGCCGACAACCGTCGGGAACTGCATAAGCTTGTTCTTATTCAGCTCGGCTGCGGCGACAGGCATGTCGGAAGCACCGAAATCCACCGTGCGGTTGTTGATCTGGTTGATGCCGGCACCCGAGCCGAGCGGCTGATAGTTCAACTCGACCCCGGTGGGGCCAGCCGCGGCAGCCCCCCATTTGGAGTAGATCGGCGCGCCGAAGGTTGACCCGGCCCCCGTGATCTGGGACTGCGCCCGGGCCGACACGCTGAAGCCGGTGAGCGACGCCGCGACGATCATAACGGCGAGTTTCCGTTCGCCAGCATAATAGCGCAACGCCCTGATATCAGGATTTGGAGTCGTAACGGATTTCATGAAAGCTCCTTTTCAGCGAGATCGGCACAGTTGCACTAATAGACTGGACTGCCCGGGAGTTGTAATAAAACTGTCATCATTGTAATGCCGACCTCGGCTGAGGGTCGGTAACGGAATATCAGCCGGTGCAGCAAGACTCGGAAAGTACTCAGACCCTGCATGGCCGGTCGGATCGGGCATGAGTAGACACCGAACCTGGCGAGTCGGGGCAGCTAGGCCCAAGTAAACCTCCCGATTGCAATGGCGGCGGATCTATGTGCTTTACCGTTCCGATGCGGATCGTCAGTGTCGTGGGCCAAATTGCCTGTTGTGAGGCCCGAGGTACGCGTCGAGATGTTAACCTGGCTCTCCTCGCCGACGAGGATATGGCCATTGGCGATCATGTGCTTGTCCACGCCGGCTGCGCTCTTCAAAGGATCACAGCAACCGATGCGCGCCTGACATTGGATCTGCTCGATGAAATTATCGCTGCGCTTGATCTCGCCGGAGCATGAACTCGCAGCCTGCGTATCCGGACGCCGGGCGGATATAGGTATTTTCCGAACCTTTCCGCGATCCGGTCCTCCGCTACGGTGCTCCTTTACCGCGAAAGGAAGGACCGAATGGGCAACCGCGACGTTCTTGTTCTCGGTCTAGGCAACACGCTGCTCGCCGATGACGGTGTTGGCGTACATGTCGTTCGCCACCTCGCCGGCGACCCGGACACGCCGCCGTGCCTGCGAACCCTTGACGGCGGAACACTGGGATTTCGGCTCATGGATGCTCTCACCCGATCTGAGTCCGTCATCGTCGTTGATGCCGCACAGCTTCGCGCGCCGGCCGGAACTTTGCGCCTGCTCGACGGGCTCGCACTTGCCGATCATGTCTCGCGCGGCGGCCGCATGAGCGCGCACGAGGCCGGGTTGGTGGATCTACTGACCCTGGCACGGTTGATGGGCTGGATTCCCACGCACCTTGCCCTTCTGGGCATCCAACCCGACCGCGTCGGCTGGAGCGAGCGCCTCAGTGAACCCGTGGCGCGGGCGTTTCCGGCGGCCTGCCGGACGGTGGTCCAGACGGTGCTGGACTGGCAATGACCGATTTCAGCTTTCTGACCGACGACAAACTTGTCGAGGCGCTGCTCATGGAGGTCGCCGGGTTGCTGCGCGGTTTGATTGATCGTGACGAGGGCGGCAGTATCGATCTCCGCGGGTTGCCGCTGTCTCCATCCTGTATCGAAACATTGGACCGGTGCCTGGGCCAGGGAGAGATCAGCGTCGTGCTGGATGCCGCGGGCCGCAGTGACATCCGCGAAACGAGCCTTCCCGGCGTCTGGTGGACCAAGCATGCCGACGGTGCGGGGCGGGTCATCGCCTTGCTTATCGAAGTGGCGGTCACGCCTGCAATCCTGCGCGCCGACGTGGCAGATATGAAGCGCGGCCTCGATCGCATGCCCGCGCTGCTGGCTAAGACCACGGGCAGAACGTCCTGATGGAGCCTAGCGAAACCCTCGGCGAGGTACTGGGCCGGCGCGGCTTCGGGCGGCGCAGCCTGCTGAAATTCGCCATCGCCATGACATCGAGTCTCGCACTGCCCCCTGCCCTCGCCCCCGTGATGGCAGCGAACCTGGCAAAGGCGAAGCGACGATCGGTGATCTGGCTGTCGTTCCAGGAATGCACCGGGTGTCTGGAAACGCTGCTGCGCTCATCCTCACCCTCCATCGAGGCGCTGATTTTCGATTTCATTTCTCTGGATTATCAGGAGTCCCTGATGGCAGCGGCTGGCGCCGACGCAGAACGGACCCTGCGAGAGGCGGTGGCGGCGAACAAAGGCGAATACCTGCTCGCGATTGACGGATCGATCCCGGTCAAAGACGGCGGCGTCTATTCGATGACCGGTGGCCGCAGCAACCTCGGCATGCTGACCGAAATCGCCGCAGACGCCAAGGCGGTGCTGGCGATCGGGACATGCGCAACCTACGGAGGAATCCCCAAAGCCTACCCCAATCCGACCGGTGCGGCCGGTGTAGAGGACCTGATCTCCGGCAAGCCGATCGTTAACATACCGGGATGTCCGCCGGTGCCGGAGGTGCTCAGCGGCGTGCTGGTCCACTTCATCAGTTTCGGACATTTGCCGGAACTTGATGATCGCAAGCGGCCACTGGCCTATTTCGGCACGACGATCCACGACCAATGCTACCGCCGGCCGTTCTACGACCAGGGCAAATTCGCGAAAAGCTTCGACGACGAGGGCGCCCGGCAAGGCTGGTGCCTGTTCGAACTCGGCTGCAAGGGACCAGTCACCCACAACGCCTGTGCGAGCCTGAAATGGAACGGCGGCACCAGCTTTCCGATTGAATCGGGCCACGGCTGCATCGGCTGTTCGGAACCCGATTTCGGGGACGCAGGCAGCTTCTACACCTCGCTGGCCGGAGGCAGCAGTGCCGGATGGCGCAACACCGGCATCGCCCTTGGCGTCGGCGTGGCTGGCGGTCTCGCCGCAGCGCTGAGCGGTCGGAGGAAAAGCACATGACATTGCTGGACTTCGCACGCGGTCCGGGGTTGCAGGGTGCCTGGCTCGTTATGGTCGGGGGCACGGCGTGGCGCATCGCCGGCATTCTGCTGTTACGTCAGCGTTTACATCTGGCTGCGCCGCGGATCGGCTTTGCCGGGCGGGTGCGCGGCGGATTGGCGACGGTTTTCACCCGGTTTGTTCCGCGCCGGACGTTCTGGCCCCGCATCGCGGTCAGTGTTGGTCTTAGTTCCACCTTTCATCTCGGGCTGGCAGTGATCGTCCTCGGCGGCGCGCCGCATATCCAGGTGATCCACCAATTCTTCTGGCTGACATGGCCGAGCTTGCCGAAAGGTTTGGTCGTCATCGTCAGTGGCTTAACCTTGGCGAGCATGATCGCCCTGCTGTTCCGTCGCATTTATCACCCTGTGCTGCGCCTGCTGTCGACGACCGACGACTACCTGAGCTGGCTTCTGGTGTTCCTGCCGGTGCTGACCGGCATCCTGCTGTCAGGCGAAACGATCGCCAGCTACAGGACGTTGCTGACGCTGCACATCCTCAGCGTGGAGCTGATGATGGTCTGGCTCCCGTTCGGCAAGCTGCTGCATGTCAAGCTGGCATTTTACAGCCGGGCGGCGATGGGAATGAACTTCGCGCGCAAGGGGGCAGCGACATGAACACGGCCGAGAAAGCGATGCGCGGGTTTGTATCCGACTTCGGTCCAACCGCCGCCCTGTCGATGGAATCCTGCGTGCATTGCGGACGTTGCGCTGAAGCCTGCCAGTTCTATGTGCAGACCGGGGATCCTCGGTACACGCCAATCCATAAGATAGCTCCGTTCCGTCAAGCGTATGAGCGGGAGGTCGGTCCGTTCGCACTGATCTATCGCCTTTTCGGGCTTGCGCGGAAGGTTACGGTGGACGAACTGACGAGCTGGCAAGATCTGATCTACGATTCCTGCAACATGTGCGGCCGTTGTTCGCTGATTTGCCCGATGGGAATCGATATCGCCGATCTGGTGGAGAAGGCGCGTCACGGGATGTATTCG
>CAINOE010000124.1 GCA_903851415.1 uncultured Rhodopila sp. | reverse complement strand
ATCGCCGCACATGCTGGAATAGGTGGCCCGGACAAGCCGGGCCATGACGAGGTGGTGAGGGTTCCAACCCACCCCGCCGCCGCCTGGGCCCGCGCCATGGACCTCCCGTCCGGCCCGCCCGTTCCGGTCAGACCCCCCCCGCCCCTGCCCGCCGCTGAACCGGCGCCCGCGGCGGCTCAGTGTCACCGCGATCGAGACCTGGCTGCGCGATCCCTACGCCATCCACGCCCGCCACATCCTGAAGCTGGAGGCTTTGCCGCCGCTGGAAGAAGCGACGGACGCCTCCGATTACGGCTCGCTGGTGCATGACGGATTGCACCGGTTCCTCGCCGCCCACGGCGCCGCCTGGCCGGCCGGCGCGGCACACGAACTGCGCCTCGCGATGGCGCGCGCGCTGGCCGAGGCGCAACTAAGGCAGGCCCTGCAAGCCTGGTGGACACCCCGCCTGGAGCGGATCGCCGACTGGGTTGCCGAGACCGAGGCTACCCGCCGGGCGTTGCGCCAACCTGTCGCGATTGCCGCCGAGGCGAAAGGCGCGATCGACCTGCTCCGCCCCGGGGGCGCGTTCCGCCTGACCGGGCGCGCCGACAGGATCGAGCGGTACGGCGACGGCACTCTTTCGATCCTGGACTACAAGACGGGCGCGCCACCGACACAGAAAGACGTGGACGCCGGCCTGGCGCCGCAGCTTTTGCTGGAGGCTGCGATGGCGGCGGCGGGCGGGTTCGGGGCTGAGCTTGCCGGGCAGACGGCGGAGCTGCTGTATTGGCATCTGTCGGGCGGGCTGGACCCCGGTCGCGCGATGTCCCTGTTCAGGAAAAACCCCGGCGATATCCAGGCCGCCGTGCTGGACGCCCGGGATCGCCTGTGCGACCTGATCGATGCGTTCGATCAGCCCGGCCGCGCCTACCTGTCGCGCCCCAATCCCGGGCTGGCGCCGCGGTTCTCGGATTATGGGCAGCTTGCCCGGGTGGCGGAGTGGTCCGCCGCGGGAGATGGTGATGAGTGAGTGTCTCTCCCCGTCGAGCGAGAGTCCCCCCCGTCATGGCCCGGCTTGTCCGGGCCACGACGATGGGCGTAGGGCACGGGTCTCACTCCCATGACTGAAACCGCCCGCGACCGCGCCAACCGCGAGCAGCTTGCCGCCTCCGATCCGGCGGTGTCCGCCTTCGTCGCCGCCTCGGCCGGCTCCGGCAAGACCAAGCTGCTGACCGATCGGCTGCTCCGCCTGATGCTGGCCGGGGCGGCGCCGGAGCGCATCCAGTGCCTGACCTTCACCAAGGCGGCGGCGGCGGAAATGGCGCTGCGGCTGCAAAAGACCCTCGGCCGCTGGGTGACGATGTCGCCGGAGAAGCTGGCGAAGGCGCTTCGGGACCTTCAGGTTGACCCGGCGGAGGCCGCCTGCCAGGCCGCCCGGGCGCTGTTCGCCAAGGTGCTGGACCTGCCCGGCGGCATGCGCATCGGCACCATCCACGCCTTCAGCCAGTCGCTGCTGCGCCGCTTTCCGCTGGAAGCCGCAATCTCCCCGCATTTCGAGCTGGCCGACGACCGCGAGGCCGAGACCGCGATGACCGGCGCGCGGGAGGCCATGCTGGCGAATGCCGCCTCCCCACCGATGCTGCGGGCGCTGCGGACCCTGGCCGGCCTGTCCTCGGCCGAGCAGTTCGGGCGGCTCGTCAGGACGTTGCAAACCGATCGCCAGCGGCTGGCGGATGCGCTGCAGCTTGGCGAGGATCTGGAACGGGCGCAGCGCCGGGTGCTCGGCGTCACGGCGGCCGACGAGGCAGCCATGATCGCCGGAGCGGTCACCTGGCTGGGCGAGGCCGCGCTGCGCGACGCGGCCGGGATCGTCCAGCGGAACGGATCGAAGACCGTGGCCGAACGCGCCGCCGCCATCCTCGACTGGCTGTCGCAGCCAGCCGAGGCGCGGGCGGCGCATTGGCCGGAGTGGCGCGGCCTGTTCCTGAACGCCTCGGGCGAGACCCGCGGCGACACGGCCCTGGTCAACAAGGTCCTGCTGGCCGGGCGGCCGGAGCTGCTCGACCGCTACAAGGAGGAGGCCACCCGCATCCTGGCGGTCGATGATTCGTGCCGCGCGCTGCGGCTCGCCGCGGTGTCGAACGCGCTGGCGACGCTGGCCGGCCCCGTGGTCACCGGATACACGCAGCGCAAGGAAGCGGCCGGGTTGCTGGACTATGACGACCTGATCGACCGCACCCGCACGCTGCTGTTCGACCCCGGCGCGGCCTGGGTGCTGTACAAGCTGGATGGCGGCCTGGACCACCTGCTGCTGGACGAGGTGCAGGACACCGCGCCCCAGCAGTGGCGGATCGCGCACGCTCTGACGGAAGAATTCTTTGCCGGAGCCGGCGCGCGCGACCGCGCCCGCACGGTATTCGCCGTCGGCGACCGCAAGCAGTCGATCTATTCGTTCCAGGGTGCGGATGCAGCCGAGTTCGACCGCTCCCACGATCAGCTCGCAAAGCGGGTGCGAACCTCCGGCCAGGTGTTTCGCGATGTCGGGCTGGATGTGTCGTTCCGCTCCACCGCGCCGGTGCTGCAACTGGTCGATGCGGTGTTCGCCGATCCCCTGGCGCGGCCCGGGGTGGTGGCGGAAGGCGAGACGCTGACGCACTACGCCGATCGGCTGTCGCATGCGGGGGTGGTGGAGTTCTGGCCGCTGGCGCCGCTGCCGGAGGAACCCGCCCACGCGCCCTGGACGGTGCCGGAGCAGAACCAGGCGCAGACCTCCGCCCGGCAGTTGCTGGCCGACACTCTTGCGGCCTGGATCGGCTCGCAGACCGACGGCTCGGTGATGCTCGAAAGCAAGGGGCGGCCGCTGGCCGCGGGCGACGTGCTGATCCTGGTGCGGCGGCGCGACGAGTTCGCGCGGGCGCTGGTGCGGGCGCTCAAGGCGCGCGGCGTGCCGGTGGCGGGGCTGGACCGGATGGTGCTGACGGACCAGCCGGCGGTGCAGGATCTGATGGCGCTGGCGGACGCGCTGCTGCTGCCATCGGATGACCTGACATTCGGCTGCCTGCTGACCAGCCCGCTCGGCGGCCTGACCGACGACGAGCTGATGGAGCTGGCGATCGATCGCCCGGGTTCGCTGTGGGACGCGCTGCGCGATCGCGCGGGCGAGCGGCCGTCCTGGGCGCAGGCGGCGGCGTTCTTCGGGCAGTTGCTCGGCCGCGTGGATTACGTTTCACCGTACGCGCTGCTCGCGGAGGCGCTGGGCCCGCTGGGCGGCCGCGCGCGGCTGTTCGCGCGGCTCGGGCCGGAGGCGGCGGAGCCGGTCGATGAACTGCTCAACGCCGCGCTGACCTTCGCCGCCCGGCATCCGCCGTCGCTGCAGGGGTTCCTGCACTGGCTGCGCCAGTCCGGCGCGGAGGTGAAGCGGGAGGCGGAGGCAGCCGGCAACCTGGTGCGGATCATGACGGTGCATGGCGCCAAGGGGTTGCAGGCGCCGCTGGTCGTGGTGCCGGATACCGCCGCGCTGCCGATGGATGACGGCGCGATCGTTTGGGCCGAGGACAAGGCGACCGGCCGGGACGTCCCGCTGTGGGCGCCGCGCCGGGAGTTCCGCTGCGGCCCGCTGGACCAGTTGCGCGCCGCCGGGCGGCAGCGGCAGATGGAGGAGCACAACCGGCTGCTCTACGTAGCCCTGACCCGCGCCGAGGATCGTCTGCTGGTTTGCGGCTGGCAGTCACGCAATCCGCCGAAGGATGAATGCTGGCATAGTTTGGTGCGGCGGGGGTTCGAGGCGCTGGGGGCGGAACGGGAGGCGTTCGGGCTGTGGGAGGGCGACGTGATGTGGCTGCGCTCGTCGCAGGCCGTTCCGGCCGAAACGGCGCCCGCGGCAGGCCGCGCCGACGACCTTGCGGCGATGCCTCAATGGGCCGGCGCCGCGCCGCTCTGGCAGCCCGCGCCACCGCCGCCCGAGCCGCCGCGGCCGATGCCGCTGGCGCCGAGCCGGCCGGAGGGGGCGGAGCTGGGATCGGTGCCGGCGGCGGATTCGCCGCTGGCGGAGCGGGACGCCGGCGGCAACCGGTTCCGCCGCGGCCAGTTGGTCCACGCGCTGTTGCAGCATTTGCCGGCGATCCCGGCGGAACAGCGTCCGGGCGCGGCGTTGCGGTTCCTGGACAAACCGGGCAATGGCCTGGCGGACGGCGACGCGGCAAGGATTGCGCAGGAAGTGCTGGCGGTGATGGCCCATCCGGACCTCGCGTCCGTGTTCGGGCCGGACAGCCGCGCGGAGGTGCCGCTGACCGGCGTTGTCGGCGATGCGGTTGTCGGCGGCCTCGTTGATCGTCTGGTGGTCGCGCCGGATCAGGTGCTGGTGGTGGATTTCAAGACCAACCGGCGGACTCCGTCACGCGTGGAGGACACGCCTGTGCTGTATCTGCGGCAGATGGCATCGTACCGCGCGGTGTTGCGGGCGATCTTTCCCGGCCGGGCGGTTCGCTGCGCTTTGATCTGGACGCGGGAGGCCAAGGTGGCGATCCTGCCTGATGAGATGCTCGATTCGCATGAACCCGGTCGCGCGAGAGACGCCGCTTGACCGTATCCGGCATCGATCCCACCTCTTTTCGAATTGAAATCTGAAGGTCTGAAAAATGAGCGCAAATACGGTTCCCGTGACGGATGCCAGCTTCGCCACCGATGTCATCGAGGCCAGCAAGACCGGCCCGGTGCTGGTCGATTTCTGGGCGGATTGGTGCGGTCCCTGCAAGCAGATCGCCCCTGCGCTTGATCAGTTGGCGGAAGAATTTGCCGGCAAGCTAAAGGTCGCGAAGGTCGATATCGACAACAACCCTGAGTCTCCGAACCAATACGCCGTTCGGGGCATTCCGACCCTGCTTATCTTCAAGGACGGGAAGGTGGCTGCGACGAAGATTGGCGCGCTTCCCAAAGGCGCTTTGAAGGATTGGATCGCCGGCAACATCTGACGGCAGGAGATGCGCGAGACCCCGGCGCGGAATGACCAGCGCGCCGGGGTGTTTCGCGTTCAGATGGTGCTGCTGGTGCTTCGGCCAGCAAAAGCGTGGTAGATGAACAGCACGACAACCGACCCGATGACGGCGACGATGATGCTGTAGATGTTGAATCCGGTGATCGGGGCGGCTCCGACGAACGAGAACAGGAAGCCGCCGACAAAAGCGCCGACGATGCCGAGCACGATGTCGAGGATGAGCCCCTCGCCGGTCTTGTTGACGAGTTTGCTGGCGATGAAGCCCGCGATCAGGCCGAGGATAAGCCAGGCGAGAACTGACATGCTGGTGATTCCTTTCGGTTAAGTATGGGGTTTCAGGTTTGGCCTCGGGCCGGGACGACCGAAGCCACCGCGAAGGCGAGGCCCCCGGCGATCAGAAGCGAGATGAGCGGCTGCTGCCGGACCTGCTCGGCGAGGGTTTGCTTTGCCTCCCGCGCCTGCACGACAGCCTGGCCGTAGGCATCGTGCGCGTCGCCCGCGACCTCACGGGCTTTCTCCTCAAGAACAAGCGCGGTCAGAGCCAGCGTGACCAAAGCCAGGAGTGGTTTCATGGAATGCTCCTTGTTTCGGCTGCTGCCGGAGGCCGTGCGGTCGGTTCGTCGTCGTGCGGCGCCGCATCGGCCTGTCCGAACAACGCGCATGCGGGGCTTCGGATGCGGCCGGGGCTGGATCAAAAACCCGAACCCTTGACCGGCGCCCGCGGTCGGCGTGGGCGTTCCCGTTAACTCTTTCGTAACCGTGACCGGCTACCCTGCTTCGGGACGTTTAAACGGGTTGACGAAATATAGTTGAACCGCTATACGAAAGGAGGCTTGGATGACATCCGGCGCCAGCGGCGATCTGAAAGAGGTGATCTTTATCAATGAGGCAGCCGTCCGGGACTACGCCGCTCTGCCGCCGGAGGTGCGGGAGGCGGCCGATGCCAGGACGACTGTCTTGCAGAACGGCGGGAGGTTGCCGGCGAAACAGGTGCGGGATTTGCGGGGTTCTCTGTTCGGGATCTCGGAGATCCGGATCTTCTACGATGACGACACGTATCGGGTTTACTTCGCGGCGGAGTATGCGGAAGCGATCTACATCCTGGATGCCGGCATCAAGAAGTCGCCTAAGGACAGCGACATGCCGCGGTGGCAGATCGACCGTCTGATGGCGCGGAAACAAAAGGCCGACCACCACTACCTCGAGAACAGATTGGCGTTGCGGCGGCGGGCGGAGGAGCGGCGGTTGGTGCGGCAGGCTAACGCCAGCGGCCTGAGCGGCGAATTGGTTTGGTGACAACGACGGCGAAGGCGAACGACATGAGCGAAAACTGGAAAGACGATCCTCTGGAGAACACTGCCCCGGTCGTCGGCAGCGGCGACTTCCTGCGTGATCGCGGCTATGCCGATCCGGACGAAATGCGGGTGAAAGTGTATCTGGCGAACCGGATCGCGCTGCTGATCGAAGACCAGGGTCTCCGTCAGGCGGATGTCTGCGACCGCACCGGATTGAAACAGCCTGACGTGTCGAAAATCGTCAACGGCACGGTTTCGGGCTTCTCGGTCTGGCGGCTACTGCTGGTGCTGAAGGGTCTCGGCCAGAAGGTCACGATTTCGGTCCAGGCCCCGGATCACGAGCGGACGCCGCCCCTCGCGATGGCGCTCTAGCCGCCGGCGTCGAGTTTCAGGACCTCGCCCGCCAGGTACAGGCTGCCGCAGATCAGCACACGGGCCGGTTCGGCGCCCCCGGAAACCCCGGCAAGCGCATCGGCCACCAGCGGCCCGGGCCGGGCCACCCCGCCGGATGCAGCGACGATCGCCTCGACAGGCAATGCCGCATGCTGGTTCGGCTCCCGGACCGCCCAGACGGACGCGGCAAGAGGCAGCAGAGGCCGCAGAAACTCCGCCGAATCCTTCGCCTGCTTCATCCCCACCACCACATGCACCGGCCGATCGGCCCAGCCGCGAAGGTGCTCTGCGAGGACAACGCCGGCGCCGGGATTGTGGCCGCCATCCAGCCAAAGCTCCCAGTCCGGCGGCAGCAGGCGCGCAAGCCGGCCGTCCAGGCGCTGCAGCCGGGCGGGCCATTCCGTCGCGGCGACCCCGGCCGGGCGATGCGGCAGGTCGGCGGCACGCAAGGCGGTCAGGGCGATGCCGGCGTTGTCGTGCTGGAACAGCCCGAGCAGCGATGGGGGAGGCAGTTCGATCGTCCCCGACGCGTCGCTGTAACACAGGCCGGAGGCGCTCGCGGTTATGTCCCAGTCCCGGCCGCGCAGCAGCAAGGGCGCTTCGACGGCCCGGGCATGGTCCAGCAGAACCCGCCTGACATCAGGCGTTTGGCCCCCGACTGCGACCGGCACGCCGGGTTTCATGATGCCGGCTTTCTCACCGGCGATGGTTTCCACGGCCGAACCCAGCAGTTCGCGGTGATCGAGCGAGATCGAGGTGATCGCGCAGGCGGCGGGCGCATCGATCACGTTGGTGGCGTCGCCCCGGCCGCCAAGCCCGACCTCCAGGACGCAGATATCGGCAGGTGTGGCGGCGAACAGGTCGAAGGCGGTGGCGGTGATCACCTCGAACACGGTTATCGGCGCGTTGTTGTTGGTCCGCTCGATCCGTTCCATCGCGGCGATCAGGCGGTCCTGCCCGACCAGGCGGCCGGCGACGCGGATGCGTTCGTTGAAGTGCACCAGATGCGGCGAGGTGTAGACATGCGCGCGCTGTCCGGCCGCCTCCGCCATTGCGCGGATGAATGCGCAGGTGCTGCCCTTGCCGTTGGTGCCGGCGACATGGATCACCGGCGGCAGGCGCTGCTCGGGATGTCCCAGGCTGGCCAGCAGATCGCGCAGGCGGTCCAGGCTGAGGTCGATCAGCCTCGGATGCAGTCTCTCGAGGCGGGCGGCGATCCGGTCGATGGCGTCTGTCACGCGGCCGCCCGAATGTCCTTCACGCTCAGCAGGCTGATGATGCGGGCGAGGGTGGCCTTCAGGTCGGTGCGCTTGACCACCATGTCGATGATGCCGTGCTCCAGCAGGTATTCGGCGCGCTGGAAGCCCTCGGGGAGAATCTCGCGCACCGTCTGCTCAATGACGCGGGCGCCGGCAAAGCCGATCATGGCGCCGGGTTCGGCGATCTGGATGTCGCCGAGCATGGCGAAGCTGGCGGTGACGCCTCCGGTCGTGGGATCGGTTAGCACGACGATGAACGGCAGGCCGGCGTCCTTGACCAGGCGGGTGGCGATGACGGTGCGCGGCATCTGCATCAGGCTGACGGCGCCTTCCTGCATGCGCGCGCCGCCCGACGCGGTGAAGACGATCAGCGGCACCTGCTGAAGCACCGCGAGGCGGGCGGCGGCGACGATGGCGTCCCCCACCGCGGCGCCCATCGAGCCGCCGATGAAGCCGAATTCCATCACGGCGACGACAGCCTTCTCGCCGTCGATGGTGCCGTGGGCGACCGCGATGGCATCATCCATGTGGGTGACATCCCGCGCCTCCTTCAGCCGATCGGCGTAGCGCTTGGTATCGCGGAAGCGGAGCGGATCGGCTGGCGGCTTGGGGAGTTCGATGCGGGTGAATGCCTCCGCGTCGAAGGTCCATTCAAGCCGCTCGTCCGAGCTGGCCCGCATGTGGTGGCCGCAGTTGCTGCACACCTTGAGGCTGGCGGTGAGGTCGCGGTGGAAGATCATCTGCTGGCAGGCCGGGCACTGGTGCCAGAGGTTGTCCGGCACCGACGAGCGGGTGAACAGCGTGCGGATCTTGGGGCGGACGTATTCGGTGAGCCAACTCATGCGGCAGCAGATAGCGGGGGCGCGGCCCGGGGGCAAGCAGGGTTGATCCGGAGTGGCTCAGCCGCCGAAGCTGACGTCGCCGGTCAAGCCGGGTATAGAAGGCGTCCGGCTTCAGATGAGGATTCTATGCGCCGCAGGACGGTCGATGTGGCGGTTATCATACCGGATGCCGGTCCGGTGCTGACGCTTGCGGGGATTGACCGGATAGATCTGCTGGGCCGTTTTGCGGTGCCGGTTCGGGTGGTGGATCAGGTCTATTACGAGATCACCAAGCCGGCGAACGATCCCAAGGGCGAAGTCGCGGCCGGGTTGCGGCGCTTGCATAACCGGATCGAGATCGTCGAGACCAATGTGGGTGTCGGCTTTCAGACCCGTCTCGGCCGGGACCCGCTGACGCCGAGCGGCAACCTTGGAGAGATTGCGGTGGACGAATATGCGACGACGCTTGCGCACAGCACCGGGCCGGGTTTCGTGCCGCTGGTGCTGTTCGAAGATCCCGATGTCCTCAATCTGCGGGTCGGGCGGCTGAAAGGCGTGCATTTGCTCAACACCACCGCGTGGCTTCTGACCTTGCAACGGGAGGGGCTGCTGCCCGAGGGCCTCGATCTTGTCGAGCGGATCAATGCCAGCCGGAAGACCCCGATGGTGCCGTTTGAAAAGGTTGGATCGACCTCCAAAATACGTTCGACCTGGCTGCGCAGGAGTTTCGGGCCGTGAGCGAGTATCTGAAGGGCTGCTCGGTCGCCGATGTGCTGGAACGGCTGGAAAAGGGCAAGATCGGGCACCGCGCGGCGATGGAGTGGTTCAACCTGTCCAGCTACGCGGATTTGGTGGAGATCATGCACGTCAACGGCAGGCTGATGCCGGGGCATCAACCGATGAAGGTCTCGCCGGAGACCCGGGCGCTGGTGCGGTCGATCTTTCGGTAGCCGGTTGTTTCTATCTGACAGTCTTTGTGT
The DNA here is from genome assembly GCA_903851415.1 of uncultured Rhodopila sp. Lineage (GTDB taxonomy): Bacteria > Pseudomonadota > Alphaproteobacteria > Acetobacterales > Acetobacteraceae > Rhodopila. The sequence goes on along the minus strand of CAINOE010000124.1, from coordinate 119,089 downwards.
CCTCGATGAACGCTCGCACCTTATCGAGATCGTGCGCCCGGAAAAGCGTGAGCCCGGCCTCTTGTGCCTGAATCAGATTGGCGACCTTGAACACGCCAGACATCATGGCGACGGGCACGACCTGGTTCATTCCGAACTCACGACGCCATGTAACCGCCTTGATCGCGGCATCGTTGTTGATGCGTTTGACGCTGTTCACCTCGCTGTTCGAAACCTTGCACTCGATCGGCATCAGCCGGCCGTCGCACAGGCACGTCGGCCTTCCGGCTGCCGACCATGCTTTCGGCGCAGAACTCGCCACGCAGCGGGGCGTTGTCCAGCGTGAATATGGGCCGCGCGCAAACGGCTGTGAAGCCTATACTTGTGAGAAACGATTTTACCAACGATTCCTGCTTATCCTTGCTCTCGTTTCGTCGATCGGTTGACACCCGCTGCGCCGCGATGAGCGCCGCCGAGGTTGCTATCGCGATCTCCCTTTCCTGCAAGGTCGGTTCCCGGTTCTCCGCGAGCCATGGAAACCGGGTCATGTCCACCGCCTGGACGATGTTTGCCAGGACCCGCCGTGCGGCCTCCGGGTCCCCCCTCAGCGGCCCGGGGGCGAGTGAACGGACGTCTGCCAATACTGCCAGATCGTCCTTCGAAATCGGCGGCCCGGCGAGGTAGCGTAGCGGGGCGCCAGGATTTTCCCACACATCCTCCCATGCTTCTGGCACCCATCCGCCCCCGGTTTGAAGCGACGCCAGCGTGGTTGCAAATATCTCGGCAAGTTGGGCTGGCGTGACCGCCTTGATGTCGGCCACATTGTACTGTTCAAACAACCGTTCGAAAGCGATCCGATATCGCGTGATCGTCGCCTGCCAGCGCTTCACAGGCTCGGTGAGACGTTCGGCACGGAAAAGATCGCGTGCCGTTGCGGCATCAAGGCGGATTTGCGACTCGGTCCATATCGGAGGCAATTGCATCCAGCGCGTATAGCCGAGGCACCTGGATGCGCTCAAGCTCCCGCGGCTCGAATTTCGTCAAGCCGCCCGCATAGGTGCGGCCGTCCGCCACCGACACGCGATTGCGGAGGAACCCCAAAAGCTGCCGCATTTGCAACTCAGTCAGCTTCTCCCTGGGATAGAGGCCATGAGCTATGTTCAGATGATGAGCGCCGCGCAGGTTTCTGACGAAGGCTGGCGGACGGCGTGCCATATACGTGCACAGCATGGGAGCCGGCTCGTAAAGCTGCACCGCCCACCATGCCCGCCGGTGGCTCGCGATGTAGCCGGTGGCGGCGCCCTGCTGCGCTGCCCAGGCCAGAAACCGGTCGACGGCCGCGCGGAAACGCTTCTCGATCTCATTGAGATCGACGGGAAGGTTGACGACGCACTGCAGCGCCGCCTCCGGCCCGAGTTCATCTCCAGCCGCGATCAGTTCGCGGGCTTTCGTGATGGCCGGGACCAGCACCTGCTTCGGCAAATGCTTCGCCGCGTCCCCGGCGATCCAGACCCGGTTGCAGCCGGTGACCTGGCCGCGCGACACCCGCACCAATTCGCCGAGTGGAACGAAATCGGCCGGGGCACAAGGTGCGGCAGGTCGCAGCAAGACCGACCAGCGCGGCGTGACCGCGGCGCGCGACAGCGGGACCTCGTCGCCTTCGGCAAGCCGGTTCAGCGCCTCGGCCGATGCGACCGAGCGAACACGCATTGCCGCCGGCCTCGAACCGACGCGGAAGCAGGTTATCGCCCCGGTCGTTGTTGAACCGGCAAACGGCATGGCGGCCGGCTCCAGCACATGCAAACCGACGCAGCCCAGGCGCTCGGTCAGCATCCGCCGCACCGCGGCGCCGTAGTTCACATCCAGCCACTCGGACGCGGTGATGAACGCGCCAAAATCGCCCGCGCGGGCAAGCTGCAGCGTGCGGAGGAAGAAATGCGCATGCAGCCCGGCCAGTCCGCTGGCCTTGATGCCGAATCCGGCCGCCGTCCGGCGATACCAGGTCTTCCAATCCGCGCTGATGCCGTGATGACGGACATAGGGCGGATTGCCGACGAACAGCGTCCGGCCGCTGATACCGGGCAGCGCGGCCGAGCGATAATCGGCCTCCAGCACCGTGGCGCGTTCCGTCAGTCCGTTCACCGACAGGTTCGCCCGCAACAGACTGGCCGCCAGAGGGTCCAGCTCAACGCCAACCAACTCAGCCCGCGGAAAGGCCTGTCCGGCCGCGATCAGAAATCGTCCCGAACCCGCGCCCGGATCGACGACCCGCGCTGGCGGTTCCTGATCCAGCGCCCACCCCAGCATCGATCGGACGATCGCCGGGGGCGTGTAGACCGCACCATCCTTCCTGCGTTCAGCCGAAGATCTCAGCGCCGTAAACGCGTCGCCCAGCGGATCGCCGCCATTCCGGATCGAGGACAGCAACCCGCCCGGATCGGGATCGTCCGTGCTCAGATCATCGTCGGTCAGGCTGACCGCGGCGGCGGCAAGCGATTTTTCAGTCTCGAATAGCGTCAGCATCGGGCGAATCCGGCGTCATGAGCCAACTCTGCCACAATTCCGGCCGAAAAGGGGTCGACAAGCGCCGCGCCCGCGCCACCGGGTTTACGAACCCTTCCGCTTCCTCAGTGCCGCCGTTGATGCTTTGCCCACCGGTGACCTTCGCCTGCGCTGCCAACCCGCGCTTCGCGCCGCCTGGATGATCGGCCCATCCGCCATCGGGTCGGTTGAACGGCATGCCGATCTCGATCAGGTCGGCGCCGGCTTCGGGCATGCCGCGGAGCAGCGCCATGGAGATGGCCTGGTCGGGATCCCGGGCTTGCCGGAACGGGACTGGCGGGGTGCTGGGCGGTCTCGATACCATGCCCGCCCGGTTCGATGCCGATCAGGCGAAAGGCCCGCATCTTATCAAGGCGTCGCGACCCCGCCCGGGGCTTCAAGCCGCGTCTGCGCGCGTGCAGAAGCCGGCGCCAGAACCAGAACGGCGGCGAGACACCGGCCCGGCCACGGCTGGCTCATCACTTCGCGGGCGTCGTGCCGGCCGGGTTGTTATCAATGGCGATCGGGCTGCTGCTGATGTCTTTCGCAGCCACCCCGCCCGGCGCGCTGATGGTGACCTCTCCATCGGGCGCCGGCTGCCAACGCGCCGGGGACCAGAAATAGAGAACCGCGAACACCGCAAGACCGCCGCCGGCTCGCAGCATGAACTTGCCGCCCGAGTTGAGGCTAAGGTCGAGAAAGCCCGGTATGACCGCACCGACCCCGCCGCCGGCCAGCGCCAGCACGATCCGCAGGATTTCAAACTCTTCCTCAGTCAGATCACTCACGCTGAAAGCCAGCCACAGCACCGTCACCGATGCGGCCATTCCGCACCCGACGGCCAGCAGAGTTACCAGCCAACGCGTTTCCGATAAGCCGTCAGGGGCCATTTCGACGATCTCGCGCTTCTTGCCCGGATTGTTATAGTGGAGAATCGCAACGAGCGAAAGCTGCAATACCGGTACGCGACGGCGCGGACTTTCCGGCTATTCTTCCCCGGAGAAGCATGCCCCGGCAAAAGCCGGGGGGTGGGATCCGCGCTTTTTCTTCGTGTAAACAGAGGCTTGGATGGCGGGCCTGCGCCCGCCATGACGGTCCGCCTGCCAGGCGCCGCTACGAACCCTTGCGCTTCCGCACCGCCGCCGCCAGCCCCCTCACCTGGTCCAGCACCGCCTCCACCGCCCCCGGCAGCGCCTTCCCGTCCGCATCCAGATGCGCCGACAGCGTGTCGATCAGCGCCGAGGCCACCACCGCCGCATCGGCGATCCGCGCGGCCGAACCGGCCTGCGCCGGAGTCCGCACCCCGAACCCGATCGCTATCGGCAGGTCGGTCACCTTCCTGATCCGAGGGATCGCCGCCTGCAGAGGCTCCACCGACGCAGTCACCGTGCCGGTCACACCCGTGATGCTGACGTAATACACAAACCCCGAACTGCCGTTCAGCACATGCGGCAGCCGCGCGTTGTCCGTTGTCGGGGCGATCAGCCGGATGAAGTCCAACCCGTTCGCCGTGCTGAACGGCAGCAGCAGATCGGCTTCCTCCGTCGGCAGATCGACGATGATCAGCCCGTCCACCCCCGCGGCGGCGGCATCGGCGCAGAACCGCTCCGTCCCATAGGACAGGATCGGGTTCAGATACCCCATCAGCACCACCGGAGTCGCCTCGTCGGCCTGCCGGAAGTCCCGCACCATGTCCAGCACGCCGGCGACCTTCACACCCGCGGCCAACCCGCGCTTCGCCGCCGCCTGGATGATCGGCCCATCCGCCATCGGGTCGGTGAACGGCATGCCGATCTCGATGAGGTCGGCACCGGCTTCGGGCATGCCGCGGAGCAGTGCGGCGGAGGTGGCCTGATCCGGGTCCCATGCCTCCAGGAACGTGATCAGCGCCCCGCGGCCCTGACTTTTCAGCGCGGCGAACCGGGCGGCGATGCGGCTCACAGCTTCACCCCCAGGTGCTGGGCGACCGCGAAGATGTCCTTGTCGCCCCGGCCGCACAGATTCATCAGGATGATCTGATCCGCCGGCAGCGTCGGCGCCAGCTTGGTGACGTAGGCCAGCGCATGCGCCGGCTCCAGCGCCGGGATGATCCCTTCAGTCCGGGTGCACAACTGGAACGCGGCCAGCGCCTCCTGATCGGTTGCCGAGACGTACTCGACCCGGCCGATATCGTGCAGCCAGGAATGCTCCGGACCGATACCGGGGTAATCCAGGCCGGCGCTGATGCTGTGCGCCTCGATGATCTGCCCGTCGTCGTCCTGGAGCAGGTAGGTGCGGTTGCCGTGCAGCACGCCCGAACGCCCGCCGGTCAGGCTGGCGGCGTGCTGGCCGGTCTCGATCCCGTGCCCGCCGGCCTCGACGCCGATCAGCCGGACAGACTCGTCGTCGAGGAACGGATGGAACAATCCCATCGCGTTGGAGCCGCCGCCGATGCAGGCGACCGCGACGTCGGGCAGGCGGCCCTCGGCCTGCTGCATCTGCGCCTTGGCTTCCTCGCCGATGACCGACTGGAAGTCGCGCACCATCATCGGATAGGGATGCGGTCCGGCGACGGTGCCAATCAGGTAATAGGTGTCGGAGACATTGGCGACCCAGTCGCGCATGGCTTCGTTCATCGCGTCCTTCAGGGTGCCGGCGCCCGATGTGACGGGCTTCACCTCGGCGCCGAGCAGCTTCATTCGGAACACGTTCGGCGCCTGACGTTCCACGTCGGTGGCGCCCATGTAGACGGTGCAGGGCAGGCCGAACAACGCGCACATGGTGGCGGTGGCGACGCCGTGCTGTCCGGCGCCGGTCTCGGCGATGATGCGGGTCTTGCCGATGCGGCGGGCCAGCAGGATCTGGCCCATGCAGGGGTTGGCCTTGTGGCTGCCGGTATGGTTCAGCTCGTCACGCTTGAAATAAATTTTCGCGCCGCCGAGGTGCTGCGTCAGGCGCTCGGCGAACCAGAGCGGGCTGGGGCGGCCTATGTAATGCGTCAGATACTGGCCGAGTTCGGTGGCGAATGCCGCGTCGGCCTTGGCTTCGGAATAGGCGCGCTCGACCTCCAGGATCAGCGGCATCAGCGTTTCCGCGACGAAACGGCCGCCGAATTCGCCGAAGCGGCCGCGGTCGCTGGGTCCGCTGCGCAGGCTGTTGAGTCCGATGGGCTTGTTCAAGACGCTCTCTCCTTGCCGGAGGGGCTTCTAGACCATGGCCGGGTTTGGTCAAGCGATCCGGGGGGCGGGGCGCTAGTCGAAGATAGGCCGGACCTTCGCCATCACCTCGTCCAGGAGAGCCATAGGCAGGGTATCGACCTTTCGCCCGTTCCGGGCCTCCAGGTCCAGCACTCGAGGCTGGTCGCACCGCACGACCCCGGTCATGCTGATTCCTGAAATCGGTACGGTAAACCCGATGCGCCGGGCAAAGTCGCCGCCGTACGTTATCGGCAATACCACGGGCAGCTTCGTGGCCTGATTGAACGGTGCCGGCGAAACGACCAGTACAGGGCGATGTCCGCGCTGCTCCCGTCCCTCGGAAGGGTCGAGCGAAACCAGATAGATGTCGCCTCGCCTCATATCAGTTCGCGGCCTATGGCGGGCGCATCGACCCATTCCCGCTCGCCGGCCGGTTGCGGCTCCGAATAATCCGATGCAGCGAGCAATTCGGCCAGCGTGTAGCGTTGCCGGGGCTTCGGGTCGATGACGAGGCGATCGCCATCAACCGTCAGGCCGACGGTTGCCCCGGGCTGAAGTTGCAAAAGATCAAGAATGGCCGGCGGGAGGGTAAGCATCACCGAGCCGCCGACCTTCCGGAGAGTGGTTGTGTACGTGACGATCATCCTTCATTCATGTTATATTGAAATATAATCTATTCTGCCCGCGGCGGCAAGGAATTTCGGTCGCCAGCCGATCGCTAGTCCGCCGCCCACCCCGTCATCACCGCCATCCGCAGCGTGACCGCCACCCGCCCATCCTCCGCCGGCAACCTGGCCAGCGCCGCGGGGAACAAGTCCCGCGCCGGCGCCGATCGCGCCCGCTGGCGGATCGCGTTCGTCTCTCCCGCCGCCCGCAGGTCGGTCAGCAGCGCGAACGGGTTGGCGTAGAGCAGCCGTATGTCCTCCACATCCGCCACCGGCACGGCATAGCCCGCCCGCTGCAGCAGATGCGCGCAATCCCGAAGCTCCGGAAACGGCGAGACCCGCGGCGACACCCGGCTCGAGACCGCGTCCTCCGCCTCGGTCAGCGCCGCACGCAGTTCCGCCAGCGTGCCCAGCGCCGGCAGGCTCGCCAGCAGCAGCCCGCCCGGCCGCAAGGTCCGGCGAAGCTGCAGCAGCGTCCCGGGCAGGTCGTTCACCCAATGCAGCGACAGGCTGGCGGCGACCAGGTCGAAGCTGTCCGGGCCGAACGGCAGGAACTCCTCATCCGCCGCCACGCACGCGCCGCCGTTCCGCGCCGCCATCGCCGCGGACAGGTCGCAACTGACCACCCGCATCCCACGCTGGCGCAGCAGCGGAGCGACAACCCCTCGGCCGCCGACATCCAGCGCATCGGAGAACGTCCGCGTCGTGTCGTCGAGGCGGTCGAGCAACCGCTCCGCCGCATCGCGCAGCACGTCCGCCACGGCGTCAACAGTCCGTGCAGCCCGGTCGCGGTGGCGGCGCACGGCGGTGCGATCAAATACAAGCATCGAGTCCATGCATGCGCATGTGCGCTCCCCCACATGCCTTGCCAAGTCACCCGCCCCGGCCCTACGGTTCGCCACAACCAAAGGATGCATAAATGACCCGCATCTCACCCGAGACCCTGCTCCGCTGGATCAGCGACGGACAGGAACTCGCGTTGCTGGATGCGCGCGAGGATGGCGAGTTCGGCGCATCGCATCTGTTCTGGGCGGTGCCCTGCGGTCTGGCACGCAAGGAGATCCGGGCCCGCGCACTGCTGCCTCGGCCATCGGTGAGAATTTGCTGCGTCGATGACGGGCGCGGCGCGGCGGAAACCCTGGCCGCGTGGCTGGAGTCCGCCGGCTTTACCGATGTCGCCGTCCTCGACGGTGGCACCAAGGCCTGGGAAGCAGCCGGCAACGTGCTGTTCAGCGGGGTCAACGTCCCCTCCAAGGCGTTCGGCGAGTGGGTGGAGCACCACTACGGCACCGAAAGTGTCGATGCGCGGGAGCTGAAAGCCTGGATCGACTCCGGCCGCAACATGGTGGTGCTGGACAGCCGAACGATCGAGGAGTTCACCCGCATGTCGATCCCGACCGGCATCAGCGTGCCGGGCGGAGAACTGGCGTATCGCATCGGCGACATCGCCCCCGATCCGGAGACTCTTGTGGTGGTCAACTGCGCCGGCCGCACGCGCAGCATCCTCGGCGCCGAGAGCCTGCGCCGCGCCGGCATCCCCAACAAGGTCGTCGCCCTGCGCAACGGCACCATGGGATGGGAACTCGCCGGCCTGCGCTGCGACCGCGGCAGGACCGACAAGTACCAGCCCGGGACCCCGAACACCGCCGCCCTGGCGCTGCAGCGGGCGCAAGCCTTCGCCGAGCAGTCCGGCGTCGGCGTCATCGGCCCGCTCGACCTGACCCGGTTCGAGGACGACCCGGACCGGACATTATACGTGCTGGACGTGCGCGACCCGGCGGAATTCCGCGCCGGCCACCGGCCGGGCAGCCGCAACGCCCCCGGCGGCCAGCTCATCCAGGCCACCGACGCCTGGATCGGCGTGCGCAACGCCCGCATCGTGCTGGTGGACGACACCGGCGTACGCGCCCGCATGGCCGCCGCCTGGCTGCGACAGATGGGCCATCGCGACGTCTTCGTCGTCGAAGGCGGCCTGGAAGCCGTCAGGACCACCGGCACCGCTGCGGTCCCCGTGCCGGAACTGGCGGCGCCGGTGGATCTGATCGATGTTTCCGGCCTGGTGCGCCTGCTGGACACCGGCGCCCATACCCTTGTGCTCGACCTCGCCCGCAGCGTGGAGTTCCGCGAGGGCCATATTCCCGGCGCGGTGTGGGGTGTGCGCGGCAGGCTGGAGCCGCTCCGGCCGCAACTCGGCGCGGCACGCCATGTGGTCATCGCGTCTCCGGACGGCATGCTGGCCCGCCTGGCAATGCCGGAGGTCGAGGCGCTGGCCGGAACGGCGGACGTCCGGGTTCTGGATGGCGGCACCGAGGCATGGCACGCGTACGGCCGGCCATTGGTCAAGGACAAGACCAACCCCCCGGACGAAGCCTGCATCGACTTCTATCTGCGGCCGTACGACCGCAACGCCGGGACTGAAGAGGCGATGCACGCCTATCTGTCCTGGGAAATCGACCTCGTGCATGAAATCCAACGCGACGGGACAGTGGTCTTTGGCATCCCCGGGCAAGACGGCACCGCCGCGTAATTCCGAGATCGCGCACCGGCTCTTGCAGGCCGGCCGGGCGGCGCTGGATTTTCTGGTCCCGCCGCGCTGCGCCGCGTGCGACGAGCCGGTCGCGGTGCAGGGCGAACTCTGTCCCGGCTGCTTCGGCCGCACCAGCTTCATCAGCGCGCCGATGTGCGTCCGCTGCGGGGTGCCGTTCGCCGCGGCGGACCAGGGCGGCAGCGAGGGGCTGTGCCCCGGCTGCCGCGCGCATCCGCCGCTGTTCCGGCAGGCGCGGGCGGCGGTGCGCTACGACGACCAGGGACGCCGCCTGATCCTGCCGCTGAAGCACGCCGATCGGCTGGACCTGGCGCCGATATTGGCGCCGATGCTGGTGCGGGCCGGACAGGAGATGCTCGCGCGGGCGGACCTGCTGGTGCCGGTGCCGCTGCACCGGCGGCGGTTGTTTCATCGCAAGTACAATCAGGCGGCGGTGCTGGCTTTCGCCGCGGGCCGCATCGCCCGCCGGCCTGTTCTGCCGGACGCCTTGCAACGCACCCGCCGCACCGCACCGTTGGACGACAAGTCGCCGGAGGAGCGCGCGCGCGAGGTGGCGGGATCGCTCAGAGTGCGGCCGAACCGGGCGGCGGCTATCGCCGGCCGAACCGTCGTGCTGATCGATGACGTCATGACGTCGGGCGCGACCGCGAATGCCTGCGCGGCGGCGCTGCTGGCGGCAGGCGCTTGCGCTGTGGACGTGCTGGTGGCGGCGCGGGTTCCCGATCCGAGGCTGCGCTAGCCCGCGGGCGGGCGGCTGCCCGCCGGACCGGATGAAACTCGCTTCGTCTCGTCGCTGGCGATCCAAACCAGGACGAGGACCCGGTTGCTGCTCAAATCGGCGCGAAACCGTCCCGGCAACATAAACCCTTCAGAGGAAGCCGGGCGTTCGGAGTCCTGGAGCCGCGCATTCCCGCGGCAACAGGAAGGAAGCGATAATGCTGAACAAGACCAAAGCTTTCATGCTTGCGATGGCGCTGACCGGGGTGCCGGCCACCGTGTCCCTGGCCGCTGGCGGAGGTGGCGGAGCCGGCGGGTCTGGTTCGGCCGGCGCCGGTGGAACCGGTTCGGCCGGCACGGGCTCAGCCGGTATGGGTTCGGGTTATGGAGGCAGCGGGACCGCGGCGATGTCGCCAGGCGCGGGAACATCGGCGGTGCCCGGCTCGCCGGCTGGCGGCGGCGGCAGTTCGCCATCGTCCGGGAACGGCCCGAGCTCCAACTACGCCGGAAACAGCACGGCGGGAACCGGATCAGGACCCGCCGGTGGCGGCACGGGCGCCGGGCCCGCTGGCTCCGCGACGAACCCGGGCATGACGCAGGGCGGCTCATCAACGGCCGGAACCTCGAACATGACCGGCACCGGTTCGGGCACCGGCCGGTAGACCCGGGCCACCCTGGCGGCCACGGGGTGCGCTCAGACGCATTCAGGTCGCAGATGTTTGTCGGCGGCGCACCAATCATTGCCACGGGACGCCGCCGACTTCCCGGTGAGTACGCGCTTCTATGCAATAACGCCGGGGTTTGCCGGCGCCTCGCCGACCCCGAGGCGGCCAAAAATCGTGTTGCAGCGCACATAAAACGCGATCTCACGCGTTCTTGACTGCATATGTATTCCCCGCCTCACGAACATGCCAGGATTGTTTCCTGACCGCCACACTGGATATTGACAAGGGCGGCGATTTGTCGGAAGGCTTGCGAGTCCACGGCGTCTCGCCACGCCAAGATGGCGGGCTCGCAGGATGAGGAGGGACGAGAATGAACGACATGTGGCAACCGGTTTCCGGAACGCGTTTCTATTCGCGCAACGGCGAAGGGCTTTATGAGCGTCTGACCGACAAGTTGTTTCTTCGCGTTGACGAGGTTGACGAAACCGACGCACGGGAAGTGTGCACGCGCTTCGCCGATGCATTCGAAGCCCGCACTCCGGTCAAGCTGGTCGCCTGATCGTCTGCGGGTCCGGCACGTCCCGGCGCCCTTAAGCCGGGCAATACCAAAAAGACTGCTTGCCGTGACGCCGGGCTCCCCGCCCGGGTTGGCCTACGAGGCCGGCGGCATCTCGACGATAAACTCGCTGCCACCGTAGCCTGCTTCCGGCGGGATTCGCAGCAATCGCTTGCCTCCCTCCAGCCGCGTGCCGCGCGGCTGGACGGTAACGATGTCGGACGAGCGTGCCATGTCCATGGCCTCCTTGACGCTGCGCGAGCGCCCGAGCTTTTCCAGGTTCTTCGCCGTGACGAAGACCAGCTTGTAGCGTCCGGCCTCGGTTTCGGAGAGCGCCCGTTGCGGCGTGATCCAAATCGAGTCAACCGCTTCGCCACCGTCGTGCACCGCCAGGTGCTCGCGCGGGGCGGCGGCGAGGAAGAAGTGCGTGTCGTAGCGCTTGGGCTGGTTCACCGGCGTGATCCAGTGGGCGAACCGCACCAGCAGGTCCGGGGCCGGCAGCAAGCCTTCGGACTCCAGCACCGTGTCGAAGCCGATGGACCCGGCGTTCAGCGCAGCCCGGTGCTGTTCATCCAGGAGCTTCAGCCTGGCCGCGCTGACGATGCGGTTGGAGCCGCGCGGGCGGGCGAGCAGCACGCCGCATTCCTCGAACGTCTCCCGGATCGCCGCGATGCGGAACGCCATCGCCGCGGTTTCCGGCTCGTCCGGGTCGACACGATCAAGAAGTTGAGCGGCAAGGGCGTAGTCGGCTTCCTCGACCCGGCCGCCGGGAAACACTAAAGCGCCGGACGCGAAGTCGATGGCGTGATGGCGCACCACCATGAACACTTCCATGCCGTCGCCACCGTCCCGCAGCAGCATGATCGTGGCGGCGGGCCGGGCGGTTGCTTCCAGGGTCATGGTCTTTCCCGTTCATTGTTGCCCGGTAAGCTACAGGAGGCTTATCCGCCGGTCACGTGCGCAGGCGTCGCATCAGTTCCAGGGCGTTTGCCGGGGCCCGCACTTTCCTTTCGGTGTCGAAGTATACAAACACGTCCCGCTTGCGGGGCCTGGCCTTCCCGCCGGCGCGTTCGGCGTCTTCCGGTTCGCCGCCGCTCGCCCAGGCGCGGGCGCGGCGCGCCCACATCTCCAGCGCGGCGTTGTCGTAGCCGTTCGCATGGAGTTCCTCCGACCCGTGCAACCGGCAGTAGACGAAGTCGGCTGTGACGTCCATCAACCGCGGCCATTCGACCGAATCAGCGCAGACCAGGGCCACGTTGTGGGCGCGCAGCAGCTCGATGAAGGCCTCGGAGCGAAAGCTCTCGTGGCGGATTTCGACGGCGTGGCGGATCGGGCGCTTCGCTTTGACCTCAAGCCAGGCAGGCGCGTGCAGCTTGCCGTCGTGCTTCGCTCCCAGCTTCGCCGCCGCTTCCGTGTCCGGCGGCAGCAGGCGCAGAAACGGCTCGATCCGGCCGGGATCGAAGCGAAAGTTCGGCGGAAACTGCCATAGGATCGGGCCAAGATGCGGGCCGAGCCGCAGCAGCCCGGAGGCGATGAAGTTGGCCAGCGGCACGAGCGGATCGCGCAACCGCAGGATGTGGGTGATGTAGCGCGGCGCCTTGACCGAAAACACGAAATCCGCCGGCACCTGATCGGCCCAATGCGCGAAGGCCGCGGGCTTTTGCATGCCGTAGAACGTGCCGTTGATCTCGATAGAGCGGAACTGGCTGGCGGCATACTCCAGTTCCTGCTCACGCTTCAGGCCCTTGGGGTAAAAGGTGCCGCGCCAGGGCTCGTAAGTCCAGCCGGCAATGCCGACGCGGATGATGCCGCTGGTCATCGCGGACACTCGGGGCGGTGAAAAGCTGATGCCATAAGGAAGGTGGGTCAAAGCGGCGGCATTGTGCCGCGAAAAGGTCGGGGCAAAGCCGGAGTAGAGTAAATGTGATTGAAATCGGCGCTATCCCAGCGTGATCAGGCGAAAAACGCCGGCTCAGAAGTACGCAGCGGCGGCGCTGACCGCTTTCGGGCCTGCCCGGGGACCCGGGCGTCACGGGATGGGGCGGACGCCCATATTCCGCCCGCGCAGATCGCGGCGGCCAGGATCGCTGGCCAGATTAGCCAGATGCATGCTTGAGCCCGGGTCATTGCCGCAGCCTCCCCAGCCCCGGTTCCACGGTTTCGACCGCGGTGAACACGACCGGCGCCTCGATCAGGTAGAGCGGATGAAACTTTCTGCGGTTATTGAGTGTAACATCGGAAGTCGCCGGCGGGTATCTCTCCGCGGCCGTTTGCGGCCCGCCTCCGACGACGCCCTCGCCGATCCGTGGCAAGGTGCGCGCCAACTCCGGCTGTAGACGCGCCATACATTACGTTACGGGTACGACGACCCGCCATTATCGCCAACAGCGCGCATACCCGTCTGCCGGCATCGAGCCTGGCCAAGGTCCCCATAAGCTCTGCGAAGGGCCCGGCCACGACGGGGACCGATTGTTCCGAGCTGAAGGTATCATGCCGGTGCGGTTGACCGGCCACGCCTGTCTGATCGACCATCGCCTCGACCAGGCATGGCGGCACCGGCGACGGACGATCTCCGGTCGGGACAAGTCTCGTTATTCCGAAAGTCCCATTGATGGACTGCCATCGATCCCGCGCGGGATCAAGTCTGACAAACAAATAGCATGGAAAAACCGGCCTTCTGACAGCATGGGCTTTTCTTGCGTGGCTGACCGTCGTGATCAAGCTTGGAGCGAAGACCCTGAACATTTGTGCGGTCAACTCAATCTCCGCACGCGATTCTTGCCGCGCCAGCGTTGGACGAGATACCAACGTTCGCCACTGGATAGCATCGTTGTTTTCTGCCGCGATACGCCCGCTGCCAAGTAGAAAGAATCTGAAGACTGTCGACTCACCGCTGGATTCTTCCGTAACGGTACGGTTATTGGGCTTTTTTTCGCAATTGAGTTGCCGCAAAATACCTGGCGTCACTTCAATCGGACGGCCGCGGCGCGCCGGTGGCCTTGTGCGATGCGCTGGGCGCGCTGGAACTGATCAAGGCCGCCATCGTGCGCGGGCCGGCGTTTTCGAGTGGCTTGAAGAACGCGGCCCATTGGCTGCCATATGCTGATGCCAGCGTGTTCCACCGCGCGGCGTGTGGCGCGACAATCCGCCGGAGAGTCCACGACCGCGCCGCGCGGCCGGGCCTCTGCCTGCGCCTTTGATCTACTCCGACAAGGTCAGGGTCTGTTGACCGGCCAGCCGCGCATGCCGGAAGCGGTAACCGTCGATGCGATCAGCACAATCACGCCGCTGACGGCAATCGAGGCGATTCCCGGCGGGGCATCGGCATGAGAGACTGGAATAGCCGCAGATAGGCAGACGCGGACGCGACCAAGGAAAACTCGGCGGCGCGGGCCTTAAGTAACGCCGGTGGCCATAGCCTCGGCAGATCGGCCACCCGCCCCATCGCGTCCGCCAGCGCTTGTGCATCGCGCGGTGGCACCAGCACGCCGTAGCGGCCGTTGTCGAGAATCTCTGCCGGCCCATGCTCGCAGTTCGTGGAGATCACCGGGGTTCCGCAGCCGAAGGCTTCGACCAGTACATTGCCGAACCCCTCAAAATACGAACTCAGCACAAAGGCGTCGGCGCGGCGGATATAAGGCAGGGGATTTTCCTGGAAGCCCAGGAAGTCCACGGCATCATGCAGACCTAGCTGATTCGCCAGCGCGGTCAGGCTCTCACGAAGTGGTCCGGCACCCAGGATCAGCAGGCGCCCGCTGTGCTGCCGGCGATAGATCGCGAGTGCGCGCAGCAGCGTTTCATGGTCCTTGACGGCCACCAGCCGACCCACGGTCACGAAGGTCGGGGCCGCGCGCTGGTCCAGCCACGGATGCGTCACCAATCGATCGGCCCGAAGCTGAAAGTCGGCGGCGATGACGGGGTTCGGGATGACGACGACTTTGCACTGGGACAGGTGTGCCAACGCACGCAGTTCGCGCGCGGTCCCCGCGGAGACAGCGACCGCCCGTTCGAAACCCCGGGACACGAGGCGATAGGCCATCGGGATGAGGCGATGGGACCAACCCTTGGTCCGCAGATATGCCGCCGACATCGCGTTATGTTGGCAGATTACGACATGTGTCTTCCTGCCGGCCAACAGGTTGCCCAGCGCGGCAGCCACGTTGTTGTGGTCGAGATTGGCCAGCAGCACGTCTGGCTGCTCCCGCCGAATAAAGCGGGCTATCCGCGGCACCGCGCGCCAGGTGTGCCTGGTCCGCAGTTCAACCAGGCGGATATCCGCAGGAACGCTGCCGCGTAGCTCACCGCTTGCCTCGTGCACGAGGAGGGTGACCCTCAGACCTCGTGCATGAAGCTCGTTTGCAAGCGCGAGGGTCTGTCGCTCCACGCCGCCACCGGAAAGGTCCTGCATATAGATGGCCAGATAGATCGGGCACGATGCATCTGGAACGGACCGCTCCTCCGACACGTTGCTCAAACGTCACGCCGAGAGGGTTTCAGCGCGGCGAGCATTTCACCCGACGCGTGAGCAGGTTTGCCGGCGAGCCGCCCGGCTGCGACCGATTTGTAGAGCCCGACATAGATTTCTTCCTGCCGGCTCCAGGGGAACAGCTTCCGAACGCGCTTCTTGCCGTACGCGCTCATCGCGGCGCGCCGGTCCGGTGAGTCGAGCAGATTTGTTATTGCTATGGCAAAACTGTCGGGTTCCCCGTCGCCGGCGTATACCGAGGCATCGGACGCCAGCACCCGTCCCTCATTCAGATTGAACTGAATGATGGGAAGGCCGAACGCCATGTATTCGAGGATCTTGTTCATGGACAGCTTGTCATTGAAGTCATTCTTCGGATCCGGCGACAGGCCGATATCCGCTGTGGTGAACAGTCGATACAGCGCGACACCCTCCAGGTAGCCGGTGAATTCGACATGCTCGCTGATTTGGAGACGCTCCGCCAACGCCTTCATCGCGGGCAATTGCGCGCCGCCGCCTGCAAGCACGAAATGGATGTCGTCACGCCGGAAGCGATGCACAATGATGGAAATGGCGGCAAGCAGCAGATCGATGCCATCCTGTTCACCCATGATGCCGACATAGAGCGCCATGAATCTGCGGCCGCGTTTCAAGGCGGCGTCGCCGACGACGGGGGGCACCCGATTCATGTCGAAGCCGCTTCGAACCAGGGTGATTCGCGCTTCGTGCACGCCGCAGTCGTCGATCGCCAGTGTGCGAAGCTGCTCGCTCGTCGTAACGACATGATCGGCTGAGCGGAGCGACTGGCGCTCGAACCAGTTGACGACTTTTTGAAGCAGACGCCGCCTGGGGAACTTCAGCGCGAAGAGCGACGCTGCCGGATCGTGGTGATCAAAGATGAATTTCGTGCCGAAGAGCAACCTGAAAATGATTCCAATCAAGAAAATATTATCAGGCGGATTGCACGCCTGGATGATATCAATCGGTCTGCGGTTATACACTCGTGCGGTCAATATCAATTCTGCAAGCCATGCCCAAATGTATTCCAAAGCGTAATGGGGGATGCCCTTTCCCTCGACGGGCAAGCCGTGCCGATAGATTCGAACGCCTTCAAGTTCGTCGAAAGCCGCGACATGTTTGCCTGCCTTTGGGCATATGACCGAAACCGCAAAGCCCGCCCTGACCAGAGCAGTCGCCTGCTGCCAAACGCGCCGGTCCAGTGGGACCGGCAGGTTTTCGACAATGATCAGAACGTGAGTCATTGGCACTCCGGACGGATCAGGACACGGGCCGAACCGTTCATCATCATAGCAAGTCTCTCTCCTCTTGAGGACGCCACCTCGAAGCGCGCCACTGACATGGTTGGGCCAGCCAGCACGCGTGGTGCTCTAACGACACCAGGGGTAACATGTCGGTTTCACGAACGGTATTGGAGGTAGATGTCTATGACCAAACCGATCCGCAACTTCATTTGATTGATAAGACTATGACCCTGGCGCCACAAGATAAAATCCGCGTGATGTACTTCACCCCGGGGGGAATTGAGGGGCGCGGCGGCATGGGCCAAATGGCCCGATATCTGGCCGCGAAATTCGAATCCCGGCCGGACATCCATCTGCAGGTTCTCGACACTTACGGCTTGGGGCCATTCGGTCAGATGCTCTTTCACTTCTCCCGCTCGGCGGTGAAGCTGGGGTTTGCATGCGTCCGAGGTCGTGTTGACGTTGCCCATATCCATATGTCGTTCGGCGGCAGCGCACTGAGAAAGCTGTTTTTGTTGCGAATAGCAGATATGTTTGGCGTTCCAACAATACTGCACCTGCACGGGTCTAAATTCGCGGTGTTCTGCGACCAACTGTCCCCGGTCCTCCGCGGTCTCCTGGTTCGCACGATGGCGCGAGCCTCCAAAATCGTCGTGATAGGAAGCTTCTGGAGGCATTACCTAACCGAGGATCTTCGCATAGACGAAAGTAAGATCGAAATCATTGCCAACGGAGTTCCTCTTCCCGATTCGGTAATTGATCGCAACAGACTGGCCGGGCCATGTCGCATCGTATACCTTGGTGCTCTCGGCCCGAGGAAGGGAACTTACGATTTGTTGAAGGCTCTATCCTCTCCGAGCCTTCAGGCCTTGAACTGGGAGGCCGTGATCGCCGGCAATGGAGCCGTGGATGATTTTCGGGCCGAAGCCGCCGCATTGGGGCTCGCCGATCGGGTGACATTTCCCGGTTGGATAGGGCCCGAAGCCGCCCAGTCCTTGCTGGCCACCGCCAAGATTTTCGTCCTCCCTTCATATAACGAAGGCCTCCCGGTCGCGCTACTCGAGGCCATGGCGACCGGCCTTCCGGTTGTCACCACGCCGGTTGGAGCCATCCCGGACCTCGGGATCGATGGCGAGGCAGGCTTCCTGGTCACACCCGGCTCCATCGACGAATTGGCCGATCGGCTTGTGACGCTGGTCGGCGACGAAGACCTCCGCCTCCGGTTCGGCCACAACGGACGGCAGCGTATCGAGAGAGATTTTACAATTGACATAACGGCCAACCGGCTTGCAGCGCTTTACCGGGGTCGGAAGGCCCAACGCCGTAAAACTGCACGGTAGCGTCCTGCACGCAACGGCATGTGCCGAGGCGGATGGTGCCGTGAGCCATCGACTCAGTTGGAAATCAAAACGGAACCGCAGCCTGCGGGCCGAAATCGCAAGAATCTCGCCCGTGTTCTTATTTTTACCGGCACGTTTACGTCAATGGGCACGCGGCCGGAAAGACCGGCTGGGCCTTATATGCCACGTGCCGCCGCCCGGGACCGATGATTTTGCCAGCCGCGATGTTCGAAGGTATATAACGCCAGCCGCTGCCGGCAGGGAGGAACCGAAATGGGCCATGAACACCATCACTACGTCAACGGAGCCTGGGTGGCTCCGCTACAGCCCATGCTGCTGGACGTGATCAATCCATCCACGGAAGAGTCCTTCGTGCAGATCGCCGTCGGCGGTCCCGCGGATGTGGACCGCGCCGTCGCGGCCGCGAAAGCAGCCTTTCCGGCGTTCGCCCGCACCACCCGCAACCAGCGGCTGGATCTGCTGCGCGCCATCCTGTCCGAGTATCAGAAGCGCCGGCAGGACATTGCCGAGACACTGTCCCGGGAAATGGGCGCACCGCTGAAGTTCGCCCTGAACAGCCAGGCGGGCACCGGCACGGCACATCTAACCCGTATGATCGAAGTGCTGGAAGCCTACAAGTTCGAGGACGTCGAAGGCTCCACCCTGATCGTGCGCGAGCCCATCGGCGTTGTCGGTTTGATTACGCCGTGGAACTGGCCCATCAACCAGATTGTTTGCAAGGTGGCTCCGGCGATCGCGTCGGGATGCACGATGGTGCTGAAGCCGTCCGAGGTCGCGCCGCTGAATGCGATCATCTGGTCGGAGGTGATGCACGCGGCGGGCGTTCCGGCCGGCGTCTACAACATGGTGCAGGGCGAGGGCGCGGTGGTTGGCGCCGCCATGTCCGCGCATCCCGATATCGATATGATGTCGTTCACAGGATCGACCCGCGCCGGTATCCTTGTTGCCCGGGCGGCGGCCGCGACGGTGAAGCGTGTCGCGCAGGAACTGGGCGGCAAGTCAGCCAATATTCTTCTGCCGGACGTCGATTTCAACACCGCGGTGACCAAGGGTCTGCTCGGAATGATGGGCAACAGCGGCCAGTCCTGCAACGCCCCCACCCGCATGTTCGTCCCGGCCGATCGGCAGGACGAGGTGAAGGCGATTGCCAGGGCGGCGGCGGAACGGGTGGTCGTTGGGGATGTAAACGATCCGCGCACGACCATCGGCCCGGTGGTGAGCGAGATCCAGTTCAACAAGATCCAGCGCCTGATCCAGGCCGGGATTGATGAGGGTGCGGAACTGGTCACCGGCGGCCCGGGCCGTCCGGAACATCTTAACCGCGGTTATTACGTCCGCCCGACGGTCTTTGCGAACGTGCGGAACGACATGAGCATCGCGCGTGAGGAAATCTTCGGGCCCGTGCTGTCGATCCTGCCCTACAAGGACGAGGCGGAGGCAATCCGTCTGGCCAACGACACGGTTTATGGCCTTGCCGCGTATGTGCAGTCGGCCGATCGGGACCATGCCAACCGGGTGGCGGCGGAGATGCGGGCCGGCAACGTCTTCGTAAACTATCCGGAATGGGATACCGCTGCGCCGTTTGGCGGCTACAAGCAGTCGGGTAACGGCCGCGAATACGGCAAGTGGGCGCTGGACGACTTTACCGAGATCAAAGCTGTCATCGGCTATCAGGCGGCCTGAGGCTCATGCCGGCCTGCGCCTGGGCCGGCACGACCATCACCGGCCCGTCCAGCACCTGCATCAACTTGCGGCGTATCCCGCCCAAGGTTTGGCCCGCCATCGAGCAAGTCGTGCAGGCGCCGGACAGCCGCACCCGCACCCGGTGACCTTCCACGGCGACCAGTTCCAGATCGCCGCCGTCCGCCTGCACCGCCGGCCGCGCCGACTCGACGGTGGCGGCGATGATGCGGAGTCGCTCGTCCTCGGTCATACCCGGATGCCCTTTCTTGCCCCATTCGACATGTAGCTGTTCGCGAAAAACCGCAGTCCCAATCTAAGGCTATCCGCCGGCTCGGCTGCCGGGACAGTCTGCTGGACCAACGACGCCCAGCCCTTGTAGGTGATGGCTGCCAGGTGGTTGCGCATATCGATATGATCCACCTGGTTCGAACTGCCCAGCACCGCATGGCCGGGCTCATCAAGGTGGACCAGTTCGAGACGTCCGCGCACTGCGGCAAAGGTCGTATGTCCCATCTCGCCATTGGCAGCCAGCGCGGCGGCGCCGAGATGCAGCCCAAACGAATCATGGTCGATCGCGTTCGTCAACATGTAGCACTGCCGGGCCTGCCGACAGAAATCGCCGTCTGTCAAAGGCGCAAAACACAGCACTGTGCCGTGGCTTTCGATCCGCGGCAGCACTTCATGCAGGAAATCGCGGCATTGCAGCCACGCCTCTCGCTCCGGAATGTCGTTGCGCCAACGCGACTCGAGGATAAGCGTGCGGCCGCCGAGATCCCGTGTTACCGCCGAAAGCTGAACCAGCAACTCCAGGCTGCGCGCGCGCTTGTCGCCGGACGCGAAGATGCCGAGATCAGGGCGGTGGCGGAACAGACCATGCATGCCGATGACCGAGAGTTCCGCGCCTTCCACCGCGGCGCGATAGCTTTCGACCATGCGCGACGTGACGCGGTCCGGCCAGGTATGCGCAGGCACGACCTCCAGCCCTTCCACGCCCAGGCTGTGCACGTAAGGCAGCATCCCGAGGTGGTAGTAGGCCGGCAATGCCAGATTCGAAACGGCTAATTTCACGGTGGTTTCACTCCAGGTCATCAATCGAACTGAGCAGCACGTGCCTCGGCGCGCCGGCTGAAGCGGTTTCCTTTGGCGGTGCCGCGAGCGCCTTGGCCTTGGCGCGATCAACCCACGCGAGGCCGCCATGGACCAGCGCCAGCGAAACCTCGTTCAGCAGATCAAGAATCTCGTGCCCGGTATCGACGATGATCGGCTGGATTCCCAGCTTCATCAGTCTGCGTATGGAAGAACTGCCGATCGAGGCGGCGTAGACGGCGGCGCATTCGCCAACGAAATCGAGCTTCGGCAGCACCTTGTCCTGCACCGTTCCGGTCAGGCCGGTGCGTCCGGTCTCTCCAACCGTTTCGGCCTTCATGAACTCGCCGATCCCCACCAGATCGGCCTGGCCGGGTGAGACATCGTAGATCATCAGACTTTCAGCGCCGCCGAAATGCAGGTTGACCGTGGTGCGGTCGCTTGAAGCAAAGGCAATCCTCAGCATGTCACTTCGTCCTCACGCGGCGTTCCTTGCCAGTAACGGGATCGATAAGGCCGGATTTCCCGATAGTGCCCGGCCAGCAGATTGGCGGCTTCGAACACAAGCTCGCGCGTTCCGGCATAACCGACCCGGGTTACCGTGTGGGCGCCATAGGAGTCGTAGATCGGGAAGCCGGCGCGTAGCAGCGCGGTTCCCTGGCGACGGGCAATTTCAGCCCCGTGGGAATTGGTAACGATCATGTCGGCCCGTTCTTCGCGCGCCAGGAACTCCAGGTCCTCCAAATCGCCCACGACCACCGACGGAATCGGCAGATCGGCCAGATGCGCGGCCCGGCCGGCGGCGACCGCAGCGACCACCTCCGCCCCCATATCGGTGAAGAAACCAGTCATCGCGCACAGCAGATCGGCGTCAGCGGCAATCGCCACACGTGCGCCGCCGATCTGGAACTGGCAATCGACCATTGCGTCTTGTAATTGGTCGCGCTGGCGTTGGATGATCGCAGGAACCGCGCAGCCGGCGATCTCGGCCAGCGCCTGACAAAAGGCGTCGCCGCCGTCCAGGCCGATCAGGCTGGCGAAACGATAATCCGGCAGTCCGGTCCTGTCCCGCAGCAGATCGGCGGCCTTGCTCATGGACGGTCCGATAACGAGAGTTGCGGCAGATTGTCCCATCTCCGCAACGGCTGACGGCGGCGTGCCACCGTAGGTCAGGGTGGAGAACCCGTCCTCGATCAGATGGCCATCCAGGGAGTCCGCGACGTCGGGCAGCACGACGGCGGTCAGTCCGAAGGCGGCGGTGAAGGTCTTGACCGCCTCGATATCGCCCGGGGTCAGCATCGCCGATGCCAGCACGTTCACCCGCCGCGGATGGCGGATGACGCTCGGCCCGGGCGTCACCAGTGTCGTAATGATCGCCTCGACCGCGCGGGCGAAGCCGCTTTCCATGCAGCCGAGCGTATCCGTGGTCGCCACCGGAATGATGGCAACGTCGTTGTGCATCGGGAATTGCGACCGGAAGACGGCGACCGTGCGCTGGATGTCCGCCCCTTGCATCTCCGACAGGCCCGTGGTGATCAGTCCGATAACGGCGGGGCGGTTCTTGTTGCAGATCGTGGCAAGTGCCTCGACCACGCTGGCATCGGCTCCCATTACCGCAACCAAATGATCCATCGCCGTCGTTTGCAAAGCGATCGGGTCATGGAAATGCCGCATGAAGAACAGCTTGTTGAAAGACGTGCAGCCGCGCGCGCCATGCTCCAGCGGCATCGAATCAGCCAGGCCCAGAAACGCCAGCGACGCGCCGATCGGCTGGCTGGTCTTCAGCGGGTTGACCGCGAGCGCCTTGGTGGGGGTAAGAATTTCGGCCATGTCGCTAAGCTGCCCGCCGCGGCGCTTCAGTGCGGGCCTGGACCTTCGCCCAGACCGGCGAGTGGGCGACGTGCACCAGGTTGCTGGCGAGTTCGATCATTCCGTCATAACCGGCGTAGCCGATGCGGCGGACATGATCGATGTCGAGGAACGGAATGCGCGACTTCAGAGTCGGGTAGATGTAACGATCACCGGCGATCAGGATGTCGCCGCGGCATTCGCGGAACGTCTGCAGCAGCGCGATCTGGTCGTTGTCGGAGATCATCCGGGCGTCGGGACCCATCAGTTCGACGATGCGGGCCTTGTCCTCTTCCGTGGATTTTTCCGTTCCGGTAGCGACGACCTCCATGCCGAGATCCTGCATAGCGGAAACGATCGACCAGGACTTGTACCCGCCGGTGAAGATCAGCACCCGCTTGCCTGCGAGGCGCGGCCGCAACGACGCCAGCGCGGCTTCCACCCTGGCTTCCTCGCGGGCGATCATCGCCTCGGTCCTGGCCGTCAGGTCCGGATCGTTCAGCATGCCGGCGATATCGCGGAAGGCGCGGGACGTATCGGCAATGCCGTAGAAGCTGCCCTCGATGAAAGGCGTGCCGTAATCCTCCTTCAATTTCCGGGCGACCTGGATCATGGCCTTGGAGCAGACGACCATGTTGGCCTCGGCGCGATGCATGGTCTGCACCTCGCGGAAGCGGGAATCGCCGGAGAAAGTGCAGAGAATGCGCAGGCCGAGTTCGTCGAACAAAGGCGCGACGGTCCAGAATTCGCCGCCGACGTTCCATTCGCCGATCAGATTGATGTCGTGGGTGACGATGCCGGGGCGCTGGGCGGACTCCGGGACCGGGTCCGGCTCCCGCGTGCCGATGACATGCTTATAGACGGCCTCGCCCCCAATGCGGTTGCCGAGGTTTTTGTTGCCGTAGAACCCGGCGCAATCGACCGGCACGACCGGGACGCCGAAACGTTCCGACGCGGCCCGGGCGACCGTTTCGATATCGTCGCCCTGCAGCGCCGGCACGCAGGTGTTGTAGATGAAAACGCCGGCCGGGTGATACGTCTCGACTGCCTGACGCACGGCTTTGAACAGGCGCTTCTCGCCGCGGCCCATGATGACGTCGATGTCGGACAGATCGGTCGTCATGCCGACCCGAAACAGATCGGCGCCGCTGGAACGGGTGCCGCGATTGTCCCACGACGATCCGGCGCAGCCGATGGGTCCATGTACTATATGGGCAGCATCGGCGATGGGCAGCAGCGCGTTGCGGGCACCGTCGAAGCAGCATCCTCCTTGTGTGGCCCCGGGCTGCGGCTTGGCGCAGCCGGATTTCGACTTGGCATTTTGCGCGCAGGCCGGTTCGTTCATCAGCGCAAGGAGTTCGTCGGCTTTCATGTCGTGCCTCACTGGCGGTGGTGGCGCAGCGTCACCGTAGCAATAGATGGGCCAGCTTGACGAGCAAACGCGCTATAACGGTTTTTGGCGGTCGAAATCGGGAAATTCCAGCAAACTCCTGCCACATGTTCGTACATCAGCGGCAGATTGCGAGAAAAATGTACATTTTTGAACGGACATAGGCGATGTCATGAATTCAACCCGGCGTGGCGTTTGGTGGCAATCCGACAATATCGGTATTGAGCGGAATCAATGGTTTAATTGGATTCCAGTATGGCATCGTACTTGCATCGTGGGCTATAGGGTAATGGCAAGGGGTGAAGCGGGACCGACATGGAGCAATCGATCGCTATCGACGTCGATGATTTCACCCATTGCT
The DNA here is from genome assembly GCA_903851415.1 of uncultured Rhodopila sp. Lineage (GTDB taxonomy): Bacteria > Pseudomonadota > Alphaproteobacteria > Acetobacterales > Acetobacteraceae > Rhodopila. The sequence goes on along the minus strand of CAINOE010000124.1, from coordinate 94,789 downwards.
TCACCGGCGAATGCCGTGTGAACATGTTGCCGATCCTGTTCCAGATCAGCCAGATCATGGCGGAAAATCAGGATCTTGCCACTTCGTTGTCGGTGATGCTGCAGGTCATGCGGCAACGTCTGCGGATGCGCCGCGGGATGGTCGCGCTGTACGACAACCAGTCGGATTCCATTTTCATCCACGAAAGCTTCGGCCTGACGGATGCCGAGAAAGCCAGCGGCCTCTATTCGCCCAACGGTGGCATCATCACCAAGGTGGTGGAAAGCGGCACGGCGTTTATCGTTCCGCACCTGCGCGATCAGCCAGGTTTTGTCGAAACCCCCGGGGTTGATGGCGAGCACAGCAACGCCAAAGCCTCGTTCGTATGCGTACCGATCATGCATGCGAAGAAAGTTGTCGGCACGATCAGCGCGGAACGTATCTATCTCAATCGCGGTCTGCTGAAGCAGGACGTCGAACTGCTCGCAACGATCGCCTCCATGGTCGGCCCTGCAGTGGAACTGTACCTTATGGAGAACATCTCCAAGGTGCGGCTTGAAAACGAAAACCGCCGCCTGAAGAAAGAGCTGCGGGAACGGTTCAAACCCACCAACATCATCGGCAACTCCAAGCCGATGCAGGAAGTCTACGAGCTGGTTCACAAGGTTGCCGCCACCAAGGCGACGGTATTGATCCTGGGCGAAAGCGGCGTCGGCAAGGAACTGGTCGCCAACGCGATCCACTATCAAAGCCCCAATGCCGACGGGCCGCTGGTCAAATTCAACTGCGCCGCGCTGCCGGAAAACATCGTCGAAAGCGAGTTGTTCGGCCATGAAAAAGGCGCATTCACCGGCGCCGCGATGATGCGCAAGGGGCGCTTCGAGCAGGCCGACGGCGGAACAATCTTCCTCGACGAGGTCGGCGAGCTCAGCTTGCCGATCCAGGCCAAATTGCTGCGTGTGCTGCAGGAACGGGCGTTCGAGCGGGTGGGCGGAAACCGTCCCATCAAGGTCGATCTGCGTATCATCGCGGCGACCAACCGAGATTTGCCGGACATGGTGGCGAAGGGGACCTTTCGCGAAGATCTATATTACCGCCTGAATGTTTTCCCGATTACCGTCCCGCCGCTGCGGGATCGGGGCAGCGACGTGATCCTGCTGGCGGATTATTTTGCCGCCCGCTACTCGGCCGAGGGCGGCAAGGAGGTCAAGCGCATCTCCACGCCCGCGCTGAACATGCTCATGACGTATCATTGGCCGGGCAACGTCCGCGAACTGGAGAATGTGATCGAACGTTCCGTCATCCTGTCGGATGATGCAGTGATCCACGGCTACAACCTGCCGCCCTCGTTGCAGACCTCCGCCGAAACCGGCACCGCGTTCGGCTGCAGCCTGGAAGCCAAGATCCACGCCGTGGAATACGAAATGATCGTCGAGACCCTGAAGACGCACAACGGCAACATGACCGAGGCGGCCAAGGAACTCGGCCTGACACGGCGCATCCTCGGGCTGCGCATGGAGAAGCACAACATCAGCTACAAAACGTTTCGCCGCGCCGAGGCGCATCAACAGGGATAAGGTTCATGAACGCACCAACCGAAAATCAGCAGTTCCATATGATCCTCGCGGATATCGCCATGATGGCGGCGATCAGCACGTACGATCGCCAGTCCGCCGTTGCGGTCGGGCCGGAATATTCGCCGGGATCAGTGCGGGAGGGCTGGTTGGCGCGCACCGGCGATCCGGCGTTGCGCAGCCGGGTCAATGCCATGGCCACGGCCGGATTTGCGTCCCTCCAGGGCATGCAAGCAGCGCAACTGGCTGCCGCCGCGAAAACCTATGGGTTTCCGCTCACCGTCGATGACGCCGAACGGATGGCGCAGCACTTCACCAACCGCCGCGAGGCAGTGCTGCGGTATCGGAGCTGAAGCGTCCGTCATGGCGCGCACGCGCGCCATGACGGGCCAACCTACGAACCGATCTGAATATCCTGCATCGGATCGACCCCGTATTCCTTGTAGACCTCGTCCTGAGCCGCCTTGAAATCGGCCATGGTGAAGTCGTAACCATTTTCCTTGACGAAAGCCCAGTTGGCGGCTTCGTCTTCGCTGTTCTCATTGAGGACGCGACGGAACTCCTGATCCTCACGCATGCGCTTGATGTAGGCGACGGCGGATTCAACTGACATCGTAATCTCCTTTCAGGTAGCGGGTTTCTGGACCAGTTCGATCTGGTGACCGTCCGGGTCCTCAATGAAGGCGACGATATTCTCGCCATGGCGCTGGGCGCGGGGTGGCCGCGGCATCTTCACGCCGGCAGCAGAGAGACGGTCGCACAGGGCGGTTATGCCGCGGACCTCGATGGCGATATGGCCGAACGATTCGCCCTGCGTATAGGGGCCCTCGTGGTCCCAGTTGGACACCAGCTCCAGCGTCATCTGTCCGAAGCCGTCACCAAAACCGATATACGCCTGGGAGAACTGGTTCTTCTTGTGGTCGCGGCGCTCCAGCACCTGCATCCCCAACTGGTTGGTATAAAAGTCTAATGAACGGTCCAGGTCGGTAACCCGCAGCATGGCATGCAGCAGCCGAAAGCTTGAGGAATCGACCGGGCTGTCGCCATGATCCACGTTCTTCGCCGCGAACGTCATCGTCAGCGCCGTATCGATCGGCTTGCCGGCCAGCATGTCGCTGGCCTCGATTCCGACAGCCGCGAGCTGTTCCTGAGGGTTGGGGCCGATCTTGGCGACCAGCAGGACTTTGCAGTCGGCGAGCATGCGAAGGATGGTCTGGCGCGGGTCCTCGTCCTCACCCTCGGCATGGGCGGCGATTTCACGGCGGCCGAGCGGGGTCGCGCCACTGGCGGTGACATCGTACACCAGGAACGAGTCTGCGTGGCCGAAATGTTGATCGATGCGGATGTCGTCCTTGCTGGCGACGGCGATCCGCAGGGTGGTCGAGGCGGTTTGTGGTTTTTCGATCGTGTCGATGGACATGGAGAAACCTCCGAGAACGAATAAGGTGGAAAACGCTTCGCAACCGCCGTGCCACACGCTCGGCAGGCCGGAAACGACGCGGTCCGCACACTCCGCGCACCGGCGTGTACTCTTCCCGGGCCATTCGTACTGATCGGAACACTCCGGACGGCGTCCGACCCGGAAAACATGCTTTTCGCTATAGCCGACCGGGCCGAACGGACGTTGGCACACCCCGTGCAAATGCATACCCGTTCGATATTCAACCAAAGCCACAACCAAGGAGACTTCACCAATGCCTATGGTGCTTCTGGAATGCGACAAAGACATCCCCGAGCGGGAAAAGCACATCTATCTTAAGGTCGATGGCGAGGACACGCGCGACTTCCTCCCGGTGTCCAACGCCCAGACCATTCCGGGCACATTGTCCGAGCGCGGCTGCGCGTTCTGCGGCGCCAAGCTGGTCATCGGCGGGGTCCTCAAGGACACCATCCAGATGATCCACGGGCCGATTGGTTGCGCCTACGACACCTGGCACACCAAGCGCTATCCGACCGACAACGGCCACTTCAACATGAAGTACGTCTGGTCGACCGACATGAAGGAAAGCCACATCGTCTTCGGCGGCGAAAAGCGCCTGGAGAAGTCGATCAACGAAGCCTTTGACGAAATGCCCGAAATCAAGCGCATGTTCGTCTACACCACCTGCCCGACGGCGCTGATCGGCGACGACATCAAGGCGGTGGCGAAGAAGGTGATGCAGGAACGTCCTGACGTCGATATATTCACCGTTGAATGCCCGGGCTTCGCCGGCGTTTCTCAGTCGAAAGGACACCACGTCCTCAACATCGGCTGGATCAACGAGAAGGTCGGCACGCTGGAGCCGACGATCACCAGCGAATACACGATGAACTTCATCGGCGACTTCAACATCCAGGGCGACACCCAGCTTCTGAACCAGTACTGGGAAAAGCTCGGCATCCAGGTCATCGCGCACTTCACCGGCAACGGAACGTACGACGATCTGCGCTGCATGCATCGCGCCCAGCTCAACGTCGTCAACTGCGCCCGCTCCTCCGGCTACATCGCCAACGAGCTGAAGAAGCAATACGGCATCCCGCGCCTCGACATCGACTCCTGGGGCTTCAGCTACATGGAAGAGGCGATCCGCAAGATCTGCGCCTTCTTCGGCATCGAAGACCGCGGCGAGAAGCTGATCGCCGAGGAAAATGCCAAGTGGAAGGGCAAGCTGGATTGGTACAAGGAACGCCTGAAGGGCACCAAGATGGCGATCTGGACCGGCGGTCCGCGCCTGTGGCACTGGACCAAGTCGGTCGAAGACGATCTCGGCGTGCAGGTCGTTGCGATGTCGTCGAAGTTCGGCCATGAAGAAGACTTCGAGAAGGTCATTGCCCGCGGGCAAAGCGGCACCTACTACATCGATGACGGCAACGAACTCGAATTCTTCGAGATCATCGACCGCGTGCGTCCCGACGTCATCTTCACCGGCCCGCGCGTCGGCGAGCTGGTCAAGAAGTTGCACATCCCGTACGTCAACGGCCACGGCTACCACAATGGCCCGTACATGGGCTTCGAGGGCTTCGTCAACCTCGCCCGCGACATGTACAACGCCGTGCACAACCCGCTTCTGAAACTCGCCGCCACGGATATCCGTGCGAATGACGTGGTGGCCTACCGGGAGGCCGCAGAATGATTTCCCCAGCACACAACGCCAAGGCTGACCAACTGTTTGCCTATGTGCAGGAGCGCTGCCTCTGGCAGTTCTTCTCCCGCACCTGGGACCGGAAGGAGAATATCGAGGGCATCGTGAACACTGCCTCCGACCTTCTCACCGGCAAGCAGCCGCCGCGTCACACGCCGACGGAAAAGCTGTTCTACGCCGACGCCGTGATCATGGTCGCCGACTTCAAGCAGCGCTTTCCCTGGATCGAGTCTGAGAATCCGTCGCACATCCATGAAATCCTGGGCGTGCTCAAGGAGAGGCTGGTGGATATCGCCATCACCAACTCCAAGAACCACGAGCTCAGCCACTCGCTCTACTAGGCGCTATTTGGTCATGAAAGGAGCCCGTCATGGGTTGCGAAATTACGACTAAGAAGCGGCAGGGCATCATCAACCCGATGTATGACTGCCAGCCGGCCGGCGCCCAGTACGCCGGAATCGGGATCAAGGACTGCATTCCGCTGGTGCACGGCGGCCAGGGCTGCTCGATGTTCGTCCGCCTGCTGTTCGCGCAGCATTTCAAGGAGAATTTCGATATCGCCTCGACCTCCCTGCACGAGGACTCGGCGGTGTTCGGCGGCCATCAGCGCATCATCGACGGTGTGCTGACCTTGGTGCGGCGCTATCCGGCGCTGCGGGTCATTCCGGTCATCACCACCTGCTCGACCGAGGTCATCGGCGACGACGTCGAAGGCAACATCACCAAGATCAACGAGATGTTGAAGACGGAGTTTCCCGATCGCAAGGTCCATGTCGTCGCCGTCCACACCCCGAGCTTCAAGAGCAGCCAGGTCGGCGGCTACAGCCAGTGCGTGGAAGCGGTCGTCAAGAACATTGCCAAGGAGAAGGTCGCTCCGACCGGGAAGATCAATCTGTTCCCCGGCTGGGTCAATCCGGGCGACGTGGTGCTGCTGAAGCATTACTTGTCCGAGATGGGCGTCGACGGCACGATCCTGATGGATACCGAGGATTTCGACTCGCCGATGCTGCCGGACAAGTCGATCCACACGCATGGCCGGACCACGGTGGAAGAGCTCGCCGCGACCACCGGGGCCACCGCCTCGGTCGCCCTGGCGCGCTATGAGGGTGCGAGCGCGGCGGAATATCTGGAAAAGGAATTCCAGGTCCCGGCGCACATCGTTTCCACGCCGTACGGCATCGGCAACACCGATGCGTTCCTGCGCACGCTGAGCGAAATCACCGGCAAGCCGATCCCTGAGTCGCTGGTGAAGGAACGCGGCCTGGCGGTGGATGCGCTGCAGGATCTGGCCCACATGTTCTTCGCGAACAAGCGGGTGGCGATCTTCGGGCATCCGGACCTGGTCATCGGCATGGCCGAGTTCTGCCTGGAAGTCGAACTTGAACCGGCCCTTCTGCTGCTTGGCGACGACAACAGCAAGTACAAGCGCGATCCGCGTATCCTGGCGCTCAAGAACCGAGTGAACTGGGACATGGAAGTGGTGTGCAACGCCGATCTGTGGGAACTGGAGAAGCGCGCGAAGGATCCGGATTACAAGATCGATCTGATCCTCGGGCACTCCAAGGGACGTTACGTGGCCATCGACAACAACATCCCGATGGCGCGCGTCGGCTTCCCGACCTTCGACCGGGCCGGTCTGTATCGCCACCCGAGCATCGGCTATCGCGGCGCGATGCTGCTGGGCGAGGCCATCGCCAACGCGATGTTCGCGCACATGGAGTATACCAGGGATCGGGAATGGATCCTGAACACCTGGTGAGTGCCAATCCGGGACGGGAGCAAGCCCGTCCCGGGCGTCTGCCGGATACGGAGATCGCTACGTTATGGTAAAGCTGTACGACCTGCTCACCGGTTCGACCAACGGCTCGCATCGCCGCTTGTCGCTGCCGGAATACCGGCAGATCGAACTCTATACGAAACGCAAGGCCCTGAGCTTCGCTGCCGAGGAACCGCGGCAGGAGCTGATAACGGACGAACTGCGCGGCGTCTTCAGCGCCTTCATGGTGCTGGATTCGTATGTGCAATCCCGGACCCCCGACTCCGACGGCAAAACGACATGGCAGCGCGCGGCCGGCATGCCGCGTGGCACCATGAGCGAGAGGGTGGTGGCCGAGCTTTACCGCATCCTGCGCGTCGCCTGGTCCGTTGCGTTCACGCCGCAAGGCCGCATTACGATCGACGATGGCATCATCTGGTTCAACGGCACCGTTCACAAGCTCGCTTTGTCGCTCGCGATCACGCCGATCGGCTTGGTACTGCTGGAGTCCGCGACGGCTTACTATCTGGAATCGTTGCGCCAGCCCTACCCGGAAGCCTATGTCGCAGCGATGCTGTCGCAGTATTTTTTCGACATCACCGGCGAGCTGAAGCGCTTCTTCGACGAGGACCGCGTTCTTTATCAGTTCCGCCGCACCGGCCGGTTCAACCGGCATGCCCGTTTCGATTGCGACAACCCGAAGACCGACATCGAAGGCGACTTGCTGCAGATCGAAATCAGCCCGCTGTATCGCGATGCGTCGCTTTACCCGATCGACTTCTTCGTTGTTCACCGCGACGTTCTGTATATCATTCCGGTCGAGGCGCTGACCGACGGCGCTCTGCCCCTGGCGGAGCTGGACAAATGGCGCGCCCGCACCCCGGACGGCGTGACTTTGCCCGCCAGCTTCCGCCAGCGTTTCGGGCGCGAGACGGCGGCGATCAACCAACCGATGACCTGACCCTTCGAGGAACCCGCCATGGATGCCCCGCATCTTCGTATCGCCGTCACCACGAACAGCCTGATCCAGGTCGACGCGAATTTCGCCGCCGCCAAACAGGTCGTCTTCTACGACGTGGCCAGGGACAGCTCGGAATTCGTTGACGTGATCCATTTCGGCCCCGGCGGCGTCGCCAAGAAAGGTCCGGGCGGCGGCCTCGGCAAGCAGCTCGGCACCTGCATCATGGACGACATGGAGGACGACGACGGCACCGGCCGCGATCCGTTGGTGGACCGGGTCGATGCGCTGAAGGGCTGCTCGGTCTTGTTCACCCTGGGGCTGAGCGACCTCGCCGCCTTCCGCGTGCATGCGCTGCGGATCTTCCCGGTCAAGAGCGCGACGGTGCGCGACATTGACGACGTCATCTCCAACGTTCAGCGCCTGATGAACGGCGTGCCGCCGCTGTGGATGCGCCGGGTCATGCGCGACGCCGCCGGCATGCGCCTGGCCCTGGACGAGCAGGAAGTTTGATCTGCCGGGGAATACCAAACGAAATCAATGTTCTGATGGATGGTTGCTTGACGCGCACCGCCGAAGCGGCTAGGCGGTCGGGACCACCAACAGGACGGAGACATGGCCGATCAAACGGAGCTGAACGTCCAGGTGCGCGTCCTGCCGCTGATCGGCCCGGGCAAGATGGCGTTGCTGGAGGGCATCGATCGGCAGGGCTCGATTGCCGCCGCGGCGCGGACAATGGGCATGGCCTACCCGAATGCCTGGAAACTGCTTGAAAGCATGAACGGATATTTCCGGGAGCCTCTGGTGACGCGCGTCATCGGCGGCCGCCGGGGCGGCAGCGCCTCGCTGACCCCGACCGGGCGGGCCGTGCTGGACATTTTCCGCTCGATGGAGACGAAAGCGAAGATCATGTTCGCCAGCGACGTCGATGCGTTGAATCTCCTGCTGGCACCGGTGTCCACGCGGCAGCAGACCGCGTGCGATCCGATCGAGGCGGGGATGGGCTCGGAGGATTGCGCTGTTAAGAAGAACGGTGCCGGGAGGGCCCGAGACGCATCAATCAGGCGCCGCCCGGGAACCGCCCCCGCGGAAACCCGCCCGCCACGTTGAGGAACGTCACCGGCCCCGGCAGCACGATGATCATCGTCTGACATCGTACGATCGGCATGGGCCGGCGGGCATCCTGGCCACCCGTCTATACTGCCGTCTCAGGGTTCAGGCGTCCCGCGATAGTGTCGGCCACGCGCAGAGCCCAGGCATAAATCGTCAAGGACGGATTCACCCGGCTCGAACGCGGCAAAATGCTGCCGTCGACCACGTATAGAGATTTCATTCCGTGCACCTGTCCCAGGGAATCAACCACCGACTGCGCAGGATCATTCCCGGTTGCGAGCGTTCCGCTGACATGGGCTGTGCCGGCGATGCCGATGCGCTGGGAAAACGCAATCATCCCGGCGCGCGCAAGCGCAATTGTGAAACTTCGGACCAATTGACGGTGCTCGTTGGCGGCCGCCGGAGTCCGGGTGGCATCGTAGTCGAGAACCGGCAGACCCTGCGTCGCACCGGACTCCGCAATGACGCGGTTATCGCGATGCGCGCCGTCTTCGGTCTGCAGAAAAAAGCCGTAGGCGTGATCTCCAACCGACCGCGCGACGCCGCGAGGGACAAACTTTGGAATCAGGGTGCTCATGAGTTCACCATCAAAACCCAAAGGTTGGACGCTGCTATGGGGCAAATCGGAACTCAGGAAGATGCGGGTCTTGCGGATCAGGTCGGTCATCCGCGTCGTGGAAATCGCAATCATCGCCGTCAGCAAATGCGTTTTCAGATTGCGTCCCACCGCCGCCGCGCACGGCAATCGCGCAGACAGGCCGTTGGCGGCCAGGTACCTCTGCAGCAAACGTGGCGAGTGCAAAGCACCCGCGGCCAACAGAACGACATCGCCCTGCAGTTCGGTTCCGTCGTCGAGGCGAACGGCCTTGATGCGGGTAGCGTCGCATGAATCGCCGATAAGCCCGGTGACGGCACGGCCCGTCAGGACTGTCAGGTTGGCCGCCCCGAGCACCGGCTGCAAGAATGCTGTCTCCGCATCGGATTTCAGGTTGGCGACGGAAGCGAAACCATCAAAGTGGCGCGCTTCGGCGGGGTTCCGCACGATTGCCGGCGACAAGCCCATCGGCAGGGCCTCGTGGCTCCAGGCCGAAGCACCGCGCGTGACGATATCGGCGATGCGTTGCAGATCAGGCTCGGCATCGAGGTCGCGGACACCAAGCGCTCGCTCGGCCTCTTCATAGTAAGGCAGCAATTCGTCATACGTGATTGGCCACCCCGCACACTGGAAAGCCGCTTCCGCGGAAAACTCCTGCCGGCCGTAGCGCAGAAGCGCCGCGCCATACCATTTTGTCTTGCCGCCAACGTTGAAGTATTCTTCCGGACAGAACACGCGGCCCTGACGGTCACGCCATTGCTCCCGGCTTTTGAAAGCACCTTCATGCACGACGCGGTTGAAGTCGAGCGTACTGCCATCTTTCGGTAACGGTCCGCCCTTCTCGATCAGGGCGACACGCAGGCCGGCTTGCGCCAATCGAAACGCGGCAGCGGATCCGCCGGCGCCCGACCCCACAATAATGACCTGATATTGGCTGGAATTCGTCATCGTGATGCCTCTTTTGGTTCGGCAACCAGCTTGCCCCGCGCGGTCGGAACGTAACCGCAGTGGATGCAGCGCTGGTCGGAAGGATGAAGCAACTTGGCGCAAGCGACCGCCTGTCTGCCGCGCTGAAAGACATACAGCGCCGCCGCCAACTGCATGCCGAGAACCGGGGCCGTCAAATAAACCCACAAATCACGCCACAGCCGGGCCGGCAAGGCCGAGGCGAACGAACGCGCGGGGTTCATGCTCATCCCGGAGATCGGCGCTTCCAAAGTAATGTAGATCGCAACCATCGCGCCCGCGCAGATCCCCGTGAGCATTGCATAGCGGGGAGCGTTCGAGACCCGCAGGATCACCGACATCAGCAGCGCCGAAATCAGGAATTCCCCGGCAAATGCCGCGAACGCACCGTGCCTGCCCGGCAGCGTCGCGACGTAGTGCACCGGGGGCGCGGTAAAGGCATCGCCCAGCAGCACGGCGACAATGGATACGCCGACCACACCACCGGCGAACTGCGCGAGAATATAGAACACGGCATCCCACCGGGCGACTTTTCCCAATCTCCAATACGTCAGCGTGACGGCTGGATTCATGTGCGCGCCTGAGCGCTTGCCCCAGGGCGAATAGATCAGCACCACCGCGGTCAGTCCCATCGCCGCGCCCATCAGCGCGCGCCGCACGCCCTCATCCATCACCACGCGCGGCAACGGCGAGCCGGGGAAGCCGAGCAGCGTCGCAAAAACACCGGCCGAGACCATGAACGTCCCAAGCAGCCAGGCTTCCATGAGGTATTCGGGCCAGTGCTGGCGCAGCGCAGCGCCGGGGCTCAAGGGCGGTCGCATCTGCCTCAGCCCCCCGTCTCGAAGCCGGGATACAGGGTCATGCCACCGTCCACGAACAGGCTGATTCCATGCACGTAGTCGGCGTAGTCGGAGGCGAGCCAGACCGCCGCGCGGCCGATCTCGTCCGGTTCGCCGATACGCTTATACGGAATGAGTTTCAGCAGCTCCTGATAAGCTTCCGGAGTGCCCCATGCCTCCATGTTGATCGGCGTGCGGATCGCCCCCGGACAGATGCTGTTGACCCGTATGCGATACGGCGCGACCTCCTGCGCCAGACTTTTCATCATCAACATCACCCCGCCCTTCGACGCGGCGTAATTGACGTGCCCGGCCCAGGGAATCACCTCGTGCACGGAGCTGATGCACAGGATCTTGCCCGCCGCGCACGAAACCTCCGGTTTCACCCCGCGCCGCTTGAATTCGCGCACCGCTTCGCGCGCGCACAGGAACTGGCCCGTCAGGTTGACGCCGATGACTTTGTTCCATTGGGCGAGCGACATGTCCTCGAACGCGGCGTCCTGCTGCAGACCGGCGTTGTTGACCAGAATATCGATCGTTCCGAACGCCTCGATCGCCTGCCTGAACATGGCCCGGACCTGATCTTCATCCGACACGTCGGCGCATATCGGCATGGCGCGCACGCCGAAGGCGCGGATTTCGGTGGCGACTTGTTCCGCGGTCTCCGCGCCGGACACATAGTTGACGATCACGTCGGCACCCGCCTGACCAAGCGCCAGCGCGATGGCGCGTCCGATGCCGGAACCTCCGCCTGTGACCAATGCTTTCTGACCCTCCAGCATGTGCTGAGGCGGACACTGCGGCATTACGGGCCGGGGCAGATGGGACGGATGCGCGGGAGCTTGCATAAAGACGTCTCCTTGAGAAATGAAGGTCAATTGCGCGAAGGCTGGCGCGGCTGAAGCAGTTTGGCGACCAGCCCGGTCCACCCGGTCTGGTGCGACGCACCGACGCCGCGGCCGGTGTCGCCGTGAAAGTACTCGTAGAACAGGACATGATCGCGGAAGTGCTCATCGCTCTGCTGTCGTGGATACTGCGAGAACACCGGCCGCCTGCCATGCTCGTCCTTGAGGAAAATCCTGGTCAAACGCCTGGCAATCTCGGTCGCCGCCTGGTCGATCGTGACGAATGTCCCTGATCCCGTCGGGCACTCGATCTTGAAGTCATCGCCGTAGTAGTGATGGAATTTCTGCAGCGACTCGATCAGCAGATAGTTGACGGGGAACCAGATCGGACCGCGCCAGTTCGAATTGCCGCCGAACAGCCCCGAGTCCGATTCCGCCGGCAAATAGTGCACGCTCAGGTCCATGCCGTTGACATTGAAGATATAGGGATGACGGTCGTGATATTTGGAAATCGCCCGGATGCCGTAGTCGGAGAGAAATTCGGTCTCATCCAGCATGCGCCTGAGCAGCCGCTTCATGCGATGACCGCGCAGCAGCGACAGCAGACGGCGATGGCCGCGACCCTCCTCGTTCCAATGCGACACCAGGGCCGCCAGATCCGGGCGGTAGTGCAGAAACCACTCCAGGCGGCGTTTGAACTCCGGAACCTTATCGAGCAGTTCCGGCTCCAGGGTTTCGACGGCGAACAGCGGAATCAAGCCGACCATGGAACGGATTTTGAGCGGAACCATGGAGTCGTCGGGCAGGTGCAGCACGTCGTAGAAGAATTTGTCCTCGTCGTCCCAAAGCCCGATGCCGGCATCGCCGACGTTGCTCATCGCCTCGGCGATTTGCAGGAAGTGCTCGAAGAACTTCGTGGCGACGTCCTGATAGACCGGATTGTGCTGCGCCAGCTCCAGTGCAATACGCATGAGATTCAACGAGTACATCGCCATCCAGCTTGTGCCGTCGGCCTGATCGATGTGACCGCCAGTCGGCAGTTGGGCGCTGCGGTCGAATACGCCGATGTTGTCGAGACCCAAGAATCCGCCCTGGAATATGTTGCGTCCTTCGGCATCCTTGCGGTTCACCCACCAGGTGAAGTTAAGCAGCAACTTATGAAACACGCGTTCCAGAAAAGCGAGATCGCCCTTCCCGCCGCGGTGGTTGCGATCCATCTGATAAACACGCCAGGTTGCCCAGGCGTGCACTGGCGGATTCACATCGCCGAAGGCCCACTCATAAGCCGGAATCTGGCCGTTGGGGTGCATGTACCATTCGCGCGTCAGCAGCAGGAGCTGTTCCTTGGCGAACTCGGAATCAACCAGGGCGAACGGAATTGTATGAAACGCCAGATCCCACGCCGCGTACCACGGATATTCCCATTTGTCGGGCATGGAGATGATATCGGCATTATTCAGATGCATCCACTCGTGGTTGCGGCCGTGGCGCCGTTCCGCGGGAGGCGGGAACTGACAGGGATCGCCTTTGATCCATTCGGGAATGTCGAAATAAAAGTATTGCTTGCTCCAGATCATTCCGGCGAGCGCCTGACGCTGGACGTGCCTGGCGTCGGCGCTTTCGATATCGTGCTGCAGTGCCGCGTAGAATTCATCGGCTTCGGCGATGCGCTGGCTGAAAATGCGATCGAAATCCTCCGGCGGCGCGGAGCTCGTTGCGCTCGACAGCCTCAGGTTAACGCTGACCGAGCCATGCGCGGGGACGTCGAAGCGGAAGTGCGCGGCAGCCTTGGTGCCCTGATTCGCCGCCGAGACCGCGTCCTTCCGGCCGCCGATGAGATAATCATGGAAGCCATCCTTGAACGGTCCGCCGCCCGGCGCCGAGAACAGTCTTTTGCCGTTGGTCTCATTTTCGGTCAACAGCCATTGCATGGCGGGGTTGTTTGGACTGCCCGCGGTGCAATGATAGACGCCCAGGGTTTCGTGCGCGGCGACAATGGCGTTGCCATCGCCGCGCAAGGCGGGCCGATGCTGGCCGGGCTTCCAGCTCCAGGTATTGCGGAATACGAGCTGCGGCAAGAGATGCAAAGGACTCGGCGCGTCGCCGCGGTTGTGCGCGGTTATCCGCATCAGGACATCGTCCACGCCGGCCCGGGCGTATTCGACGAACACGTCGAAATACCGGTTATCGTCGAATATCCCCGTATCGAGCAGCTCGTATTCCGGCGCGCCGATGCCACGGCGCCGATTTTCCGCCACCAGGTCGGCGTAGGGGAAGGCCGCCTGCGGGTACTTATAGAGCATCCGCAGATAGGAATGCGTCGGAGTGGCATCGAGATAGTAGTACAGTTCCTTCACGTCTTCGCCGTGATTGCCCTCGCTGTTGGTCAGACCGAACAGGCGCTCCTTCAGGATCGGGTCGCGCTCATTCCACAGCGCCAGGGACAGGCACAAAATCTGGTTGTCGTCGGAAAAGCCGGCGATGCCGTCCTCGCCCCATCGGTATGCGCGGCTGCGGGCATGGTCATGTGGAAGATAGTCCCAGGCATTGCCGTGCGCGCTATAGTCCTCGCGGACCGTGCCCCACTGCCGTTCGCTTAAATACGGACCCCATTTCTTCCATCCGGGTGGCGCCGCGGTGCAGTCGGCCAGCCGTTGTTGCTCGATGTTCATTCTATGATCCTTCGGCGACCTGATGGGACCGGCTTTGTGCGGGCTGTGCCCCCGTTCCTGGCGTGCAGACAGATTTGCAGATAGCCCCGGGCGGCGTAAATGCCGTTGAGTTATGGTTTGGATGACCCTCCGGCATCGTTGAAGCGGGCGGCCGTCTTTCCCCGGCCCGGCGGTCGCCGATTGATTTGCCATGCCGGGCGGTGAAGCGGCGATAGAGATCCGGCGACACCGTCAACGATGCCGAAGGGTCATCCAAACCATGCCCCAACGGCATTTCCCCCGCCCGGGGCCGTCTGCGAGTGTCCCGGTGCGCCCTGGATGGGGCCATCGACCGACCGCTGTGACAAACGCGTAAACCGGGAAACACCAGGTTATCGCTCACAGCGTGTCACCTATCGGTGCATCGCAAAACTCTGAGGACAACATGAAAAAACTCACCACAGTACTGACCGCAGCCGCGCTGGCGCTGATGTTCGCTCCCTCCATCATCACGCCTGCGTCGGCCCAGTCGCAGAGCCCCAGTGCAATGGTCGCCCAGACCCACAGCCTGCGCGCCAGCAAGCTGATCGGCACTGAAGTCTACAACGATCAGGGCGAGGACCTCGGCAAGCTCGAGGATATTCTGGTAAAGGATACGGTGTCGGAGCCGCTGGCGGTGCTTTCCGTCGGCGGGTTCGTCGGTGGGGGGGACAAGCTGGTCGTCGTCCCGCTCAGCCACATCTCTCTGAAGGCCGACAAGGCGAGCATGTCCGCAACGAAGGCGGAAATGGCGGCGTTGCCGAAGTGGCAGTTCAGTTACGAAGGCGGTGGTAACTGATCCGTTTCGTCGCAGGGGGCCGGGCGGTTGACGCCCGGCCATTCAACCGCATTACGGTATGTTGCTATAATATCGACTGTTTGCCGTGCCGGCGTTCCCGTCCCGACAGGATCGGGGGAGCAACAACGGCCGCGCGGGAGAATGCGAATGCAACCAACCCCTTTCCCGCCGCCGAAGCCGGCTGAAGTTTCCGCTTGCGACCCGGGGTCGGACGCCGAATGGCTCGAAGCCGATGGGTTGGGCGGATTTGCGTCCGGTCCGGTCCGGGGTCCGCGGACCCGCCGATACCAGGCGTTGCTGCTGACCGCGACGACGCCGCCAACCGGGCGCGTCGTTCAGGTCAACGGCGTCGAAGCCGAGGTCGAGACCAATAACGGAATCGTCGCGCTGTCCACCAGCCTTTACCTCCCCGATATTCTCCATCCCGACGGCTGGCGGTGGATCGTGGCGTTCGAGCACACGCCCTGGCCGACATGGACGTTCCGGATTTCGGCCGGCATGACGGTTCGGCAGGAAATCTTCGTTGCGCGCGATACGTGCGAAACCGTTCTGCGCTGGCGCCTGCCGGCGGGCAGCCCATCATGCCGGCTCCGCCTGCGCCCGCTGCTGTCGGGGCGCGATTACCATGCGCTGCACCGGGAGAACGCCGCGTTCAATTTTGCCGCGCTCACCCAAGCCGGCAACGTGTCCTGGCGGCCGTACGGCGATCTGCCTGCGGTCGCCGCCCTGACGAACGGCAGCTACACGCATGAACCGCAATGGTTCCGCAATGTGCTTTACACCGCCGAGCGTGAGCGGGGCCTCGATCATGTCGAGGACCTTGCCTCGCCGGGCATCTTCTCATGGGATCTGCACCCCGGACGAGACGCTGTGCTGATCCTTCGGGCCGGCGACGGCCTGAACCTGCGGCCCGAGGCGCATGCCTGCGATCTGGCTGAGATCGAACGCACGCGGCGCGCCCGGGTCGCCGGGGATTTTGGCGTCGCCGCGGACAGCTATCTGGTCGATCGCGGTCGCGCCAGGACGCTGCTGGCGGGCTTCCCGTGGTTCACCGACTGGGGACGGGACACGTTCATCGCGATGCGCGGCCTGATGATCGCGCGCGGCAGGCTGGCGGAGGCCGCCGAAATCCTGGATGCCTGGGTGGCGACAATCAGCGAGGGCATGCTGCCCAACCGCTTCCTCGATGACGCAAGCACGCCGGAGTTCAACGCCGTTGACAGTTCGCTCTGGTTCATCATCGCCAGCCACGAACTGCTGGCGGCGGCGGACAGGCTGCACCAGCCGATCGATCCGCATCGGGCGGCACGCCTTTACGATGCGTTCGACACCATCTTGGCGGCGTATCAACAGGGCACCCGCTACGGCATCGCCGCGGACGAGGACGGGTTGCTGCGTGCCGGCGTCGCGGGCGTGCAACTCACCTGGATGGATGCCAAGGTTGGCGAATGGGTCGTCACACCTCGCATCGGCAAGCCGGTCGAGGTCCAGGCGCTCTGGATCAACGCTCTCCGCATCGCCGGCGCCCGTTCGGCGCGCTGGGCAGTGCTTGGGGAATGCGCAGGCCGAACATTCGCGGCGCGGTTCCCCGACCCGAAGACCGGCGGTTTGTTCGACGTGGTCGATGCCGATCATGTCCGGGGCGCGGTCGATGCGCGGATTCGGCCGAACCAGATCTTCGCCGTCGGCGGTCTTCCGTTCCAGGTCATCGACGGCGAGGTTGCCACCGGCGTCGTGCGGCTGGTCGCGGAACGTTTGTTGACGCCGATGGGCCTGCGCTCACTCAGCGCCAATGATCCGGACTATCGCCCCCGCTATGGCGGTTCGCCTCTGCAGCGGGATGCGGCCTACCATCAGGGAACCGTCTGGCCCTGGCTGCTGGGGCCGTTCGTCGAGGCATGGCTGCGGGTGAGCACTGACAAGCGGGAAGCGGCCGCAACGGCACAGGCCGAGTTCATCGCTCCGTTGCTGGCTCACCTCGAGACGGCGGGTCTGGGGCACGTATCCGAGATCGCCGATGGCGACCCGCCGCATACGCCGCGCGGCTGTCCGTTTCAGGCCTGGTCGATGGGCGAACTCATCCGCTTGCAGGTCATCCTGCGATCGCCCGAATTCACCGCTGAGGGAGACGACCGATGAGGCACCTCATACCATTCCGCCGGCCTGTTCTGTTCGCTCTGCTTGGCGTTGTTTGGCTTGCCTCGGGGCAAAGCGGGCAAGCGGCGGTCATCGACATCGAGCGGATCAGTCTGACGGTCGCCGATCTCGACCGCACCGAAGCATTCTATCGGGACGGTCTGGGATTCCGAAGCGTGGGCAGAGGTATCGTTGGCGACAGGGCCGCTGAGGAACTGCTCGGGCTTCCGGTTCCGGCGGAAACGCTGACCATGGAGCTCGGCGGCGACCGGGTTGAATTCGTCCGGTTCCGGGATCCCGGCCGCGGCTTCCCGGCGGACTCCGCAAGTAACGATCTCTGGTTCCAGCACTTCGCGATCGTCGCCGCCGACATGGATGCGGCCTACGCCCGCTTGCGGATGACGCACTTTCTGCCGATTTCGACGAACGGGCCGCAGACCCTGCCTGAGGAAGACGGACGGGTACGCGCCTTCAAGTTCCGCGATCCGGACGGGCATCCGCTGGAGCTGATCTATTTTCCGCCCGGTCAGGGGCGTCCGGTCTGGTCGCGCGGCGCCGGTTCGGGTCCCACATTGGGGATCGACCACACCGCGATCAGCGTCTCGGGCACCAAGGCGAGCGAGGCCTTCTACGCCGGGCTGCTCGGCATGAAAGTGGCTTATGAGGTAGTCAATCGTGGCCCTGGACAGGAAAATCTGGACGGGACTTTTGCCGCGATGGTCCGCATTACCGGACTGCGACCGGTCTCGGCTGACGGCCCGGGCATCGAGCTGCTTGACTACCGGGCGCCCTCGACCGGTCGGCCGCCGCCGCCCGATGCGCGCGCGAATGATCTGTGGCGCACGCGTGTGGTTCTCAGGGTTGAGTCGTTGGACACGATGGTGCCGGCGCTGGACCAGGCAGGGGTTCGCTTCGTGTCGCCCGGGATCGTGCAGTTGCCGGGGGATATACGCGCCGTCCAGGTGCTCGATCCGGACGGGCATGCCGTCATGCTCGAGCAATGATTATTGTTATAACAAAGGAGATCGCGGCAATGCCCTCAAGATCCAGCCGGCTTCAACGCAGTGCCTATGGCCTGAATGTCTTGATCAGCATCCCGTCCCGGTCGCCTGGCCCGGTTATTCGGAGCGGCATGACGGCGGTCATCGAGATAGTCGGCTATCCTGAGAACCGGCCGGACCACCTGTTGTGGGCGGGTTGTGTGCTGAGCGTGATCGCGCAGAGGCTCGGTGCCGTGCCGCCCGGCGCGCTCAATAGCGGGTGGCTCGCGTGAGTGCCGCCGTGCAGGTGCCTTTGCGCGCCGCCATCGGCGTTGTCCGGGCCGGTATGCGGCTGGCCGCGCCGTTTGTCGATCTGTTTGTGCGGCTTTCCCTCGCCGGCGCCTTCTTCACCTCGGGCATGCTGAAACTCGGCAACTGGCCGCTCGCGCTCACACTGGCACAGCAGGAATACCCGGTGAGCTGGCTCGATCCGCATATCGCGGCCGTTCTCGGCGCCGGCATCGAAGTTGGCGGATCGATACTGCTGGCGGCGGGTCTGTTTGTGCGGCCGGCGGCCCTGGCGATGCTGCTGCTGTCGCTGGTGATCCAGTTCAGCTACCAGCACCTGGATGAGACCCTGTTCTGGGCGTTTCTGTTCGCCTGGTATGCTATCCACGGCGCCGGCCCTCTGTCGCTCGATCGCCTGTTTGCGAAAGGCGTCCGTGAAAGCGCGCTTCCGCTGGCGGCTGAGGCCATAGCCGCCGGCGTATGGCTCGAGCGCGCGGCCGGCCCATGGTTGCGGCTGCTGCTGCGTGTTTGGCTTGCCGCCGCAGTGGCCGGTTTGCCGCTGCCCGGAGCATTCTTTCCGGTCGAGACCATGGCGGCGCTGCCGAGGCTGCTGGCATGGCCGTTGGCCTTCTGCATTGCGGCAGGCCTGGCGACCCCGGTTGCGGCCGTCGTGCTGCTGCTCACCCTGTCGGGGACCTGGATGATGGCCCCCGACGAAGGCGTCAGCCTGTATGCTCCGCTTTTGCTCGCCTTGCTCGCTGTCTCCGGACCGGGGGCGCTGTCGCTGGACCGGTTGCTCTCAGATGCACTGGCCGAAGGGCCGCGGCGTCCGGACGAAGACGCGCCCCATGTCGTGATCGTCGGGGCGGGCTTCGGGGGCATGGCGTGCGCCGGCGGCCTGCGCCGCGAGCGGGTCCGCGTCACCTTGATTGATCGTCGAAACTATCACCTGTTCCAGCCGCTGCTTTATCAGGTCGCCACGGCGAGCCTGTCGCCGGGAGATATTGCGGTGCCGATCCGTTCTGTTTTCCGCGATGACCCTGAGGTGACGGCACTGTGCGGGACGGTCACCGGGGTCGATCCGGTCCGCCGGCTGGTTCACGTCGAGGGCCGCGAGATCCGATACGACTACCTGGTGCTGGCGACGGGAGCCAGCCACGGATATTTCGGCAAAGATCGATGGGCGGCCTATGCGCCCGGCCTCAAGTTCGTCGAGGATGCCGTCGCCATGCGCGGCCGGATCCTCGGGGCTTTCGAACGGGCCGAACTCGCCGAGGACCCCGAGGAGCAGGCCAGATGTCTCACCTTCGTCATCTGCGGCGGCGGCCCGACCGGCGTCGAACTCGCGGGTGCGATCGCGGAGCTGGCGAGGCACGGGCTTGCCGGGGAATATCGCCGGATCGATCCTGCGAGCGCGCGCATTATCCTGGTGCAGTCGGGAGATCGGGTGCTGCCGTCGTTTCCCGAGACGCTCTCGGCCGCCGCCCGCCGGGCGCTTGAAAGCCTTGGCGTTGACGTGCGTGTCGGCAGCCGCGTCGAAGACATCGATCAAGCCGGAGCGGTGGTGAACGGAGCGCGTATCGAGGCGGCAACCATCATCTGGGCGGCTGGCGTGGTCGCCTCGCCGGCTGCGATGTGGCTGAACCAGGAGCCGGATCGCGCCGGGCGGCTGAAGGTGGCGGCTGATCTTTCGGTTCCGGAATGGCCGGAGGTTTTCGCCATTGGTGACACGGCGGCGATCACTTCGGATGGATCAGCCGTGCCCGGCGTTGCTCCCGCCGCCAAGCAGGGCGGCGTCTATGTTGCTTCGGTGCTTCGGGCCCGGTTGCGCGGCCATGCGCCGCCGCCGCCGTTCCGCTATCAGTCACGCGGCAGCCTGGCCACCATCGGGCGACGGCAAGCGGTCGCGGATTTCGGCTGGACGACGCTTTCGGGCTCCGTCGCCTGGTGGCTGTGGGGTGCGGTGCATGTCTTCTTCATGCTGGGCACGCGGAGCCGCATTGCGGTTATGCTGGGATGGCTATGGTCCTACCTGACTTACCGTGTCGGCGTTCAACTGATCACCGGCGAGCGGCAGACCGAGTTCAATACCAAGGATCTTCGGCTGGCCGGGCGGACGCCAGGAAAATGAAAGACAGGGTGCTGGTGATTTAGGATGAACGGGGGATTGCCGGGTTGATAGCGCTGCATTTGGCCGATATCGATTGTAACCAGCGAATATCGATATCGCGCCGGACGGTACCGTTATCAGTCCGATACGACCATCAAATCCGATTTCGGCCGCATATTTCGCGATTTAATCCCGTGTGCGTGCGATAATACCCATGCGAAATCGCAGACGCGAGGGTCGCGACCCGCTGTCCCTGATCTTCCCGGTAGCCGCCGGGTTTGTCGTTGGCGACGCAAAGTGCGGCAATATACTTCGGATACTTTGGCGGCGGGCACCACGCGGGACAGAGATGATCGCAATCATACTGCACTCTTTGCCGAGCGCCGCCTGTGCGGATGTTCAGCGTAATGACCCGCATGACCTGCGCCGAGGACGGGTGCCCGATCCCCTTCTCGCCTGTCCATCCCTCGTTGTCGTGCCGACACCATGCTTTCGCCAAAACGCGCGGATACCAAGGACGCTTGCGGGAATGATTTCAGAGATCCTGGCGTCCGGTTCATTCATTTCGTTTTCCCCGAGTGAGTGCCCGCTGAGCGGCGGACGATCGTCGTCCTCGGTGTCGAGAAGCAGCATCGGAATGAGCAAAGCACGGGAAGCCGGTTGCAGCACGAGCGGCTCCCACGCCGCCGCTCGGAGCCTGACCGCATCCAGAAATCCGGCAGCCCAGTCGTCTGCCACCACGCCGCCCTCCGGTCCTTCCCAAAACACCGGGTCGAAGCCGTCGGGATCGGCGTCAAGACGCGCGACGATCTCGACGTAGCGGGACATGATCGTCCCGAGGATTTTTATCGCTTCATCGACGCTCGCGAACTCCGGAGCGTCACTGCCCCAAATGACGGGCATCCATTCCGACGGCAGAATCAACTCCGGTCCCACCGCGATGCCGGTTAAAAATCCGTCAAGATCGGACAAGCCCATGCAACTGGCAGACACGCGGTCCGATAATAAAAAATCGTCAAGGCAATCGAGGTCAACGTCGTTGTTGCGCGAGCCTGTATTGCTCATGGCGATAAATGCTCGATGACTCTTGAGAGGAACCAATCCAAGCCTGATTGTTCCGCAAAAAGCGGAAGCGATTTTCCGGAACCCGCTGTTGGGGAGAAACAGCATATCAACTGAATAAAGAAATACCCAACAGCGGTTCAACTACAGGTCAAGTTATCAAGCCTGACTTAAACGTCAAGCGGCAGCCGCCAGGCATGATTTCACGATTTTGTTGCGGCCTCCAAAGACTGAACGACTTCACACTCCTCTGACGCAACCTTGCGGGGCGTCCGGATCGCTCGCTGGGGCGTGTTCAGGCTGACTGGAAAGGCGGCGGACGCTGCCACACCGTCATGGCCCGGCTTGTCCGGGCCACCTGTGCCAGCACCCTGCCGCGATAGGTGGCCCGGACAAGCCGGGCCATGACGAACAGGGTCCTCGCCACGATTCCAGTCAGCCTGAAAATGCTCTGGCGTGCCCACTGGAGTTGGTCGCCCTTCACAGGCGGATCACCGGCTGCAATGCGCAAAGTCTCTATCGCGGCACCGCGGTGAGGAGCGTTAACGAGCCGCCCGCGGTTCGGCTGCCGGCGTAACCGGATAGGCGGGCGGCCGCCAGGCTGCCGGTACTGCGGGAACCAGGCCTCAGTCCGCCTCCACCCCCATCTTCGCCGCCAGCGCCGGCATCCGGGCACGCCGCGGTGCCAGCCAATGCTGTAGCTTGTCCAGGTAAAGATAGATTACGGGTGTCGTATACAGCGTCAGGATCTGACTCAGCGCCAATCCGCCGACCATGGCAAACCCGAGCGGCCGGCGCAGTTCGGACCCGGCGCCGCTGCCGACCATCAGCGGGATTCCCGCCAGCATCGCCGCCATCGTCGTCATGAAAATCGGCCGGAACCGCAGCAGGCAGGCCTGTCGGATCGCCGCCAGAGGCGTCGCGCCATCGCGGCGCTCGGCCGTGATGGCGAAATCCACCATCATGATGCCGTTCTTCTTGACGATGCCGATCAGCAGGATGATGCCGATCAGCGCGATCACGGTCAGTTCGTAATGGAACAGGATCAGCATGAGCAGCGCGCCGACACCGGCTGACGGCAAGGTCGACAGGATCGTCAGAGGCAGGATGTAGCTCTCATACAGGATGCCGAGGATAATATAGACCGTGATCACAGCCGCGGCGATCAGGTAGGGCTGGCTGGCGAGCGATGACTGGAACGCTTGCGCCGTCCCCTGGAACGAGCTTTGCACCGTCAGCGGCGTGTTGATGTCCCGCACCGCCGCAGTGATCGCATCGACCGCCTGACCCAGCGCGGCGCCCCGCGCCAGGTTGAAGGAGATCGTCACCGCGGGAAACTGGCTCTGATGACTGATCGACAGCGGCTGAACCGGCGCTGTGGACCACGTAGCGAAGGCCGAGAGCGGCACCGTCTGCCCGGTATTCGAGTGGACATAGAGATTGTTCAGAGTCTCCACATCCGACGCCGCGCCCGGCGTCACTTCCAGGATCAGGTGGTAGGAGTTCACCTGGCTGAAATATTGCGTGACCTGCCGCTGGCCGAACGCATCATAGATCGTGTCGTCGATCACCTGAGGCTGCACGCCGAACCGCGCTGCCTTGTCGCGGTCGATCGTCAGGGTGACGGTCGTCCCACCAGTCTGCTGGTCCGTGCTGACATCGCGCAGCATCGGCAGTGCCTGCAGCTTTGCCAGCACTTTCGGACCCCATTCAAACAACTCGTCGAAGTTGGCATCCTGCAACGTGTATTGGAACTCCGCCTTGGTCCGCCGCCCGCCAACGCGTATGTCCTGTGCTGCCTGCAAGGTCGCGGCTCCGCCTGACACCTCGGCGAATTTCGGCCGCAACCGGGCGATATACTGCTGCGCGGTTCCGCCGACACGCTGGTCCCAGGGCTTGAGCGCGATATAGATCACGCCGTTGTTGCCGGTCTGCCCGCCGACGCCGGCACCGACCGTGGCGCCGAAGCCCTCGGTGTCCGGATCCGCCATGACAATCTCGTCCAGTTTGCGCTGGATCTCCGACATCTGACCGAACGAGATGTCCTGCGCGCCTTCGGTCGTGCCAAATACCACGCCGGTGTCCTGCGCCGGAAAGAACCCCTTGGGGATGACGTAATACAGGTAGCCGGTGGTGCAAACCGTCGCAAAGAACACCATCAGGGTGATGAACTTGAACTTCAGCGCGATATCCAGGGTGCGGCGATACCCGCCGACAAGCGACTCGAAGAAGCCCTCGACCATCCGGTAAGCCAGGTTGTGCGTGCCGGTGTGATGCTTCAGGAATCGCGAGCACATCATCGGCGTCAGCGTCAACGAGATGAAGGCCGACAGCAGCACCGCGATGGTAATGGTCAGCGCGAACTCGCGGAACAGGCGGCCGACGATTCCGCCCATCAACAACAGCGGGATGAACACCGCGACCAGGGAGAAGCTGATCGACACGATCGTGAAGCCGATTTCGCCGGCGCCCTTCAGCGCGGCCTCCATCGGGTCCATGCCGTGCTCGATGTGCCGGAAGATGTTTTCCAGCATGACGATGGCATCGTCCACGACGAAGCCGACGGCGATCGTCAATGCCATCAGCGACAAATTGTCCACGCTGAAGCCCAGCAGGTACATCGCTGCGAAGGTGCAGATCAGCGCCACCGGCACGGTTATCGAAGGGATGATGGTCGCCCAGAGGCTGCGCAGGAACAGGAAGATGACCATCACCACCAGGGTGATGGACAGGATCAGGGTGAACTGCACGTCGGCCACCGAGGCGCGGATCGTCAGCGTCCGGTCCATGATGACGTTGACGTGGATGGATGGCGGAATCGACGCCTCCAGATGCGGCAGCGCGGCCTTGATCTTCTCCACCGTGTCGATGACGTTGGCGCCGGGCTGCTTGAACACGACCAGCAGGATGCCGCGCTTGCCGTTCTGCCAGGCGGCCAGAAGCTGGTTCTCCGGCCCGTCGACGGCGCGGCCGATGTCGCGCACCCGCACCGGAGCGCCGTTGCGCCAGGCCAGAATGACGTCGTCGTATTCAGCCGCCTTGGTCAACTGGTCGTTGTCGTAGACCGCGAACGACCGGTTCGGCGTATCGACCGTGCCCTTCGGCGAATCGACGGTGGCGTTGACCAGCACGCCGCGCACATCCTCCAGGGTCATGCCCATGGCCGCGAGCTTCGCCGGATCGACCTGGACGCGCACCGCGCGCTTCTGCTCGCCGCCGATCAGCACCTGGGAGACGCCGGAGATCTGCGACAATTGCTGCGACAGCACGACGTCGGCGTATTCGTCCACATTGATCAGCGGCACCTCATCCGACTGCACGGCCAGAATCAGTATCGGCGAGTCGGACGGGTTGATCTTCCGGTAGGTCGGGGCCGAGGGCAGCGCCTTCGGCAACTGGCCGCTGGCGGCATTGATCGCCGCCTGCACGTCGCCGGCCGCGGCGTCGATGTCCCGTTCCAGGTCGAATTGCAGCGTGATCTGCGATTGGCCCAGCACACTGACCGATGTGAGCTGGGCCAACCCGGCTATCTGCGCGAACTGTTTTTCCAGCGGTTGCGCGACGGTGCTGGCCATCGTCTCCGGACTGGCGCCGGGATAGCTGGCGGAGACGGAGATGGTGGGAAACTCGACGCGCGGCAGCGGCGCCACCGGCAGGAACGGGTAGGCGGCCAGCCCGACAAGCACCAGGGCGGCGGTCAGCAGCGAGGTCGCGACCGGCCGGCGGATGAACGGAGTGGAGATGCTCATGGCGCGCGCGTTCCCCTAGCTGCCTGATTTGGCTTGTTGGGCGGCAGCCTCCCGGACCGTGACATGGGTGCCGGCCTGCAGCCTGGATTGGCCGGCGGTCACGACGGTCGCTCCCGGGTCCAGCCCGCTGGCGACAACATAGACGTCGCCTTCCTGCCGGGCGACTTGAATCGGCTGGACCGTGACGGTGTCGTTCTGCCCCAGCTGATAGACGAACAGACCATTTGGACCGTGCTGCACGGCCGGTGCCGGGACGGCGGCGACATTGGTGTCGGTGCCCAGCAAAAGCCTTGCGTTGACGAACTGGCCTGGCCAGAGCGCGCGCTGCGCGTTGGCAAAGGTCGCCTTCAGCTTGATCGTGCCCGTCGTGGCGTCGATGCTGTTGTCGGCGGTCAGCAGAACGCCGCGGTCGAGCTCGGTCTTGTTGTCGCCGGCATAGACGACGACCTCGAGCGGATGCTGCGCCATCGCCCGGGTGATCGCCGGCAGCGTATCCTGCGGCAGGGTAAAGGTAACCGCGATCGGCTGGACCTGGGTCATGGACAGGATCGGCGCCAGTTCGGCCGAATGAACGACGTTCCCCGGATCGACATTGCGCAGTCCGATCCGCCCGTCGAACGGGGCGGTGATGTAGCAGAAGCTGAGATTGAGCTGCGCCGTCTCGATCTGGGCGTCATCCCCGGCGATGGCGGCGGTGAACTGCTTGACCATCGCCTGCTGCGTGTCGAGCTGCTGGCGCGAGGCGAAATCCTGCCGGACCAATGAGGCGTAGCGCGCGAGATCCATCTGCGCGTTCACGAGCTGCGCCTGATCCTGCTGCTTCTTGGCGATCGCGGCGTCGAGGATGGCCTTGTACGGTCGCGGGTCGATGACGGCGAGCAGGTCGCCCTGCTTGACGTCCTGCCCCTCCTTGACAGGAACTTCCGTCAGCGTGCCGTCCACCCTTGGCCGCAACTGGACCGAATAATTGGCCTGAACGGTGCCCAGGCCACGCAGCCATATCGGCACGTCCTGCCGGGTGATTTTCTCGACCGAGACCGGGACGGCGGCCGGCTCCGCCGGGGTTTGCGCTTCGGCGCCGAGCGGAGCGGCCATGACGGCGCATAGCGCCGCGGCCGCCCATACGCGGTTGGGCGAACGCAGGACGATCCGGCTCGTCTCCGTCATACTCATCACCTCAATCAGTGCATCAAAAACGCCCCGCCGATGGCAACAAGGCGCACACGGCCGCGCGCGACTGCTGCCCGCTCCCGTGTCAGAGTATCATCGAGTAAACGAGACTTACGCGCCAGGGAGAAATACTGGCAGCAGCCTGAAACACGCCCGCGAGATGTATCAAAAGTTGGAAGGCTGATCCACTAGACCGAGTGGTGATTATTTTGAACCACGTTCTCATATGGTGAGATAACCGACTCAAAACTACCCGCACTCACCGTCATGACAGGCCTCTCCCCATGGCTATAAGAGTAAGCCAAAGCGCGGGGAGCGGGCCACGCAAACCGTTCGGCGCCGCTCGCTTCCCCGCTTTCCGGTCTCACCCCACGCGGTTCTGCACCAGCTCCGTCACCACGCCCGGATCGGCCAAGGTGGACGTGTCGCCCAGCCCGTCGGTCTCGTTCGCGGCGATTTTGCGCAGGATGCGCCGCATGATCTTGCCGCTGCGGGTCTTCGGCAGCGCCGGCGCCCACTGGATTGCGTCAGGCGAGGCAATCGGGCCGATCTCCTTGCGCACCCAGGCGACCAGTTCCTTGCGCAGCTCCTCGGAGGGTTCCTCCTCGGCATTCAACGTTACGTACGCGTAGATGCCCTGGCCCTTGAGGTCGTGCGGGAAGCCGACGACCGCCGCCTCGGCGACCTTCGGATGGGCCACCAGGGCGCTTTCCACCTCGGCCGTGCCCATGCGGTGACCTGACACGTTGATCACGTCATCGACGCGGCCGGTGATCCAGTAGTATCCGTCCGCATCGCGCCGCGCGCCGTCGCCGGTGAAGTACAGTCCGGGGAAGGTCGAGAAGTAGGTCTGCTTGAACCGGGCATGGTCGCCGTACACCGTCCGCATCTGGCCGGGCCAGGAGTCGCTGATGCACAGATTGCCCTCGTTCGCACCCGTCAGCTCCTTCCCATCGCCATCCACCAGCAGCGGCTTCACGCTCGGCAGGGGCAGCGTCGCGGACCCGGGCTTCAGGGCGGTCGCGCCGGGCAGCGGGCTGATCAGGATGCCGCCGGTCTCGGTCTGCCACCAGGTATCGACGATCGGGCAGTGGGCGTTGCCGACGATGTGGTAATACCACAGCCAGGCTTCCGGGTTGATCGGCTCGCCCACGCTGCCGAGAATCCGCAGCGACGCGCGCGATGTCTTCTGCACCGGCCCCTCGCCGTCGCGCATCAGCGCGCGGATCGCCGTGGGCGCGGTATAGAAGATGTTGACCTTGTGCTTGTCGACCACCTGCCAGAAGCGGCTGGTGTCCGGGTAGCTCGGGATGCCCTCGAACATCACCGTGGTCGCGCCGTTGGCGAGCGGGCCATATACTATATAGGTGTGGCCGGTGACCCAGCCGACGTCGGCGGTGCACCAGTAGATTTCGCCCGGGCGGTAGTCGAATACGTTCTGATGGGTGTAGCTCGCCCAGACCATGTAGCCGCCGGTTGTGTGCAGCACACCCTTCGGCTGGCCGGTGCTGCCGGAGGTGTACAGGATGAACAGGGGATCTTCCGCCGCCATCGGCTCCGGCGTGTTCTCCGGCGAGGCTGCCGCCAGCAGTTCCGTATAGTCGTGGTCGCGGCCGGGTGTCAGATTGACCTTGCCGCCGGTTACCTTGACGACGATGACGTTCTTAACGGTCGGGCAGGAGGCCAGCGCCGCGTCCGCGTTGACCTTCAACGGAACGGTGCGTCCGCCGCGGCGGCCTTCATCGGCCGTGATCAGAAGGTTGGAGTCGCAGCCCTGAATGCGGTTCGAGAGGCTGTCGGGTGAGAACCCGCCAAACACCACCGAATGGATTGCGCCGACGCGGGCGCATGCGAGCATCGCCACTGCGGCCTCCGGCACCATCGGCAGATAGATCGTCACCCGGTCGCCCTTCTTGACCCCCAGAGACTTGATGGCGTTTGCCAGGCGGGACACCTGGTCGTGCAGTTCGCGATACGTGATGTGCTTGCTGACGTTCGGGTCGTCGCTTTCCCAGATGATCGCCGTCTGGTCGCCGCGCGTCGCCAGATGACGATCGAGGCAGGAGGCGGAGGCGTTCAGGACGCCGTCCTCGAACCACTTGATCGACACGTCGCCATTGAAGTCGGTGTTCTTGATCTTGGTCGGAGCCTTGATCCACTCCAGGCGCTGGGCCTCCCTCGCCCAGAACGTTTCCGGATGGCTCGCCGCCTGCTCATAGGCGTCGCGGTAGCCGGCGGCACTGATATGCGCCCCTTCCGCAACATCCGGGCGGACGGGGAACACCTGATCATGGGTGTGTGCGAATTCTGTCACGGATCTGTTTCCTTACTTCCCTGGTGGCCACACCGGTTATGCGGCGTTTTCAAACGCCGGGCGGGACATGAATCACGCCATTGCGGATTAGCACATTGACCGATGTCAATTGATCGCCCTTGCACGGACCCGAGATACACGTTCCGCTACTGATTGTGAACTCGGCACCGTGCGTCGCGCAGATAATAAATCGTCCGTCCGCCGACAGGAAGCGGCCGGGCGAGCCGAATCGGTGGGTGCGAAGGCGCGGGATCAGAGGCGTCTGCGGTCCTGGCCCGGGCCGTAGACCCGCAGCACCAACACGTCGCCGGCAGTTTCGTCGTGTCCGGTATCCGGGACGACCTCGTAGAGCGCCCGGCAGCCTCCCTCGCAGGGGCAGTTCGCGCACACCGGTATGGCGGCCGATCGGCCAGAGCCACGGATGCTCGCGCAGGCGCTCTATGCTGTCCCGAATCGCGGCCAGCCTGCGCCAGGCCCTTGGTCCGGATCCTGGCTGAGTTAGCCAGCGGGTAGCTGCCTCGAGATCGGCGAGCGCCTCGGGCGCGTATATCAGCTCACGGGGCACCCGGAATGGCGGGTCAGGTCAACGCGGCCGGGGATGGTGCGGATAGGGCGCCGGCAATGGATTGCCGGTGCCCAGGCTGTCGATCCAGGCATTCACTTCGGCCGAGGTCGCAAAGTAGCCGGCAGCGATCGAAGCGCGCGCCCGGGCGATGTCCTCGGCTTCGCGGGAGAGGCGATGCTGCCGATCGGCCTCGGTTTCCGAGGGAGCGTCGAGGCTATCGCCCTGAGCGGGGTTGACGCTGTCCATAACGCACAATCTAGCGTCAATCGCAGCCACCTGCCAGCACGAGGTGCGATGGTATCCGCTGGCGCCGGGAAATCCCCATGCATCTTTCCCCGCGGACACCCGGCAGACCCGCCCGCAAATTGCCCTGGATCAAAGCTTCCATCCGCCCATCCGGCATAGCCTGTCCCAATGCGGTTTGGAGATCGGCATCACCGACAGCCTGGATTGGCGCACCAGCGGCAGGTCCGCGAGTCCGGGGTCCGCCTTGATGTCCGCCAGGGTGACCGGTTTCGGCAACGGCCGGACGGCCTTCATATCGACGCACACCCAGTCGCCGCTTTCGGCGGTCGGGTCGGGATAGGCTTCCCGCACCACCTCGACGATGCCGACGATCTGCTTGCCGATGTTGGAGTGGTAGAAGAACGCCCGGTCACCCACCTGCATGGCCTTCAGGTTGTTCTTCGCCGTATGGTTCCGCACACCGGTCCAGGGTTCGACGCGTTTGGCAACCTGATCATCCCATGAAAACGCATCGGGCTCCGACTTCACCAACCAATAGCCAGTCATCCAGCCTCCGGTTCGGCGCAACGCCGCGGCGTGATCTTGTCACCGGCGGCGGGATTTGTTCAATGGCGTTGCCAGCGCTTTCGTGAGCTGGAGCGATAGGGTAAGGGACATTCGTGGACGCTCGCTCATCCGCCGCCTCGCCCCGTTCGGGGCATGTGCTGCATCGCTTCGCCAACCCCGGCCAGTTTCTGCGGCTGTCCGGGCGGGTTCTGCCGTGGCTGTACTGGCCCGGCGTGCTGCTGACCGCGGGCGCCCTGATCTGGGGCGTGTTCTTTGCACCGTCCGACTGGCAACAGGGCGACACCGTGCGCATCATGTATGTGCATGTTCCCTTCGCCTGGCTGGCCTCGGCGGGATATTTCTCGCTGGCGGTCTGCAGCTTCATCTCTCTTGTCTGGCGCCATCCGCTGGCCGATCTGGCGGCGGTGGAACTGGGGCCGGTCGGGGCGGCGTTTACCGCGGTTTGCCTGGCTACCGGCAGCCTTTGGGGCAAGCCGACATGGGGCGCCTGGTGGGTTTGGGATGCGCGGCTGACCTCGGTGTTCGTGCTGCTGCTGCTTTACCTCGGCCACATTGCGCTGGTGCGGGCGTTCGACGACCCGGCGCGCGGCTATCGCGCCGGAGCGATCCTGGCGCTGGTCGGGGTGATCAATTTGCCGATTATCAAGTTTAGCGTGGACTGGTGGAACACGCTGCATCAGCCGGCCTCCATCGGGCTGACCGGAGCGCCGACGATCGCCTCCAGCATGCTGTGGCCGCTGCTGTTCTCCGCCATCGGGTTCACCCTGCTGTTCGCCGCGATCGTGGTGACCCGCACGCGGGCGGCGGTGATGGAGCGGCGAATCCGCGGGCTGCTGATGGCTAAAGCCTCGTCCGCGTCGGAACAGGAGGCGCTGTCTTGACCCACCTGCCGTTCATCGTGGCTGCCTATGTGATCGCGCTGGGCACGCCTTTGATCCTGGCAACCGATGCGGTGTTTCGCGCGCGCCGCGCCCGGCGCCGGCTGGATGCAATCGACCCCCGCCGGAACAGGGGCGACGCATGACCCGCAAACACAAGCGGATGCTGGTGATCCTGGCCTGCGGCGTCGGACTCGGGTCCGCGGCGGCGCTGACGCTGACCGCGTTCAGCGACAACCTGGTATATTTCGTCTCGCCAACCGACCTGGCGAAGGAACCGCATTTCGGCCGGCAGCTTCGCCTCGGCGGCCTGGTCGAACAGGGCACCGTCGAGCGGACCTCGGCCACCGGTTCCGCCGGCGTACGGTTCAAGGTCACCGACGGGTCTGCCGATGTGCCCGTGGTCTACAAAGGCATCCTGCCCGACCTGTTCCGTGAGGGCCAGGGCGTGATCGTGATGGGCACGCGCGAACCGGACGGCGTATTCCGCGCCAACGAGGTCTTGGCAAAGCATGACGAGACCTACATGCCCAAGGAAGTCGCCGACGCCCTGAAGAAGTCCGGCCGGTGGAACCCGGGCGCCGGACCGCCGCCGCCGGCCTCCACCTGGAATGAGCCGGTCAAACAGGTCGCCGGACAACCGCCGGGGTAAATCGCATGCTGTCCGTTCAGGTCTGTATCATGGGTGCCGGTCCCGTCGGCGGCACGCTCGGCTGCCGTTTGGCCGCCGCGGGAGTCAGTGTCGCGGTGATCGATTATGCCGCGCTGCCGCCAATGGAGAATCCGGCCTTCGATGGCCGCGCATACGCCATCGCCGCGGGGTCGCGCGATCTGCTCGACGACGCCGGACTGTGGGACGTGCTCGATGTTCCGCCCAACCCGATCCGCGACATCCGTGTCACCGACGGCCGCGTCGGCCGCCCGCCCTCGCGGCTGCATGTGCATTTCGATCACCGGGAGGCGGCCGAGGAACCTCGCCCGTTCGGCTGGATGGTCGAGGCGCGGTCGCTGCGCAAGGCGCTGAACGCGCGGTTTCCGGTGCAGCCGGGCCTGCATCTGTTCGCGCCCGCCAGGGCCCGGGTCGAGCGGTCCGCCGACGGCGTCGTTATCCGGCTGGACGATGGCACGGTCATCCAGAGCCGGTTGGTCGTCGGGGCCGAGGGACGGAACTCCCCGCTGCGGGAGCAGGCCGGGATTCCCGTGACCCGGATTCCGTACCACCAGACCGGCATCGTCTGCGCAATCGCGCATGAACGGCCGCATCACGACCTGGCGCTGGAGCACTTCCTGCCCGCCGGTCCGTTCGCCGCGCTGCCGATGGGACCGAGCGCGGATGCCGAGCCGGGCGGATCGCCGAACGTCTCGGCAATCGTCTGGACCGAGCGGACCAGGGACGTTGCGGCGATCATGGCGTTGGACAACGTGCGGTTCATGCGCGAACTCGGGCGGCGGCTGGGCGGCCATTGGGGCGCGATTCGCGCGGTCGGGCGGCGATGGTCGTATCCGCTGTCGGCGATGATCGTGCACCGGTATGTGGACACGCGGCTGGCGCTGGCCGGCGATGCGGCGCACGGGATTCATCCGATCGCCGGCCAGGGACTGAACCTGGGGTTCCGCGACGCGATCGATCTGGCGAATCTTGTGATCGCGGCGGATCAGGCGGGTGCCGATGTCGGAAGTCCCGAGTTGCTCGCACGCTATCAGCGGGTGCGCCGAGGCGACAACCTGCTGATGTTCGGCATGACGGACCAGCTCGATCGCCTGTTCAGCACGGATCGTCCACTGGTGCGGGCGGTGCGGGATCTGGGAATCGGGGCGGTTGATCGGCTCGGCCCGGTGAAGCGGGTGTTCATGCGCCGGGCGATGGGGTTGCCGGCGTCGGGGTAGAGGCGGAAAGGCGTGCTCCTTCGGGCCGCTACACGTTGAAACGGAACAGCAGCACGTCGCCGTCCCTGACGACATAGGTCTTGCCTTCGATCCGCATTTTGCCGGCTTCCTTCGCCCCCTGCTCGCCACGCCCGGCAACGAAATCGTCGTAGGCAATCGTCTCGCAGGCGATGAAGCCGCGTTCGAAGTCCTTGTGGATGACGGCGGCGGCCTGCGGAGCGCGCGTTCCCTTGGTGATCGTCCAGGCATGCGTCTCCTTCGGACCGCAGGTGAAATACGTCACCAGTTCCAACAGGTCGTAGCCGGCCCGAATCACCTTATCCAGCCCGCTTTGCGACAGCCCCAGCCCCTCCAGGAACTCCGCGCGGTCCGCCGCCGGAAGTTGCGAAACCTCGGCCTCGATCGCCGCGGAAACGACGATCGACGGCGCGCCCTGCGTGGCCGCCCAGGCGCGCACACGTTCGGAAAACGCGTTGCCGGTCGCGGCGCTGGCTTCCTCCACATTGCAGACGTACAGCACCGGCTTCGACGTCAGCAGTTGCAGCCGGCGAACGGCTTCTTCCTCGCCGGCGGGAATCGCCGTCCGGGCGGGTCTGCCATCCTGAAGGGCGGCCACCAGCGGCTCCATGATCGTCACCGCGGCAATGCTTTCCTTGTCGCCGCCGCGGGCCCGCTTCTGCGCCTGCACCAGGCGCCGCTCCAGGCTTTCCAGATCGGACAGCATCAGCTCCGTCTCGACAACCTCGATATCGCGCAAAGGATCGATCGAGCCTTCCACATGGGTGATGTCGCTGTCCTCGAAGCACCGCAGCACGTGGATGATCGCGTCCACCTCGCGGATGTTCGCCAGGAACTGGTTGCCGAGGCCCTCGCCCTTCGACGCCCCGCGCACCAGCCCGGCGATATCGACAAACTCCAGGGTCGTCGGCACCACCCGGACCGACTTGCCGATTTCGGCCAGCACATCCAGGCGCGGGTCGGGGACGCCGACGCGGCCGACATTCGGCTCGATCGTGCAGAACGGGTAGTTCGCCGCCTGCGCCGCGGCGGTCGCGGTCAGCGCATTGAACAGGGTGGACTTGCCCACGTTGGGAAGTCCGACGATGCCGCAGTTGAAACCCATCAGCGTATATCCTGTGTGTGCAATGCGACGTTGGTCATGAAATCCGCCGGCTTGCCCTGCGCCAGCAGCCCGGCGGCATCCGCCACCGCATCCAGCAGCGCAACCAGCCAGGGTTTTTCGTCCTTGGCGAAGTCACCGAGCACGTAGCCGAGCACCCGCTCCTTCGACCCCGGGTGCCCGATGCCGAGGCGGACGCGCCAGTAGTTCTGCGAGCCCAGCATCCTGTCCATGCTGCGCAGCCCGTTATGCCCGGCCGCGCCGCCGCCCTGTTTGACGCGCATCTTCCCCGGCGCCAGATCCAGTTCATCATGGAAGGCGGTGATCGCTTCGATCGGCAGCTTGTAGAACGCCGCTGCCTCCTGCACCGACTCGCCGGAATTGTTCATGTAGGTCAGCGGCTTCAGCGCGAGGATCTTCTCGCCCGCGATGACGCCCTCCGCGGTCACGCCCTTGAAGCGGCGCCGCCACGGCGAGAAACCGTGGCGGATCGCAATTGTGTCGATGGCCATGAAGCCGATATTGTGGCGGTTGGCCGCCATCCCGGACTCCGGATTGCCGAGGCCGACCCAGAGCAGGGTCACGATGTCTAGCCCTTCTTGGGCGGCGCCTTGGCGGGCGCTTTGCCGGGTGCCTTGGAGCCGCCCTTGGCGGGCGCTGCCGTCGGCGCGCCAGCGGCGGCGTTCGGGTCTGCCACGATCTCGATCTTCGTCGGCGGCACTACGGTCGCCACCACGAAGTCGCGGTCGATCACCGACTTGACGTTCTCGGTTCCCTTCAGATCATGCCAACGCACGTTGTCGTTGAAATCCAGCGGCCCGAGATCGGCCGTGAACTGATCGGGGATGTGCTCGGCGTCGCAATACACCTCGACGGTGTGGCGCACGACGTTCAGCACCGCACCGCGCTTGATGCCCGGGCTGATGCCGTCGTTCTCGAAGTGGACGGGAACCGCCACCTTGATCCGCTGACCTGCGACGAGGCGCTGGAAGTCCACGTGCTCGGGCGCATCGGAGACCGGGTGGTACTGCACGCCGCGGATCAGCGCGCGTATGGGGTCCGTGCCGGATTTGATTTCATACAGGCGGGACTGCCAGCCGGGCCGTGTGAGCTCGCGGATCACGACCCGGGGGTCGAGCGCGATCAGGTTGGGTTCCTGCTTGCCGCCATAGATAACCGCAGGCACCTTGCCTGCTCGCCGGGTCGCCCGCGCCGCCCCCTTACCGCTTCGCGCGCGTACCTCGGCCTCGATTGCAACAACGTTGGCCATAGTATGCTCCTGAATGACAAACGCCGGCCTCCAGGGGTGCCGGCGCGACGGCGCGTGTAGCGTAAGGCGTCTGTCCGAGGCAAGGGCTATAGCGTGGTCACCGCCTCACAACGCGAGAAAGGCGGACGGCCATGCCTCCATGGCCGCCGCGCCCTTCAGCCGGACCGTGGCCGAAATCCCGCCTAAAGCCAGGCGTAACGCGCCAGTTGCACCGGATCCGTCAGAATCCGCGCATCCAGGATGTTCAACTCGTCAAAGTAACGGCGTAGCCCGTAATCCCGCATCTCCACCGCGGCAAACGAGTCCACCGCCTCGACATATTTTTCGGACAGCACCGCCGATTTCGGATCGAGATTGGTTATCGCAACGATACCGGTCAGCGCCGCGTCGAAGACTTCAATCCGGAGGTCGGGGCGGTATTTGCGCAAAATCAGCACGACTTTCCACACATCGCCGCACCAGCCGCCCTGAATGCGGGTAATCGGCCGCAGCGATTCGTCCTGTCGCGTCCGGCGCGCCAGGTACAGGTCGGTTGGCAGGCAATCATGCAGCAGGACCAGGGAATTCCTGCGGCAGCACCGCTCGACGTTGATAAAATCGCGCAACAGGAATTCGTAGAGGTGCAGCCCATCCAGGAACGCAAGGTCGACGCGGTCCCCAAACAAGGTCACCGGATCATGCTTTTCGAAAAACCGGTCGCTCGGCATTCGGTAGAGCAGGCATTCGGGCTTGTTTCCGAGGACAGCCTGATCGATGGCGAAGGCCGGGTCGATTGCAATTGTCGAACAATGCGCCAGGCGCAAGGTCTCGCCCTTTTCGATCCCGATCTCCAGATAGGTGCGCGGCTTGAGGATACGGTGCAACGCGGCAAGGACAACATCGTGCCTCGGCCCGCGAAGCAAGGAAACAATGTCGCTGTCAACTGTCGTAGACATCCGGTACTCTCCGTGTTGGCAGCGTCATGACATCCCAAGGGGCAACCGTCCACACCAATCCACCCGGGCCAATCCGTCCCGCGCGTCAGGTTTAGGGCCAACAAGAATCGTGACGCAACGAAAATGCGGAAGATCGGCTTGAACACTTGGTCCGGAGATCAGCTGCCGCCCGGACGGCGGCGCGCTCGTCAAGAGCATTGTTTGCACGATGAAGTTGCGGTTTGACGGGCCCAGCCAGCAGGTTTCGGAGAGCTGGCACCCGCGCTCCGCGAAAAATCCCGCGACGCGGGTCTGTCATACGGGTTATACATCCCAAGGTTGTTGTATCGATGATAATAACCCGCCAGGTCCATGTTGGGCGGGCTGAGCAGGTGGGTAAGAATGGGTAAGAATGGGTAAGAATGGGTAAGGTGGGAAGCTTTTCAGCAGCCATCGCTGCAAATCAAGACATTGTGAAACAAGGCTGATTACGCAATATTTTAGCTTGCCAATGGTTCAAATTCCCGTATGTTGGTGCCAGTCGGTGCATATCGGAAGCTAACGGCGCAGCCCGCCACCGGAGGGCGGTCTGCGCAATCGGCGGTCTTATGCCACCCATTCGACCAATGACTTGACCCCGCCTTTGGCCCGCCGCCAAAGCGCATACACGGAGTGGACGATGACCGTAGTAACAGTACCCGGCTCTGGAGCTCCGGGCACTCAGCCCCCCATCACGCTGAGCTCCTCAGCCGGCGCAAATTCGGATCTCGCGCAAGCGATCGGGGCGTTGCTGGCGACACTCCCGGGCGGGACCAATTTGACGACCACTGCCGGAGCGGTGTCCGGGGCGCCGACAACGCCCGCTGGGGCGACCCAGATATTGCAGTTGACATCGTCCGCCGACATTGACGTCCAGACGGCGGGTTACGAATATATCTATGACACCGGCGGCCAGGCCACCACCGTGACCGGAAGCGGCGTCGCGATTTTGGTCGGCGACGGCGGCGGCCAATTCAATGTATCAAACAGCACGGTCGCCGGGACGACCGGGAACAACACCGTCGTTGGCACCAACGGCTATCTGATCCAGACCGGTGACGGCAACAGCGTCGTTTTCGCCAACGGCTCCGGCGTGGTCAGCACCGCAGGCAGCAATATCGTTGTCAGCAATCCGACGGCCGGCGGCAACGTGATCTATTCGTCCGGCACCGATCTTATCGTCGCCGCAAGCGGCGCAACGACGATCAACGCTTCGGGCGACGGTTCGGGCATCCTCGGCGGAGCGTCCGGTTCGATCACTGCCGACGTAACCGCCAACGCGGTGACGATTTCCTCGGCTGGCACCGACCTGGCCGCCACCGTATCCGGCGACAACGCCGTGATCTTTGGCGGCTCGGGCACAACAACCCTGGATCTCACCGGCTCCAACGGCACACTGGCCGCCGCGGACACGCTGGCTGGCGGCTCCGGCGCGGAGACCGTGGACGCGTCCGGCGGAAGCTCGCGTTCTTATTATTTCGGCGGCACCGGCCCGCTGAGCTTCGTCGGCGGCGCCGGCATGGCGACCATTGTCGGTGCGCCCACAGGCACCGAAGCGGTGACCGTCGGCTCCGGTGGCCTGGTGTTCTCCGCCTACCTCACCGACAACGCCAGCACGATAACGGCCGGCAGCGGCAGCGGCGGCAGCACGATCTTCGGCGGTGCCGACAGCGACGTGACCTATACTACAAGCAGCACCGCCGCCGGCGCTGCGCTCTTCAACGCCGGAGCCGGCAATGAGACCCTGGATGCCGGCGGCTCCTCGACAAACAACAACTTCTTTGCGGGAACCGGGTCTGAGACGATTACGGGCGGCTCGGGCGACAACTGGTTCGATTTCAATGCCACCTTGACCGGCGGTGCGGCGGACATCATTACCGACTACCACGCTGGCGATAAACTGGCGCTGGTTGGTTACGACACGACACAATCGGCGGCAAGCGTGCTGGGCAATGCCACGGTCAGCGGGGCGGGCGTGACTCTGGCGCTTTCCGACAACACGAAGATAACGTTCACTGACCTGAGCAGCACGGATTTGCTGAAAAACAGCATCCTGTACGGCCCTAACCCAACCACCCCGGTCTAAGACCGGTCAGTCGGGTTTCGTCGAAAGGGCCCCGGTTCGTCCGGGGCCTTTTTTATGGCAAGCCGGCGCGGCCGGCAGCCTCGGAGAGAAGGCGCAGATCTAAGTCGCCGGCTTGAGTCTCGCCTGGACGGAGGCCAGGACCTCTTCCATCTTGCTCAAGCGAACCTCCTGCCCAGCCAGTCTGGCTGCCAGACCATGGTGG
Source organism: uncultured Rhodopila sp. (assembly GCA_903851415.1). Classification (GTDB taxonomy): domain Bacteria; phylum Pseudomonadota; class Alphaproteobacteria; order Acetobacterales; family Acetobacteraceae; genus Rhodopila. Next base: position 55,970 of record CAINOE010000124.1, on the reverse strand, counting down.
CTCGCCTCCGCCTGTCCGGCTGCCGGCACCGGACCACCCGGCGTCGCCAGTATGAAATCGATCTGCTCGCGCGTTTCGGCGAGTTGGCGGAGCAACAGGTCTCGCCGCACCGCCTGGAGCGCCGCGGCGGGCATCCGATGTCCGGCGCCGCGCCGCAACGATACGAAGAACTCAAAATTTTCCGGGCCGTTGAGCTCTTCCATGCGCCAGTCCAGCAAACCGAGTTCGCCCAGTTCCAGGGTGATCAGTTCGAAACCGGCCGGCGTGAATTGCCACGCATGGTAATCCTGGTAGTGGCGGGGCATCCCGTCGCTGAACGATGCGGCCGTGGCGGCGGCGGCGGCGAACGAATCCAGGAGTGTCGGCCTGGCAATCGGTTCGGCGCCCCAGCCGAGCCGCCCATCGACCACGGCGGAGTAGGCCATATGATCGAATGCGGTCTTAAGATCGTGCCGGATTGCGCGGCGATGATGGGCTTCAAGCAAGCCGCCGGTGGTCGTCCACGGCCTGAAGCAGTCGAAACAATAGCGCCGGTCCGGCAGCGCGATCGACAAAATTCCGCTCGGGGCAGCGAGGCGGGCGGCGGAAGCGAAGAACCCGATCAGGTCCGGCAGATGCTCCAGCACATGGCTGGCGATGATCAGGTCGACCTGACCGACGAGAGCAGCGGGCACCGCTTCATGCAGGGGGCCTTGTTGCCATACGGTGTCGACCGGCTCGATGGCCCGGACGTCGACAGCGGCATCCGCGTATTTCGCCCGCAATGCCTCCTGCGTCGTGTGATCCACAACATGCGTGTTCCAGCCGTGCGATTTTGGGGCGGCCGGGGAATACCCAGCGCCGATCTCAATGATCCGAGAGGAACGAGTGGCGGTTCCGAGAAGCCTTGAGACGCGGTCCACTGCGGGGACTCCTGTTTCGCAGGATTTGGCTCTGATTACGACCGGAAAACGAAGCGTCTCGTCAACGAAAAGGGCTGGCTGTTCAGCTCGGACGAACGGTTGTGGTGCGACTCCGGGCACACGCCATCTATGCCGGGTCGATCGTAGCGAAACCTTCAATTGGCCGCAATGGTCGCTTCGGCCCAAAAATCATATCCACGGAACATTCAAAATCTTCGACATCGGGTCGGCTGATGCTATGGTGGGACGTGATGCCAGTCATACCCGCTCATATCACATCGCCGGAAAACGGCGCATAGGATGTTATGAAGCCGTCTGCAACACGAACAATTCCGACGATTTCCGCGATCATCCCGTTCTGTAACGGTGAGCGAGTTATCCGGCAGGCGCTGGACAGCATCGCGGTCCAGACACTTCAGCCGGCGGAAGTGCTCGTGGTTGACGACGGGTCCGCCGGCGTGGGCGCCGCTGTTGTCGAACGGCTCGCCTCGGCCGCCGGGCTGTCCGTTACGCTGCTGCATATGCCGGGCGGCGGCCAATCCTCGCCGCGCAATTTCGGCGCCGCGCACGCAGCCGGACAGCTGATCGCGTTTCTCGATCAGGATCACCTGTGGTACCCGGATCACCTCAGCGCGCTATCGGAACCTTTCAGTCTCCCACAGCCAGCCGCTTTGGGATGGACCTACGGGGATTTGGATGAAATCGACGAGACAGGCAATCTCGTTTCACGTGGCACGCTCCGCAAGACCACCTCGTCGCACGCCGGGCGGGCGCTGCTGGATTGCCTGCGGCGGGATTTGTTCATTTTGCCCTCGGCATCCCTCATTTCGCGGGAAGCCTTCGATGCCGTCGGTGGATTTGACGAGCGCCCCGCCCGATACGAGAGCGACGATCTGTTCATCCGGCTGTATCAGGCCGGCTTCGACAACGTCTACATCGACAAGCCTCTGACACGCTTGCTTACACCTGTTGTTGGTACGGCTCTTACGGCGATGACTGGCGACCGCATGACCGCTGTGCGCGAGCTCGCCGGCCCATATCCCGTTGACGCGGCCGACGGCTTGCATTTCACCCGCGACCTGGTCCAGCCGCGGTTTGTTTATACCGAAACCGAGACGATGAAGTACGCCTTGCGCTGTGGTGGCCCGGCTTTGCCCGATGCTGGCGGCAGGGACAGTGCGCCGATGCAGGATATCGCCGGACAACCCGGCCCGCGCGACCCCGGGCGCAGCGATCTGCTGGTCTCCGTGGTGATTCCGCTGCCCGAGGTTCCCCGTCATCTCGACGAAGCGCTGCGCAGCGTGCTGAGCCAGACGTTGCAGCCGGATGAGGTCATCGTCGTCGCCGGCTGCACGGACATTGACCCCGGCATCCTCCGAACTCTCGCCCATCGGCTGGCGGTTACGGTTGTGAGGGCTGACGGAACCGGCGTGGTGGCAGCCCGCAACCTCGGCATCCGCCGCGCGCACGGCGACCTGATCGCGCTGCTTGATCCCGGCGACGTTTGGTACCCGTGCCATCTCGCCGAACTGACCGAACCGTTCCGCCAACCGACGACGCGGCCGCTGGGCTGGGCGTATGGAAACGTCGATGAGATCGACGCGGCCGGCCATTGCCTGACGAGGTCGTTGCTGACCACGCCCGGGGTGCCGCACCCGAAGACGAGCATCGCCGAGTGCCTGAAGCATGAGGTTCATGTTCCTGCGTCAGCGTCAGTGATCGCTCGCAGAGCGATCGAAGAAGCCGGCTGCTTTGACGAGACTCTGTCGGGCTACGCGACGGACGACCTGTTCATCAGGCTGCTGGATGCCGGATATGACAACGTCTTCATCGATCGGCCGGTGGCGCGGTGGAGGCTTGATCCGCAACACGCCTGGTCTTCGCCGGACGTCGCGGCGGGGCTGATGAACTTTGCCCGCAAGCTGGTGGCGGCCTATCCTGACGATGATTTTCGCGGCACATCGTATGCCCGCGACCTGATCATCCCGCGCTTCCTGGACCGCGCGGCCGACACACTGCGAAAGGCGCTGCGCACGGGCAACACTGCGCTGGCGGATGTCAGCAAGGCCAATATCGACGCATTGCAGCGCCTGGCCGGCGAGACGGACCTCCTCCCACCGTCGCGAACCAACCTGCTGACCACCGTCGTGATCCCGCTGTATAATGGCGCCCGGACTGTCGAGGAGGCGATTCACAGCGCGCTGCAACAGACCTTGCCGCCGGACGAAATTATCGTTGTCGACGACGGATCCCGCGATGACGGTCCGGCGATCGTGGCACGCATGGCGGAGCGGCATCGCATCACGATCCTGTCGCAGCCGAATGGCGGCCAGTCCTCCGCGCGCAATCTCGGCATCCGGCACGCGCATGGCGATCTGATCGCCTTGTTGGACCAGGATGACACCTGGTATCCGCAGCATCTGGCGGAATTGACGCAGCCGTTCCGGGAGCCGCGGTCACGCAAGCTGGGCTGGACATACAGCAACCTGGACAAGATTGACCGCGACGGAGCGATGGCTGCGCAGTCGGTGATTGCGCGGGCCGCGCCGGAGCATCCCAAGACCAACGTTGTCGACTGCCTTCGCCAGGACATGTTCGTCCTGCCATCCGCATCGGTGATTTCACGCCAGGCGCTGGAGGCCGTGGGCGGGTTCGACGAGCGCCTTTCCGGCTACGAAGACGACGACTTGTTCATCCGCCTGCTCCAGGCCGGATACGACAACGTCTATATCGACAAAGCGCTGTCGCGCTGGCGCATCTACCCGGAAAGCGCCTCGTTCTCGCCGCGCATGGCGGTCAGCCGCATGATCTTCGCGCAGAAACTGATCGCGGCGTTTCCCGATGATCCGGCAATGAACCGTTTTTATGTGCGCGACCTTATCGTCCCGCGATTTCTGGATCACGTCGCCGAAGCGCTGCGCGGCGCGCTGCGGTTTGGAGACACGGCGCTGGTCGATGCCTGTGTCCGCGATCTCGGCCTGCTGGAAAACTCCGTTCCGGAGCAGGATCGCCGGCGCGTGCTCCGGACCAACCTGCTGACGACGGTGGTGATTCCGCTTTACAACGGCGAGCGGTATATCGCGGAGGCGCTGCGCAGCGTGCTGGGACAGACGCTGCCACCCGACGAGATCATCGTCGTGGATGACGGTTCGACGGATGAGGGTGCGGCGGTCGTCGAACGCCTGGCTGAAACCTGTCCGATCCGACTGCTGCGGCAGGAGAATGCCGGCCAGTCGGCGGCGCGAAACCTGGGCGTCGAGCATGCCCATGGCGACCTGATCGCGTTCCTGGATCAGGACGACCTCTGGTATCCGGACCACCTGGCGGAGCTGGTCAAGCCGTTTACGGAGACGCGATCGATCGAAGTCGGCTGGACATACAGCAACCTCGATGAGATCAGCGACGACGGCAAAATTGTCTGCCGGAGATTCCTCGACCGGCTGAAAACGCAGCATCCAAAGCTCGATGTCTTCGCCTGTCTGGCGAACGACATGTATGTCCTGCCCTCCGCCTGCATGATCTCGCGCAAGGCATTCCGAGCCGTCGGTGGATTTGACGAAGGTCTATCCGGCTACGAGGACGACGATCTGTTTCTGCGCCTGTTCCTGGCAGGCTACGATAATATCTACCTGACCCAGCCTTTGTCGGCGTGGCGAATCCATCAGGGCAGCAGTTCCTACTCGCCGCGCATGGGCGTCAGCCGTGCCGCCTATGCCCGCAAGCTGATCCTTCAGTTTCCGGACGATCCCGATCGGGACCGCTACTATATCAGGAACATGATCGCACCACGGTTCTTTCGCTCCACCGCCTCGGAGCTGCGCAAGGCGGTCGAGACGGGCACGAAAGCGGATCAGGACGGAGCGTATCGGAATCTCCGATTCATCACCCGGCATCTGCCGCTGCGCAGGCGCATTCCATTGCAGATTCTCGTGCTGCCGGCGCTTCGGTTTTCATTGCTCAGGCGGCTGATTGTTCGCTACCGCAATCCGCTGGTTTCAGTGTTGCGAGCCGTGATCTGATCCCGCCGCGGGCTTTCAGCTTCGGCGCCTGACGAGGCTGGACCGGGCGCCCCCGTCGATCGAGCCGAGCACTGCCATGGCCGCGAGGCCGGCATAGAACAGCAATGACCCTAAGATTATATGCGCCGTTGTCCACATCGCGCCGGGTCCGGCCGCCATGATCGCGCCACCGGCGATGTAGCAAAAGGCCAGATGCGGCGCGATCGGGTAGCGAAACCGGATCGACACCAGCCAGAGCGCGCCCGCGCCAATCAGGCCCTTGGCCAGCGTCATAAACTGCAGGACGCGCGTCAATTCCGCATCCGGGGTCGGGGCGCCGCCTCGCGTGACGAACCAGGCCAGCAAGACTGACACGGCAGCGCCCCCGGCCAGCAGCATGCGAAGCGTCGAGGGTGCGAGCCTCATCCGGCCCCCGCGCGGCGCCACCACATTATCGCTTCCGGCAAGGCCGATGGGCAACTCAGCCATTTGAAGGCTCCGGCTAAAATTCCAGCGGTTCATCAGGACAGGCTTCGCGAATCCGGCAGGCGCGTCAAGAGACCGGCAGGGTCCGCGCCACTTCGGCCGCCCGATGAGCCATCAGCCCCCGGTCCCGGTGCGCCGGGATAGCGTCCTTCCCGGCCTTAGCGCCCCTGCCCCGGCGCGGCAGCCTTGATCAGCACGAAGATCGCACGGTCCGGGATCGTTACAGTAACCTTTCGGGCCGCTTCGGCCGGAGGCGTCATCGCCGCGCCGTTCAAAGCATCCATGACCTCAACCCGGCGGACAGGCGCTTCGAACGTCAGAGTGGCGCTCGTGCCCGGTTGGGGAAGCGCGCGATGCCCGCTGCGGTCCCACAGCTTCGCCTCGTTCCACAGCGCCAGGACGAAGGTTCCGTCGCCTCTGCGCAGCAGCAGTTGGTGGGCCGTTTCCGGCAAACCGTCTACCGTGTAGGCGAGGCTGCCCGGTTGGGGGCTGCCCTCCCCAAGGATTTCATGCAGATTCGCCAGCATGATGGCCGCAGGCTTGGGGGAGCCATCCGGCCGGAAGACCCCGAAATGAGATTCCGTTTTGGTGTTGGCCGGGTCCGGCTGGTCGTCGGACAGTTCGTAGAAATAGATGCGCCGGATTCCCTGGCTGAATGCATCCAGCTCATAGAAAAGCAGATTCTTCGCCTGGGTCGGTTCATCGACCCCCTGCACATCGGCGGGATTCGTCGGCCAACCGCCCTCTGTGATGACCCGGGGCAGACCCGGCGCGAAGGCAAGCGGGAATTTGGTCCAGCGCTCCAGGTATTCGTATGGCAGGAACGTGCCCAACGTGATGTTTTCGACATAGGCGTGCGAGCTCGAGGCGTTGCAGACGGACGCCAGATTGCCCAGACCGTCGGCCATGCCGCCACTGGCCGGGTAGCTGAGTGCGGGGCAATAGACAGGGATGCCCGAGAGCTTTGGGTTGTTCCTGACCGCCGCGTACAGCCCCCGCTGAGCGGCAACGACAGCGGCCGCGCCCTTGGCCCGATCGTAACGGATTCCGAACCAGTCGGGCTCGTTCGGCCCCTCGACGGCTTCTATAAGATCGGCGTGGTCCTGGATGTTGGAGATTGCCGCCTCCAGCTTCGGCGCGCCCCCGTCCTTGGCGTAATAGTCGTAGGCCAAATCGAACCTGACGCCGAGACGTTGATGTACCAGATCGAGCTTGCTGACATCCGGCCCGATGAACAGCGAATCCCGCGCATGCTTCACACGGACATACGACAGTTCGCGGATGATCCTTTCAGTGTTGCCATAGCTGTTGCCACCAGGACCGGTATCCGCCGCACCTAGATGCGTGTTCATGCCGATGGAATCCAGAACCCCGGATGCGCTTTGCGCCTCGGCCGAGAATGCGGGTGAGGCATTGCCGGACGCGACGCATATCAGGATCCCGGCCAGTGCGGCCAGCCTATAGGTCATGTCGGGTTTCCCTGAGCCAGGCATTCGCTACTGCCGGCGCCATAAGGTCAGAGGCTGTCCGGTCCCACCCATCAACCATCGCCCCAGACGGACGCCAGGCGTTTCGATTGCCAGATGCGACAGAACGGCCAGCAGAAGGACGGCGATGAATGCCCCCACCCCCGCCACCCAATCTGCCTGACCATGAAGCACAGATTCGGCGATGGTTTGAATCGGCTGATGCAAAAGGTATATCGGATAGCTGATCAGCCCGAGACCGCTCAGAATCGGTGGGCCGCAACGACCTCGGTACGCTACGACAAAGAACAGGGCGGCCGAAACGCTATAGCTCATCGCGAACCGCGTTGGATTTTCGTTATAACCCCAATCGCGGCTGTATCCGAGACAGAACGAAATCAGCAGGCACGCGCTAACGATAGCACACAATTTGCCAAACAAATTTGGCGTAATCAATCCTTCCCGCAGCATATAAAACACGTTTCCAACCAGTATCATCGACAGTCCGATCGGCACCGCAATCGGAGATTTCCTGTCCAGAAAGAACCGGATGGCTCCGAAAGTCACAGCCAGTCCCGCGCTTGCCAGCGTCGCCGCCGCCACGACTCTCGGGCTGTTGAACCTGCCAAGCAAGACTGTTATGGAAACGAAACCATAGAACAGCAGCTCCACCTGAAGCGTCCAATATGCGCCGATGACGTCGGGGACACCGACAAACCGCTGAGCCATGGTCATGTTCACAAGCGCCGGAACTGCCCCAACGCCATACACAACCGTGCCGATGGCCAGAGACAGCCAGTAAAGCGGATAGAGCCTGAAAAATCTCGCACTGAGAAAGCGCACCAACGGATGGCGATCCCGCGGTCGCACTGACGCCGGAATGATATATCCGCTGATAAAAAAGAACATTCCGACTCCGAAGATGCCCGGATCGACGACGTCCGACCCCGGGAAGTGCACCATCGATTCAAAATAATGGCCAAGCACAACAGCGGTGGCAGCAATCCCTCGCAGACCGTCCAGCCATAGGATCCGGCTCGTTGGCCGCTTGGCCGGCACCGAGGTCAATGACATTCAGAGACATCCCAACCGATATCTTCCACCCTCAGCCTGATGCCGACGCTTAGCCGGCCAGCCGCTGAAACAACGTAGGGTCCGGCCCTGGAATACATCAACGCGTAAGGTTAGCAACCGGTCCTTTGAATCGAAAGTTGATCAGTTGGCCGCATCATTCGTCCGCCGCCGCTTTCCGCGCAATCGCTTCCTCGGCTGACGAAATCCCGCCATGGGCAGCCGACCAGGCGACCGGGTTTTCAAGGAATTTGCGCACGTCCGACATCGCCGCCTCGGAGAAATACGGCCGATCCTTGCAGGCGTCCAGGACGTCCCACCAGGTGCACAGGCTGTGCAAGGTAATATCCATTTTCGATAGCGTCTCGAACGCGCCGGGGAACACACCATAAAAGAATATCACGAAGGCGTGGTTCACGATCGCGCCGGCATCACGCAGGGCGTTGGCAAAACGAACCTTCGACTGTCCGTCAGTGGTCAGGTCTTCAACCAGCAAGGTGCGCTTGCCAACGGGCACATCGCCCTCGATCAGGGCGTTCTGGCCGAACCCCTTCGGCTTTTTCCTCACATAAGACATCGGGGCCGACATCCGATCCGCCATCCATGCGGCGAAGGGTATGCCTGCGGTCTCACCGCCGGCCAGCACCTCGATCGTCTCGTAGCCGACATGGCGATGGATTTTGCCCACCGCCAGATCGCAGATTTTGGCACGCGCATGAGGGAAGTAAATGATCCGCCGGCAGTCGATATAAACTGGCGACTTCCAGCCGGAGGTGAAGGTGTAAGGCTCCTCCGGCCGGAAATTGACGGCCTTGATCTCCAGCAGTATCCGCGCGGCGGTCAGCGCGGCATCGCGGTCCCACTCGGTCGGGGCGCGAGACGTATGAGCGGGTTTGGCCATCGTTGGCTGGGTCCTCTGTTCCTCGGTCCTGTGAGTGTGATAACCCATCCGGGAACTGTCTGACAGTCCCGTTGATCGCGAGGTTTTGCCGTTCGGACGTTGAACGCGGCGATATCAACACGGCCATTCATCAAGGCCGATCGGCTGTTCTCAGGGCGGGCCGAGGGGGCCAAACATGCGTCGCCCCGGGGCCGGAGCGGCAATTGCCGCGACGCGACTACAGCCTGCTGCCGCCGATCTGTCCGGAAACCATCATCATGCGGCTCGCCGCGCCGTTACGCGAACCCATACGCAGCCGCCAGGTCAGGATCGCGTTTGGCCACGAGCCGCGCAAGATCGACGATCACCTTCGCCTGCTTCCAGGTCGCGTCGTCCTGCATCTTGCCGTCCAGCATCACCGCGCCGCTGCCATCGGGCATCGCCTCCAGTATCCGCTTCGCAAACAGCACGTCCTTCACCTCCGGGCTGAACACCCGCTTGGCGATCGTGATCTGCGTCGGGTGCAGGCTCCAGGCGCCGACGCAGCCGAGCAGGAAGGCGTTGCGGAACTGCGCCTCGCAGGCCGGTTCGTCCTTGAAGTCGCCGAACGGGCCGTAGAACGCACGGATGCCGCTGGCGAGGCAGGCATCAACCATGCGCGCCACCGTATAGTGCCACAAATCCTGCTGGAACAGCGTGCGCGGCGCCCCGTCCGCACGCGCATCCTCCAGCACGCCATAGGACGGATGCCCGCCACCGACACGTGTGGTCTTCATCCCGCGTGAGGCGGCAAGGTCCGCCGGACCCAGGCTCATGCCGTGCATCCGCGGGCTGGCGGAGGCGATTTCGTTGACGTTCTTCACCCCCTGCGCCGTCTCCAGAATCGCGTGGATCAGGATCGGCTTGCGCACCTGATGCCGCGCCTCCAACTGGGCCAGCAGCTGGTCGAGGTAGTGGATATCCCACGGACCTTCGACCTTCGGCAGCATCACCACATCCAGCTTGCCGCCGATGGCCGCGACGATCTGGAACAGGTCATCCAGCACCCAGGGGCTGTTGAGCGCGTTGATGCGGGTCCACAAGCCGGTGTCCTTGAAGTCGACCGCGCGCGCCACCTCGATGAAGCCGGCCCGCGCGGCATCCTTCGCCTCGGCCGGGATGGCGTCTTCCAGGTTGCCGAGCAGCACGTCCACCTGGCCGACAAGCTCCGGCACCTTGTCGCGCACCTTCGGCAAATGCGGCGGGAAGAAATGGATCATGCGCTCGGGCACGACCGGCAGTTGGCGTATCGGCTCCGGCGCCCCGATGGCGAGCGGGCGGTAGAAATCGGCGGGGAGCTTCATGCGTGGTCTCCTTTGGCTTCGGACGCATCGGCCCCACCGGCGCGGCTGGCGGCCAGGAAGGCCTGGGCCTCCTCCTTGCGCTCGAACACGTGGGGGGCGATGTTGCGCTGCGAGAATGCCTCACCGAGCTTGGCGCGCAGGAAGGCGCTGGTCGCGTAGCGCGTTATTTTGGTAAAATAATGTGCCAGGAAGTACCTGTCCATTTCGGCATACGCGTCGATCATGTCCTGGGCGATCCGGAATCGGTCATAATTGATAACGACGCCGACCCATTTACCGGCGGCCTTGCAGCGTTGTTCGCAGATGTCCCAGATTGCTTTGACGTCTTCGGCGACCCGGATATACATGCCCTCGAAATTCAGGAACAGAATGTTCCGCTCGGCATCGTAGGTGACGCGTTCCGGCAGCGACATGTTCAGCAGCTCCGCCGCCAGTTCCATCGGTTCCGGGCTGAAGATTCGCGGATCCATAATACCGTACTCGCCGATGATCGGCTTGAACTCCATGTGCGCCAGTATATCCCGCTCGACATCGATGCCGGGGGCGACCTCGATCAGCGCCAGGCCCCGCCGGGCCCGGCGGAACACGCAACGTTCGGTGACGTAATACACCGGCTTGCCGCGATCATAGGCGTATTGCCCGTTGAAGGTGATCTGGCCGACCTGCTGGAGGAACTTCCGTTGCTTCCCCTCCTCCAGGATGCGAAGCTCCCCATCCTCCACCGCCACTTTCAGCCCGCCGCCGGTGAAAGACCCGACAAACACCACAAGCCGGGCGTTCTGGCTGATGTTGATGAAGCCGCCCGCACCGTTCAGACGATCGCCGAAGCGGCTGACATTGACGTTGCCGGCCGCATCGCATTCGGCCATGCCCAGGCAGGCCATGTCGAGGCCGCCGCCGTCGTAGAAATCGAACTGCTGGTTCTCGTCGAGCACCGCGTCCATGTTGACGCCGGTGCCGAAATCGCCGCCGCTGGATGGGATGCCGCCAACCACCCCGGATTCGACCGAGAGCGTCAGCAGATGCAGGATACGCTCCTCATTGGCGACCGCGGCCACGCCCTCCGGCATGCCGACACCGAGGTTGATGATCCCGTTCGGCGGCAGCTCGAAAGCGGCGCGGCGGGCAATGATCTTGCGTTCGTCAACCGCACCCGCCGGCACGGCCGGGCGCGGGACACGGTATTCGCCGGCATAGGCGCCATTGTATTGGGTGTTGAGCGTCTGCCTGTGCTGATGCGGTTCGGCCACCACGATGCAATCGACGAGTATGCCCGGAATCTTCACCTGCCGCGGCGGCAGGGAGCCGCGCTCGGCGATGCGCTCCACCTGGGCGATGACGATGCCGTTGCTGTTCTTCGCGGCCATCGCCATTGCAAGGTTGTTGAGCGTGAGCGCTTCCCGCTCCATGGTGATGTTGCCGAACGTGTCCGCGGTGCTGCCGCGGATGAACGCCACATTGACCTTGCCGACTTTGTAGAACAGCCACTCTTCACCCTCCACCGTGACGAGGTCCACGATGTCCTTGGTGGTGATCGGATTGATCCGCCCGCCACCGTAACGTGGGTCCACGAAGGTGTGCAGGCCGACTTTCGAAAACGTGCCGGGTTTGCCGCCGGCAAGATCGCGGAAAAGCTGGCAGATGGTGCCTTGCGGCAGATTGTAGCCCTGAATCTTGTTGTCCAGCGCAAGGCGCCGGACCTTCGGCATCCGCCCCCAGTTGCCGGCCACCACGCGGCGCAGCAAGCCCTCATGTCCCAGGTGATTGAGTCCCAGATCCTTGCCGTCCCCCTGGCCGGCCGCGGCGAACACCGTGAGGTTGCGCGGCGTCCCGGTGGCCAGGAAGCGGCGTTCGAGCGCCGACAGCAGGGCCTCGGGAAAGCCTGTCTGGACGAAGCCGGTGCTCGAGAGCGTGTCGCCGTCATGGATCAGGGCAATCGCCTCGTCGGCCGTTACGATTTTGCTGCGCATGGGATCTGCCTTCCTCCTTGGCCTCCGGGTCGATCAGTCTCGGCCGGCACCGGTTCGGTGGGCGGCATCCTTTCCCGGCCAGCGTCCCGTCTTCGACGGGTATTCCTTGTTTGGCCGGGTCAGTGTACGGTTTCCCCGGCAATTCATCAAGCATGGTTGATTGCCTCGTGCCTGCATCAAGGGGAGTTGGCCTATGACGGGCATCCTGAACGGACTGAGGGTTGTGGAAGGCTCGGCCTTCGTGGCGGCGCCGCTGGCCGGCATGACGCTGGCCCAGATGGGCGCCGACGTGATCCGCTTCGACCCCGTCCGCGGCGGCCTCGACGCGCGGCGCTGGCCCGTCACCGCGGAAGGCCGCAGCCTGTATTGGGCCGGGTTGAACAAGGGGAAGCGGTCCCTGGCGGTCGATACCGCCAAGCCCGAGGGTCAGGAGCTGGTGGCGGCGCTGATCACGGAGTCGGGGCCGGGGAACGGGCTGTTCCTGACCAATTTCCCGGCCACCAAAGGCTGGATGAGTTACGACTCACTGCGCCAGCGGCGCCCCGACCTGATCATGACCACGCTGATCGGCAATCCGGACGGCACCTCGGCCGTCGATTACACGGTAAACTGTGCGGTCGGGTTTCCGTTTGTCACCGGCCCGGACAGGGGTGGCGCCGCGGCGAACCCGGTCAATCATGTCATGCCGGTGTGGGACGCGCTGGCGGGGATCAATCTGGCACTCGGACTGGTTTCCGCCGAACGGCACCGCCGGCTGACGGGCGAGGGGCAGGCGGTGCGCGTCAGCCTGGCCGACATTGCTTTCGCCATGGCCGGGAATCTCGGCTACATCGCCGAGGTGCAGGTCGCGGGCGATGATCGCCGCGCCTATGGCAACGACCTGTTCGGCGCCTATGGCTCGCACTTCGAGACGCGCGATGGGCGGCTAATCTATATCGCGGTGGTGACCGACCGGATGTGGAAGGAACTTGGCACCGCGACGGGTCTTGCGGTGAAGTTCGAAGCCCTGGGTGGCCTGCTGGAGCTCGACTTCGCCCACCGCGAAGGCGACCGGTTCAAGGCGCGGGAGGCGATTTCCTGCCTGATCCGCCCCTGGTGCCTGGCGCGGACTCTCGCCGAGGTGCGGTCAGCGTTCGACGGCACCGGGGTGTGCTGGGGGCCGTACCAGACGTTTCGCCAGATGGTAGAGGACGATCCGCGCTGCTCGCTGGCCAACCCGCTGTTTGCCGAACTCGACCAGCCCGGCATCGGCCGGTATCTGGTGCCCGGCTCGCCGATCGGCTTTGCCGCCCCGGGGCGGGAGGCGCCGCGGAGGGCGCCGCTGCTGGGCGAGCACACCGATGAAATTCTCAGCCACGACCTGGGTCTGAGCGACAGCGAAATTGGCCGGCTGCGCGACGCCAAGGTGGTCGCGGGGCCGCTGGAAATCACCTGAGACCGCTGCCCGTCGCCTCGCAGAGGAGCCGCCATGCCGAGCACCAAAACCAAAACCGGCAACTTCTTCGAAGATTTTCGTCCCGGCCAGACCATCGTGCATGCCACCCCGCGCACGGTCACCGAGGGCGACGTGTCTTTGCACACCGCGCTTTACGGTTCGCGCTTCGCTGTCCAGTCGAGCCGCGCTCTGGCGCAGGCCATCGGATTGCCCGCGGCACCGATTGACGATTGGGCCGTGTTCCACATCGTTTTCGGCAAGACGGTGCCGGACATTTCGCTGAATGCGATCGCAAATCTTGGCTACGCCGATGGCCGTTTCGGCGTGCCGGTCTATCCCGGCGACACGCTGAGCACCGTCTCCGAGGTGATTGGCGTGCGTGAGACCGCCAAGGGCGACTCCGGCGTGGTCTACGTGCGGTCAACGGGCAGCAACCAGCGCGGCGAGGTGGTACTGTCCTATATCCGCTGGGTTCTGGTTCCGAAACGGAATCGCGCCGCTCCGACGCCCGCGCCGGTCGTGCCGGTGCTGCCGGAGGCGGTGCGGGTGGAGGATATTGCCGTGCCGTCCGGCCTCGACCTGGCGGCTTACGACACGGCGTTGGCCGGCAGCGAGGCTCTGTGGGACGATTACGAAACGGGAGAGCGGCTCGATCACATCGATGGCGTGACGATCGAGGAAGCCGAGCACATGCTCGCCACGCGCCTCTGGCAAAATACCGCCCGGGTGCATTTCAACCAGCATGCAGCGAAGGACGGGCGCTTTGGGCGGCGTCTGATTTATGGCGGCCACATCATCAGCATCGCCCGGGCGCTGTCGTTCAATGGCCTCGCCAACGCGTTCAAGGTGGTGGCGCTTAACGGCGGGCGGCATGTTGCGCCGGCTTTCGCGGGCGATACGATCTACGCCTGGTCGGAAATCGTTACGAAGCTGCCACTGCGGGCGGATCTGGGGGCACTTCGGATTCGGACGGTTGCGGCGAAGGATCATTCCTGTGCCGATTTTCCGGACCAGGGGGCGGATGGCAAAGCGCATCCGGCGGTGCTGCTTGATCTGGATTACACCGTTCTGATCCCGCGCCGGGGCTGATCATCCCCGGCCGCACGCACCCGCTCGGACGGATCCTCGCTCGGGATGTTGATGCCGCCGCCACGTCGCGCTGAAAGCCCGTTGGGTGTCCCTTCGCCCGCCACAACCGAACAGCCGTAGGCGGGTATCGGCGGAACCGCGTCCGGCGCGAGCGGGCGCATCCACGTCTTCCGTTTCAAAGCCGCCCCGATATGCAGCGCCAGTTCCGCCTGCCTGCGGGCGTCGCGCGCCGCCTGATCGGCTTTCAGCACCGGCATCACCTCGGCTGCGAACAACTCCAGCGAGGCGATAATGTCCGCATGCGTGTTGCGGCCGGCCTGCTGGACGAAGATCACCTGATCGACCCCGGCATCCTGATATTGTGTAAGACGATCGATGAGTTGCGCGGGGGTGCCGATGCCGTTGAGGCGGGCGGCATCGCGTCGCGCCCGCGCTCGAACCGCTCCCATGCATTCGTCACGCCGGGGATGTGCTCGACATAGACGTAGTGGTGGCCAAGCGCGAAGCCGAAGAACTGGAAGCCGTCGCCGCCGCGCCTGACCGCCTCCGCCTCGTCGTGATGCACCGAAAATCCCGTCGCCATCGCGATATTCGCATTCACCGCATGGCCGATCGGCACGCATTCCGTGGATTTTATGATCGCGTAGTATTCGCCGGCCCATTTCGCCGCCTCGGCGGGATCGACGAAGGCGAAGGCGAGCGCGCCGACGCTGACTGGTGCGTCCGGCTGCCGCGGCGAGGAACACCTCAGGGGCGGAGTTATGCGAATACTCCTCCAGAAAGTGGTGCTCATGGGCCCAGACATAGTCGAATCCAAGCCGATCGGCGGCTTCGACCTCGGCGAGCGCGTCATGTACGAGCCTGTGCTCGGACCCCTCGTCCCACGGACGCGGCAATTGCAACTCGTAGATCAGGCCGAACCTCATGCCTACCTCATCCTCTGCACGGGAACTATGGGGTCTACTGTGCAGTAGCGACGGCTGGTTGGGACATCCAGCGTCCCGCCCCGGCCATCGCCGTCGTGTTACGGCATAGAGGGGTTGCCTTAAAACCATAGCCGAAAATCCAGCTTTGTGCCATTGTTTCTGCGCGGTCTGCGTTTCGGCGCGGTTACGCCAGTCAAGTTTATGATACTCGAAGTTGGGGGAAAGGCGATGTCGTTCTTTGTTTGGGCTTGGATCTTGTTCGGAACTGCGGGCGCCGTGGCATACCTGCTCAAGCTGCCGTAACTCGCAGCGCAACTGCATGAGGCTGCTTGGGGTTAGCGGCATAAGCCTGCCGCGATCCCAAGGGCTGATCTCGGGCTCGTACCCCGGTGCCTCGACCGTCAAGCGATCGGCAGGTTTCAGCCGATCGCAACCAGATCGGCAATCGCGCTGCCGACATCCGCCGTCCCGGCCTGGCCGCCCATATCGCGCGTCTTCGGGCCGCTTTCCCGCAGCAAGGTTTCGATTGCCGCGATGATCGCGGCCGCCGCCTCCGCCTCGCCCAGATGCTCCAGCATCAGCGCGGCTGACCAGATCTGGCCTATGGGATTGCAGATGAACTTGCCGGCGATGTCGGGCGCGGAGCCGTGCACCGGCTCGAACATCGAGGGAAACAGCCGCTCCGGATTGATATTGGCCGATGGCGCAATGCCGATCGATCCCGCCACCGCGGGGCCGAGGTCGGACAGGATATCGCCGAACAGGTTCGACCCGACGACCACATCGAACCAATCCGGGTGCTGCACGAACTGCGCGCACAGGATATCGATGTGGTACTGGTCCGTGCGGACCTCGGGATACTGGGCCGCCATCTCGGCGAACCGCTCGTCCCAGTAGGGCATCGTGTGGATGATGCCGTTCGACTTCGTCGCCGAGGTCACGTGCTTCTTCGGCCGGGTCATCGCCAGTTCGAAGGCGTATTTCAGGATGCGGTCCACGCCCGTGCGGCTGAACACCGATTGCTGCGAGACGAACTCCCGGTCGGTGCCCTGGAACATGCGGCCGCCGACGGAGGAATACTCGCCCTCGGTGTTTTCCCGCACCACGTAGAAATCGATGTCCGCCTCCGTGCGCCCGGCCAGAGGCGTCCGCACCCCCGGCATCAGCTTGCACGGCCGCACATTCGCGTATTGGTCGAAGCCGCGCCGGATCGGGATCAGCAGCCCCCACAGCGAGACGTGATCCGGCACGCCCGGCCACCCCACCGCGCCCAACAGGATGGAGTCGGACTTCGCCAACTGGTCCAGCCCGTCAGCCGGCATCATCTGGCCGGTGTCCTTATAGGTTTCGCACGACCAGTCGTAATGCGTCAGGTTCAGGTCGAAGCCGAAGCGCCGCGCCGCCGCATCCAGCACCTTCAGCGATTCCGGCACGGTTTCCTTGCCGATGCCGTCGCCCGGGAGAACCGCGATACGGTGGGTGCGCGCCATGGCCTTGTTCCCTCGGTAGATCGATTTGCAACAAACAACAGCGCCGTCGCGCGACTCATGCTACAGAAGTGGCCGGCTGTTCAAGCGGGCCTCGGGCCTGTTTCGCCTCGGGCGCCTCACTTCGGCCCGGTCAACGCGAAGGCAACCAGCGCGTCGCCGATGGGCGATTGCAGCAGGATACTCCCGCCGGCGGCGATAACGACGAACTGCCGCCCGTCGGCCGCCTGGAAGCTCATTGGTGTTGCCACGCCGGGAAACGGCAGCGCATGCTGCCACAGGATCGCCCCTGTCTCCAGATCGAGCGCATGGAACAACCCGTCCGGCGTGGCCCCGATGAACACCAGCCCGCCGCCTGTCACCAGAGGGCCGCCCAGGTTCGGCGCGCCCCAACTGGCCGGGGCATTCAGGCCCGGGATCCCAGTCGGCTGCGTGCCGAACGGGTGCTGCCAGCGAATCCGCCCGGTATCCAGATCCACGGCGGCAATCGTGCCCCAGGGGGGCCGCGTGCAGGGAACCCCGAGCGGCGACAGCACCAGCCCCCGCTGCATCCCGTACGGCGCACCTGACATCTGCGCCACCTCGTCCGGGCCGCCCGCACGCTTCCGCGCGGCGTAGTCGGCGGCGGGGAACAGCCGCGCATAACCGGGCAGATTCATCGCGTTCAGGATGACGACATGCGATCTCGGATCATACCCCGGGCCGCCCCAGTTGGACCCGCCGCCGAAATACGGAACCACAAGGCTTCCCTGCAGGCTGGGCGGGGTGAAGATGCCGTCGTTGCGCAGCCCGTGGATGCGGCGAAGACAGGCGTCACGGTCGAGCGGCGTGATGCCCCAGACATCCCCATCCGACACGCTTTGCAGCGCCAATGGCGGCGGCATCAAGGGCTCCGGCTGCGTCGGCGCCGAGTGCTCCCCGGGCACGTCGGACTGCGCCACGGCGCGCTCGACGACGGGAAAAACAGCCTCCCCGGTTTCGCGGTTCAGCACCCACAGAAACCCGGTCTTCGTCGCCTGCGCTATCGCCGGGATGACCTGCCCATCGCGCGCGACATCGACCAATGTCGGCTGCGCCGGAAGGTCGTAGTCGAACAGGTTATGGTGCACGGTCTGGAACTGCCAGACCACGGCCCCGGTGCGGACGTTCAGCGCCACCACGGCGTCGGTGCCCGGCAACGGATCGCCTCGCAGGCCCCCCCAGTAGTCCGGGCTGGGACTGGTTGTCGGCGCATACAGGATGCCGCGTTCGGGGTCGACCGACATGGGCGCCCAGACATTGCCGGCCCCGGTCTGTTGGCGCAGCGCCTCCGGGATCGGGCTCCAGCGCCAGCGCTCCTGGCCGCTGCGGGCGTCGAAGGCGCGGACGAACCCGCTCGGCATGGCGGTGGCATGATTGTCGCTGATGGCGGAGCCGACGATCACCAGATCCTCGAACACGACCGGCGCCGAGGTCAGGTTGACGACTCCGGCTCCGGAACCGCCGTTGTCCATCTTGTTCAGGTCGATGGTGCCGCCCGACGCGAAATCGGCGCAGAGCGTTCCGGTGCGGGCGTCCAGCGCCTCCAGCCGCCCATCCAGCACGCCCTGGAAGATGCGGGTCTGGCAGGCCCGGGACGGATCCGGCGCGGCTTCCTGCCAATACGACACACCGCGGCAAATCAGCGAATGCTGCTTGTCGTATGCACGGTCCAGCCCGGGGTCGGGCTCGTGCGCCCAGCGCAGCTTTCCGGTCGCCGCCTCCAGGGCGATGACCCGATTATAGGGCGTGCAGAAATACAGTGTATCCTGCGCCAATATCGGCGTCGCCTCGAAGGTCGTGGCGCGATGGCCCGGCTCGCCACGGGAATAGTCGCCGGTGCGATAGACCCAGGCTTCCTGAAGTTGCCCGAGGTTCGCCGCGGTGATCTGAGCCAGTGGCGTGAAGTGGCCCCCGCCGGGACCGCCGCCCGTGACGGGCCAGCCGGATTCAGGCTCGGCCGCGAAACCGGACAGCGCGGGAGCGGCAAGCAACAAGACCGCCCATGGCAGCCGCGGCACTGTCATCGCTGCCGCCCGTCGCGGCGGCGCCCGCGCCATGCCAGGAAAGTGGCCAGACTGGCGAGGAAAGTCGTGCCGGTTGCCAGGATCGCGGCCATCACGGCATCATTCATCGCGACATGCTCGAACACGCCGTAGATCATCATGACCACGACAGCACAGCCGAAAAGCCCCCAAGTCAGCAAAAGCAACGCTACCAGCGGCATGGTCGGTGCCTTCAGGGCAATCAGCCGCTCACGTTGCAGGCCGGGGATTACTGTGGCAAGTCATCGGATGCATGGTTGGCCGCACCAAACTCTACATTTGTCCGTGAGCCTGGGGGCGCCCTGGACGTATCAGTGCCGAGCCGGCACCGGCGGTTGGAACCGGGGCCAGCCGGCACACTTGTTGTCTTGAGGGTCGCCGTCGCCGGGCCACATGAGTCCGGCTGTCCGGGTCAGTCCAGGATAGTTTATGTGAAGATAAGAGCCTCGTCCGCGTGCCAGGCCCATGGCCAAGAGCCGCCGCGGGCGCTATCAAAAGTCAAACGCTCGTCCGGGAAACGCCATGCACATAGCCACCTCATCGGCCTTCAAGAAAAACGCTCACGAAGCCCTTGGCAATGCCGGACTGCAGAAGGCGCTGGCCCGCAGCGGCCCCAGCTTCATCGCCCGCCGGGCGGCCGCCGTCGCCGCCCTGCCGGAGTTCGAGGAACTGCGCAACACCGCGCGTGACATCAAGAACCACGCGCTGGCGAACCTGGATTTCTACCTGGAAGCCTACGAGACGAAGGTCCTGGAATCCGGCGGCAAGGTGCACTGGTGCGCCGATGCCGGGGAGGCGCGCGCCGCCGTGCTGGCGATCTGCCAGGCCGCCAACGCCCGCACCGTCACCAAGGGCAAATCCATGATCGGCGAGGAAATCGCCGTCAACGAGCACCTCGAACAGCACGGCATCCAGCCGATAGAAACCGACCTCGGCGAATACATCATCCAGCTCCGGCACGAGCTGCCGAGCCACATCATCGCGCCGGCCTTCCACCTCAATATGGAGGACTGGGAAAGCGCCTTCCGCAAAGCCCACACCGACCTGCCGGCGGACCGCACGTTCCATGAGCGGCGAGACGTGCTGATCGAGGCACGGACGAAACTGCGGTCGAAGTTCCTCGCCGCCGACGTTGGCATCACCGGCGCCAATTTCCTGATCGCCGAGACCGGCAGCAGCATTATCGTCACCAACGAGGGCAACGGCGACCTGACCCAGACCCTGCCGCGCGTGCACATCGTGCTCGCCAGCATCGAAAAATGCATCCCCACGCTGGAGGACGCGACCTCCTTGTTGCGGGTTCTGGCGCGATCCGCCACCGGTCAGGATTTCTCGGTCTACACCACGTTCTCCACCGGCGCGCGGCGGCCGGGCGACCTCGACGGGCCGGATGAATACCACGTCGTCCTCATCGACAACGGTCGTTCGGCCATGCTGGGAACGGAATTCCAGGAGATGCTGCGCTGCATCCGCTGCGCCGCCTGCATGAATCATTGTCCCGTCTACGGCGCCGTCGGCGGCCATGCCTATGGCTGGGTGTATCCGGGGCCGATGGGGGCGGTCCTGACTCCCGGGCTCATCGGCGTGGACAAGGCGGGGCATCTGCCGAACGCCTCCACCTTCTGCGGCAAGTGCGAGAGCGTCTGCCCGGTGAAGATCCCGCTGCCCAAGCTGATGCGCCATTGGCGCGAACGGGAGTTCGAGCGGCATCTGACACCGGGCGCGACGCGGACCAATATGGGTCTGTGGGCGTTCCTCGCCCGCCGCCCGTGGCTGTATCGGCTGGCGACACGGGCGTCGACCGTGGCGCTGGGGAGGCTGGGACGCAAGAAAGGCCGTTTCTCCAGCCTGCCGCTTATCGGCGGCTGGACGGACGGCCGCGATCTGCCGGCCCCGGAGGGCGACACGTTCTTTGCCCGCTACGCCCGGGCAGGGCGCGCCCGATGAGCAAGCAATCGATCCTGACCGCCATCCGCCGCGGCCTCAAGCGCGGCCCGCTGCCGGAGCACCAGGCGGTGATGCTGCGCCGGCGCATGACGGAGCATCCGCGCCACCTGATTCCGGCGCGGTCCCGGCTGCCGCACCCTCAGCAAGTCGATCTGTTCGTGCGGAACGTGGAGAAGGAGTTCGGGTCCGTCGCCCGCGTTGCCAAAATGGACGAGGTGCCGGGGGCGGTGGCTGATTACCTCGCGGCTCAAAACCTGCCCGGATCGCTGGTGATGGCGCCGCATCCGGAATTGCGGGCCCTTCCCTGGTCAACCCGGCCGCTGCTGGAGATCCGGGAGGGCCGGGCGGAGGGCACCGACGCGGTCAGTATCCAGCACGCGTTTGCCGGGATAGCGGAAACCGGCACCCTGATGCTGCCCGGCGGCCCGGATCGTCCCGTGACCCTGAACCTGCTGGCGGACACGGAAATCGCGGTGCTGCGCGCCTCGGCGATCGTCGGTGCTTATGAGGAAGCGTGGGACAAGTTGCGCGCGGAGATCGGCGCGATGCCGCGGAATGTTATGCTGATCACCGGCCCGTCCCGCTCGGCCGACATCGAGCAGACGCTGGAGTTGGGCGCGCATGGACCGCGTCGGCTGCATGTGGTGTTGGTGGAGGATACGGTGGGATAGAAGCCGGGCGACTCTGATGGCTCTTACGCTGAGGGCGGTATTTCATCGCGCTCCGCACGGGATGGAAGGCTTTATCGGCTGCATCATCCGCCTTCTCGGCCTGACGTTGGCGGTCCCAGATCAATTCCACCCTGCAACGGCGGGCGCGGGTCGCCGGTCTTGGTATCGCCGCTCGGCAAGTGCTGCGCCACGAAATACAGCGGCCGCTGCTTGACCTCATTGAACACGCGGCCGAGGTATTCCCCGATAACGCCCAAGGTGATCAGTTGCGCGCCGCCCAGGAACAGGACGACGGCCATCAAGCTTGGGTAACCAGGGACTTCGTTGCCAAAAAGCACGGTGCGGACAACGAGTTGCAGAATGAAAATGGCCGCCGCGAAGCCGACCAGCAGGCCAAGATAGGTCGCCATCCGCAGCGGTATCGTGGTGAAACTGGTGATGCCTTCCAGCGCGAAGTTCCAGAGCTTCCAGTAGTTCCAGGCGCTGGTTCCGGCGTGCCGCGGATGCCGGTCGTACAACACAGCGCGACTCGGGAAGCCCACCCAGGCGAACAAGCCTTTCATGAAGCGATGATGTTCACGCATTTCCGAAAGCGCGGATACGACGCGCCGGCTGATCAGCCTGAAATCGCCGGTATCCGCAGGGATAGGTACCGGCGTGGCACGGCGGATGACGCGATAGAACGCCGATGCGGTTGCGCGCTTGAGCCATGTCTCGCCCCGGCGTTCGCGGCGCTGCGCGTAGACTGTATCGTACCCTTCCCGCCAGGCCGCGACCAGTTCCGGAATCACCTCAGGCGGGTCTTGCAGGTCAGAATCGATCAGAATGACAGCCGCTCCCCGCGCATGGTCCAGTCCGGCGGTCGTCGCTATTTCCTTGCCGAAATTGCGCGAGAGATCGACGATCGCGATGCGTGGATCGATCGCCCTGAGATATTCCATCACCTGAAGTGTCGCATCGCGACTGCCGTCGTTGACGAGCACCAGCTCCCACGGATAACCCAAGTCCTCCATCACCCGTTTGAGGTGATCGTGGAAAACCGCCAGGTTCTCCGCCTCATTATGGGCCGGCGCGACAACGGAAATCAGCGGGCGAGGGCCGGACGACGAGATCTCGATCGACGGAGCGCTCGCCGATCCGAGATACGCACGCTGTTTCAACGGCTGCAGGGCGTTTTCTGTCATCGTCTGATCACGAGAGGGGACAACCGAAGTGAGCGGCGCGATCGTCGGGAACAGACGTCTTATCAAATTTCGATAAGGTGTACGGATCAGTAACGATCTTGTAGTCTGCAAAGGCGGGATTCTTCAAGATTTCCGCCACCGCGTCGCCTGGCCAGATATGCGATTTCTCCACGATGATGAACGTCCTGGGACCGATAACGCCGATGAACCCGGTGAGCTTGCTGTCGCCCTCGCCGACAACAACGGTATTCCGGTCCGAGCGCAGCGCCTGATTGATCGGCGAAGTACCCGTATCGACCGCAAAGATGAACCGGTTGGCTTTGACGGGCGTTCCGCCGGCATACAGGCGGGAAAACAACTGCTCGGATTCGTCGCTGAGAACGATCAGATGGGTATCGCAACTGGTGCGCAGCGTTTCGCCCAACGCCTGCCACCGCTCCCGCTTATCGACCAGCGCCGCGTGGCGTCGCCATTCCCAGCCAAGGTTGGCATGCGTCGTCGTCGGGTAGTCGGACGGCACCGGAAGATAGGGCGAGTGGGCTTCGTTGATGCGCAGCAGCGCCGGCCGGGCACCCTCCGCCAATACCTGATTCGCCACGCCGATGCCGAGGGCAATCCCCAGGGCCGCGAGCCGTCCGGTGGCGAGTCGTCCGGCCAACGCCATGCCGATGAGAATCGCCATGCCCGCAAGAGGCATGAGGAAATGCCGCGTCGGTTGCGGGTTCGGCAGAAAGAACAGGAGAGGCACGATGATAAGCGCCAGGGGGCCGAGCAGTTCCCCGAGGGGTGGACGCGGCGCGATGTCTACCGACCGTGCGGACCAACCCAGATACAGGAGGGCCACAGCCGCCGCCGCTATGGTTGCGAAACCGCATCCCACCGCCATGTAAACGAGGCCGGGTGCGATCGTGGCAAAGGAATAGGATTCCACAAAATAGCCGCTGACCGTCGTACCCAGCGCGCTATTGATGACGGTTTCAATTTGGTGCTGCAGGATAACAAATGTGATCAGTGCCAGGCCCGGGGCGATTGAACGCAGCAAGCAGGATACGAAGAATCCGCGCAGGGACCGCGTATCGGCGCGCGACAGCACAATCCACGGCATTGCGAGGAAAAGCTCGCCCCGCACGGTCATGCCCACCAGCAGAAGTGCGCCACCGGCAGCAGCGGCGACCACCGCCTTCCAGCCGTTCAATGGCAGGAACAGCAAAACCGCGCCGGCGCATAGGATGGCAAACATGGGAAGCACCGGATGGCCTGATGTGGCCAGCTCCGGGACCATCGGGCCGAGCGCAAACACGACGATGGCGATGGTGGCGGTCCGAGCGCCGTGGATCAAACGCACTGCCCACCACATCAACAAAAGCCCGGGCAGAATGGCCCAGATGCCGATGCGATTCATGACCTCCATCAGGCGATCGGGGTCTCGCAACACGTGCGGATCGACGAACGCATAGAATGCGGCCAGATAGCCGAACCCGAATTCACGGTCGTAGTGCAGATCGCTTGACAGACCCGTGCCGCTGACCGCGCCATCCATCATCCCGACGAGAACGCGGTACAGGTCGGATTCTGCTAACGCGCCATGGTACTGGAAAGCTTGCACCCCCATTGCGAATATCGCAATGAACATTATCGCAATGGCGAAATCGATAGACAGGAGCGGGGAGCTAACGCCCTGTCTGTCCCCAAGGTGCCTGGCAGCGGCGTGTGACATCGACCATCCATTTGGAATGCCCGTACAGGCATGTTGTTACTCTGCATTGACATGTGATGCTTCAGTCAATGCAACGCCAAGTAGATCAGATTTCACAGCCTCTACCAAGGCACAGTTTCGTGCGGCAGGCCCCATGTAGTAGTCAAACCCGGTTGAACGGCAGTTCCACTATTATTAGAGGGAGAGTTGTCTGATACGCATCGAGTCCACGTCGTGCCTCGGTGCCAACAATTGATCGAACGGCGCCGGTGCTACAGGGATCGACAAGGTGGCCGCAGCAATCCTGGTCCATTGATGTAGCCCGACAGTTTCTGCCGGGCGATCCTGCCTTTCGCGGCAATGCACGCAGATGACGGTCGCGCCGCAAGAACGCTGCCGCATGTTCCCGGGGTTGCCCGGGCCGATGCCATCGTCGCGCATCGGACAGTCCATGTCGGTTAACGGGAGGTTGGGACGGCCCGGCCAGGACATCTTCCAGGGCTCCAAAAACGCGAATGGCCGGGACAGAGGCCCGGCCACGTGCTGCTCGATCAATCCAGCGTCAACGCAAACCGAAGAAGCTCAACACCGCTATAACGACGACCACAAGCCCCACGATATAGATAATATTGTTCATTCACGCCTCCCTGCGATGGCATTTGCCAACCGGACAGGGAATAAACCGGGGGATGCGATTTGCGTTGCTTCAAGAAGCGGTGTTACCATCGAACCGGTCAGACATGGAAGCTTTCCCCACAGCCGCAGCGGCCCTTCTCGTTCGGGTTGGAGAAGGTGAAGCCGGACGTCATATTCTTAACCTCGTAATCCATGACGGTGCCAATCAGGAATAGCGAGGCTTTGCGGTCCACCAGGACGGTCAGGTCCTTGTCCTTGACGATTTCGTCGCTCGGCGCGGGCGCGTCGGTCCAGGACATGTCGTAGGACATGCCGGAGCAGCCCTTGGTCTTCACGTCGATGCGCAGCAGCTTTCCCTTCTCCCCTTTCTCATACAGCCCGCGCAGCCGTGCGGCGGCGGCGTCGGTCAGGGTCATCAGAGGCGGCAATTCGCGGGTCTTGCGAGGGGCGGTCGTTGTTGTGCTCATGATCCAGCCTAATTCGCGATGGACTAATACATATTCAATTGCAGCCGGGCTTCGTCGGTCATGCGGGACGGGTCCCATGGCGGGTCCCACACCGTCTCCACATGGCAGGATGTCACGCCATCCAGCGACATGATCGCCTGATGCACCTGCTCCGGCAGTTCCTGCGCGCTTGGACAGGCCGGCGCGGTCAACGTCATCTCAACCTTCACCGCGCCGTCGTCGGCGATCTCGACCACGTAGATCAGGCCGAGGTCATAGATGTTTACCGGGATTTCCGGATCGTAGACCGAGGCGATCGCCTCGATCAGCGCGTCCTCCGACGGCAGGTTGGATGCCGCCGCCATCGGCTTTTCGCCGTCCGGAGTCCACGCGGTCGGTGGCGTTATCTCATTCACTGCTAGCCTCCTTGGTGCCATCCAGCGCGGCGATCAGGGCGTGCCAGGGCAGGGTGGCGCACTTCACCCTGGATGGATATTCGTGAACTCCGGCCAGCGGGGCCAGGCGTTCCAGCGGGTCGATGAGAGCCCCGCCGCAGTCCGGGCAGGTGCCGGTGCGCGCGAGGGTACGAAACGCCTCGAACAGCGCCCGGGTATCCGCCTTGCCCCGCCCCTGCACCGTCTCCGCCATCAGATCGGCCGAGGCGACGCTGATCGCGCAGCCCCGCGCTTCGAAGCCGATGCGGCCCACCGCGTCGCCATCGTATTTCACCCAGACCTGCACGCGGTCCCCGCACATCGGGTTGTCGCCCTTAGCGGTGGCGTCGAACGCCTCCAGCCGCTGGGCGTGACGTGGCCTGCGACTATGGTCAAGGATAACCTCCTGGTACAGATCACGCAGATCGTCGAAGGCTTCTGTCTGCGTCATCCGAAGAATTCCCGCACCCGAAGCAGCCCGTCCGCCAACGCATCAATCTCGCCGTGCGTCGTGTACACCCCGAAACTGGCGCGGGCGGTGCTGTCGAGGCCAAGCCGGTGCATCAGCGGTTCGGCGCAATGATGCCCGGCGCGTACGGCGATGCCCTGCCGATCGAGCAGGGTCGCGACATCATGGGCGTGCGCCTTGCCGAGGACGAAGGAGATTACGCCGCCGCGGTCCTGCGCCTGTCCGATGATGCGCAGATCGGGTATTTTCGACAGCCGGGCCAACGCGTGCCCGGTCAGCGATTCCTCGTGCGCGGCCATCGCGTCGTAACCAATGGACTGCACGTAATCGATCGCCGCCTTCAGGCCGATGCCTTCCAGGATCGCCGGCGTGCCCGCCTCGAATTTATGCGGCACCGCGGCCCAGGTGGATTTTTCAAAGGTAACCGACGAGATCATGTCGCCGCCGCCGAAGAACGGCGGCATCTGCTCCAGCAGTTCCTTCCGGCCCCACAGCACACCAATGCCGGTCGGGCCATACAGCTTGTGGCCCGTCCAGACGTAAAAATCGGCTCCGAGAGCCTGCACGTCGATCTTGCGATGCACGATGGCCTGCGAGCCGTCGAACATCACCTTCGCGCCGTGCGCGTGCGCGAGGCGGACGATGCGTTCCGCCGGCGTGACGGTGCCCAGCACGTTGGACATATGGGTGATGGCGACAAGCCCGACTTTGCCGTCTTCCAGCAAAGCCTCGAACGCCGCCATGTCGAGTTCGCCGGCATCGGTTATCGGCGCCACGCGCAGCTCGATGCCGTGCGCGTCCCGCAGCATCTGCCACGGCACGATGTTGGAATGATGCTCCATGGCGGAGATCAGCACCGCCTGCCCGGGTTTCATCACGCCGCGCCCGTAACTATGCGCCAGCAGATTGATTGAGCCGGTGCTGTTGCCGGTGATTACGATCTCCGACCGGTCATTTGCGTTCATCAGCGCGGCGGCGGCGTCGCGGGCGGCTTCGTAGGCTTCGGTGGTCCGCTCGCTCATCCAGTGCAGGCCGCGATGGACGTTGGCGTATTGCGTCTCCATGGCGTTCACCATCGCGTCGATCACCACGCGCGGCTTCTGCGCGGAGGCGGCGCTGTCGAGGAACACCAGCTTCTTGCCGCGAACGGTTTGCGTCAGGATCGGGAAATCGGCGCGGATACGGTCGATGTCCAGCGCAGCGGGATTGATCGCGACGTTCATGCTGCCTGTCTTTCCCACCAGCCCTCGACAGCGGCTTCCAGCCGCGCGCGGATCGTTTCATCGGCAACCGCATCCAGCGCCTCGGCCAGGAAGGCGCGCACCAGGATCGAGCGGGCTTCCGCCTCCGGCACGCCGCGGCTGCGGAGGTAGAACATCTGCTCGGCGTCCAGTTCGCCGACGGTCGCTCCGTGGCTGCACTTCACGTCGTCGGCAAAGATTTCGAGTTCGGGTTTGGAATCGACCTCGGCATCCGGCGACAGCAGCAGCGCCTGGTTCATCTGGTAACCATCGGTCTTCTGCGCCTGACGGGCGACCTCGATCTTGCCCTGGAACACGCCGCGCGACCGTCCTGCCAGCACGTTCTTCACCGTCTGGCGGGACTGGCAGCCGGGAGCGACATGTCCAACGACCGATGTGAAATCGGCATGCTGCGAACCGGTCAGAAGCTGCGCCGCATTCAGGTGCGCGGCGCCGCCGGCCCCGGTCAGTTGCGCATGCACCTCGGTCCGCGACAGCCGGGCGCCGATATTCAGGGTGAAGCTGTCATAAGTCGCGCCTGCTTGGACATCGGCATAGGTGGTAGACACATGGAACGCGCTGGCCGCTTCGTCCTGCAAGCGGATATGCGTCAAAGTCGCTCCCTCGGCGACATGGATCTCCGCCACGGTGTTGAGCAGATACGTCCCCTGGCCAACCGAAATTTCCACCAGCGTCAGCCGCGCGCCCTTGCCAAGGCGGATGCTGTGGCGCGGATGAAAATCGGCATCGGAGGAGGCGATGCTGACAAGCTGCACCACACCGCCGTCGTGCACCGCGGGCACATCCACCACGGCGCCGTCTTCCGCCAGCATCGTGTTCAGCGCGACCATCGGCTCCCGGTCCGGCCAGGTCAGCGTGCCGAAGTCGGGCTGTTGCGCGAAACGCGCGACGCCGAATGCGGGGGGGCGGGACAGATCGTCCCGCAGCGCGCCATCGACGAAGACGATGCGAGGCGCACCCGGCAGCGGCAGCCCGGCCAGGATCGTCTCCGCCTCATGCCGGGGGGGCGCCTCGCGCTGGAATGTGGCGTCGGCGACCGGACGGAGGCTGGTGTATTTCCACGCCTCGATCCGCCGTCCCCGGCCGCCGCCCGGCAGGCCGGCGCTGCGGAACGCGGCGGCGGCGGCGGCGCGCAAGGCGGAATCGCCGGGCAGCTTGCCAAAGACGCTGTCATACCGCTCCAGGAAACCCGCGGCGCCGGTGCTCATGCCGCCTCCGCGATCAGCTCGGCGTAGCCGCTCTTTTCCAGTTCCTTCGCCAGCTCCGGACCGCCGCTGCGGACGATCCGGCCATGCAACAGCACATGCACCTTGTTGGGCACGAGATAATCCAGCAGCCGCTGATGATGCGTGATCACCAGCGCGGAAAATTCCGGACGGCGCAGCGCGTTCACGCCGTCCGCAACGATCTTCAGTGCGTCGATGTCCAGGCCGCTGTCGGTCTCGTCGAGAATCGCCAGCTTCGGCCGCAGCAGCGCCATCTGCAGCACTTCGTTGCGCTTCTTCTCGCCACCGGAGAAGCCGACATTGACGTTGCGCTTCAGCATGTCATCCGGCATCGCCAGCCGCTTCGTTTCGGCCCGCGCCAGCTTGAGGAACTGCACCGCGTCGAGTTCGGACTCGCCATGCGCCCGGCGGATCGCATTCAGCGCCGTCCGCAGGAAATTCGCATTGTTCACCCCGGGCAATTCAATCGGCGCCTGAAACGCCAGGAACAAACCCGCCGCCGCGCGCTGCTCCGGTTCCATCGTCAGCAGATCGACGCCGTTGAACGTTGCAGTCCCGCCGGTGACTGCAAAATCCTCCCGCCCC
The DNA here is from genome assembly GCA_903851415.1 of uncultured Rhodopila sp. Lineage (GTDB taxonomy): Bacteria > Pseudomonadota > Alphaproteobacteria > Acetobacterales > Acetobacteraceae > Rhodopila. The sequence goes on along the minus strand of CAINOE010000124.1, from coordinate 26,298 downwards.
GACAGCACATAGCCGAGCGTTGATTTGCCGGAACCGTTCGGCCCCATAATGGCATGCACCTCCCCCGCCGGCACCGTCAAATCGATGCCTTTCAGGATCGGCTTTTCGTTGATCGATGCGGCGAGGCCGCGAATTTCCAGCATCGGCATTATCCCACTGATCCTTCGAGCGAAACGGCCAGGAGCTTTTGCGCCTCCACGGCGAACTCCATCGGCAGTTCCTTCAAAACGTCCTTGCAGAAGCCATTGACGATCAGGCCGACGGCGTCTTCCTCGGAAAGACCGCGCTGGCGGCAGTAGAACAACTGGTCGTCCGCGATCTTCGACGTCGTCGCCTCGTGTTCCACCTTCGCCGTCCGGTTGCGGCTTTCTATATAAGGAACCGTATGCGCGCCGCACTGATCGCCAATAAGAAGGCTGTCGCATTGGGTGAAGTTGCGGGCGTTGGCGGCGCTCGGCAGCATCCGCACCAGACCGCGGTAGGTGTTGTTGGAATGCCCGGCGCTGATGCCCTTCGAAATGATCGTGCTGCGCGATCCCTTGCCGATATGGATCATCTTCGTTCCGGTATCGGCCTGCTGGTGGTTGTTGGTCACCGCGACCGAGTAGAACTCGCCCACACTGTCCTCGCCATGCAGCACGCAGGACGGATATTTCCAGGTGATCGCCGAGCCGGTCTCCACCTGGGTCCACGAAATCTTCGACCGCGCACCGCGGCAGGCGCCGCGCTTGGTGACAAAGTTGTAGATGCCGCCCTTGCCGTTGGCATCGCCCGGATACCAGTTTTGTACGGTGGAATATTTGATCTGCGCATCGTCCATCGCGATCAGTTCCACGACGGCAGCATGCAACTGATTCTCGTCCCGCTGCGGAGCCGTGCAGCCTTCAAGGTAGCTGACATGGCTGCCCTCGGCCGCGATAATCAGGGTCCGCTCGAATTGCCCGGTGTTGCGCGCATTGATGCGGAAATAGGTGGACAGTTCCATTGGGCAGCGCACCCCCTTGGGGATGTAGACGAAGCTGCCATCGGTAAACACGGCGCTGTTCAGCGCGGCGAAAAAGTTGTCCGCAGTCGGAACAACCGTGCCGAGGTACTGCTTGACCAGATCGGGATGCTCGCGGATCGCCTCGCTGATCGGACAGAAGATCACGCCGGCCTTGCGCAGCGTAGCCTGGAACGTCGTCGCAACGGAGACGCTGTCGAACACCGCGTCCACCGCGACCTGACGGTCCTCGACGGTATCGGGATCGACGCCGGCCAGGATCGCCCGCTCCTTCAGGGGAATCCCAAGCTTCTCATACATCTTGAGAAGTTCCGGATCGACCTCGTCCAGGCTTTTTGGCCCGGCCTTCTTTTTCGGTGCGGCGTAATAATGCAGATCCTGATAATCAATTGGCGGATGATCAACGCGCGCCCAATGCGGCTCTTCCATCTTCAGCCACGCCGCGTAGGCCTTCAGGCGCCATTCCAGCATCCATTCAGGCTCCTCCTTGCGGGCGGAGATCAGGCGGATGATGTCCTCGCTCAGGCCCTTGGGTGCGAAGTCCATCTCGATAGTGGTTTCAAACCCCCACTTGTAGCCCGATTGCGTAACGGACTGAACGGTGTCGAGCGTTTCGGTGACAGCGGCCATGGCAAAATCCTATTCGGCGGCAGCTTGAAACAGGGCCGGGTGCGCCCGATCGGGTGTGCGGAAGGCTGGGAGTAACGACCTCTGCATGTCGGCCAGGCTGATGGACGACAACGCCTTATGAATAGCGTCGTTCACCGGATCCCAGCGGCCCCGCATGGGACAAAGGCCTTGCGACTCGCACCCTGCACCCGAGCCCTCGACGCACGCGGTCAAGGCGATCGGCCCGTCGATCGACGCGATGACATCGGCAATCGGGATCGCGGACAGGTCGCGGTTCAGGCGATACCCGCCACGCGCGCCACGCTGCGACGAAACAAGATCGCTCGCGGCCAGTGTCTTCAGCACCTTGGCGACGGTCGGCTCCGGTATCCCCGTGGCCGCGGCAAGCCCTGGCGAGGTCTGCACGCCCTCGGTGTCGGAGAGGCGCACAAGCACAACGACGGCGTAGTCTGTCAATTTCGACAGCCGGAGCATGGCGTGCGAACCCTCGCTTTTTGCCCGTTGCGGGTAATAGGACCGGTTCAGTCCTGTATGCAGAGATGGCGCATCCGAAAGGCAGCGTCAAGGGCCGGGTCGTCATCTCGGGAACGATTTTCCGGCGCGTTAGCGGGTTCTCGCGCCGCCCTGCGCTGACCGAACTTACTCCGGGATTGCATTGGCCCCCGGCAGTTCGGCGAACCGAACTACGCGCCGTAGTCCAGAGGCTGTTATCCCCGCCCTCCGTGACCCCGGCCCGCGGCCAGGCTCCGTCATCGCGACGACGGAACGATTGCATCGGCACTCATAATCGCTTCCGGCATAGGTCCGCTGTCGTTCCGCCGGCGGCTCAGCCGATGCCGGCAAAGCTTCCGCAAGCGGAACACAATACTTGTCTTAGAACGATCACATGCCTCGCGGAAGCCGCTTGCTACGAATTGCGTCTGTTTATGCCATCGCGACATCGCGGCGCGAGCCATGCTCGGCCCGCGTGTCTATAGACAAGGACTCCCGCCATCATGCGCCGCCTTATCTCCATCGCCGCCGCCGCCCTTGCGTTGGTCGCCCTTTCGGCACCCGCCCGGGCGCAAAAGACGCGGCTGACGGTCTACACCGCGCTCGAAAACGAGCAGCTCGTGCCCTACAAGGCGGCCGCCGAGGCGGCCTTGAAGACTGTGGAGATCGCCTGGGTGCGCGACAGCACCGGTGTGATCACCGCCCGGCTGATCGCCGAGAAGGCCAATCCCCGCGCCGACGCGATCTGGGGTCTGTCGGCGTTCAGCCTGATGCAGATGGACGGACTCGGCATGCTGGAAGGATACACCCCAAAGGGAGCGGAGAACTTGCGCCCGAGCTTCCGGTCCAGCAAGTCGCCGACCACCTGGACAGGCATGGATGCGTTCGCCTCGGCGATCTGTTTCAACACGATCGTCGCCAGGCAGAAGAATATCCCGACCCCCGTGACCTGGTCGGATCTGCTGAAGCCGGCTTTCGCCGGGCAGGTGGTCATGCCCAACCCGAACTCGTCCGGCACCGGATTCCTGACCGTCGCCGGCTGGCTGGCGCATGACGGAACCGAGGCCGGCTGGGCCTTCATGACCGAACTGAACAAGAACATCGCCACCTATGTGCATTCGGGCTCTGCGCCCTGCACCAATGCGGCACGCGGCGAATATGCCGCCGGCATCGGCCTGGACATGCGCGCGGTTGAACTGAAGAACCAGGGTGCGCCGATCGACATCATCGTGCCGGCGGATGGCGTCGGCTACGACCTGGAAGGCATGGCGATCGTCAAGGGGACGAAGAACCTCGACGCCGCCAGGCGTCTCGCGGATTTCTCCGTCAGCCCCGACGCCAACAAGCTGTTCGGCAAGTTTTACGCCCTGTTGGCGCTGCCCGGCGTGAAGGCGTCGGTGGAGAATTATCCGCCGGAATTTGCGCAACGGCTGGTGCAGGCCGATTTCGAGGAGATCGCCCGCAACCGGGACGCGATCCTGCAGGAATGGGCCAGGCGCTTCGACAGCAAGTCGGCTCCGAAGTAACGCACTTTCAGGAAGGAGGTAGGGCGATGTCGCAGACGACGATCAGTTCGATTCCAGCCAGTCAGGTTGCCGCCGGACCGGCTGTGACAGCGCCCGCCGTGCCGTATCTGGTCATCGAGCATGTGGTGAAGAAGTTCGGAGCCTTCATCGCGCTCGAAGGCGTGTCGCTGGACATCCTGCCGGGTGAGTTGGTCAGCTTCGTCGGCCCTTCCGGCTGCGGCAAGACTACGCTGCTGCGCGCCATCGCCGGACTTGATCCGGCGACCAGCGGGCGGATCATACAGGACGGCAAGGACATCACGGCGCTGCCGCCGTCGGAGCGCGACTTCGGCATCGTGTTCCAGTCCTATGCGCTGTTTCCCAACATGACCGTCGCGCAGAATATCGGCTACGGCCTGCGCGGCCCCGAATGGCCGCGGTCGCGCGCCAAAGACCGCGTCCGCGAACTGATCGCGCTGATCGGCCTCGGCGAGCACGAAACGAAGTATCCGGCTCAGATGTCGGGCGGCCAACAGCAGCGCGTGGCGCTGGCACGGGCGCTGGCCGCGGAGCCGGGGCTGCTGCTGCTCGATGAACCGCTGTCGGCGCTGGACGCCATCGTGCGCCTGCATCTGCGTTCGGAAATCCGCGCGCTGCAGCGCCGGCTGGGCGTGACCACCATTATGGTGACGCATGACCAGGAGGAGGCGATGAGCGTGTCCGACCGTCTCGTAGTCATGAGCCGCGGACGCATCGAGCAGGTGGGGACGCCGGAGGAGATCTACCGGCGGCCGGCGAGCGGATTTGTCGCAGGGTTCATCGGCCGCAGTACGCAGCTTGACGGGGTGGTGCAGCACGGCGGGACGGTGCATGCCAAAGGACAGACGCTGCGCGCCGATGCCGCGGACAAATTGACGCCGGGCACCGAGGTGAAGATCTTCATCCGCCCGGAGGATGTCCTGATAAGCTCCGGCGCAACGCCCGCGGATGGCGCGCTTCAGGTGGAGTTGGCGAGCCTGGAGTATCTCGGGCCGGTGTGCCGTTTGGGATTGCAGGCCGGCGATGCGGTGATCGAGGCCGATATCCGGTCGGACCGGCTGAACGAGCTGCACATCGACTTCGGCCGGCCGATTTCGATATTGATCCCGTCCGACCGAGCACTGGTGTTCCCGGGCTATGTCTGACCTTACCGTTTCCGGCCCGGCGGAATTGCCCGCCGGAGGCCTGGTCGTTCCGAAGCTGTCAGCCGACGAACGGGTGATGCGCGGCGGGATGTGGGTGGCAACCGTCGCACTGGCTGCGGCGCTGGTGCTGCCTCTGGGCTTCCTGCTGTGGCGCAGCTTCCAGGACCGCGATGGGAACTTCGTAGGGCTGGATAACTTCGCGGCCTATGTGACCACGCCGGCCCTGCTGTCCTCCGTGTGGAACAGCGTCTGGACGGCATCGGTCACGGCGTTGGTGGTGGTGCCGCTGGCCTTCGGCTACGCCTATGCGCTGACCCGTTCCTGCATTCCGGCGCGGCCGCTGTTCCGGTCCATCGCGCTGCTGCCCGTGCTGGCGCCTTCGCTGCTGCCTGCCCTGGCGCTGATCTACCTGTGCGGAAACCAGGGGATTCTCACGCCCCTGTTCGGCCGCTCGATCTACGGGCCAGTCGGCATTGTCGTGGCGCAGATCTTCTACACGTTTCCGCACGCCATGCTGATCCTGACCGTGGCGCTCAGCACGGCCGATGCGCGGCTTTATGAGGCAGCCGAGGTGCTCGGAGCCTCGCGCGGCCGGATCATGCACACCGTGACCCTTCCGGGTGCGCGGTTCGGGCTGGTGTCGGCGGCGGTGGTGGTGTTCACCCTGGTGATCACCGATTTCGGCATTCCCAAGGTCATCGGCGGCGACTTCAACGTGCTGGCGACCGATGTCTACAAGCAGGTCGTCGGCTTGCAGAATTTCAATATGGGCGCCGTCGTCGGCATGGTCCTGCTATTGCCCGCCATCGGCGCTTTTCTGCTGGAAACCTGGGCCCGGCGGCAGCAATCCGGTTCATTGTCCGGGCGCGCGGTGCCGTACGTGCCGCGGCCGCGCGCCATGCGGGACCGCATCGCCCTGGGGCTGGTGCTGGTCGTCTCGTTCCTGCTGATTCTGATCGTCGGCATCGCGATCTGGGGGTCTCTGATCCGGTTCTGGCCGTACAATCTGACCCTGACCCTGCGGAATTACGAATTCAGCCGCTTTGACTTCGCCGGCTGGGGGTCGCTGCTGGTTTCCCTCCAAATGGCCGGCATGGCGGCGCTGATTGGCACGGTGATGGTGTTCATCGTGGCATATCTGATGGAGCGCGGACCGAAGGGCTGGTGGCTGACGCCGGTGTTGCGCTTCGTCGTGGGCCTGCCGCTGGCGGTGCCGGGCCTGGTGCTCGGCCTCGCCTATATCCTGTTCTTCAACGAGCCCTGGAACCCGCTCGGCTTCATCTACGGCACCCTGGCGATATTGGTGCTGAACTCCATCGTGCACTTCTACACGGTGTGCCATCTCACGGCGACGACGGCGATACGCCAGCTCGATCCGGAATTCGAGGCCGCTTCGGCCTCGCTGAAGGTGCCGGTTTGGCGGACCTTCCTGTCGGTGACGGTGCCGATGTGCCTGCCGGCGATTCTCGACATCGCGGTCTATGTGTTCGTCAACGCCATGACCACGGTTTCGGCTGTGATCTTTCTATACGGACCGGACACGAAGCCAGCCTCGGTGGCGGTGGTGAGCATGGATGAGGCCGGCCAGGCATCGGCCGCGGCGGCCATGGCGGTGATGATCCTGTGCGTAACCAGCAGCGCCAAGCTGGTGCAAGTAGCGGCGGGCGGGCTGGTGGATCGCACAACCCAGGCGTGGCGCCGCCGCTAGGCGCTTTCCGCAGCGATGGTCACTCGCAAGGCACCGCGCGCACCGGGTACCTGCCGGCGTGCCGGTCGTCGGTCACGAACGTGGCATCCTCGGCGATCGCTTGCGCGATCAGCAAATGATCGAATGGATCCCGGTGGTGCGTCGGCAGCGTCGCCAGCAGCTTCAAGTGGTGCGGGCGCACATCCAGCGAGGTGAAGCCGCCCTTGTCACAGGCACCGATAACCTCGCGGATGTCGGAATCCAATTTGCCGACACGCACCTTTACGACGATCTCCCACAGCGACACCACGCTGACCAAAACATCGTTTCCCGGATCGGCGATCAGCGCCCGCGCCTGCGGGCCAATCCGGTCATCGTCCGACAGCCACCAGATCAAGGCGTGGGTGTCGAGCAGGAGCTTCACTCCCCCTCGCCCTCCATCGCGGCCAGGACATCAGCCGGCAGAGTGTCGAAATCGGCCGCCATGCGGATCTTGCCGCGCAACGCCCCGGGCCGGCGCGGCGAGCGCTGCGCCTGTGCGGGCGGTCGGATTTCAGCCACCACTTCATCGTGCGAGGTGATCAAGAACGAAGTCCCCTGGCGAGCCTGACGCAGAAACCCGGTCATGTTTTCCCGGAATTCCCGCACGCCGACCTTCTCCGGGAGCGGGTAGTCGTCGTGAGGCATTGGTGAACCCCCTTTTTGTGGGCACCAGATGTGTACTCACGTCCGATCGCCAGGTCAAGCAAAACCCGCGCGGGTTCACAAGCCGCGCCGTCCCGCATAGCCTTGCCACTATCACGGCAGGGAGGAAACAATGGCAGGCATGATGGAAGGCAAAGTCGCGGTCGTCACCGGCGCGGGCGGCGGTATCGGCCGGGAAATCGCCCTGATGATGGCGGCGGCAGGTGCCAGGGTCATCGTCGCCGATATCGGCGCCTCGTTGACCGGTGAGGGCGGTTCGGCCAGCCCGGCCCAGCAGACCAAACAGTTGATCGAGCAGGCCGGGGGCGCCGCCGAAATCTGCACCGAATCCGTCTCCACCTGGGGTTCCGCGCAGAAGATCGTCCAGGCCGCGCTCGACCATTTCGGCCGCATCGACGCCGTGGTGAATAACGCCGGCATCCTGCGCGACGTGATCTTCCACAAGATGACCGAGGACGACTGGCTGTCCGTCATCGCCGTCCACCTGAACGGCTCGTTCTTCGTCTCCCGTGCCGCGGCGGAACACTACCGCAAGCAGGAAAGCGGCACCTTCGTGCACATGAGCAGCACCTCCGGGCTTATCGGCAATTTCGGCCAGGCGAACTACTCGGCCGCGAAGCTGGGGATCACCGCGCTGTCGAAGTCGATTGCGCTGGACATGCAGCGCTACAACGTGCGGTCGAACTGCATCGCGCCATTCGCATGGAGCCGCATGACCAGCTCGATCCCCGCCTCGACGCCGGAGCAGCAGGCGCGGCTGGCGAAGATCCAGCAGATGACGCCGGACAAGAACGCGCCCATGGCGGTCTACCTGTCCTCGGACGCGGCGAAGGACGTCAACGGGCAGGTCTTCGGCACCCGGATGAACGAATTGATCCTGTTCAGCTCGCCACGGCCCATACGGATCGTTCATCGCTCCGAGGGCTGGACGCCGGAGACCATCGCGGAGCACGGCATTCCAGCGATGAAGGCCTCATTCATGCCGCTGGATCGATCCGGAGACGTGATCGGGTGGGATCCGGTCTAAGGTGTCCACCGAAGATGACACCCATCTTCCCAGGCCGGTTGTATTCTGTAAGATTACCGCAGCGTGAAAACCGTGTCACGACACCGTGTTCACGTGGAACAGAAAGGGTGACGTCATGGCCGACATTATCACGCGGGTCTACGGCAGCCAGGAAAATGCCGTGGCGGCGGTTAACGAACTCAGAACGTATCGCTTTGAGGACGCGGATATCACCGTCGTGTCCTACTTGGGCGGCTACAAGACAGGGGCCAACGCGGCGGCGGCCGAATTCAATGAGATCGTGGGCGCGGTGGCGGCCGGATTCATCCCCAGGGCCGAGGCTGCCATTTATGCCCTGAGTATCGCCCGCGGCGCGACGTTGGTCACGGTCCGCGCCCCGTTCGGCACCGCCGGCCGTGCCACTGCGATCCTTGATAATTACGATCCAATCGAAACCGGCGTCCCTCCCAAGGAATACAAGCCGTTGCGGCAATGGGACGACGCCACGCCGGCATCGTCGCTTCTCGCTCTGCCGCTGTTGCTGGACGACACCGCAACGCTGTCCGCCGTGCTGGGTATACCCATCCTGTTTGAGCGGGGCAGAACCGTGTTTTCTGCATTGCGCATTCCGGAGAGCCTGAACGCGTCGAACGTGTTGGGTATCCCGGCCCTCATCAAAGGGACTCCGGCGTTTTCGGCGTTGATCGGCCTGCCGGTCCTGATCGACGCAAAGGCACGGCTCTCCTCCGTGCTGCATATCAAGCTGCTGTTGAGCGACAAGGCATCGTTGTCGGCGCTCTTCGACATGGGCTGGTTGCGGCCGCAGGCCACGCCGCTGTCCTCGGCGTTGCACATCCCGACTCTGACGAAGGATACCACATCGCTTTCCGGCCTTGCCGGCCTGCCGACGCTGACGGGCAATACCCTCTTGTCCTCTTTGCTGGGCATCCCGACGCTGGTGAAGAGCAAATTCCTGCGGTGGTAGGTGGGCGGTACGGGGCGAGTGGCGTTTTCGGCAGAGCGACCGGCCTGCGCGTTGTTCAGTGCTCCGGTTGCCGCGGCAGCCAGCCGCAGCCGTGCCGTCCGGCACGATCGTTGACGGCGGCCGTTTGAGCGCGAGCCGAGAGGCGGGCGATCCGACGCCGGGCAGGAGGTTGCGTGGTCTTTGTGGCTTGATGGCCCTGGTTCCGCTCCGCCGATGTGTCACGCATCAAATACGTCAACCAAAGTGGACATAGTGGGTTGAAGCCGGGCGGGTAATGGGTTAGCAATGTTCTGCCCCCTTTCACGGAAGTGCGGATCAATGACCGTAATCACAACCCGGATATACGACACCCCTCAGAATGCGAAGGGTGCGGTAACAAAACTGAAAAGCAGCTACTTCTCCGACGACCAGATCACCCTCGTCAGCAGCGAGGGCAAAACCGCCGACGCTGTCGTCGCCGCGATCACGGCGTTCGGCGTGCCGGCCAGCAACGCCAAGGCGTATGCTGAGACCATTGGCCGCGGCGCATCGCTCGTCGCCGTTCGCCCGTCGTTCGGCAAGGCCGGCGAGGCCGCCCAGATACTCAACAGCTTCAGCCCGACCGACGGCGATGAGCTCGTTGTGGAGGATGCGGAGACTGCGTCGCCGTTCACCTCCACCGGCCCCAAGGCGAAGCTCCTGGACGATCCCCATCCGGTGTCCAACTACTTCAAATGGCCGTTGCTGTCGGAAGACCGGTTAGGCCTGTCGAAGAAGTTCGGCTGGTCGCTGCTTGCCAACGACTCGTTCCCGGCCTCCAAGCTGTTCGGTTGGAAGCTGCTGTCCGACGTCGCGACCCCGGCTTCGAAGCAGTTCGGTTGGAAGCTGCTGTCCGACGACCCGACGCCGCTTTCCAGCAAATACAACTGGAAGCTGCTGATCGACGACCCGACCTGGCTGTCGTCGAAACTCGGCTGGCCGGTGCTGTCCAAGTCGTAAAGCGTTTCCGCCTGAAAGCGGATCGGAATCGGGCAATAGGCGGAGCGGTGGCAATCACCCTCCGCCTTGAAGCTGCGTCCGCTGCGAAAGCGCCACTGCATAGACGCCGCTCTTGTCGGTCTCGGCCTACTGACCCGGGACAAGGATTGATCGGCCGCCGAAGGCCACCGCTGGCCCCGGAAGCTTCTTGATCTTTGGCCGCGGAACCGACTCCAGCCGTTTGTAGACGTCCGTATCATTAACAACCTGGCGCCGACAGGAATACGGCTTCGTGCGCGATCGGCTATTCCTTGCGCAAGGCATACAAGCTCCACCAAATTTCACATTCTCGCCACCACCCGGCGCGAAATCGCGGGGCGCGTTTACATCACGTCGGTAATTCCAACCGTGAACGGAGACGTGCAATGCCTGTGACTGTCAGCCGTATCTACGACTCCCCGGAGAAAGCTGAAACCGCCGCCAGAGAGCTCAAGAGCTACAGCTTCGCGCCCGAGCACATCAACATCGTCACCCCGAATGGCCATGACACCGAGGCGACCGTAAGCGCTCTCACGAGGGGCGGGATATCATCCGCCCGGGCAAAGGTTTACGCCGAAGCGGTCAGCCGCGGCAAATCCGTCGTTACAGTTCTTCCCTCATTCGGCAAGGCTGCCAAGGCTGCCGAAATCCTCGACACATTCGGCCCGGTCGAGACCGATATCACGGACGTTCCAGATACCGTCGAGCGCGGGCCGAACGCGCCGAAAGCTTCAGCAAGCTCAACGGACTCGGCGGCTCCATTGTCCTCCGCAGCCGGCTGGAAGGTGCTTTCGCACGATCCAACGCCGCTGTCTTCAAAGTTCGGCTGGCGGGTGCTGCTCGACGATCCAACGCCATTGTCATCCTGGCTGGGCTGGCGGACGCTGTCGGACAGCCAGACGTCGCGGACGTCTCTAAGCCACGACCCCGCGCCGCTGTCGAACCTGCTCGGCTGGAAGCTGCTGTCCGACGATCCCGCGCCGCTGTCGTCGCGGGCTGGCTGGCGCATCATTTCCGATGAACCCGCACCGTTGTCGAAGAAGTTTGGCTGGCGGGTGCTGTCCGACAACCAGACCGCGAAGGCATCGCTGAGCCACGACCCGACCCCGCTGTCCTCGTTGCTCGGCCTTCCCGTGCTGTCGGGAGAAGGCTCGTCAAAGCACAACGCCCCGAGCGCCTGAGCCCCGGCGTCAATCGCTGATCGTCAAGCTGGAAGAATCGCCTCGGAGAAAGCGGATACCTCCGGGGCGATTCAGTTCAGTATCGTCACTCGGCCGAGACATCCGCGAGTCCCTCCCGGGCGTCCGCCAGCAGTCCCAGCGCCTGGGCCAGACGCTCAAGCCGCCGGATGACGCTCTCCCCGGCAAAAACACCGCTGTTCGGCTTGAGGTGCAGCACAAGCCGCGGTCCATCGATACGCAACTGCGTGGCTGCCAGCAAATCTTTGGTGCCGGCCGACAGCGTGTAGGCCAGCCGCAGCGCGATCCCCAGCACCTCCGCGTGAGTCGCGGTCTCGATATCCAGCAGGAGCCGGGCGGGCCGCAGGAATGCAGCAGCCGAATCGGCCTCGTACCGCAGCGCGACGCTCAAAGCCAGGAACGCCCGCGCATGATGATCCAGCCCGATGCCCGGCTGGCGCAGCACCCGCAGGAACGCCTGTTCGGCGCGGAATTCCGGGTGATCATGGCTGCCGATATCGGACATCCAGCACATCGTCTCGCGCAAGCGGGCGGCGTTGGCAGGCTCCCCCCGGAACAGCGGCTGGGTCCACTCTACCAGCGCGGGCGGCAAAGAGGGGTCGCGGCCGTGCCGGGCCGCCATCTCCCAGGCCGCGCTCAGCAGCGGATCCTGCTGGCGGATCTCTTTCGGCATGCGGCGCATGAACCAGCCTTCCCGCAGACCGCTGGCGCTGAATACCACCCGCCGCACCGACGTCAGCCGCAGCAGCCGGCGCAGCACGACGGCGGCAAACGGCAGATCGTCCACCCGGCGGCGCGGCGCGCCCGGGAGACGTTCCAGCACCTTTCGGCCGGCGGTTGACAGCAGCCCGGCAAGATCCCGGGCCTCCTCCCGGCCGATGGTGTAGTGATGCACCATGGCCAGCGGATAATTGGTTTGCGCGATATGGATTCGCGCCAGCGCCCGCCACGCGCCTCCCACCAGATACAGGTCGCTGCCCGGCGCATGCGACAGCCAGGGAACCGTCTGCATATCCGTCTCGGCAATCGCCCGCGCCCTGATCAGATCGCCAGCAGATCGCTCCGCCAACCGGATCACGCCTAACGGCAAGGTCTGCGACGGCCCCTGAGTGCCCCCAACCAGCCGGATAACCTCCAGCGAGCCGCCGCCGATATCGGCAAGAATCCCGTCCGCGCTGGGAATGCCGCAGACCATGCCATCGGCCGAGAACGCAGCCTCCTCGACCCCCGAAAGTATGCGGATCGTCACGCCAGGCATCCGCCGCTGCAGTGCCTCCACAAATGCCGCTCCGTTGGCCGCGTCGCGCACGGCGGCGGTGGCCAGCACCTCGAACGGGTCGCACCCCATGGCGCGGGCGACCGCGTAATAGCGGTGCAGCACCGTCAAAGCCAACCCGACCCCTTCTTCATTCAGCCGCCCGGTCGTCTGCAATCCGCTGCCCAGCCGGAGCACCGCCTTTTCGTTGAAAATCGGCATCGGGTTGCGGGTGTGGCCCTCGTAAACCACCAGCCGGACCGAATTGGATCCGAGATCGACGACACCGCATCGCGGCAGGCTGGGAGGAGGTGCAAACGGCATGCATCAATCCTGGTTAAAGCGGTCCTGCTTGCGGATGCCCGGCAGCCCCGCGGCGCCGATACCGGCGACCGGCGACGGCACCCCGGCAACAGGCGCCGCAACGGACGGGCCGTGCAGAGCCGAACCGCGGCCGGACAAGGACGGATTGGTCATGAAGTAGTCGTGCGCCGACATCTCCTTGCGCCCCGGGTCCACACGGGTCCAGGCGCCCTCGGCGTTCAGCTCCCAGGATTGCAGCGAGTCCTTCAGGTTGATCACCATGATCTGGTCCAGCACCTGAGCATGCACCGTCGGATTATGGATCGGCACCAGCGTCTCGACCCGCCAGTCCATGTTGCGCTCCATCCAGTCGGCCGAGCTGATGTAGACCCGGGCATGGCGGCTTGGCAGCAGGTGGCCGTTGCCGAAGACGATGATCCGGCCATGCTCCAGGAAGCGCCCGACGATCGACTTGACGCGGATATTGTCCGACAGGCCGGGGACGCCGGGCCGCAGGCAGCAGATGCCGCGGATCACCGCCATAACCTTCACCCCGGCGCCGGATGCTTCGTACAGCGCGTCGATCAGCTCCACGTCGGTCAGGCTGTTCATCTTCAGCCAGATCCCGGCCGGCTTGCCCTCCCGCGCGAACGCAATTTCCGCATGGATCAGCTCCAGCAGTATCTTGCGCGTAGTGAGCGGACTGAAGCCGAGTTCCTCCATCCGCTCCGGCTTGGCGTAGCCGGTCATGTAATTGAACAGCCGCGCCGAATCGCGGGTCAGCGCCGGATCGGTCGTGAAGAAGCTGAGGTCGGTGTAGATGCGCGCGGTGATCGGATGGTAGTTGCCGGTGCCGAAATGGGCGTAGGACCGGATCGCCCCGGCTTCGCGCCGCACCACCAGCGACAGTTTCGCGTGGGTCTTCAGGCCGGTGAAGCCGAACACCACCTGCACCCCGGCCGCCTCCATGCGACGGGCGAGGCGGATGTTCGCTTCCTCGTCGAAGCGGGCGCGCAGTTCGACCATCGCGGTGACCGACTTGCCGGCTTCCGACGCTTCGATCAGCGCATTGACGATCGTGCTGTCGCGGCTGGTGCGGTACAGCGTCTGCTTGATCGCGATCACCGCCGGGTCCTGCGCCGCCTGCCGCAGGAACTGCACGACGACGTCGAAGCTTTCGTACGGGTGATGGACGATGATGTCCTTGGCGCGGATCGCAGCGAAGCAATCGCCGCCGAAATCGCGGATTCGCTCGGGAAACCGCGGCGTATACGGCGCGAACAGCAGGTCATGCCGATCATCGACGATCAACTGGCTGAGGTCGGTCAGGCCGAGCAGGCGCTGGTCGTCGTGCACCTCGTCCGGTTCGGCGTCGAGTTCGTCGATCACCAGCGCCTGTAGTTCGGCCGGCATCGCTTCGCTGATCTCGACATGGATCGCGACACCGCGGCGGCGGCGCTTGAGCGCGGATTCGTAGGAGCGGACCAGATCCTCGGCCTCTTCCTCGAACTCCACGTCGGTGTCGCGGATCAGCCGGAACATCCCGCTGCCGGCGAGTAGGAAGCCGGGGAACACCCGGTCCAGGAACAGGATGGCGAGGTCTTCCAGCAGGATAAAGCGGATCGGCCCGCCGGGCTCGGGGGTTGGCAGCCGGACGAACCGCTCGATCTGGCTGGGCAGCGGCAGCAAGGCGCGCATGCCCTGGCCGTCTTCCTCACGCACCAGCAGCAGGGCCAGCACGAGGCCCATGTTCGGGATGAACGGGAACGGATGCGCCGGATCGATCGCCAGCGGCGTGACCACGGGGAACACCCGCTCCATGAACCATGCCTCAAGCCAGGTCTTGTCCGCCTCCGACAGGTTGTCCCGGCTGCACAGTTCCAGCCCCGCCGCACGCAGCAGGCCCAAAAGCTCGCGCAGGATCCGCTGCTGATCCGCCAGCAGGCTCTCCGCCCGGACCTTGATGTCGGCAAGCTGCCGCAGCGCGGTGCGCCCATCGGCCGAGATATGCGTCGTCCCCGCCTTCATCTGGCCAATCAGCGCGGCGACACGGACCGAGTAGAATTCGTCCAGGTTGGACGCGCTGATCGACAGGAAGCGCAGCCGTTCGAGCAGCGGATGCCGAACGTTCTCAGCCTCCTCCAGGACCCGGTGGTTGAAGTCGAGCCAGGAGAGTTCCCGGTTGATAAACCGGTCCGGGCCGCCGGGGCGAGCGGCCGCGTCACGCTCGGCATCCACCTTGACCAGCTTCGGTGAGAAGCCGGCGGCCAGCGGAGTCTTGCCGGAACGGGGCTTGGCCGGGGCGGGCCTGGAGCGCTCGCTCAGGTCAGTGACTTCGCCTTTGAGCGCCATGGTTCGCCATCCTCTGCTTTGCGAATCCCGACCCTACAGGAAGCCGGCGAGCCGCGGCGAGGGGGCTTCTGCTGAAATGAAAAATTCATCCGCATCGGCAACCGGAATTTCGGGCATTTCCAGCACCCGCGCCGCCAGCGCCCGGGTTATCGGCTGTTGACAGGCCAGGCTCATTCGGTCCAGCCGCGCGACTGCCTCACGCAGCGCGCCCGGCGAACGCGGCAGCCGCCGCAGCAGCCATTCCTGCACAGTCTCCCCCATCCGAAGCTGCCGATCGGCTGCCATCCGCAGGAGGAGGGCGCGGAGAAGCGCGTCCCCGGGGGGCTGAACTTCCACCGCCGTAATCGCTTTCAGCCGGCTCGACAGGTCCGGCAGATGCACCGGCCAGCGCGCGGGCGAGGTGCGGCCGGACAGCAGCACGAACAAGCCGCGGTCGCGCGCCGTATTCAGCAGGTGCAGCAAGGTGTGCTCATCCGCGACGGTATCGGCATCGTCCAAAGCAATCGCTCCGGCTTCGGGCACGCCATCCAGCTCGCGCAGCGTCTGACCGGGGAGAAGAACCGCCGGGTAGCGCTGCGCCCAAATGTTCAGCAGATGCGACTTGCCGCAGCCGCCCTGGCCCCAGACCGCCAGCCGCCGATCCGGCCAGTCGGCCGGGCGGGATAGCCAGGCGAGGGCATCTTGATTGGAGTCGTCGGACAGGAAGTCCAGCGCCGCGTAGCCGGGCCGGTGCGGAAACGGCAGCGGCAGTTGCAGGCGCTCATACGGCATCAGGCGGCGGGCGGATCGAGGTACAGCGGGCTGTTCAGGTAGCGGCGCAGCCAGAACCGGCACAGTACGCCGATGGTCGCGGCCACCGGCACCGCCAGCATCACGCCGAGAAAGCCGAACGCCGCGCCGCCGGCGAACAGAGCGAAGATTACCCAAACCGCCGGAAGCTCCACCCGGTCGCCCAGAAACCGGGGATAGATGATGTAGCCTTCCAGCACCTGGCCAATCACCAGCACCGCACCGACAACCATGACGCCGCGCCATAAAGGGAACTGCGCCAGCGCGAGGCCGAGGGCGGTCACGCCACCGGTGATGGAGCCGACATAAGGTATGAACGACAGCAGCCCGGCGGTCAGCCCGACGATCAGTCCAAGGTCGAGCCCCGCCACGGTCAGGGCGCCGGCATAGTACAGCGCCAGGATCATGCAGCACATCGCCTGCCCGCGCACCCAGGCGGACAGGATGCGATCCACCTCCCGCGCCTGGGCCCTGATCACATCCCGGTAGCGGTACGGCAGCCATGAATCGATCATGCGGACGACGGTTGGCCAGTCGCGCAACAGGTAAAAGCCGACGACCGGCGTAACGACCGCCACCGACAGCACATTGAAGATGGCGAAGCCGCTGCCGAACAGGGCGGTAACCGTCGATAGCAGGATGCTCAGCATGGATCCGGCCTGGCCGCTGACCACGTCGCTCAGCTTGTCGTTGACCACGTCCGGGCCGAAATTTTCCTGCAAATGGGTCAGCACGGTACGCGCCCAGCCCTGCAGCAGATGGGCGTATTGCGGTATCCGGTTCACCAGCAGGCCGACCTGGACGATGACGAGCGGATAGAGCAGCAGCGCGAACAACAGCACCGCCAGCAGCAAACCCAGGATCATCAGCATCGCCGCCACGCTGCGCGGCAGCCCGAGCCGGCACAGCCTGCTTGTCGGCGGATCGAGCGCATAGGCGATCACCGCCGCGGCCACGAACGGGGCGAGAACCGAGGTGAAAAGCTGGAGCGCCAGCCAGAACGCAGCCAGCAAACCGATGATCAGCGCGAAGCGCTGGGTTCGGGTCGATTGCGTGGGGGCCTGTCGCGGTGGCGCCGCTACCGGCCGATTGCCTTGCTCCGCAAGCATCTGATCATGATCCGCTGGCGCCACATCAGTCTCCGCGGGCTGTGTTCCAGACATAGGCCGCGCCCGAGGCCAGTGTCGTCGCCGCCACGCTCCAGATCAACAGCGTTCGCACGATGGGAAGGCCGAGGCCGAAGCCGCCCTCCAGCAGGCTGACCGCGACCAGCAGGATTTGCATCACGGTGTTCAGCTTGGAGATATAGAGCGGCTTGATCGCCACCGCATTCCCCATGACGAACAATATGACGACTCCGCCCACAATGACGAGGTCGCGAAAGACGACCAGGATCGCCAGCCAGTCGGGCAGGACGTTCACCGCGGCCAGGGTGATGTACATGGTTACCAACAGGGCCTTGTCCGCAACCGGGTCCATCATCGCGCCGATGGAATTGCCGCCGTAGCGGCGGGCGAGCCATCCGTCCAGCGCGTCCGACAATCCGGCAGCAACGAACAGGAAGAAGGCCTGGTCGATCCGGTGGGCGAGCATGAGCCAGAACGCCAGAGGCACGGCGCAGAGGCGGGCAAAGGTTATGATGTTCGCCGGATTGATCAGCGAACCCGTGCCTGTGACGGGGGCGCCGCGATCGGCCGGCGGCCCGTCAGGCATTCAGTTTGGTTCCAATTCGTGGTCGCCGCCGCAGACGGTGCATGTACCGCATTGCATTGGACGGGCTGCCCATGGTTCTGTCGGTCTCCTTCCACCAGCGCCCCGGATATAGAGATTGCCATGACAAGTGCGGATAACCAAGGCGCGCGCGCCGTGCCAACAGGCGCGGCCGGACTGAACTACCGCGATGCCGGCGTCGACATCGGCGCCGGCGAGGCGCTGGTGGGGATGATCAAGCCGCTGACCAAGGCCACGCACCGCCCGGGAGTCCTCGGCGGCCTGGGCGGCTTCGCCGCGCTGTTCGACCTCAAAGCCGCCGGGTTCGCCGATCCGGTGCTGGTGTCCTCCACCGACGGAGTCGGCACCAAGCTGAAGGTCGCCATCGAGACCGGCCTGCACGACACCGTCGGGATCGACCTGGTGGCGATGTGCGTCAATGACCTCGTGGTGCACGGCGCCGAGCCGTTGTTTTTCCTCGATTACTTTGCCACCGGCCGGCTTTCGGTGATCCAGGCCCATGCGGTGATCGCCGGAGTCGCCAGCGGCTGCCATGAAGCCGGATGCGCCCTTGTCGGCGGCGAAACCGCGGAAATGCCCGGCATGTATGCCGACAATGACTATGACCTTGCCGGCTTTGCCGTCGGCGCGGCGGAGCGGGGTGCGGTGCTGCCGAAGGGGGTCGCCGCCGGAGACCACGTGCTCGGCCTGGCCAGTGCCGGGGTGCACTCCAACGGCTTCTCCCTGGTGCGGCAGATCGTCAAGGCGAGCGGCCTGGCGTGGTCGGACCCTGCTCCGTTCTCGCCGAGAGAGACCGTGGGCGAGACGCTGATGACCCCGACCCGCATCTATGTACAGTCGGCGCTGGCGCTGCACCGGGCCGGACTGCTGAAGGCGGCGGCGCATATCACCGGCGGCGGGCTGCCCGGGAACCTGCCTCGTGTGCTGCCGGACGGCACGGTGGCGGCGCTGAACGCGAAATGGCCGGTGCCGCCGGTGTTCCATTGGCTCGCCCGGACCGGCGGCGTCTCGGTGGCGGAGATGCTGCGGGTATTCAACTGCGGCATCGGCATGGCCCTGGTCGTGTCCGATCCCGACGCGGCGATCGCGCTGTTGCAGGCGGAGGGCGAGACCGTCAGCCGCATAGGGATGATCGAGGCCGGTGATGGCCCCGCCTCCGTCCGGATCGACCCGCCGTCCGGCTGGCTTGCATGAAACGCCGGACCGCCATCCTGATCAGCGGACGCGGCTCGAATATGGAAGCGCTGATCGCGGCGGCTCGGGACCCTGCCTATCCGGCCGAAATCGTTCTTGTGCTGTCGAACCAGCCGGATGCACGCGGCCTGCTCACCGCCCGCGCCGCCGGCATCGCTGCCGAAGCGATCGATCACCGAAGCTTCGGCCGCGATCGTCCGGCGCATGAAGCGGCAATCGATTCCGCCCTGCGCGCCGCGGATGTCGAGATCGTCTGCCTGGCGGGCTACATGCGGCTGCTGACTCCGTTTCTTGTCGGCGCTTGGCAGGGACGGATGCTGAATATCCATCCCAGCCTGCTGCCGTCCTTCCCGGGATTGCACACGCATGCCCGGGCGCTGGAGGCCGGGGTGAAGCTGCACGGCTGCACGGTCCATCTGGTGACGGCGGAGATGGATTCGGGGCCGATCCTGGCGCAGGCGGCGGTGCCGGTGCTGGCGGGCGATACGGATGACGATCTGGCGGCCCGCGTGCTGCGGCAGGAGCATGCGATCTATCCGGCGGCTCTGGCGGCGGTGGCGGCCGGGTCGCCGGCAGCTTCCCCGGGGGCGGCTGCGTGCCTCGCCAACCCGTTGGCATGGGCGGGGCACTCGCCATAGCAGGCGCCGCGGCCTAGTGTCGCGCGATGCGCAAGGAGGCCGGCGATGCGTGCGATATTCGTGCAAATCAAATGTGAACTGGGGCAGGCGTACCGCGTAGCGCGCGAGGCGGCGGATTCCATCCCTGAGATGTCGGAACTGTTTTCGACATCCGGACAGTATGACCTGCTGGGAAAGTTCTATCTCGACGCCAGCCAGGATATCGGGCTGTTCGTAACGGACAAGATCCAGACCCTGCCTGGCGTCAGGGATACCCATACGATTATCACGTTCAATGCGTTCGGCGGCGGGACGGCGCGGCCGGGGGACTGATTGCATCTGCGCCTTGCAGAATCCTCGCCCCACGCGCAGCGAAACATTGCTTGCCCGCTACAAGAGCGCCTATCTGGCACGCCATGAGATGGCCCGCTTTCTCGTTGCGCGCGCAACGTGCATCAATTACCGTTGCCGATCCAGAACGTGATCGTCCGGCTCCGGCCGGCATGGACTACCTGCGGGCTCGTGCGGGTTTGCACGGCACCCGATATGAGCCGGACGCGCCGGAGGCGGGCGCCCGCGAGCCGGATGGTTGCACGCAAGACCCCGTTCCGGTCGAGGCCCGTCTTCCCGAAGGCCGTTCCAAAGAGCCGCCTCTCACCTGCGAGATGTTGATAGAACGGGCTGAGCAGGCTCAGGCGCGCGGGGAATGGCCGGAAGCCGAACTGGTTTGGCGCGCGATACGGCAAGAGCTCCCGCTTTGGCAATCCTATATCGGCGGTGGAATCTCCCTGGCCGGACTGGGCCGGCATGACGAGGCGCGCCAATTGCTGTCCGAGGGGGCCGTCCTTTTCCCCTACGAGCGCGCATTCCCCGTCGAATTGGGCCGTTTGGCGGTAAGCCATGCGGATTGGCCGACGGCGGAGATGCACTGGCGCGCGGCGCTGCTACTCGATGGCCGCACATGGTGGATCTACACGGAGCTGGCTGCCGCGCTTGAGCGGCAGGGCCGGTTCGAGGATGCCGAAGCGGTTCTCGCGGACGCCCTTGAGCGGAGCGACGAAACCGACGAGATCACGCTCTATGTCTATCCCGCCCGGCTGGCCTGGAAGCGCCAGGACTGGACCGGGGCGGTCGCCCGCTGGGCCGAAGCACGGCGCCGCTTCCCAAGAGACGAGCAAGTGGCGCTGAGGCTGCACGAGGCATTGCTGCGACTGGCCGAGCACGATCCGGCCGCGGCCGTGGCGGCGCACCGGGAGCTTGGGATGACGTCCGCCGGGGACGAACTGCAGGCGCTTATGCTGCGTTTCGAAAGCCTGGGCGGAACCGGTCCGGCCGGCGGGTGCGAGTTCGGCGGATTGCAGCGCACGCTTGGCGTCGAACCGCTCGGGCTTTTTCGTTGGGCCACTGTCAGGCCGGCGAGCCTGATTGCCTGTCTCGAAGACCGCTTCCGCACCATCGGCGATGCAAGCACAACAAGCGTGTGTCCGCATGAGGACCAGTGGGAAATCCGCGACTCGGGCTACGGCACTTCGATGCATAGTTTTGTTTCGTGGGAAGAAGTGCCGGCTGACAGGATGGTCATTCTCGCGGGCAAGCGGATGCGGTTCTTGCGGGAAAAGCTGATCGCCGATCTGGAGAGTTGCGAGAGAATCTTTGTCTTGAAGGTGGCTTTGGAGCGGCTGACGGCGACCGAGACGGAGGCGCTGAGCCGGGCGCTGCGAACCTATGGAGCGACGGAATTGCTCATCGTCTGAGCCGCGGACGCAGAACATTTCGAAGGTACTATAGTACATGCCGCTCCAGGCGTGTTCGCCGGCTATATTGATTTCACCAGCGGTTGGAACGTCGCCGCGCGACACGCGGCCTGGATCGGTTTGTGCCGGACGATGCTGTCGATCAGCGCAACGTCCGGCGTCCTGGCGCGTGTGCTGAACGCGCGGGCAACCGGCGCAGGACTAAAGCAGAAAGACAGCCAAACCGATTAGCACCACGACGACAACGCCGACTGCGCCGACGATAGCGGTGGTGAAGCTGGTCCACATCTTGGCCCGTTCCCGAGTCAGGGCCTCGATCGGTTCGGGTTCGGTGGAGCGCGCACTGTTTCCGCTTTCCATTGGATACCTCGAACGGTATTGCCGCTTTGTACGTGCGGACCGTGTCTCCCGGCAAGGGGTTTCAATGCCTGCGCCTGATCACGTGAACCTATGCACACCCTTCCCGACCAATGTCAGGTTGAAGGCCACATGGCCGAGGCGCCGCACCATCTCCGGTAAGGGCGGCTGGGCCGGCACCGGACCATTCGACAGGAACGCCTGCCATGCCCACCAGTCGCGTTCGTTCAGATTCAGCGCGCGTCGCCGGTCGTCCGGGGTCAGATTGATCCGCTCGCTGAGGTCATGAAACATGTCAAGCTGCGACCGCGCGATTTCTTTGGCCGCTTGCCAATCGAGTGCCGGGACCATCGAAGCCTCCGTTCGTTATGAACGGCTGGACCGTCGGTTGGCTGCAAGGCGGGAATCGGTGCGGCGGGTGGCCGTTTCGTGGCGGCCGATTACAACGGCTTCACCCGCCCCGCCTTGACGGGTTGTCCAGCCCAATCCTGGCGGCGTGGCGGAGGGCGCCATTCACCTGATGCCCCCGTTCGGGCTACCTTGCGGGCGTGTCAGAAACCGATGACCTTTTCGGCGTGCCTGAAGCCGCGGCGGCGCCCCGGTCCGACCGCGGCCGGCCGCTGGCCGATCGGCTGCGGCCCGCGACGCTGGCGGATGTCGTGGGGCAGGATCATCTGCTTGGGGCGGATGGCGCGCTGACGCGGATGCTGGAGCGCGGGTCGCTCGCGTCGTTGATCCTGTGGGGACCGCCGGGCGTGGGAAAGACCACGATCGCACGGCTGCTGGCCAGTCAGGCGAAGTTGGCGTTCGTTCAGCTTTCCGCCGTGTTCTCCGGTGTGGCAGACCTGAAGCGCGCGTTCGACGACGCGGCAAAAAGGCGCCGCGGGGGTCAGGGGACCTTGCTTTTCGTTGACGAGATCCATCGTTTCAACCGTGCCCAACAGGACGGGTTCCTGCCTTATGTCGAGAACGGCACCGTCACGCTGGTGGGCGCCACCACGGAAAATCCGTCGTTCGCGCTGAACGGCGCCCTGCTTTCGCGCTGCCAGGTGATGGTGCTGCGGCGGCTTGACGATGCAGCGCTGGAGCGTCTGCTGGTCCGCGCCGAAGCCGAGCTTGGCCGCACGCTGCCACTGACCTCGGAGGCGCGCGCCACGCTGCGCGCCATGGCCGATGGCGACGGCCGCTACCTGCTGAACATGGTCGAGCAGATTGCCGCCTTGCCCGCGGCCACGCCAGCGCTGGACACTGCCGCATTGTCGGATTTGCTGTCGCGGCGTGCCGCGCTGTACGACAAGGATCGGGAAGAGCATTACAACCTGATCTCGGCCCTGCACAAGGCGCTGCGCGGGTCGGATCCCGATGCGGCGCTGTACTGGTTCGCCCGCATGATCAACGGCGGGGAGGATCCGCGCTACATTGCCCGCAGGCTTGTCCGCTTCGCTGCCGAGGACATCGGCATGGCCGATCCGAACGCACTGCCGCAGGCGTTGGCGGGGTGGGAGACGTATGAGCGGCTCGGCTCGCCCGAAGGCGAACTGGCAATCGCGCAGGTGGTTGTCTATTTGGGCACGGCGCCGAAATCGAATGCTGTGTACACCGCCTTCGGTCAGGCGCGGGCCGCGGCGAAGGCGACCGGCAGCCTGATGCCTCCGGCGCACATCCTGAACGCGCCGACGAAGCTGATGAAGCAGCTCGGCTATGGTGCCGGGTATGAATACGACCACGGCAGCGAGGAGGCATTTTCCGGGCAGAACTACTTTCCGGATGGCATGGAGCGAGTCCAATTCTACCAGCCGCGGGATCGCGGTTTCGAACGGGAGATCAGCCGGCGTCTGGAGCACTGGACGGCTTTGCGGGCAAAGCGAAGTTGATAAGGAAGGCTGCGGCGCTCACTGACGCGGACCCGCTTACAGAATGGATCGGGAACATCGGGGCTGCGCCGCTTCTCTTGCGCCGGTCCTGTAAATCCCCGTAACTCCCGGGAATGCCACCCGCCGCCGCATTTCTGTTCCATGACCGGCGATTCGTCGTCCTCGACAAGCCTCCTGGACTGGCCGTGCATGCAGGCCCCTCCGGCGGCCCCAGCGTCGAGGATGTTTTCCCCCAATTGTCCCGCCGCAAGGACGGCCCATGGCTGGTCCACCGCCTCGACGCCGACACCTCCGGCTGCCTGATTATCGCGTTGCGCCGAGCCGCTTTGATCGCCGCCCAGGCGCTGTTCGCCTCCGGGGCGGTCCGCAAGACCTATTGGGCGGTGGTTGAGGGCGATGTGCGAGGCACGGATGGAATGGTCTCCGCGCCGCTGCGCCGGGTGAGCGACCGCACGGGGTGGCGGATGGTCGCCGATCCCGGATTTGCTCAGCCGGCCATAACGGATTGGCGGGTGCTCGGAACCGGCGGCGGGCTGACATGGCTGGAGCTTCGCCCGAGGACCGGCCGCACCCACCAGATCCGCGTGCATTGCGCGATGCTCGGCACGCCGATACTGGGGGATGAACGATACGGCACGGGCGGCGGCAGGCTTCATCTGCTCGCGCGCGCGATCCACCTGCCGCTGGCCCCCCCCGTGGATGCCACCGCCCCGCCGCCGCCGCATATGCTGGCGGCGCTGGAGCGATGCGGGTTGCGCGACCGGCAAGACCGATAAGTCAGCTCACCGGGTCGGGAATCCAGTCGCCCAGGACCTCGTCCACCGTATATCCCGTGCCGACGCGGCGCAGACAGGCCTTCGCCGCATCCGTTTCGCCGTGCAGTTCGAGCGACCGGGCCGCACCCTTGGCGGCTTTGCCCGCGCGCCGAGCCAGGAAGTTCGGTACTTCCCGCCGCAACGACGGGCTATCCTCAAGGATGTCGTCCAGGTCGCTGCGTTCCCGCTCGACCGAAGCGATCCATCCGGCCCGTGGCTCCACTGCGGAACTGAACTCCAGCTTGGCAAGATGTTCGACAATCAAGGCGAGGCGGCTTGCCAGCTCGCGCCGATCTCTCCGGCCCAATCCTTCGATCTCCTCGGCCAGGTTCTCCCAGTCGATCGCGCGCAGCAACTCCGCCGGCCCGCCGGCGCCCTGCAGGATGGCGTCGCGGACCGCGCGCAGGGCTGCAGCCTGGCCGAAAGCCCAGGTGTCAAAGTCCTGCTCATACAGACTGACTGGTATCCGATCGTCCGGCATGGCCTGCCACCAACCACAACCCGCGCGAAACTTCACTCGATGACGATGCGCGGCCCGCTCCGCGCCCCCGCCACCGCGCCCGACACCTTCTCCCATACCCGCCGCGCCAGCGCGTCATACGCCTTCGCCGCATCGCTCTCGGGCGCCGACGCCGCTATCGGCGTCCCGGCATCCGCCGCATGCCGGATGTCCAGCAGCAGCGGGATCTCCCCCAGGAACTCCGTGCCCAGCCGCGCCGCCTCGGCCCTCGCGCCGCCGTGCCCGAAGATGTCGGCGCGATGGCCGCAGTTCGGACAGCAGTAGAAGCTCATGTTCTCCACCAGCCCGAGCACCGGCACGTTCGTCTTCTCGAACATCCGCACCCCGCGCCGCGCGTCAATCAGCGCGATGTCCTGCGGCGTGGATACGATGACCGCCCCGGTCAAAGCCACGCGCTGCGCCATGGTCAACTGGGCGTCTCCGGTGCCGGGCGGCATGTCCACCACCAGGATGTCCAAAGCGCCCCACTCGACCTGCCCCATCATCTGCTCCAGCGCGCCCATCACCATTGGGCCGCGCCAGATCATCGGGGTTTCCTCCTCCACCAGGAACCCGATGGACATGGCGGACAGGCCCCAGGCCGGCAGCGGGATCATCTTGTCGTTGCGCACCTCCGGCCGGCGGTTCAGCCCGAGCATGCGCGGCAGGCTCGGCCCGTAAATGTCGGCGTCGAGCAAGCCGACCTTGTGGCCCTGGCGGGCCAGCGACACCGCCAGGTTGACCGCGACGGTGGACTTGCCGACGCCGCCCTTGCCGGACGCCACCGCCACGATCGCCTTCACATCCGGCAGCAATGGCGGCTTCGGCGCACCGTGCCCATGCCCATGACCATGCCCGCCAGCCGGTGCGGCCGGGGCCTTGTGCGCAGTCAGCACCACCGCGGCATTGGTCACGCCCGGCTGGCGCATCAGCAGCGCCTCGGCCTCCCGCCGCACCGGCTCCATCGCCGCCGCCCGGGCGCGGTCGGTCAGCAGTGCGACCTGCACCAGGCCGCCGCGCACCTCGATGCCCTCCACCAGGCCGGCGGAGACGATGTCCCGTCCGGACTCCGGTTCTTTGATCGCCTGTAATGCCGTCCGCAGGGAATCCGGGGAAACATCCGCCATGTTCAATAAACCCTCATCTTGCAAAGCCGCCACGCCCGGCGGATAAAGCAGCCGCGCCGCGAGCGCCTGTCTTTACGATATGGCGCATAAACCCGCTCCCGCCAACGGCTCGCGCACCGGGCGGTCTTACAGGAGCCACCCTCGAACATGCCTTGGAATAACGGCGGCTCCGGTCCATGGGGCAACCCGCCAGGTTCTTCAGGCGGCGACGGCGACAAGAAGCCCCCCAACAAGCCCGT
>CAINOE010000123.1 GCA_903851415.1 uncultured Rhodopila sp. | reverse complement strand
GGAGCAGGGCGAGGCGGAGGGACTGACCGACGAGGAGGAAGAGCGGCTCGATGCCATTCAGGCGGAGATCACCGCGATCGAGGCGGCGACCGAAACTTACAGCGACGCAACGAAAACTGCGGGCAGGGCCTTCGTGTTCCTCGGCGACGGCGGGTTGCGCGTGGTCAGAGGGTTGCCGCGCGCCGGGCTGGCGCAGACCGCCGACGAAACCGGGATCGACGACGACGGCGAACCCGGCGCAAATGGCGGTGTCTCGGCTCCGGATCACCCGGCGATCAAGAAGCCGGAACTGTCCGCCACGCTGACCGCGGAACTGCAGGCGCACCGCACCGCGGCCCTGCAAGCCCGGGTCGCGCAAATGCCCGATCTGGCGTTGCGGCTGGTGGTGCACAGCCTGCTTCTCTGCCGCAGCCACGGCGGCTATCGCACGGTCGCCAAGATCAGCGGATACGAGCCGAACTTGCAGCAGGCATGCCGGACCATCGACGACACCGAGGCGGTCCGCATGGTCTCGGAAATGCACGACCGGCGCGGCGATGCCGAACCGGGCGACCACGCTGATCTGTTGCCCTGGTTGCTCAGTCTCGACAACGGCGAGGTGCTGACTGTGCTGGCTCCGCTGGTGGCATCAACCGTCGATGCCGGATGCGAGGACTGGTCACAGGGGGCTGACCGCTCGCTGGCGGCCGGGGTGGCGGCGGCGGCGCGGCTGGACATGACCGAGTGGTGGACGCCGACGGTTGAGACGTATTTCGGCCGGGTGACCAAGGCGCAGATCGGCCTGGCGGTGACAGAGGCGGGGGCAGGGCCGTTCAACACCGAGGGCAAGAAGGCCGAAGTCGCGGCTGCTGCCGCCCGTTTGGTCGCGGGCACCGGCTGGCTTCCGGCTATGCTGCGAAGCCCTCCCGAGGGCAACGGCAACGCCGAGCGCAGCCCCGCCTAGAGTATTACGGAAAATGGAAGGGGCGGTGCAACGCCGTCCTCTTCCATCTACGGCGGAGTGGACAGCCTTTATTTTGCTAATCTATCAGGTTTGCATAATATTGTATTTGGTTCGCGTATACGTTACTCAGAAAACGTCATTTTCCGCTAGCACCTTACAGTGTTCTAGGGCATACTCCTGTTCAGAGGCAAGGCGCAGTGCCCGCCTCGAAACAAGAAGGATCGGACCATGTCGTTCATTTCTCCCCGCACATCCCGCTTCCTCGGCCGCGACATCCTCTCCAATGATCAACTGCGCAGCGTCGCACCTTCCATCTTCGCCACCGACAAGCACGCCAGCCGGAGCGATCGTTACGCGTATATCCCCACATCGGAAGTCGTTGACGGGATGCGCGCCAACGGTTTCGAGCCGGTCTTCGCCAAGCAGGGCAACAGCCGCGTCGAAGGCAAAGCCGATTTCACCAAGCACCTGATCCGCTTCCGCCATCAGGGCGAGGACATCGCCACCCGCAGGATCGGCGGCATCTATCCGGAAGTCGTCGTGGTGAACTCCCACGACGGAACCAGCGCCTACAAGGTCATGGCCGGCCTGATGCGGCTGGTCTGCCTCAACGGCATGGTGGTGGCCGACCGCGACCTGACCAGCGTCAGCGTGCCGCACAAGGGCGATGTCATGCGCCAGGTGATTGAAGGTTCATACCAGGTCCTCTCCGAAAGCCGTCAGGCGGTCGAGGCGGCCGACACCTGGGCCGGGGTCACGCTCACCCGCGACGAACAGATGGTCATGGCCGAGGCTGCGCACGTCATCCGCTTCGCCGACGCCGATGGCAACGTGGCGACGCCGATCCAGGCCGACCAGCTCCTGCGGATACGCCGCCGCGAAGACGAGGGCGCGGACCTGTGGCGGACGGCGAACCGCATCCAGGAGAACGCCATACGCGGCGGTCTGACCGCCTGGGGGCGGGATGCCAACAATCGCCCGCGCCGCACCACGACCCGCGAGGTGAAGGGCATCGACGCCGACTTGAAGATCAATCGCGCGCTGTGGCTGCTGACCGAGCGCATGGCCGCTCTGAAAGCGGCCTGATCGCCACGCCGGGCGGGGACAATCCCCGCCCGCCTGTGACCTTCCAGTGTTTCAGGAGATATCCCATGCTGAACACTCACGAGCGCGCCGAGATGCTGGCGCGGGCCGGGCCGGCCTTCGTCGTCACACTGTCCGAGATGACCGGCGACGGATGGATTTTCATCCCGCAGGATGCGGTTGATCTCGCGATTCTCTCCAGGCGCAAAGACCGGATGCAGCTTGGCATGCTGCCGGGCTGGTATGACTCGGTGCCGCGGTTCGAGTTCAGTCCCTTCATCAGCATCAACGGCATCACGCACACCCTGCCAGGCTGGGCATCATCGCCCCCGGAGCAGGCGCATTGCGCATTCACGTGACCATGG
This sequence comes from uncultured Rhodopila sp., assembly GCA_903851415.1. Taxonomy (GTDB): domain Bacteria; phylum Pseudomonadota; class Alphaproteobacteria; order Acetobacterales; family Acetobacteraceae; genus Rhodopila. Next base: position 18,721 of record CAINOE010000123.1, on the reverse strand, counting down.
CGCGAGGTGTGGAAGCGATCGCCACCAACGTCATGCGGCGGCTGATCGTCCCCTATGAGGGGTATTTCCCCGAGGTTGGCCGGCGGGTCCGCAACGCCGGCCGTGCTGACAGGACGCGGGAACGAAGAGGAGAGGACACCGGCTGTTGCCGCCGCGCCGAAGGCCGGGCTTCTATTACGACCGGCCAGTATGCTAAGCAAAAGGGGGATTAATGTTGGAGTCGCTGATTTGGCGCGCAAAGCCCCTGAGCCTGCCCATCCGCCGGCGGTCCTCGATCGACGGCCGCTTGCCAGCAACATCGAGTTGCCGCTCTACGTCCGCGAAGGCGTTGAAGCCTACATGGTGGCGAACGAGGACACCACGTTCCGGACCGTCGTCATGGAGGGGTTTCGCGCCCTCGGGATCGAGATCGAGGACGAAGACCTGGTGCCGGAGCGGGCGATGCGGAAACTGCGGCAACGCGAGGTGAAACCCGGCGACACGCCGGACACGCGAAAGCCTACCTCGCTCAAGCTGCCGCGCTATGTGCGGGTGCGGGCCGAGGCGTATTTGTTGCAGTATCCGGAGATGCGGTTTCGCAACCTCGTCATGGCCGGCTTCCGCGAGCTCGGTATTGAAGTCAAAGACGAAGATCTGATCGCGGAGCGGCAAAACGTGCTGGCCGAGGCTTCGCCACCGCGCAGACGAACAGCCTGACGCGGTTTCCTTACGGGTTATCTTTGTGTCCGCAAAGTAGATATCGGGCGTGTTATATGTAACGTAATATTATAGGTGTGGCGCCTCTATAATATAGACTGCAAACCTAAAGCGTTCCTTTTGTATAAACACGCTTTTGTTACACGATATTCTGTTTTTTCTCTTGCTCCATTTACGACGCTGTAGTATCTTGGCATCAAGAGAGGGGTTAAAGACATGGCCAGCCACACCGCATTCAGCCAAGCGCCGCAGATCAACTATTACGTCTACTGGCAGCAAACCCCGCGCCAGCTTTTCGCCTTCCGCGAAAATGTTTGGGCAGCCGACCCGTTTCAGGCCCGCGAGGCGTTTGCGGCGAAGCGGAAGGATTTCGTCATCGGCGTGAAAGAGGCGGCCTCCGACGGCCGCACTGCCCGGGGCGGCCGGTGGCTCGCCTGATCCTATCGTCACATCACAAAGCCGGGACGAGTGCCGCGCGACAATCAAGGCCTCGGTTATAATACAAAAAATTCATTCAAGGCCAACGGCCGCCACAGCCTCCGAAATCGTTCAGGTCGCCATGATATCATTCATGAAATGGGACATTGCAGGAATATCGTTCAGCTCCACCATCTGTGGTGGCCGATGGCCAAGCTCTTCCGCTGGACCATGAAGGGAAAGCCGCTGGTGGCATGAAGCCAGGCACAAGCGGGTTCGAACCTCCGGCGAGGTGTATTAGTTATCGCGTGTTATGTGATAACTGCCCGCCGGGTGGCCTCCGCATCGCGCACGTCGATCATGTCGTCCTCTCTCATTCTGCGGCCTCCCATGGATTAAGGATCGCCACGTGTGTGGGTGCGAAATCGGCAACGTTACGGGTGACGATGGTCATGCCGTGAACAAGAGCGGTTGCCGCAATGAAGGAATCGCGGTCGGAACCCGGGTCGGGAACATGCAGGCGGGCGCAGCGTAGCGCTACAGGCGCGTCGACCGGCAGGATGCGCTCCGAGAATTCAGGGAGGATGTGGTTATTCATCCAGGCGCGCAGCCTGGTCCCCTGGATGGTATCGCGGCGTTCGAGCCGCAGGATGCCCAGTTCCAGTTCCATTACGGTGACGGCAGACAGGTAAAAGCTTGTTGCGTCCACATTGGAAATCCAGGCGACGACATTTGCATCGGCCTTGCCGTCGCCGGCTTTGCGCAACTCGGAAATGACGTTCGTGTCGAGCAGGAACATCAGGAAAAGTCAGCCGGTCGGGCGAGTTCACGCGATCGGGGAAACTCTATCTCGATATCTGATAGTCCCGGCACGGCCAAAGCGTCGATAAGGCTCCGGGGGCGGCCCGTGATTCGCCGGTATTCCTCAATGCTCAGCAACACATGGGCGGGTACGCCGCGATCGGTGATGAACACCGGCCCGTCGCTCGCCGCCTTTTTGGCTCGACTGGTGTCCTGATTGAACTCCCGGCTCGATAGGGTTGTGATCGTCACAGCGACGCTCCCAGGTAATTTGGAATTGTAGATAAGTTACTACAATGAGGCGGCTTCAGCAAGTGGCCATGAACGGTAAAATCCGGGCGGCGCTGGTGACTGCTCTCGCAAGGCGCTTGCCGTCCCCGACCAAACCCCAGCATTCTCCGGCCCATGTTTGCGATCCGCAGGGCCAATGGGATAAGCAAATCGTCGTCAATTTCAATGTTCGTTCTCAATGAGCGCTCCATGTGTATGATCCGGAAGTCTCATACACCACCCTGTTCGCAGGGCGAGCGCCATCCATCAATCGGTCGGCGTCCGCAGAGGGTTCAACCGAGGCCGAGAAACACTGCCAGGGCGCCGTTGAGCCGGATGAGGTCGGCATCGGCGATGCGTCCGATGCGCTTTCCCACGCGGCTTCTCCTCACAGTCGTGATCATGTCCACCTCGATCCATGATTTGTGCTGCAGTGGCAGCGTATCCGAAGGTTCAATTTCGAACCTGACAAGCGGTGCATCTACGCTTGCGGTCGAAATCGGGCAGACCACCACGGTATTGGCTTCGGCAAAAAAATCGGACTGCACGATCACGGCCGGTCGAGGTTTGCTTGTGAATTGCCCTTTCCTGTCTGCAATCGACACAACATCACCGCGCAACATCGTCGCCCTGCTCGTCGCTTTCGTCGAAAACGCTGACGGACTCCACCCATTCGATAGTCCGGTCCGTCTGCTCTGCTGCATTGACTTCCCGGCACTGTCTACGGGCCTCCTCCGCGAAACCAGGGGCACGAGTGTCAGGAACCCAAATCTGGATTGGACGCATTCCGCGCTGGCGGAGTGCGTCCCGGTGCCGCTGGACGCGGGAGCGGGAAGAGGTTTGTGCCATGCGTTACATGTAACGTCTCGATTGGCTTCGGTCAACGTCTGTCCAGCGGTGATCAAGAAGCCGCCGTTTGCCACAGCCTGTAGTCACCACGTTAGGCCCGGTGGCTGCACTCTCGCCCTGGCCGTCACCGCGGTGGAGGTCTCTCCGAAGCAGGTTCACCCGGCGGGTCTGAAGCTCGGCCAGCATATCCGGCTGGCCGTCACCCGGACCGCAGGAGTGACGGACCTCGTAATCGGTACGTGCCCCTTTTATTCGATGATACAAGGTCGCTAACGTGACCCCGGCGGCCGGGTCCAGAAAGTGCAGGTCCAAGCCTGACCGCCCAGCGCTTGCGGCGCCGGGATGCAGTTGGTGACCGCGGCCGGAGGGTCCGACCACGTTCGGGCGAACCACCCGCCCCCGGCGCCCGCCAGCAGCAGCGCCACCCCAGCGGTCGCGATCAGCGCCTTGGTGCGCAACCTGACCGCAGCGACAAGATCATCCGCCCGGCGTTCCATCGCCGCGGTGCCCGCCTTTGCCATCCGCTCCGTCAACGTGCGGAACGCGGCCGGGTCGATTGGCTCCGGCGGTTCGCGAGCCTGCGTCATCGTCCGCATGGTCTCAGTCGAGATGTCCCGGAGGGCTTGCAGCATCAGTGATTGAGCGCGGAACGAAGACGCGATCGGATCATGTGTCACCTCGGCCTGCATCGCGGCGGCGTTCATGGCTTCAACCGCTTGCGCGACAGTCTGTTCAAGCGCCGCCGAGGCGGCGCTGACATCGGGCCGGATGCCGACGATCTTCGGCATGGCCTACCTGCCGGGAAACCATGTGCCGATCGGCTCCCCGATGTCCTCGCCCATGCGCCGAAGCCACTGGTGAAGCGCCGAGGCATAGAACGGGCCGAGGTGGTTCTTGGCCGTCAGATAGTGCCAGGTGTTGGCGTCGATCACCCGAGCGGCGTCAGGCGTCAGCAGCGGCATCCATAGCTGGATCGCACCCCGGTCGATCACCTGTTGGAACGCCGGATGATCGGTCACCCGGTCGAAGTCATCCGAATGGCGGCGTCCGTGCGCCTCATTCAGCACGATGGCGGCGGCACGCGGATTGAACCCGGCGGCTTCGGCGGCGGCCATCGGCGTCAGGTCGTGCGGGTCCGTCCCGGCCATGTAGATGGCGACGGGTTCGACGCCCGCGGCGGACATCACCCCGGCCAGATCGGGCATGTCCTGCAACAAGGCGATCAGGCTGGTATCGCCCCCGCCGAGGTCGATCAGGGCCGAATGGCGGTTCTCCACGATGAACTCCAACAACTGCTGAAGCCATGCCTTGACCTCGGCCGGATCAGCGGACGGCGGTTCGACCACGCCGTCAATGAACGACCGCAAGCTGCGGTTCACCGGATCGACTGCCGCAACCAGGGCCTCGCCCCCGCCAGCGGTGACCGTTTCGGACACATAGCGGGCCAGGGTGGTTTTGCCGATGCGCCCGCGTCCGATGAAGAACCAGCACTTTGCCTTGCCGGACAGGTCGATCCCCATCGTGCCGCCAACAGCGGCGGCTTGGTGGGCGAGGGGTTGCGGGAGTGGAGCGGTTGGAAGCTTCGCCCGCTTGGGCGTGAACTGAATGATACTCATTCCGGTTTGTTCCCTTTCATGCGGTCCATCATCTCCGCCCGTTCCTTCGCGGCGTATTCCCGGCTTTCCTCGTCCGTTCGCATCCTCGCCAGCCTGAAGGTGTGTTTCTTCTCAGGCGGCCGGTTCGCGGGAAGCGGGGGCATCGGAGCGCTCGGCCTCAAACCCGGGACGAAGGCCGGAGCAGCCACCTCCCGGACAATTCCCGGACCCGGTTCCTTGGCCCGCCCTGGCCGTCTGACCCGCTTTGTGCCGCGAGCGGCGACATCTTTGCAAACTCGCCTCCAGGTTGTTTCCGCCGCCAAAGCGGAGATCGGCTCTCCCTTGGAGGTTCGCACCCCGGCTTCGGTCAACGCAGCCGCCACATCCTTCCACCGGAAGTGTCCGGCCGCCCTGTCCTTGGCCGCCTCAAAGGCCCGGTAGTTCTCCAGAAAGTGCCGATACAGCGCCGATCGGCGGGCGAGGAACGCGGCCGTCACCCGTGATCGCACTACATCTGGTTCCTTTCTGGCCATGAACCCCAATATAGGCCACCATGAAGGCCGTACAAAGGGGCACCGTACGGGGCACCGGGAGTCCTAGCTATCGGGGTACCGTACGAGGAGCCATCGAAGTCGTCGGATTAACATCGATCTGCCCTACGGGCAGATCAGCAGGTTCGCGGACAAGGGGGTCGGATCGGGAATGGCGGGCGACATTGACCAGAAGCTGACTGAGATCGAGGCCGGCATCGGCGCGCTGACCGCCGCCTTGAGGATGCAGCAGCAGGCTTTGGGGCATCACGGCTCCATGCTCGCTGACATTCTGGCCGCCGTGACGGCGAACGAAGGCGACAGTCCGTTGGTGGAGGCGCTGCGCGCTCTGGTTGTAATGAGCGAACGGAGCGCGGAGGGCATCGAGCGGATAGAGGCGGCCCTGGCGGCACGCGGTTCGGCCGGAGGATAGATGTTCAACGTCCGCTACGGCCATTCGTCATCGGCTGCGGCCGGGAGGTCGCGCGCCCACTACTTCAAGGGCGAAACCCTGTCGGTTGATAGCGAGGCCGAACGGGCGGCCTACTACACCGCCGAGGTTGTTCCCCGGGACATGACCGAGATGGATCGCCTCGGCCGCGCCACCCATGCCGGCGAGATCAGCTTTGAAGACGCCTTGGCCGAGATCATGGCCGCGCACATCGCCGAGGTGGAGCAGCAGGACATCGCTCGGCATGAGGCGAACGCGGCGCACCTGACGGCGTGGGTGGAAGGCCGCGAGCCGCCGGACCTGGACAAACTGGCCGACTACGCCGCCCATCCGGAAGCACTGATCTCCGCCGGGTCGATAGAGCGCAAGCTGACCAGCGATCTGGACATTGCCATCCAGGCGGCCGAGTTGCGGGAGGCGGCACTTCCGCCGCTGACCGCGGAGGCGCGGGCCATGCACGGACTGCCGGAGCCGGCGCCGATTCCGAAGTACTTGCAGGCTGTCCCGCTGGCCGAGTTGCGGGACCGGAGCGAGCAGATCATCCCCCTTTGGGACGCGGCTTCCGCCGCCGCCGACTACCGTGCCGATGTCGAGGCGACGGCGGAGGAGGGGGCCGAGGAACGGCTTGGTAACGCATTGGCGGATTCGGTCATGCGCGCCGCCATGCGGCAGGCGCTGGCCAACGAAGGCGGCGCCACCGCCGACGTGAGGCCGGACATCAGCCCGGCGATGGCAAAGCTGCTGGCGCTTGATCCGCTCCGACCGGTCACTGACGATGAGATGACCAACATCTTCTCCGGGCTGACCGCCGCCGGGGAGTGGATCGAAGGCAAGAAAAAACAGTCCGCCATCCTGTCGATTGCCGAGGTGTTCGGCATCAGCGACCACAGCGTCCCGCCGACGGGGGAAGCCCTGGACAATATCCTTGCCGGGCGCCGGATCGATGGCGGGGTGCCCTATGCCCCGGCCGCCTCGATCAACGAGCGGGCTTCGGATCGCGCCGCCGGATCGGAGCCACCCCCGCACGCCGCGCCGGACCTCGGCGATGATGAGCGGTCCGGCTTATCGCGCGAGGCACCGGCCTGGCTGTCGGAAGTGCCGCCTTCGGACCTGCCCGGGGAGATGAAGTCGGCTTCGACATCGGAGGTGCCCGAGGGCCAGACGGCGATCCCGCAACGGCTGATCGACGGCGCCCGCAAGCGGCTCCTGACCGCCCTGCATGTCCAGGATGCTCGCAATCCATCGGATGATGAGCTGGCCCGCATCAAAGCAGGGTCCGCCGCGACCGAAGGCATGGTGGTGAACCCGGCCGAATACAGCAAGGCGATCAACGCTAAGAAACCGCCGATCTCATACGCCGAAATAACGCTGTCGCCGGACAAGTCGCTGTCCGTGGCCTGGGCGCTCGCGCCCACCGCCGCCGAGCGGACGCTGTTGTTGCGTATCCATACAGACGCGGTGGCGCACGCGATGGCTTATTTCGAGAGCCGCGTTGCGTTCATGGGCAAGGGGGCGAACGGCAAGGACGGCGACGAAAAGGGCGAAATGGCCTGGATCACCTATACCCACTACACCAGCCGTCCGACGGCCGAGATCGCGGCGAAGGACAAGTTCGGCGAGGACTATACCGAGTTGCAGGACGTGCCGCTCCGGCATCCGGACCCGCACCTCCATACGCACATTATCGTCCCGAGCGTGGTGTTGACCGAGAGCGGCCGGGTCGGAGCCTTGGACACGGACTTTATCGTCGGTTTCGAGAAGGAATACGGCGGCGTCTATCAGGCGTACGTCGCCAAGTTGGCCAGAGCGCACGGCATCCGGGTTGAACTCGGCCCGAGCGGCGAGGCGCGGCTCGCCGACGTTCCGACGCGGGTCCGCGACCACTTTATCAAGCGCACCGCCGATGGCCTGGAAGCGGCGAAGGCGTTCGCCGCCGAGCAGGGCAGGGAGTGGGATGCCATGTCCGATAAGGAGCGGCTTGCCCTGCTGCGGAAGGGTGTCCATGAAACTCGCAACGACAAGCTGAAAGGGCCTTCCGATTTCGCGGAATGGAGGCGCCAAGCAAAGGATGATCTCCGGTATGAGCATCGGTCCGTGCTGCGGCCCGACGACATCAGGCCGGAACTCGGGCAGGCCGAGCGGCGCGAGGTCGCCTACGCCACGTCCCTGCCGGCGGTCGAAGCCGCGTTCCATAAGCGCGCCGTGATCCCTGGCCAGGACATGAGGGTTGCCGCGATCAGCGGCCTGGTTATGGCCGGCATCGAGAACCCGGCGGCCGACATCGCAGCGGTGACCGCCGCCTACCGCGAGCATGGGATCAGGCAGCAGGGCGAGAAAGTCCCGTTGCTATGGGGCAAAGCACCGATGGTGCGCGGCCGAGAACGGTGGAATGTCACGACGGCGCTGCATTTGAAGCAAGAGGACGAGCTGATCACGCTGGGCACGGCCGCCGCTGCGGATCGTTCGGCGGCCATAGTGCCCGGCATCATCAACAAGGCGGTCGCCGCGTTCCTCGAACGCAACCCGGGCATCAACCCCGCCGACGACCAATGGCGCCAGCAGCAGGCCATGATCGATCGGCTGGCGAATGCCGGGCGGCTGGCGGTTGGTATCGGCGCCGCCGGGTCGGGCAAGTCCACCGTGCTGGCGCCGCTGGTGGACGCATGGAAGGCCGAGGGCCGGAAAATCTATGGCATCGCGGTCGCCCATCGCACCGCGAGCGCCTTCGAAGGCAGCGGCATCGTCAAGGGCAAGCCGGTTAGGCGCAAGGGCGGCGTTATCGAGGAGGACCGCACCGCCATCGCGGCCTTCTTCAAGCGCGTCGAGAAGGGCCGGTATGCCCTGGACAAGAACACCGTCGTGGTGGTCGATGAGGTCAGCCTGGTGGGCACCCGGCAATTCCTGGACCTGTTGAAACTGCGGGATCGGCACGGATTCCAGTTGGTCGCCATCGGCGATCAGAAGCAATGTCAGTCGGTCGAGGCCGGCAACGTCATCGATCTGATCAGCCGGGCGCTCCCCGGATCAGTGCCCGAGATCGTCACCAGCATCCGCCAGAAGTATGAACGCGAGCGCGAAATCGCCGGGCTTTTCCGGGCAGGCAAGGCCAAGCAGGCCCTGGACATGAAGCGCGAGGACAGCACGGCCATTCTCGTCGCAGGCGGCCGAGAGGCGACCGCGCGGCGGGTTGCCGATCTGTGGCGCGAGCGCATGGAGGCGAACAAGCACGATCCCGGCTTCACCATCACGGTGTCGGCGGCGACGCGCGAGGATGCCAGGACGGTTTCAGCGGCGATCAGGTCTCAGTTGCAGGCCGCCGGCCGGATCGGAGCGGACACGGTTGTCGTGCAGGCCGCCAACAACGAAGGCGAGACCTATTCGATGCCGATCGCGCCGGGGGATCGCATCCTCAGTCTGCGCCAGGTGTTCGCCGCCCGCCATGATCCGGTCGCGGTCAATGGCACCGTTCTGACGGTTGTCGGAGCGACGGCCAAGGACATCACCGTCAAGAACCCGTCCGGCCGCGTCGCCACCCTGCCGTGGAAAGCCTTCAGCGATGACGGCGGACCCGTTCGGATCGCACCGGGGTTCGCGGCGACGATCGACAGCCAGCAGGGGCTCACGTCCACCGAGCATATCAACGTCATGCTTGGCGGCAGCGCAGCCGTCCAGGGGTTCAAGAATTACGTGGCGGAGTCGCGCCATCGGAACACCAGTTGGATGGTCGTCAACGAGGCGGCCGAGCGGCGGCAGATCAGCCGGGGCCAGCACATCGGCACGCCGATCGACGCCATCGACGTGTGGAAGAACATCGCCGCCAACCTGTCGGTGCAGCCGGTTAAGGCGAGCGCGCTGGATTTCCTGAAGGAGGCCACACAAATCCGCCGTGGTACGGTGTCAGCTCATTTCCGGGGCCGCCTCCCGGGCGAGCGGAGGAACATGGAGGGCCGCACCGACGGCGCATCGGTCAGGGACAGGGTCGACGCGGCCATGCCCGAGGTCGCCGCCATCGCGGCGCAGCTTCGCCAGTTGACGCAGCAAGCGGGCCATATCGTGCAGCATCAGATGCTCAAGGTCGCCGAACGGACGCGCGGGCATCGGCCGTGACGATGCGCTATATCAAGTCAAGAGGGTTTGTGCTGGCATCCGCGCCATCGCAGGCGGCGCGCCGAGAATGCGCGTTGCGTTTTGGAATTCTCATTGATCTTCGCTGAATAAGTGGACCGGTGTCCCACGGCTGTGTCAGGCGATCTGGATCGTACTGATGATGCACGCTGATGATGCACGTGAGACGAGCCTGATCCAACACCTTCCGCCGGCGTGACTCGGTTCGGTGTCAGGATGAGCCATCGCCGGCTATCCCGCAACTCCTGATCGGTTGGGCGCCCACGGGCGGTTCCGCATGCGGCTGCAGATGAGCCGCGGTCTGCGCAAAGCTGGTGGCCGAACTGCGCAAGTGCGCTGCGATTACCGTTATGAGAACGGGCTTTTCGTGGATTGCGGCATCAAGACAATACCGATAAACGAGTGGCGGGGGCGCACGAGAACGTTTATAGACCAGCGACGGAGGTGGCAGGGTGAAAAGCGTTTTCACCCGAAGTGCGGTAGCTTGCCCGGTCTTGCACTCTGCCCCGGCTAAGCCGTTCGGCGGCTGCCGCCATCGGAACGACTCCCGGTTTGCATTGCAATATCAATACAATTTGGCTATACCACTAGCAAGGCTGAGCGACCCTGGTTATGGGCGATCAACCGAGGGGCAGGGTGAAGCGCTTTTCACCCGAAGTGCGGTAGCTTGTGCTCCCGCGCCAAGCCCGGGCTCCGCCACCCGGCCTGCGCCGCTCCAGCGTGACTGCGTCTGCGAGAACTCCGGCAGGATGAACGTTCCGGTTTAGAGGCGACGGAGATTCGGAATAGTCTCGTTGTCCGCCCGGATACGTACACACCACTCGATCAGCCGGATGCCTTCAGCTTTTCGATCAGAGCGATCCCATAGCGACGGACGCTCCTCGTCATTCCCCGGGCTCCAACGGCAACCAAAATGGCGGCCAGTGTGATAAGAACCCTCGTCATCGGCATCAACTACGCGCCGGAAATGATCGGCTGCTCGCGATATACCTCTGATCTCGTCGCCTATATCGCCGGTCCGCAGGCCCGCATCGAGGTTGTCACTGCGCCACCGCACTATCCGGGGTGGCGGGTGCAGCGTCCGTTCAGCGCCTGGAGGTATGCCACCGAGACCATGCCGGACGTCAGGGTGACGCGCTGCCCGATTTTGATGAAACGCAATGGCGGCGGCTTATGGCGTCTTATCGCGCCGATGACCTTCGGCATGTCGGCCGTGCCGGCGGTCCTGTGGCGCGCCGTGCGTCTTAAGCCGGACGTTATCCTCTGTGTTGTGCCCACTCTGTTCGCCGCACCCGCCGCCGTGCTGGCGAGCCGGCTGACGGGAGCGCGCCTGATCTTTCATGTGCAGGATCTGGAGGTGGATGCCGCCTTCGCGGTTGGGCATCTGAACAACCGGTGGCTGCAGCGTATCGGCCTGGCCTTTGAGCGGCGCATGCTCGGCGCGGCCGATGCCGTCGTCTCGATCTCAAAGCGGATGTGCGAGCGTCTCGCCGCGAAGGGTGTTCCGGCGCACCACATCTCGCTCATCAGGAACTGGGTCGACATCAAGGCGATTCATCCCGGTGGCGACGGGAGCGGTTTCCGTCGTCGGCATGGCATCGATGCCGACGCCTTCGTTGTGATGTATGCTGGCCACATAGGCGCCAAGCAGGCCATCGACGTCCTGCTCAAAGCGGCGTCGCTCTGCCAACGCGAGCCGCGCGTGCAGTTCGTCATCGCAGGCGACGGCCCGATGAAGACGCCGCTGATGGCGGAATATTCCACTCTTAGAAACGTTGTCTGGCTGCCGCTTCAGCCTGAGCAACAACTCTGTGCCATGCTCAGCGCCGCGGACATCCACGTGCTGCCGCAAATGCGCAGCGCCGCCGATCTTGTGCTGCCGTCGAAGCTGGGCGGAATGCTGGCGAGCGGCAGGCCGATCGTCGTGGCCGCTGATGCGGATACCGAACTGGCGGAGTTCCTTGCTGTCGCAGCGACGCTGGTGTCGCCTGGCGACCACGAGGCGATGGCAGACGTCCTGTTGGACGCACTTGACCAGGTTCCGGGGGAAGATCGCCGCGCCGCGCGGCTTGATCTCGCTGCCCAACTGGATCGCAGCGTGCTGCTCGACGAGTTCCAAAGCCTGATCAAGCGGTTTGCCTCGGCGAGCGCCCGGATCGAGGCCGCCGCCGTGACATCGGTCTGAGGGGGTTCACCGCACATGGGAAACAAGACGGCGCTGATTACCGGGGTCACCGGGCAGGATGGCGCGTATCTGTCGGAGCTGCTGCTCGCGAAGGGCTATACCGTCCACGGCATCAAGCGGCGTTCGTCATCGTTCAATACCGGACGCGTGGAGCACCTTTATCAGGACCCGCACGAGGCGGATCAGCGCTTTATTCTGCACTATGGCGACATGACGGATGCCTCGAACCTGATCCGCATCGTCCAGGAAGTGCGTCCCGATGAGATATACAATCTGGCTGCGCAGTCGCACGTGCAGGTCAGCTTCGAGACGCCGGAATATACCGCCAACACCGACGGCCTGGGCACGCTGCGCCTGCTTGAGGCCATTCGCATCCTCGGTCTGAGCGACGTCACGCGGTTTTACCAGGCATCCACCTCCGAACTTTATGGCAAGGTGCAGGAGGTGCCGCAAAGCGAGACCACGAAATTCTATCCGCGCAGTCCTTACGCCGCGGCCAAGCTGTATTCGTATTGGATCACGGTGAATTATCGCGAGGCGTACGATATGCATGCCTCGAACGGCATTCTGTTCAACCATGAAAGTCCGATCAGGGGCGAGACGTTTGTCACGCGCAAGATCACCCGGGCGGTGGCGGCCATCCAGGCGCACCGCCAGGACAAACTTTTCCTCGGCAATCTCGATGCGCAGCGGGATTGGGGGCATGCGCGGGATTACGTTGAGGGTATGTGGCGGATGCTGCAACAGGACGTGCCTGACGATTACGTGCTGGCGACCGGAGAGACGCACACCGTGCGGGAGTTTGTCGAGCGGGCTTTCGCCGAGATCGGCGTTGAACTTGCGTGGCGGGGTTTCGGCATTGACGAAGTCGGGTTCGATAGCCGGAGTGGTCAGTCTTTGGTCGCCATCGATCCGCGGTATTTCCGGCCGACTGAAGTCGACCTGCTGCTGGGCAATCCGGCCAAGGCGCGCGAGCGGCTTGGCTGGACGCACGCCACCCCGTTTGCTGACCTGGTCAGCGAAATGGTGCGGGAGGATGTCCGCATGCTGTCGAATGGTCACGTGTCGGCCCTTGTCGGCGCACGAGAATAGGAAAGCCGCGCGCCCCGGCGGTCCCTGGCGTCGCCTGTCCTACCATCACCTCACCGAGGCGGCGGCGGGATTGCCCGATGTCGCGGCCGGCCACAGGTGGTCTTGATAGCTGGAGAAGAGTCATGACGGCATGGACCACACGGCGACCGACAGGCTTCGTCGCATGACAACGAGCGCCCCCGAGCGTCCGGTGCTGTTCTCGCTGGCAGGCAAGCGGGTCTGGGTCGCCGGGCATCGCGGCATGCTGGGATCCGCCGTGGTGCGCCGGCTGGCTGCGGAGGACTGCGAGATCCTGACGGCCGACAGGTCGGTCGCAGATTTGCGCCGGCAGGACGAAGCGGAGGCGTTCGTCGCCCGCGCCCGCCCCGACGCGATCGTTGTCGCCGCCGCCAAGGTCGGCGGCATTCTGGCCAACAGCACGTATCCAGGGGCGTTTCTTTATGACAACCTGATGATCGCGGCGAACGTGATCGAGGCGGCGCGGCGCACCGGGGTGGCGAAGCTGCTGTATGTCGGATCGAGCTGCATCTACCCGAAGCTGGCGGCGCAGCCGATTGTCGAGGAGGCGCTGCTGAGCGGGCCTCTGGAGCCGACCAACGAATGGTATGCGGTGGCCAAGATCGCCGGCATCAAGCTGTGCGAGGCGTATCGGCGGGAATACGGCTGCGACTTCATCTCGGCGATGCCGACCAACCTGTATGGGCCGGGCGACAATTTCGACCTGGCGAGCAGCCATGTGTTGCCGGCGCTGCTGCGCAAGGCGCATGAGGCGAAGCGGGCCGGGGCGGCGGAGATGGTGGTGTGGGGGACGGGAACGCCGCGGCGGGAGTTTCTGCATGTGGATGATTGCGCCGATGCGCTGGTGTTTCTGCTGCGGGGTTACTCGGATGCGCCGCATGTGAATGTTGGGTCGGGCGAGGATGTCTCGATTTTGGAGCTGACGCGGCTGGTCGCCGGTGTGGTCGGGTTTGAGGGCGCCATCGTGCAGGATACGAGCAAGCCGGACGGCACGCCGCGCAAGCTGATGAGCGCGGCACGGCTGCGGGCGATGGGGTGGTCGCCTCGGATCGGGCTGGAGGCGGGGGTGCTGGGGACTTATGGGTGGTTTCTGAAGCACGCGGCGGCCCGGTGAAGCGGGCAGGGTGCGCTGTGGCGCGTTATCGAACATCGATTGTTTCTGTTAACGGACCGGAACGTCATCGTTTTGCTTGCCCGAGGTTCGTACTTTGAATCTGTGTTATCAGGGTCGTTGGTTCTGACGCGGCTGTGAGAACTCGAATTCAAGGATTTTTCGCCTGTCAGCAGCCGCGGATCGGAGTGTTTCTCTTGCTGAGTGCCAAGAATATCGCGCATTCGGCGTGGGGACAGATTGTTACTGCCTCCGCCTCGCTCGTCGGCATCCGGGTCTATACGGAGCTAATGAGCACAAAGGAATTTGGCTACGCCATGATGGCGATGGGGGTCATTGCCCTTCTAGATGGTCTTGTGACCTTGGCGTTCAATCAAACCCTGCTTTCGCTGTGCGCGCAAATCTTGAATCGAGACAGCGAGCGCCATGTGGCGGCCGGTCTTGCCTTTTCGCTAGTTCGTTCAGTCGGATTGATTATGGCGTTGGCTTTGGTAGTCATGGTACCTTTGGCGATCGTCTTCGGCGCCGGGCCACTCGCAGCTGCTTCGCCGATTATAGCCTTTCTCTATCTAACCGAAGAAATAGCTAAGACCAGCATGCTGGCGCCGCTTATCGCCGCCAGGGAATATTTTCGGTTTTCGACATGGAGCGCTTCGGAAGCGATGCTAGGGCTCGTCGCGACGTCAGCATTTCTATATTTCTTTAAGGCCGACACGTTCAGCTATCTGGCCGGCATGATGGTCGGTCGGGCAGCGTCAACGTCGCTGTTTCTTTGCGTGTTTTTTCAAGGCCGCTACTTCATGGGCGTCGATATCGTGGCGGCCCTGCCATTCCGAGATAGGGCGGTCAGCTATGGCTGGCCGGTCAGCATTATGGCGCCGCTCGGCTGGTCAGCCGTCTATCTTGACCGTTACGTTCTAACGATGACGGGCGGGGCGTCCGTCGTCGGCGTTTACACGGCTGTCGTAGGCCTCATCGGTCGCCCCTTCGCGCTGACGGGATCAATCTTGACGAACTACTTTCGCCCGCAGCTGTTCCGGGCCGATATGACAGATGGCGAGCCAGGGTCCCGCCGCAAGACTTTGCTGCTTTGGATCGCAAGCGCACTGGCGATTGGCGCATTCGGCACACTGTGCGCGCTCATACTTGGAAACTTCGTCGTCTCGCTCACGCTTGCCAGCGAATATCACGATGGCGCGCGCCCGATCATGGTCTTCATGGCGCTCGCGCAGACCTTCGTGATGATGACGCACGCCTGCGACAACGCTGTTTTTTCGACTGGCGCGACTTCTCGGTTGCTGAAAACGCAAATGTCCCTCGTTATTGTGACATTGACACTACTACCGCTCGGCATCATGTGGTCGGGCGCGTTAGGTGCGGCAATGGCGCGCGCTTCCGCAGAAGGCATTAAGTTCGGCGTTACGCTAAATTTGGCCTATCGGTTGCTGAAGTACTGAATTGAGATTATCTAGGAACTGTCGTAATGAAAGTGGTCATCGCCACAACCACCGGATTCCACTGGCGTAATCTCTACGGAGAGTTTTGCAAGTGTGACATTGATGTCCAGTATTTCTCCTACATGCCTCGTTTTCGTCTTCGGCGAGATGGAATTCCCGATGCAAAATCGAAGAGCCTTTTCTTCCGCCTGCTCCCCGATTCTGCTCTCGCGTTGTTCCGGTATGCACCGAAGATCCGGAGCGGGGCGGAGGCACGCATGTGGGAAGCCACCGACGATATCATGGCACGCTGCGTGCCGCCTTGTGACGTATTCATAGGCCTGTCGGCGATGGCGGTGAAATGCGCCGAGGTTGCTCGGGCCAGGCACGGGGCAAAGATAGTGATTGAGCGCGGGTCCCGGCATGTGCTCAGCCAGAATGAGCTTGTCTCCCAGGATGGCGGTAAGCCACTCAGCGCCTATTATATTGAACGAGAATTGGCGAGCTATGACGTCGCGGACTATATAAGCCTCCCTTCAAAACATGCCGTGCGGAGCTTCCTTGACCGCGGCTTCGACCGTTCCCGCCTTTTCGAGAATCCGCTTGCTGTTGACCTCGCCGCCTACCAACCGACGCCGCGACCTGAAGCTCCAACACGCATTCTTTTCCTCGGCGGGTGGTCTCATCGCAAAGGTGTTGATATTCTGGTCAAAGCCATGAAGCGACTCCCGGGTTTTTTTCTCACCCATGTCGGCGTGCGCGTTGATGTCGCCTTCCCTGACGCGGCTTGGTTCACGAGCCTTGGTTACGTTAACCAACGAGTGCTTGCCGACGTGATTGCAGACCATCATCTCCTGGTACTCCCGTCGCGGGAAGACGGGTTCGGCATGGTCCTGCTCGAAGCCCTCGCTTGCGGCCTGCCGATTGTCGCCAGTCGCACGACAGGCGGACCAGATATCCAAGATATTATCACAGCAAAAGAGTATGTCGGCATCGTTGAACCCGGCAGCGTCGACGATCTCGTCCGAGGGCTGAGTGAGATGGCAGCGAGGGCAGCCTTAGTCCCCGTCGCCCGCAATCTCCTGACGCCAGCGGATCGCTGTCGGCTAGGCGCGAGCGGCTATGCGGCTCGCTATTTCGACTTCCTTACCCGTATCGTGGCGAGTACCCGGTAATGCTTAACAACGGCGGCCATCGGTGACAATGCTTGTCACCAAATTTGGAATGAAGCTATGACAGCAAAGCCTAATCCGCTGACTCAGATGACACCTAGTACAGCGTTTCCATGAACCGACTCGCATCACGCTGCCTCGCCGATCTTGTAGGTCCAGGTATGGATGACCGGTTCGCCGTTGACGTCATCGAGATATGCCAGGATCCGGGATTTGAGTTCGGTCTTGGAAGCGACCCGGATGTGGCGGAGCAGTGACCTCGCCATCTTGGAGAAGAACCCCTCCACGAGATTGAGCCAGGAACCGTGCTTGGGCGTAAACACCATTGAAAAGCGGCCTTCGGGCTGGGCTTCCAGCCACGCCCGGGTTTCCTTCGAAACGTGCGCGGAGTGGTTGTCCACGATCAGCTTGATCGCGTTTTCCGCGGGATGGGCTGCATCGAGCAGCTTGAGGAAATTGACGAACTCCCGCGACCGGTGGCGCTCTTCGACACGAGCATGCACTTTGCCGGTGAGCAGGTCGATCCCGGCGAGCAGGCTCAGTGTGCCGTGACGTTTGTATTCATGGTCGCGCGCAAAGCCCTCATGCTACCCCGGCTTCGGCGGCAAGTCGGATGCGGTGTTGCCGATCGCCTGGATGCCGGGCTTCTCGTCGTAGGAGATGATCGCCACATTCGAGGTTTCGGATTTGCTTTCGCGCAGAACCGCGACCTCACGATAGACGCAGAGCACGTCAGCCATTTTCGCCTCGAACGCCTCGTCGCGCCGCTCGAGGTAGTAGCGTAGCTTTGCGGTTTGACGTCGTTACGGGCGAGGATTTGCCCACCGTGCCTTGGCGATATTGGCCATGCAAGGATGTCCTGAGGCCTCAGCATGATCGCGCGCATGGCGCGCCAGCAGCCGCGTCGTCCAAAGCTTGTGCGGATATCCCAGATCCTTGACCTTTTGACAGGCCAGCGAAAGCAGCCACGCCTTGGCGTCAGTGGTGATCTCCGGCGCCTTGCCCGGCCGGGGGCTGTCGTCGAGCGCGGCCATCACACTGAGGCGGACGGCGCGATCAAGGCACCGCTTGACAGTCTGATGGGTCACGCCAACCGCCTCGCCCACCGCGTAGGTTGACGGGTCGGATCGATAGGCCAGCAGGATGCGGGCTCGCTCAACCCAACTGGCTGGCGCTGTGCGCGACCGCGCAATCGCTTCCAACTGAGCCAAATCCTCTTCGCCGATCGAGAATCTCGATCACCCGTCGCGTTGCTGCCATTTTGTAAACCACCGTCAGGTTTAGTTTCCGGCCAGACTACCACATGTGGGGTAGCCGAGAGAATCCCCCGCAACTGGTTGGTTTCAGACAATCGATGTACTAGCCCGTTTTATTCATAGCGAACAGCAACCCGCCCTTCATTATGTAAACGGAACGTAAGGTCTGCACCGCCCCTCCTGCTGGCTGGACCGCGTTTCAGACCCTATCTGGCAGGCGCTGGGGGTTGATCGGCACGGTCTCAACGGGGCACTCGCCCCGGCGATCAACCCGGGCGCAGGATCAGCCTGTTCACCAAGCCGCTGAACAGCGCGGCATCCGGGCAGTTCGCGGCGAACGCCAGCCTGATCCGGCTGGCGGTCTCCCTGACCCGCACCGCCACCTTGAGCAACCGCAGCCGAAGCGTGGAGAACTCGCCCTTGGCCAGCGGCTGCTGCCGGGGAATGGCTTCCTGCAACGACCGCATCAGCCAGTAGGCCGCGGTATGCAAAATCAGCCGCATCTGGTTGGCTAGCGGCGAGCGGCAACTGGTCCGATCTGAGGCGAGTTGGCTCTTGTGCCGCTTGATCAGGTTTTCGATCCTATCCCCTGACTGCGTCTGTAGAGCAATTTTCGGCGACTGAAGGACCGCGAATCGGCCGGGTCGGGCTAGTCGCATTGGTCCAATGGATCGCGAGGCGGCATGCGGCCGACACTCCCGACAGTGGCCATGACGT
>CAINOE010000122.1 GCA_903851415.1 uncultured Rhodopila sp. | reverse complement strand
GTCATGGCCCGGCTTGTCCGGGCCACCTATGCCAGCACCCTGCCGCGACAGGTGGCCCGGACAAGCCGGGCCATGACGATGGGGGAAAAGCCCGTGCTCCGCACGACCCCTTATCCCGATAGCTATGGGGCGTGTCCCGGCCATCTGCGCTTCAACGGTGGTGCGTAGATGGCCGGGCCAAGCCCGGCCATGACACTGAGGACACGCCGGCCGATCGGCCTTCGTCTGAGTTGCACCCGCCAACCGGAACAAATCCATCACTCAGCCGCCTCCGGCGAAGCCAGGCCGGGAAACGCCCGGTTCCATTGCCGTTTCAAGACCAACCGCAAGCGGTCCAAATACAGATACACCACCGGCGTCGTATACAGTGTCAGCACCTGGCTCACCATCAATCCGCCGACAATCGAAAGCCCCAGCGGCCGCCGCAGCTCTCCGCCATCGCCGAAACTCAGCGCCAGCGGCAGCGCCCCCAGCATCGCCGCGCTCGTCGTCATCATGATCGGCCGGAACCGCATCAGGCACGCCTCGAAAATCGCCTCGCGCGGCGCCAATCCGTCCTTCCGTTCCGCCTGCAAGGCAAAATCGATCATCAGGATGGCGTTCTTCTTGACGATGCCGATCAGGAGGATGACGCCGATGGCGGCGATCAGGCTGAATTCCGTATGGAACAGCATCAGCGCCAGGATCGCGCCGATCCCCGCCGAGGGCAATGTAGAAATGATCGTAATGGGATGAATATAACTCTCATACAAAATCCCCAGCACGATATAAACCGCCGCCAGCGCCGAAACCAGCAAGATCGGCATTGTGCTAAGCGACTCCTGAAACGTCCGCGCGGTGCCCTGAAACGATCCATGGATGGACGCCGGCATGCCGATCGAGCGCATCGCCTGCTCGACTGCGACCGTTGCATCGCTCAGCGATTTGCCGGGAGCCAGATTGAAGGAAATCGTGCTGGCCACGAACGGTCCCTGATGGTTGACCGCCAGCGCCGTGTTGCCCGGCCCGAACGAGGTGAACGACGCCAGCGGAATCATCGTTTCTTTGCTGGTGCTGACCGCCGATCCGGAGGATGCCGTGCCTTTCCCGACATTCGCCAGCGCATTGGTCGCCGCATTCCGCGCGGAACTGGACGCAATGCTGGCAGCCGTCGCCGCGGTGACCGAGGCGGACTTTCCAACCGTTCCGATCACCGCATTCGTGGTCTGGGTGCCCGAAGCACTGCCGCCCGAGGTGCTGACATACACGTCCCGTAACGTCTCCGGACTTTGCCAGTACCGCGGCGCCACTTCCATCACCACATGATACTGGTTCTGCGCGCTGTAGATCGTCGAAACCTGGCGCTGCCCGAACGCATCGTACAGCGTGTTGTCGATCTGCGAGGCGTTGATCCCGAGCCGCGCCGCGGTCGCGCGGTCGATCGCCAGATCGGTCTCCAGCCCCTTCTGCTGCTGGTCCGAAATGACGTCGCGCAGCTCCGGATCATGTTCCAGCGCCGCCACCAGCTTCGGCGACCATTCGTACAGCTCCGCGGCGCTGTCGGCCTGCAGCGTGTACTGATACGCGGCACTGCTCTGCCGCCCCCCGGTGGAAATGTCCTGCAGCGGGATCAGGATCAGCCGCGCGCCAGGCACCACCGCCAGCTTTCGCCGCAGCCGCGTCATGATCGCATCGATCCCGTCGCGCTGCGCCAGCGGCTTCAGCGCCACGTAGACGGATCCGGTATTGGTCTGCCCCGCACCGCCTCCGCCGCCCTGGCCGGTGAAGCCGACGACGCTCTGGACGCCCGGGTCCTGCTGCACGATGCGAGACAGTTCCGTCAGCTTGCCCTGCATCGCCTGGAACGAAATGCTTTGATCGGCCTGCAGGCTGCCGATCATCCGGCCGGTGTCCTGCTGCGGGAAGAAACCCTTCGGCACGAAGACGTACAGCAGAACGTTCATGCCCACGGTAAACAGCAGCACGGACAGAACCAGCAACGGATGCCGCAGCGACCACGCCAGGCTCCGCCCGTAGACCGCCTGCACACGCTCGAACAGCGTCCGTTGCTTCAGCAGCGGCCGATGCGCCGGCCTCAGAAAAAGCGCGCACATCATCGGCGTGGTGGTCAACGAGATCGCCAGCGACACCATGATCGCCAGCGACAGCGTCACCGCGAACTCCCGGAACAGCCGCCCGACGATTCCGCCCATCAGCAATATGGGAAGGAACACCGCGATCAGCGAAATACTGATCGAAATGACGGTAAATCCAACCTCCCGGGCGCCGCGCAAGGCGGCCTGGATGCGCGGCATGCCGTCCTCGAGATGGCGGGAGATGTTCTCCAGCACGACGATCGCATCATCCACGACGAAGCCGGTTGCGACGGTCAGCGCCATCAGCGACAAATTGTCCAGGCTGTAGCCGAGCAGATACATCGCCCCGAAGGTGCCGATGATGGAGACCGGCACGGCGATGGCCGGGATCAGCGTGGCGCGGACGCTGCGCAGGAACAGGAACACCACCAGCGTCACCAGCGCCACCGCAATCAGCAGGGTTCGTTCGGTGTCGCGCAGGCTCGCCCGGATCGTCGTGGTGCGGTCGTTGGCGATCAGCAGGTTCATGTCGGCGGGCATCGCCGCCATCAGTTGCGGGATGGCGGCTTTCACCGAGTCCACGGTGTTGATGATGTTGGCGCCGGGCTGGCGGAACAGGATCACCAGCACCGCCGGCTTGCCCTGCGACAGGCCGAGGTTGCGCAGGTTCTCGACCGAGTCCTGCACGTCCGCCACGTCGGACAGCCGCACCGCGGCGCCGTTGCGGTAGGCGATCACCAGCGGCTTGTAGTCGTCCGCATGCGTGGCCTGATCGTTGGTATAGAGCTGGTAGTGCAGGGCGCCGGATTCGATTGACCCCTTCGGGCTGTTGGCGTTCGCCGAGGCCAGCGCCGCCCGCACGTCCTCCAGCCCGATGCCGTATTTGAACAGCGCGGTCGGGTTCAGCTCCACCCGCACGGCGGGCAGGGCGGCGCCGCCGATGATCACCTGGCCGATGCCGTCGATCTGCGACAGCTTCTGCGACAGCACGTTGGTGGCCGCGTCGTACATCTGGCCCCGGGTGAGGGTGTCCGAGGTCAGCGCCAGGATCAGCACCGGCGCCTCGGCCTGGTTCACCTTCCGGTAGGTCGGGTTGCTGCGCAGGCTTGTCGGCAAATCGGCTCGGGCTGCGTTGATCGCCGCCTGAACATCGCGCGCGGCGCCGTTGATGTCCCGGTCGAGCCCGAATTGCAGGACGATCCGCGCCTGCCCGACGGAGCTGGTCGAGGTCATCTCGGTCACGTCGGCGATCTGCCCGAGATGCCGCTCCAGCGGGCCGGCGACGCTGGTGGCGACGGTGTCCGGACTGGCGCCGGGGAGCTGGGCCTGGACGGAGATGGTCGGGAAGTCGACCTGCGGGAGAGGGGAGACGGGAAGCTGGAAGAACGCGAAGATGCCGGCCAGGGCGATGCCGATGGTCAGCAGGGTGGTCGCGACGGGGCGGGCGATGAACGGGGCGGAGAGGTTCATGGGTGTGTCGCCCCGCCCCGCGTGCCCCCCGTTCTTTCTGTGTCATGGCCAGGGTCGTTATTCGTCATGGCCCGGCTTGTCCGGGCCACCTGTCGCGGCACGTGCGGCAATAGATGGCCCGGACAAGCCGGGCCATGACGATGAGAGCATGCGCGCCCGGGACCACTTATCACGACCCCGCCTCATCGCTCGCCAAGGTCGCGCCGGGCTTCTTTCCCCGCAACCGCCAGGCCAACCGATCGAACATCAGGTAGATCACCGGCGTGGTGAACAGCGTCAGCACCTGGCTGACGATCAGTCCCCCGACGACCGCCACGCCCAGCGGGCGGCGCAGCTCCGAGCCCGTGCCGGTGCCCAGCATCAGCGGCAGCGCCCCCAGCAGCGCCGCCATCGTCGTCATCAGTATCGGCCGGAAGCGCAGCAGGCAGGCCTGATGGATCGCCGCGCGCGGCGGCTTGCCTTCCTCGCGCTCCGCCACCAGCGCGAAGTCGATCATCATGATCGCGTTCTTCTTGACAATGCCAATCAGCAGGATGATGCCGATGATCGAGATGACATCGATGTTGTCCCCGGCGATCAGCAGCGCCACCAGCGCGCCGGCCCCGGCCGAGGGCAGCGTGGACAGGATCGTGACCGGGTGGATGAAGCTTTCGTACAGAACCCCCAGCACGATGTACATCGTCACGATCGCCGCCAGCACCAGCAGCAATTCATTCGACAGCGACCCCTCCAGCGCCGAGGCCGCACCCTGGAACGCAGTGACGAAACTCTCCGGCAGGCCGACATCCGCCTCCGCCTGGCGGATCGCCGCGACCGCCGCGCCCAAAGACGACCCGGGCGCGGTGTCGAAGGAGATCGTCGTCGCCGGAAACTGCGCCAGATGGCTGATCTGCAACGGTCCCGGCTTCTGCACGATCGTCACGATGGAACTCAGCGGCACCTGCCCGGTGGTTGACGCCGAGGACGGCAGATAGATCGCCGACAGCGCCTCCAGCGAGGTCTGCAACGCCGGGTCTGCTTCCATGATCACGCGGTACTGGTTCGATTGCGTGTAGATGGTGGAGATGATGCGCTGCCCGAACAGGTCATACAGCGCATTGTCCACGGTGGCCGGCGTAATGCCGAAACGTGCCGCCGTCGCCCGGTCGATCACCAGGTTGGCCGTCAGCCCCTGCTGCTGGAGGTCGCTGGCCACATTGACCAGGTCGGGCGATTTCCCCAGCTCGGTCAGCAGCTTCGGCACCCATTCGTTGAACGCCGGCAGGTTGGGGTTTTCCAGCACGAACTGGTATTGCGTGCGGCTGACCGAGGCGTCGATCGTCAGGTCCTGCACCGGCTGGAGATACAGCGACACGCCCGGCACGCCGGCGGTCTCCTGTTGCAGGCGGCGGCCGATTTCGGTGGCGTTGAGGCTGCGTTCGCGCTTCGGTTTCAGGTTGATCAGGAACCGCCCGCTGTTCAGCGTCGCGTTGCTGCCGTCCACGCCGATGAAGGAACTCAGGCTGGCGACGTCGGGGTCTTTCAGGATCGCGTCCGCCAGCGCCTGCTGGTGCTGCGCCATCGCGCCATAGGACGCGCTTTGCGATGCGACCGAGATGCCCTGGATTATGCCGGTGTCCTGCACCGGGAAGAACCCTTTCGGCACAACGACATACAGCAGGACGGTGACCGCGAGCGTGAGCACCGCCACCAGCAGCGTCAGAGGCTGATGATCCAGCACCACGTTCAACGCTCGGTCGTAGCGGCCGATGATCCAGTTGAACCCGCGCTCGGCCGATAAATCGAACCGGGTGCGCTGGGCGTCGGGCCGGTGACGCAGCAGCCTGGCGCACATCATCGGCACCAGGGTCAGCGACACGACCGCGGAGATCACGATCGTCACCGCCAGGGTGATGGCGAACTCATGGAACAGCCGCCCGACCACGTCGCCCATGAACAGCAGCGGGATCAGCACGGCGATCAGCGACACGGTCAGCGAGATGATGGTGAAGCCGATCTGCTCGCTGCCTTTGAGGGCGGCGGCGAGGGGCGCCTCGCCGGCTTCGACGTAGCGGGCGATGTTCTCGATCATGACGATCGCATCGTCCACGACGAAGCCGGTGGAGATGGTCAGCGCCATCAGCGACAGGTTGTCCAGGCTGAAGCCGAGCAGGTACATCGCCGCCAGGGTGCCGACCAGGGACAGCGGCACCGACAGGCTGGGGATGACCGTGGCCGGCAGGTTGCGCAGGAACAGGAAGATCACCGCCACGACCAAGGCCACGGCCAGCCCGAGTTCGAACTCCACGTCGGAGACGGAAGCCCGGATCGTCACCGTCCGGTCGGTCAGCACCGCGACATCGACAGCGGAGGGCAGGGTGGCCTGCAACTGCGGCAGCAGGCGCTTGATGGTGTCCACCACCTGAATGACGTTGGCGCCCGGCTGGCGCTGCACGTTCAGGATGACCGCCGGAGTGGCGTTCGCCCAGGCGCCGAGTTTGGTGTTCTCGGCCCCGTTCACCACGTTGGCGACGTCCTTCAGGTGGACCGGCGCGCCGTTGCGGTAGGCGATCACCAGGTCCAGATATTGCTGCGGATCGGAGATCTGATCGTTGGCGTTGATCGTCGTCGCCTGCGCCGGGCCGTCGAAGTTGCCCTTCGGCGTGTTGACGTTGGCATTGCCCAGCGTGGTGCGCAGGTCGTCGATGTTCAGCCCGTACGCCGCGAGCGCCCTAGGGTTGATCTGCACCCGCACCGCCGGGCGTTGCCCGCCGCTGATGCTGACCAGCCCGACTCCCGGCTGCTGCGATATCTTCTGCGCCAGGCGGGTGTTGGCCAGGTCCTGCACCCGGGTCAGCGGCAGGGTCTTCGAGGTCAGCGCCAACGTGAGTATCGGCGCATCCGCCGGGTTGACCTTGGCATATATCGGCGGCGCCGGCAGGTCGGACGGCAGCAGGTTGCCCGCTGCGTTGATCGCCGCCTGCACCTCCTGCTCGGCCACGTCCAGGCTGACGTCCAGGCTGAACTGAAGCGTGATCAGCGAGGCTCCGGCTGAGCTGGTGGAGAACATCTGGTTCAGGCTGGGCATCTGCCCGAACTGGACTTCGAGCGGGGAGGTGACGGAGGAGGTCATCACCTCCGGGCTGGCGCCGGGGTAGAAGGTCTGCACCTGGATGGTCGGGTAATCGACCGCCGGCAGGGCCGAGATTGGCAGGAAGCGGTAGGCGACGATGCCCACCAGCATGATCGCCGCCATCAGCAGGGTGGTGGCGACCGGCCGCAGGATGAAGGGGCGGGAGGGGTTCACGCGGGGGCCGCCGGTTTTGTATCCTGAGCGGCAGGCGTCGCCTTCGTGTCATGGCCGGGCCCGGCCCCATGGCTATCAGGATAGGGCCGAGCCGGAGCAAGGTTTGGTCGAGGCGTCGCTCTCTCATCGTCATGGCCCGGCTTGTCCGGGCCACCTGGAGCGGCAGGTGCGGCGATAGGTGGCCCGGACGAGCCGGGCCATGACGAAAACGTGGAAGGCCGTGCTCCGCACGCCCGCTTATCCTGATGCGCACGGGGATTGGCCCGGCCACGACACTGGTGTCTTTCGCCGCATCACTGTGCCTGTTGCTGGTGGCGGTACTCATGCTGCGCGGCTGCGTTCGCCGGAGATGCCGCATTCGGCCCGGCGGTTTGCCGCCGCCCCGGTCCTCCCGCACCCCGCTGACCGCCAGCCGGCTGCGCCGGCAAGCTCACCGCCGCCCCGTCGCGCAGACGATCGGTGCCGTCGGTGACGACGCGGTCGCCGGGGTTGAGGCCGGACAGCACCGCCTGATAGTTCTCATCCACCGGCCCGACCTTGATCGGCCGCACTGACACCGTGTTGTCCGGATTGATCAGGTAAACGAACGTCCCCGGCTCGCCGCGCTGCACCGCCGGCACCGGAACCCGCACCGTGTTCGGCATGGTGTTCACCAGCAGCCGCGCGTTGACGAACTGGTTCGGATACAGCAACTCATCCGGATTGGCGAAAATCCCCCGCAATTTCAACGTGCCGGTGGTGGTGTCGATCAGGTTGTCCATGGTCCCGAGCTGCCCTGTCGCCAGCAGCCTCGTGTTGGCGCGGTCATACGCCTCGATGGTCAGCGTGGCCCCGGCGCGCACGCGCTGGATAATGTCCGGCAGATTGTCCTCCGGCACCGAGAACAGCACCGATATCGGCTGCATTTGGGTGATGACGACCACGCCGGTGGTGCTGGAGGTCTGGATGTAATTCCCCGGATCGACCTGCCGCAGCCCGGCCTGCCCGTCTATCGGCGAGATGATATGGCAATACGCCAGGTTCAGTTTGGCGGTATCCACCGCCCCCTGATCGGTTTGCACCGTGCCGGTGTATTGCTGCACCAGGTAGCGCTGGTCATCCAGTTGCTGCTGCGCGATCGAATCCTGCCGCCCGAGCGTCTGGTAGCGCTTCAGATCCGCCTGCGCCTGCGCCAGCAGCCCCTGGTCCTTGGCCAGGGTGCCCTGCGCCTGCTCCAGCGCCGCCTGGTAGGGCCTCGGATCGATCTGGGCGAGGAAGTCGCCCTTCCTGACGACCTGGCCTTCTTTGAACCCGACCTCCTGCAACTGGCCGTTGATCTGCGTAAGCACGGTCACCGTATCGAGCGAGGTCACCGTCCCCAACTCGTTCAGCATGATGCGGATGTCGCCGGTATCGACCGTGGCGAAGCCGACAGGCTGCGGCGCCCCCCCGGTGGAGCGCCCGGCCGGTGCGGCGCGGGACGCGGTTTGGGTGGCACGCTGCGTCCAGAGATACCAGCCGCCGCCCGCCAGCCCGGCGGCGATCAGGCCGGTCAGGACCCAATACCCGGCGCCCGGGCGGCGCACGGCCGGTGCGGCGCGCGACACCCGGTCGGGCGCGGGCCTCGTTTCCGTCTGGTCAACACGTTCGTCCATGAAAGGTCGGGTTCCTCTGCGGGTCGCCGCCCGGGTAGAGACTGCAATAGCGGATTAAGCACGGCCATTGAGGTCAACAAGCGAAAGCCCCGGCCTGTTACCCTAATTTTTGCTTCGTTACACGGGGACACCCCTGAGGAACGGAGCGCGGGCTTCCCTGCTCCCGGCTTGTCCGGGCCACCTGTCGCGGCAGGAAGCCGGCACAGGCGGCCCCGGCATCAACCCGGGCCGTGACGATCAGGCTCACCCTCACTCGTGACCGCCACCAGGCCCCGCGCGAGCCGTTGTAAACCTCATGGACTGCCTCGTCATCGGCGCCGGCCCGGCCGGCCTTACCGCGGCCATCTATCTCGCGCGCTTCCGCCGCCGCGTCCTCGTGATCGATGGCGGCGCGAGCCGGGCGTCGTGGATTCCGGTTTCCCACAACATGCCCGGCTTCCCCGAGGGCGTCGGCGGGCCCGGCCTGCTCGCCCGCATGCGGACACAAGCGCTGCAATACGGCGCGGAGATCCGTCCCGGCGAAGTGGAACGCCTCCAGGCGCTGCCGGAGGGCGGCTTCATCGCCTCGGCCAACGGCCAGGACATCCGGGCCGAGCGCGTGCTGCTGGCGACCGGCGGGCTGGACGTCGAACCGGAACTGCCCGGCGTGCGCGACGCCGTCCGCCGCGGGCTGGTGCGCTATTGCCCGATTTGCGACGCCTTCGAGATCATCGGGCAAAACGTCGCCCTGATCGCCTCCGGCAAGTGCCGGGTCAGGGAGGCGCTGCTGCTGCGCGCCTACACGGCGCGGCTTTCGGTGATCACGCTCGGCCATGAACTGCACATGCCGGACGAGGAACGGGCGCAACTGCACGAAGCCGGCGTCCGCATCCTTGAGGAACCGGTGGCCGGACTGACCGTGGAAGGCGACCGCATCGGCGCCTGGCACATGCAGGGCGGCGGCAAGCACACATTCGACACGGTCTACACCGCGCTGGGGGTGCGCGTCCGCTCCGGCCTCGCCACCGCGCTCGGCGCCGAGGCGGACGAGGATGGCGCGCTGATCGTCCGGGATCACCAGAAGACCAGCGTTCCGGGCCTCTATGCCGCGGGCGACGTGGTGCGCGGCCTGTCGCAGGTCAGCGTCGCCATCGGCCAGGCCGCGGTCGCGGCGACCGCCATCAACGCCAGCCTGCCGTTTCCCCGGCCGCCGGGTTGAGCCGCACTCTGTTGCGTTGGCGGCGGCGCGATCGTTGCGTTTGTCCGCGGGGCTGGACTCCCAACCCGCATCCTGCCAGTATCGGGTAAGCCCAGCCCGAACGCCCCCGATGTCCGCATCGATAGCGTCGATGCCTCCCATAGCCCCATGAGGCAACGGTTGCGTCATTGCCATGGCGCGGCGACGAAAAACCTGACTAACTGCGTTTGCTGGTGCCGCACTCTGGAGGCGTTAAGCCAAACTGTCATGCCGGAGGATTTTATCTTCGGGGCGATCGGGAGATAATCATGGACGTTGCGATCATCGGAGGCGGGCTGGGCGGACTTGCGACGGCAATCGCACTGCGCAAGCAAGGAATCAGCGTGCAAATCTATGAGCGTGCCCGCGAACTGAGGGCGATCGGCGCAGGTTTGACCGTGGCTCCCAACGGCCTCAAAGCGCTCAGCGCGATCGACCCGGCCATCGTTGCGCGCCTGCTGGAACTGGGCAGCCAAAACAGACGCTTCCAACTTCGGAAAGCAGGCGGCGAACTGATTGCAGCTCTGGCAACCACCTACATGGACAGGTACGGTCAGCCGGCACTGAACATTCTCTGGTCGAATCTGCAACAGACACTCGTCGGATTCCTGCCGGCGGACTGCATTCACCTCAATCACCGGCTGATCGGCATTGAGCGCGCGGCCGGTAATCCGGCATTGCATTTCGATGGCCGCGATCCCGTGGCGGCAGACCTGGTTGTTGGAGCCGACGGCATCAATTCAGCCGTCAGGCAGGCGATCATCAACGACGGCCCGCCGCGTTACGCCGGGCGCCTGTCCTGGCGCGGCGTCATCCGGTGCCAGCATCCGTCCCTGCTGCCCGATGAGGTCACGTTCTTCGCCGGCGACGGCAAAAATTTCGCGGTGTTCGATGTCGGCGGCGGCCTCACGTTCTGGAGTGCCACGGCGCTATGGCCCGAGCCGCCTGCCTCAGGCGATGCCGCGGCGGTCAGGTTCCGGGTTACGGAGGCGTTCGCCGGCTGGACTCCTCCGATTCCGGAGATCCTGGCGGCAACACCGCCCGAGGAGATCGTCGAACGTCCGATCGAGGACCGGGCTCCGCTGACGCATTGGAGCAGCGGCCCGGTGACGCTCCTGGGCGATGCCGCCCATGCGATGGTCCCCTCTCTCGGACAAGGCGCCAATACGGCCTTCGAGGACGCGTGGGAACTATCGCAATCCCTTGCGAGCCAGCCGACTATCGAGGCAGCGCTTCTTCATTATGAGCAAAGCCGCATTCCGCGTACGCTGGTTATTCATGCCCGCAGCGCGGATCAGGGAAGTCGATATTACGAAGCTGACAATGAAGTGTTCTCGCGTTCCATATTGGAACAGGCAACCGCCGGCCAGCGTGAGTTTGAAGACTGGATGTACGGCTATACGCCGTAAGCGATGCGGCGCCGATCCGGTGCCAGCCCGCCGGTGCCTCGCCGCCACGCCACCTGGCGATCGGGTTGGAGACGCATAGCGGCGATTGCCCATGCGGAGAGGACCATGTCGGCGAGGTTGCCGGCCATCGGGTGGCGCGTCGCCGGAGAACGTGCCGGCCTGCATGCTGTGACGCCCGATGAGCCGATGCGGTGGGGTCCGCCCGAAGGTGCCCCGTTGTCTCGTTGGCCTCAAGCGGTTATCGGTGCCGGCTTCATAACTGCCCTATCGGAAAGAACATGATTCAGATCTCGTACATCAGTGCTGCCAAAGACTCCATGTCGACGCAAGAACTGCTCGAGCTCCTGCGTCAATGTCGAGAAAACAACGCCGGTAATGGTGTGACCGGCATGCTGCTCTATGCAAACGCGACCTTCTTGCAGGTTCTGGAGGGCGAAGAAAAGGTTGTCGATGACCTTTTCAACAAGATACGTAATGATCCTCGTCATACCAGCCTGCGGATGCTGTACCGCATTTCGATCCAGCGTCGTCAATACTCCGAGTGGAGCATGGGATTCAAGCGGATATCAGATAAGGAGCTGCAGCACGTCGATGGGTTGAAGGACTTCAGCGAGAAGGATTTCAACCCCGAGTATCTCGCTCAGCATACGACCATCGTCGATAGTCTCATGAATCACTTTCGTAAAGAGCGATCCAAGGCCATTGGCCAGAGCGAATTGGGTGTCAACGAAGATGATCGGATGATCAATGTGCTGCACCACATCATTCGGGCGGCCGTCCGGGTGCTGGCGGTGTTGATGGTCGTGACCATTCTCTGGGGTGTGATCGATGTCGTTATGGTCCTCTACGGGCAGGTCTTCCGGCCTTCTTTCCAGGAACTCAGCGTCCGTGACATTGTCGTTACATTCGGCGCCTTCCTGGCGGTATTGATTGCCATCGAGATCTTCATGAACATCACTCTCTATCTCCGGGACGACGTGGTGCATGTCAAACTGGTGATTGCCACGGCGCTGATGGCGATCGCACGAAAGGTCATCGTGTTTGACTTTGCGAAGATCGAACCGATGTACGTCCTGGCCACTGCGGCCGTTGTCCTGGCCCTCGGGATCGTCTACTGGTTGATAGACCGCAAGATGATCTGGGGCGATGAAGATCGTCGCGATTGAACTCGCGCCAATCTATTCTTGATAGGTCCTGCGACGAGATGGAAGCAGGTTGGCTGGTCTCCCTCGTCATGGCCCGGCCCTTTCATCGTCATGGCCCGGCTTGTTCGGGCCATGACGATGAGAGGGCCGGGCCATGATGGGTGCATAACGAGTAAGTTACGATCAGCCGAAGGCGGTGCCCCGCGATCCGGTCTACGCGTTGATGGCGAGCAGCGACGACGCCGTTGAACCGTCGTAGCCGGACCCGTAAGCCCCCGCGGCGAATTGCTGCATGAACGTGGCCCATCCACCGCTGGCCGACGCCGTCCCGCTGCCGGTGATGCTGCTGCCGCTGCTTGCCGACACCGTTCCTGTATTGAGAATGTCGCTGCTGCCCGGCGGCGGCCCGGGCGGCGGCGCGCCCCGGTCATGATCGCCGTGTTCGCCCCGATGGGTCTCCAACGTCGAGGCCAGGCTGCCGAGATCGCTCGAAAGCTGTTGCAGATCCTGCGACAGCGTGCCGGCCGTGGTTCCCGTATTGCTGACTGACGAAGAGCCGGTGTTCGCGGCCGGGGTGCCCGCCGCACCGCTGCCGCCGCCGGCGGCCGACGGCGTCCCGCCGAGCGTCGATAGCAGCGACTGCAGGTCGGTCAGAAGCTGCGACATCGCGGACGTCCCGGTCGCCGGGATCGAGGCTCCATCCGCGGCACCCGCGGTCCCGCCGGCCCCGGCGGATGAACCGAACGCCAACAGCGCGAAGTTCGTGCCGTCCGCCAGCGGAGACGAGGTGTCGCCGGTGACCGCGCCATCGCCGGATCCGGCCGATAGGGCTGACGGCGCGTATGCGGACGTTGCCCCGCTGGTCTGGCTGGACTGCGCGGCGGGCGGCGTCTGGTACGCAGCAAGCCGCGCCCAGTGCTCGTTTTGCCCGGTTATCGAACTCACCACGGCTCAATCTCCTCTCTGTGAAATCACCCGTCGGGCTACGCACATCGCGTGCCAGGATAAGTGGTTGATCGAGCGATGGATTACGCGGATATGGACGGCTATTTCTGCCGCTCTCCCCGCCCCGCCCGGCAAGTTGTGCCGCCCGGCGTCCCGCCTCGGTTGCCAGCCCGCCGCCCCGACAGTAACGTCCAGCGCATACAACAAGAGGAAATCTGCATGGATATGACGGGCGAGCGGCGTATTCCCGCGCCTCGGCAGACGGTATGGGAGGCGCTGAATGACCCGGAGGTGCTGAAAGCCAGCATCCCCGGCTGCGAGAGCCTGGAAAAGATCGCCGACGACCAGTTGAAGGCGACCGCCGCGGTCCGGTTGGGGCCGATCTCCGCGCGGTTCTCGGGGAAGGTGCAGCTTTCGGACATTGATCCGCCGAACGGCTACCGCATCAGCGGCGAGGGCCAGGGCGGCGCCGCCGGTTTCGCCAAGGGCGGCGCCAATGTGGGGCTGAAGGACGACGGCGCCGACACGCTGCTCAGCTACCAGGTCAACGCCCAGGTGGGCGGCAAGCTCGCCCAGCTCGGCGGCCGGCTGATCGACGCCAGCGCCAAGCAGATGGCGGATGCGTTCTTCGACCGCTTCAGCCAGCGGGTGCAGGCGCTCGCGCCCGCGGCCCCCGGCGAGACCGAGGCGGCACCCGCCGGACTGACGCCATCGCCGCCGATATCGATCTTCGCACTGATCCCGGAGGAGCCGTTCGGCCTGCCCCTCGCGGCCTGGATCGGCGGCGGCGTCTACGCGCTGATCGTGCTCCTGGTGCTGTGGGCCCTGCGCTAGTGACGGCGCTGCCGGCGACCGTCGCCGAGACTGCTCACCTGTTGTCTTCGAACGGATATATCGCCGATGTGGAGCTGGCGACCACCGTGCATCTGGCGCTGGCGATGCAGCGCCCGTTGTTCCTGGAGGGCGAGCCGGGCACCGGCAAGACCGAGATCGCCAAGGTGCTGTCCGCCGGGCTGAAGCGGCGGCTGGTGCGGCTGCAATGCTATGACGGGATGGACCTGTCGGCCGCGGCGTATGAATGGGACCACGCGAGGCAGTTGATGGCGATCCGCCTGGCCGAGGCGGCCGGGCAAAGCGACCGCGACGAGATCAGCCGCGACATCTACACGCGGGAGTTCCTGCAGGCCCGTCCGCTGCTGTCCGCCGTCGATCCCGACCTGCCGCCCGCCGTGCTGCTGATCGACGAACTCGACCGCGCCGACGAGCCGTTCGAGGCGTTCCTGCTGGAGCTGCTGGCGGATTTCCAGATCACCGTGCCCGAGTATGGCACGGTGCGGGCGGCGACGCGTCCGGTGGTGGTGCTGACCTCCAACCGGACGCGGGAGGTGCACGACGCGATACGCCGCCGCTGTTTGTACCACTGGGTCGATTACCCGAATGCGGCGCGCGAGCGGGAGATCCTCGCGATCAAGGCGCCCGGCGTAGCCGATCGGCTGGCCGGGCAGGTGGTCGGCTTCGTCCAGCGGTTGCGCGGGGAGGAGTTGTTCAAGCTGCCGGGCGTGGCCGAGACGATCGACTGGGCGCAGGCGCTGAGCTACCTGAACAGGACGGAACTGACTGCGGGCGACGTGGACGAGACGCTCGGCGTGCTGCTGAAGTACCAGGACGACATTGCGAAGGTGCGCGGGGCGGAGGCGGCGCGGCTGGTGACGGAGGTCGGCGCGGCAGGGTGATAACGCCGGTTACGCGGGTGCGAAACACCCGAGGCTGGCGAGCGCCAACCGCAGTTTGTTCTCGAACGTCCGGAACGACGCGCATTGCCGCAATGCGCTGAGCGTCTGACGCTCGATGGCGGTGAACCATTGGAACCCCGAGCGCTGCGGCCGGGCACGCCGCCGCGTCGAGCACCGCCTTCGGGTCGGCACGGCTTCCGAATTCAGGCCAAGCTTGCCGGCCCGCGACGACTCCGTTGCGCATCCCGGGCCTTCGTTGTATACAAATATCGAAGACTAGCGGCCATCAAACGACGGGGTGTCCTCGCAATGTCCGGTTCCACCCGCCACACTGGGGCAAATGCATCGCGAAAGCCCCCGGATGTCGCGTGCATGCCGAAGATGAACCCGTTCTTCGCCAATCTGGCATTATATCAGGACATGGCCAAAACGCTTGAGACCGATGCCGATTTTCTGATGTCGCTTTCATCCATGGAGAGCGGCTGGCTGAACGCCCATAATCAGGGTTTGCACAACTTGTTCGGCGTCACCGCGGCCGGCGGCAATAACCTGTCATTCACGACCTACCAAAAGGCCGCGGATTTTTGGGTTGAGCACTTCGGCGACTATGTCCGTGGCGCGAAGACGATGGATGCGTTCGCCGATGGACTCAAGAAAGCGAAATACAACAGCGTCAATCCGGCGTATTATGACGAGCTGAAGAAACAATTGGCGACTGTCGTCAAATACAAGAATGCCTGCGGCATTCGATAGCATGACGATCAAACTGCTCCTGATCTCGCTGCTGCTGGCCGTTTCGGCCGAGCGTCCGGCCGCCGCCGGCCACCGCTATGTCAATCAGACCTATGGCTTCGCCGTGACAGTCCCGGACGATCTTTCCGTGGCCACCTCGCCGCCGCCGGCGCCGCAGCACGGCATCGCCGCGACTTTGGATCCGTCCGGCCGCGTCTGGATCGACGGCGCTTACGACTCGCGCTTCCTCGGTTCCGCCGTCGCGGCGCTGCGCGATCTGGCGTCCGGCGAGTCACCGCCGCCGGCGGCGCCGATCCGGATGACACGGCTGGCCGGCCTCGAGGCTGCGGGCCTGCGTTTCCGGCACGACGATACCGTGTCGGCGCGGCTGGTTGTCTACCGGCCGAACGCCCGCGGCGTGGCGATCATCTACCGGTTCGGACTGGACACCGATCGCGGCCATGCGGCCCGGGACGAACGGATTTTCGACAGGATCGTGCGCAGCTTCGCCATCCTGCCGCTGCCCCGTTGAGGCGCGGCCGTCCTGCACCAGGGCCAGAAGTCGATCAATGAGGTGGTCGCGATCATCAGAGTTAGATCTGCGCATTGTCGGGAAGGAACGCGCTCGCCTTGGCCAGGGCATCGATAGTCCTTTCGTACCGGCCGGGACCGGTTGAGTAGATCGCCGCCAGGTCCCAGACCGATCCGTGGTGCGGGTTATCCGGCACCGGGCCGAAAAACGCTTCGAGGCCATGAACATGGCAATCGTGATCCGCACAGCATGGAAACGGCTGGCATCCATTCCCCGGGTCAGATCGAGACCGGCGGCAGCCAGCGTGCATGCTGGAGTGACGGGTCACGTCCATGAAAATCCGGAACGATGCCGCGTGCATCTTCGATCACGGCGTAAACATCGAAAACGCGCCGGAAACGCAGTTCTATGTTCACGCCGCGCTCATGCCACTCGGCGCCCATGCCGCCGTTCCGCAGCGGAAGCAGCACGGGAGACGGCAAGTCAGGGGATGATATCAAGGGAAGCAGAGACCGGACGGTGTCGCCCAGTATCGTCCGATCGATCGGATCGGCGTCACCTCGGCGACAATGGCCTCGGAAAGTTCGATCGCCTCGGTCACTGCCGAATGAAAAGCTCGTGTCGCGACGTCATCCGCCGCGGCAGCCAAGGCAGTTGTCAGGCGCGAGGCGCCCTCCGGCGCCGCAGGCCCACCGGGATTCGGAAGGAGAGACGGTCGGGTCGTTGCGCGGTCACCTTGATCGCCTGTTTGCCTGCTGCAACCTGCCCGGCCGGATCGGATTCCGGGCCGATCCCGGACGGCTCAAACCACACTCACTATAGCGTCACGTCGCTGCCGGCGCCACGGCCGGGAGGGGGACCGCTACGTCGCCGCGCCGGCTCGCCAACCTACTTGCCGACGCGAATCTCCACCCGCCGGGCCTCCTGCGACGAACCGGCAAACTCAACCGACCCGGTGCCGACCTGGCGGATCGCGCCCGGTGCGACACCAGCCGCCGTCAGGCCATCCGCCACCACCTGGGCACGCAGTTCCGACATCAGAATATTGGCCTTCTTGCTGCCGGTCGGATCGGCGAAGCCGACGACACGCACGTTCCTGGCGTGGTGCGACTTGACCCAGTCAGCCGCCTTGGCGATGACGTCCTGCGCCTGATCGTCGATCGCCGCGGACCAGAGCTGAAAGAAGATAACGAAGGACGGTTGCTGCGCCCGGGCTGCCGGCGAGCCCAAAACCAGTCCAGCGACCACAACGAGGGAAGCGATCAGACGCATAGGAATAATCCCGAAGTTCAACGACAGGCTTTTGCCGGTACGAGCGAAGCGCCGTCAACGGAGGATGCCGACTCCGGCGCACCGCCAACGGTGTGCCTCGCGCATGGGCCAATCCATTCCTCCGCCACGCGTCTTGCAATCCGCCGGGTTTTCCGCCATATCCCCGCCCGCCGGCAGCGGGACCCTCCCGTCTGCCGGTAATTCACACGCGGGGAACCTTTTCCGGCCAGTCATGGCTCGGGTCCGGTGCCACATCGGCAACCCCCGCGGAGGTTGCAACCGGACTGACAGGAAAGTACCACGCTGATGGCGATCCCCGAATTCACCCTCCGCCAGCTTCTCGAAGCCGGCGTCCATTTCGGCCACCACACCCGCCGCTGGAACCCGCGGATGGGGCCGTACATTTTCGGCGTCCGCAACCAGGTCCATATCATCGACCTGCAGCAGACCGTGCCGATGCTCGACCGGGCCTTGCGCGCGGTGCGCGACGTCACCGCCGCCGGCGGGCGCGTGCTGTTCGTCGGCACCAAACGCGCCGCGGCCGATTATGTCGCGGAATCCGCCCAGCGCTGCGGCCAGTATTACGTCAACCATCGCTGGCTCGGCGGCAT
>CAINOE010000121.1 GCA_903851415.1 uncultured Rhodopila sp. | reverse complement strand
GCTCCGCTGCGCGCCAAGGGCGCTCCGCTCCGGGGGCGGGTCCCTCCTATGGACTACCGGGACAATCCGGAACGCTGTCGCGCGGATCGGCCGTCAGGCGACGCGTCAGCATTTATCTACGGATTCAGGCAGTCATCGACAATCTAAGCCAACACTACATAACCAGCTATGACGATAGACGTCAGATTGATGGACAAAGGGTCAACGCCACCGTCAACGGCAAGGTGATTCGCAATTTGGCTTTGGATATGGCGGGCAAGTCCCTCCTTGACGTCGGCTCCGGGAATGGGTGCTTCTTGTCTCACGCCCGTAAAGCTGGCGCTCAAAGGGCTATTTGCATTGAGCTTTCCGACGCTGAACGGAAATATTCGGCCGAGATACTTAGGCTCGAGGCCTATAGTAATATCTCCGATCTAGGCAAAAACACGCAGTTTGATATCATAACGATATTTGAAGTTATCGAGCATATTCCAGAGCCGTATGAATTCATTCGGACGATCATAACATATCTGAAGACTGGTGGATCTTTGGTTATCGGACTGACAATTTCCAATCCCATGTTGTGACAATGCTGGGCGACCAGTTCCCGAAGTGGATACCTCACGAGCATATCAGCCTTTTTACGCCGGAGAGTCTATGCGCGGTTGTTGATAGGCTCGGCGAGGTCAAATTGGTTGGTCTGAGATCCTTTACGCCTTGGGAATTGCGCAGGAAGGAGTTGTTATTTAGGGCCACCAAAGGCACCCTGAGTGGCAAGCAATTCTGCCTCCAGGCAGAAGAGACTCAGGGAGGCGACCGCCACTACCGATATTTTTCTCTGCGTCGCATTGTTAACAGCATCTGGTTTGAGTTAACAAATGAGCTGGGTCTCGGCGGCGCGATGATGTTCATTCGCGCGATCAAAGGTCAAACCCAACTTCCACAGTTTGGCCTGAAACGTACAATTAGATCAGCCTATTAATTTTTTAGGCACCACACCTTCCAGGGGTGGTTGGGGGAGTTCCGGTGCAAAAATCGGCGTATAGGCTTGATTTCTGGCGCCAGGCGGAGCGAAATGCGTTCGTCGATGACGAATGCGAGCACACCGTGGTCGAGCCGGTCAAGACGAAAAGCTCTTCGGGACGGCCACCATTTTTAGCACCACAAATCGGCGATGACTTCTGGAACCCGCAGATTTCTGCGGTTCTGCGGCCGTCAGGTCTGCAACGGTGCGAAAGTTGGGTCAAAGTGAGAGCCAGTACTCTGAGCCAATCAGTGATCAATGACAGAACCTAACCGCAACGCTATCCTCGATGCTGCGTGCAAAAATGCTTGGGAGAGCGGTCAGAGTTTTACTTTGCGCAACCACTTGTATCGTGGGCTATGGTGGTCTGCTTGGGCGCTGTTTGCCTCATGGACGCCGCCACCACTTCATGGCTGGCGGCGTTTTCTGTTGCGTATGTTCGGGGCTAGGTTAGCACCCACGTCCCGCGTCTATGGAAGCGCGCATATTTGGGATCCGCGCAACCTGGAAATGGGCGCCTATTCCTGCATCGGGCCTCGCGTGATTTGCTATTCTATGGATAGGATCAGCCTCGGGCAATATTCTTTGGTTTCTCAGGGTGCACATCTTTGCTCAGGGAGCCATGACATAACCCAACCTAATATGCAACTTATAGCACGGCCCATCGTAATCGGTGACCGGGCTTGGATCGCCGCAGATGCCTTTATTGGCCCGGGTGTGACCGTCGGCGAGGGTGCGGTTCTAGGGGCGCGGGCTTGTACGTTTCGCGATCTTGACCCTTTGACAGTGTATGTTGGTAATCCGGCGCGCGGGATCAAAGTGCGGGGTATCGTTTTGGCGCCCTAGCCGAACGAAGCGACTAAACACGACTGCAAACGGTAACATATGGAACCGTATGAAACCATACCAAGGAGTTCGTAGTGGAAAATTTAGTCGACATTTCCGGCTATAGGTACTTGAACTCCGGGCTAAACGGATCGCATGCGTACCTGTTGCCTATATTGCGATCGGCCCTTCTTGCTGAGAAACTCAAGGCTGGCCGCGAACTGCGTGTTTTTGATCTCGGTTGTGGGAATGGATCGGTCACCGCTGCGGTGGCGGGGATGGGGTTTGCTGTGACAGGGGTGGATCCGTCGAAGGAGGCCATCGAACATGCCAACGCCGCATATCCCCATTTGGAGTTGAACCAGGGTTCGGCATACGAAGGTTTGGCCGGCAGGTATGGCTGCTTCGATATAGCCATCAGCTTGGAGGTCGTAGAGCACGTGTTCTCCCCGCGAAAATATGCCGCCACGCTCTACAGTTTGGTTAAGGATGGTGGTGCAGCAATCATATCAACCCCATACCATGGATACTGGAAAAATCTAGCACTTGCGGTAAGTGGCGCTATGGACCGTCATTTCACTGCGTTATGGGACTTTGGACATATTAAATTTTGGTCAATTCAAACCCTTACCGTTCTTTTGAAGGAAGCTGGTTTTCGTGAAATAGTATTTTATCGGGTTGGCCGCATCGGTCCGCTTGCGAAATCAATGGTGGCGGTAGCGAGGCGGTAAGAATGTCGCCGGTTAGCAACGAAAATGATGAGAATATCACTAAGGCTCAAAATCCCAGTTTGTACGGGATCGATCTTGCGGTCGTCATTCTTACCCGCAATGATAGAGTTTCATATTGGCCGGGCTCTCTAGGGAGTCGCACCGATTGCGTCC
The DNA here is from genome assembly GCA_903851415.1 of uncultured Rhodopila sp. Lineage (GTDB taxonomy): Bacteria > Pseudomonadota > Alphaproteobacteria > Acetobacterales > Acetobacteraceae > Rhodopila. The sequence continues at coordinate 21,306 of CAINOE010000121.1, read as the reverse complement.
CATGTCTTCGTCATCGACAGCTATTCGTCGGATAAGACGGTCGAAATCACGCGCGCCCACGGAGCACAAGTGCTTCAGAACAAATTTGCCAATTATGCCAAACAGTTTCAATGGGCACTCGACCACGCGCCGATCACCGCAACATGGGTGATGCGTCTCGATGCCGACGAGATCATTGAATCCGACCTCGCCGAGGTGATCGCGAAACAACTGCCCACACTGGGCAACGATGTCGCTGGCATCAATCTTAATCGAAAGCACATCTTCCTCGGCCGCTGGATTCGTCATGGCGGCCGCTACCCTCTCGTTCTGCTGCGCATCTGGCGGCGCGGCCAGGGGCGGATCGAGAACCATTGGATGGACGAGCACATGATCGTCTGGGGCGGACGCGTTGTGACAATCGATGGTGGATTCGCCGATCACAACCTCAACGACCTGACCTTTTTCACCGACAAGCATAACAAATACGCCACGCGGGAAGCGATCGATCGGCTCAACAAGACGTTCCGCCTGTTCACGGGCGACGACGCTGTCCTAAGCGGCGCCAGCAGCCCCCAGGCCCGGCTCAAGCGCGTGCTGAAAGAGCAGGTCTACAACCGCCTTCCGTCCGGCGTCGGGCCGCTGGCGTACTTCTTGTGGCGCTATATCGGGCAACGCGGGTTTCTCGATGGGCGGGAAGGTCTGATCTATCACGTCCTGCAAGGCTTCTGGTATCGCTTCCTGGTCGAGGCGAAGGTGCGGGAATTGCAGCGCGCGGTCTCGCACCTTCGCGATCCTCAGGAGATCAAAGCAGAACTCGCCCGTCTCACAGGCCTTGCTCTCGACTAAAAACCTCCGGCAGCCGCGCGGTCCCGCACCAGCCTCTACGCGATCGCCAGGCGTTCCTGCGCACCGGCCTCCGGCTCCCGCGCCAGGCGCTGAAGCAACACCAACAGCGACATCGCGTTTTCCTCCAAATCGTAGCGCCTCATGAAGCACGCCCGGCCCCGGCGCCCCATGGCGTCGCGTTCCGCCTCCGGCAGCGCGCACATCGCCTGCAGCCCCGCCGCAACGCCGTCGAGATCGTCGTTGACCACCAGCCCCGCTCCGTCCGCTTCGATCTCACGCCAGATATTGACCTTGTTGGTGATCAGGATCGGCCTGCCCAGCGCCATCGCCTCGGCCACCACGATGCCGAAATTCTCCTGGTGGGATGGCAGCACGAAGAACGCGGCGCTGCGGAACGCCCCCCATTTGACGTCGCCCGACAGCATGCCCGGCCAGTGGATGCGGCCGCCCACGCCCAGCTCGCGCGCCAGGTCCTGAAGCCTGGCCGTCCAGCCGGCGTGATCCGGGCCGGCGATCACGAGGTCGAACGCCGGAAACGCCGCCGCGTGCCGGGCGAAGCCGCGGATCAGCAGGTCGATGCCCTTCTTGGGATGGATCCGGCTCAGGAACAGGATGAACGGACGTCCCGCGGGCAGAGCAACCCGCGCGGCGAAAGCCTCCCGTTGCGCCGCGGGATCGCCGGCGACATCCCGGGTGCCGTAGCCGACGACGAACGGCTGCGCGGCATACGGCTTGAAGGACTGCGGCGCGAGCTGGCGTTCCTCGTCACAGGTGAACATCACGCCGCGCGCGTCGCGCAGCACCTTGTGCTCGAACAGCTTCCAGAAGATCGTCTTGAAGAATGTCTTGACCGGATAGGCGGTGTTGAACCACGGATCCAGCATGCCGTGCGTGAACACGACATACGGCGTGTCCAGCCTGTGCAGGGCGCGCCAGCTTCCATAAGATGCGTAATTCCACAGGCCGTTGATAACGACTGCGTCATAGTCCTTGGCATGTCGCTTCAGCCAGCCCGTGAGCCGCGGCGTGTAGCCGTAACGAAGCCACGGCACCCGCCGGCGCAAGTATTTATACCATCCGGCCGTGGAACCGGCCGCGATCACGTGCACCGGCGACTGCGCGACCCATGCCGCGTCGGGACTGTCCAGGCTGAGAATATGGCGTTCATGACCGTGCCGGGACCATACGGCGGCGCTCGAAAAGACACCCTCGATCGGACCGCCCCCTCGGGGATCCACTGACGCGATCACGTGCAGGATTTTCATCGTCCGGCCCGGTTATTTGCGGAGCGATACATTTGTCGGCGTGACATCGGGCGGGGCCTTTTTGCGGATGATGAGAAACCATAACGGATGGCGCTTGCCGGGGCCAGAGTGAAAACCATCCGGCTGCGAAAAACGGCCGCCCCGGTGGATGGGGCCATGCATTCAGGCGACGTCGGCGCGAGACCATTCAATACCTGTCCAATTGCCAGTCCGTTCCGGAGTAAGTATGACGCGAGCGTCTCACTCCTGACCGATGTTCCCGACCGGGCCGTGATGCTGTCACTGGCACTGGTCATTTGCCCTGTATTGGGTCTGACGGGCCGCGGCCAACTCCGCCGTGGCTATCGGGCCGTCGGGCCGTCTCCAGGGTGCCGTTGCAAGGGTTGCCTTGGCACGCCCGCGCCCAAAAGCAGTGCCGCGCCGGTGGCGACTACCGACACTTGTAGAGTTATGCAGCGTTTATCGATGTGTGCGGACATGTGCTCTGCATCGCAATGCGCGGGAAGACGTCCGTCGATTGATAGGAAAAAATACCTATAAATCTGAACGCGACCCGAATCGCGATTTCCGCAGAACCAAGCCAACCCGTCGCAGTCCCTTGATCTCGCACCCTTTCTCGGCTGCTCACCGCCGCCCGGCGCACCCGAGTGCGGTAACGCCAATCCGCGGTCGCGGAGGAGCGGACAAGCGGACAGCCTGCGCGGCTAAACGCTGCCGCGCGACAAAACGCTTTGTGTCCAGCGCGCGGCGTCGGTGCTGCTCTCGTACTGCCGCACGGCACTCTGCATGCGATGAACCTGCATCTGCACGAGATCACCCCGATTGGCGATCGGTTCGCGACGTCGACGACGCCGAGAGACAAAGGATCCTCCATGTGTCCGCGAGTCGAACCAGTTAAATTTCGGAGGTCGAGTCGTGAGGGTCGAAATTACCAAAAACGCAATGATGTCAAAATTGTCACCAGGGCGGACCAGAACCACCGACACTGCAATTTCCTGTCGCATAACTTTCCACGCCGGGCGGGAATCGCGCTGACGCCAGTTATTGGGGCATTGCGCCGACACTCCCGGCTTGCGAAGCGTGTATTTCGCCCTCGGCGTCGGCAACAGCGCTAACCGTCGCCGCGGCGCAAACGTTCGCGGCCCATGCCTCCAGGGCGGCCTTGCGTTCGGGAAAGAAGGCGGCCCGCTGGTAGACTGCCGCGACGCCATGAATTGCCCCCGTGATATGGTTCAACAACCGGTCGCACACGTGCGGCGCGAATCCCATGTCGGCAAGCGCCGTCACCCCGGCGCGGCGGAAATCGTGGAAACGCCAGTCGGGGATGGTCTCTCCGTTCGCCGCCAGCGCATCGATCACCAGATTCTTTGTGCCGCTAAAGAAGCCGATGTTGCCCGCCTCGGATGCGCCGGAAAACACGAACGGGTTGTCCTTGACCTTCGGCATCGATCGCAGAATCGCCAGCACCGGTTCGCTGAGGTGAACGACATGCGGCTTCCCGTTCTTGGTGCGACTGCCCGGAAGCGTCCAAAGACCGGCATCGAAGTCGAGTTCCTGCCATCGCATCGCCGCCACTTCATCACGACGTTGCAGCGTCGCGAGCAGAACCCGCACAAACGCCGCGCGGATCACGGGAAGAGCAGCACACGCGCGCCAAATGGCCGCGCACTCTGGTATAGAGAGCACGCGCTCCCGCGCTGCCTCCCGTCCCGGCCGCTCTATCCCCCGAAGCGGGTTAGCAAGCGGCATCTGCCGCTTGACCGCCCAACTGAACGCGGCGCGCGCGTATGCCAACGTTCGGTTGGCCGCCACCGTGCCTTTGTCAGCCTTAATACGATCCATGGCCAGGATAGCGTCGCTCACTGCGATTTCCGCCGCCGGACGATCCTGCCAATCCGGCAGATTGCGGCGTAAGCAAGCTCCGGCTTCCCGCAAATACGACGCCCGTCGCTCGCCGGCCCGCCCGGCGAGCCATGCCTCGGCCAGCTTGTGAAAGGTGAAGGCGTCCCGATTCGCCTTTTGCTTTGCCGCCGCGGCAGCGGCTTTCATCGCCTCGGCAGCAGCGGTCCGTTCGGCGACAGGATCGCGGCCCTCGGCCACGGCGCCCAGCACCACGCGGGCCTGTCGCCGGGCCTCTTCCACGGTTACGACGCCAAAAACCCCGAGCTTTGCCCGCCGTTTGCCCATGGGCGATGTGTATTGCGCGAGGAACGTCTTGTTGCCGCTCGCTCCAACGCGCACGCCGAACCCGCGAAGTTCAGCGTCGAACATCATCACGTCCTTTTTGCCTGGCGGACACGTTGCGGTCTCAACCACACGCTGCGTTAGTCGTATGCGCCCCATATAATGCCCACTTTGGGGGTCTCAGACGCGGACCCAATGCGGACCCGCCAGATCAGAACCCGGAGGCATCGACTGTCATATAAAATCCGATGGCAATGCGGCGTGGAATTGGCGACTTAAAATCCGCAGTTCGAAAGGACGTGCCGGTTCAAGTCCGGCGGTGGGCATGGGGCGCGGCGCTAACGGGACGGAACGACGATCGTGGTGGTGCTTTCGGGGGGTGGCGGGTGGCTGCTGCTGATCGACAGGCACCCGCTCAGGGCCGGCAGTACGAACGCGAGGAGCAAAGCGAAGCGCATGGGCGAGATCCTTCGGTTGGCTGGCCATGGCGGCAAGCAGGCCGCGCCCATCAAGGCGGCCAGCCTAAGCGACTTTCCGCCGCAAATATTGCCATCACGGAAATGTGCTACCGTCCGCGTGGCGCGGCAGGCCGCATCGGCCAGGGGTCGCTCCCGCCGGCGTTTCCGTCCCACATCTGCTGTGCCGGCGAAGAGTCCTTACCGGCAGACCCGCCGCCCATCGGCGAGTGCGATCGGCGAGTGCGACCTTGTCAGGATCCATTTCCCGGTCTCGACTGCGCCGCCAATGCCGGGGGACGGGGTTTGGCCTCCGGGCCGCCGATGGTTTGGCTGATTGGCGTAACACCGCGGTCGACGGCGGCCACCCGGCGACAAGCGACGGCCGTGCGGCGGCGCGCGTGCCTGCAACCAGTCCATGTCCCCGGACTCTCGCCGTCGGATGAGTGACGCATCACCCCCCATCCCAAGGAGCCGGCGTCCATGAACCCCGCCATACGCACCGCAGCAGCGGCTACCGCGCTGACCACTCTCCTGCTGCTCGCCAGCGGCACCGCGCCCCACGCGCAGACGGCGTGCAGAGGTGACGCCGGCGGTATCACCGTTTCGCCGGGCTTCTGCGCCACCGTCTTCGCCGACAAGCTCGGCGAGGTCCGGCACCTCGCGGTTGCCCCGAGCGGCACCGTCTACGTCAACACCAGGAGCGGCGAGTACTACCACGCCGGCACGCCCCCATCGGGCGGCATGCTGATCGCGCTGAAGGATTCAAAAGGCGAGGGCAGGGCGGATCAGGTGGTGCGCTTCGGTCCGTCGCATGATGACGGCGACGGCGGGGGCACCGGGATCGCGATATACCAGAACCATCTTTACGCCGAGACAAACGACCGGATCGTCCGCTATGCGCTGCCGGCGGATGGTCTCGCGCCCGCCGGGCAGGCGGAAACCGTCGTCTCCGGCCTGCCGCTTGGCGGCGACCATCCGATGCACCCGTTCGCGATCGACCCGAACGGCGCCATGTATGTCGATCTCGGCTCCGCCACCAACGCGTGCCAACGGCAGAATCGCATCCCCGGCGTCCCCGGCAACAACCCCTGCACCGAACTGGAAACCCGCGGCGGCATATGGCGATACGACGCCGATGCGCTGGATCAGCATTTTTCTCCGGCGGATCGTTTTTCCACCGGGTTGCGCAACGGCGAGGGAATCTCCTTCGACTCCGACGGACGCATCTATGCGACGCAGCACGGCCGCGACCAGTTGTATGAGAACTGGCCGAAACTGTATCAGCCGCTGCAAGGCCAGAACAACCCCGCCGAGGAACTGGTCGAACTGCGGCGCGGCGCCGATTTCGGCTGGCCGGAGTGCTATTTCGATTACGACCGGAAGAAGCTGGTCCTGGCCCCGGAATACGGCGGCGATGGCGGCCATGCGCAGGGAGTCTGCGCCGGCAAGCAGCCTCCCGTCGCCGCGTTCCCCGCCCACTGGGCGCCAAACGACATGCTGATCTACGAGGGCAGCCAGTTTCCTGCCGCTTACAAGGGTGGCGCGTTCCTCGCCTTTCACGGATCGTGGAACCGCGCGCCCGGGCCGCAGGGGGGATACAACGTGGTGTTCCAACCTTTGGTCAACGGCAAGGCCTCCGGGCCGTTCGTGATCTTCGCCGACGGTTTCGCGGGGGCCGACAAGCAGCCTGGCCGCGCGGCGCATCGCCCTACCGGCCTCGCGGTGGGTTTGGATGGCGCGCTGTTCATCGCCGATGACGCGGGCGGCCGGATCTGGCGGGTGACCTTCCAGGGCGACCGCAAGGAGACGGACATCGCCCCGGGCGCTCGGGCTTCAGCCAGCCGGCAGGCTGCACCGGGAACCGCGCTGCCGCCCGAGTGACTGCATCCCGCCGCCGGGGTGTAGCCGCCGCGATGTCGTTCCCTATCGTCATGGCCCCGGCTTGTCCGGGCCACCTGTCGCGGCACGTGCTGGCTCAGGTGGCCCGGCAAGCCACGGCATGACGATGCGGGTCGTTTCCACCATGATGCCCATCCGCCGGATTCGCCGGTTCAAGAAAACCCCGCACCCCGGGCGGCAATCATCATGTTCCACCGCCTGTCATGTTGACCCACCAATCATCGGCGTATAATGCTCCTGCCGGCCGCGCCAACGCGGCCCGGGCCATCGATGCCAGACCGTGACCCGGCCACGCTCCAAGGAGACTCCCATGCCCGCGTTACGTTCTGTTGCCGAGATCAAGAACCAGCTCTGGCAGGAACTGGCGCTGAAAGCCGAGCTGATCACCGACGGCGTCGCCATAACGCAGGAGGCCCTCGACCTGATCCAGCCCGGCGTCATTGCGCAGGAGCAGGTGCACAGCCTGTTCGAAATGGATTTCGACACCCATGATTTCGAGCTGCCCTCGGGCTACGACCTGCCGAATGGCCTCTCCGTCGGGTTTCGCTGGAACAAGCGCTCCAGCAACGTCATCACCGCCGGCGGCGACCGCGCCATCCTGTTGCGCGACGGGCATGAGCATGGCGAGGTAAAATTTCACCCGCGACCGGGGTGGTACGGCAAGAAAACCTCCGACGGCCAGGACATGTCCACGGTCGGCGTCCTTTATCGCCACCGCGCGCTATTCGTCGCCTACAGCAACGAGTGCTCCTACAAGGAGAAGGGCGAGGACTGCCTGTTCTGCAACATCAACTCGACCAAGGACACCTACGGCGAGAAGCGCGGCATCTTCTGGAAGACCGCCGGGCAAATCGGCGAAGTCGCCGCCGAGGCGTATAAGGAGGGCCTGATCGACCACCTGACCATCAGCGGCGGCGTGATCCCGGAGCGTCGCGAACTGGACTATTACCTCGACGTCGCCGAGGCGATCCAGGAGCACACCGGGCTACAGGACTTCAACGGCACCGCGGTCGTCGCCGCGCCGCTCGATCTTCGCCACCTCGACCGCTTCAAGGAGGCCGGATACCGCACCACGGCGATGAACATCGAGCTGTGGGACAAGAATATGTACGACACGATCTGCCCCGGCAAGTCGCGCGGCGGCGGAGGCTGGGACCATTGGGTGAAGGCGCTGAACTACGCCGTCGGCGTGTTCGGCCGCGGCAATGTCCGCTCCAACATGGTCGCCGGCATCGAGCCCAAAAAGAAGACGGTCGAGGGTATCCATATCATGACCGAGGCCGGAATCGTCGCCACCGCCACGATCTGGTGCCCGAACCCGGGATCTGAGCTGGAGGGCCACCGCGCGCCGGAGTCGGGCTGGTACCTGGACCTCGCGCATACTATCGCCGGCGCGTGGCGGAAGGCCGGGTTCACCTGGCAGCAGGTGTGCGACTGCAACGCCTCGAACGACACGCTGCAGCACGACATCTGGCGCATCCAGGACGAAAACCTGCCGGTCTTCGCCACCGCCGGCACGCTGGTTTCCGAACAGGCGGCTTGAGGGGTCGCACTAAGCGTCATGGCCCGGCTCGTCCGGGCCACCTATGCCAGCACAGTGCCGCGAGAGGTGGCCCGGACGAGCCGGGCCATGACGAGGTAGGGCGTTGCCACGCGATAACGCCACCACAACGTCACTCAATCACAGTACGACCGGGGGTCCAGTGACCGAACGCAGCGTCAAACACATCGCGATCTACGGCAAGGGCGGCATCGGCAAGTCCACCACCACATCCAACATCAGCGCCGCCCTCGCCGAAGCCGGCCGCCGGGTCATTCAGGTCGGCTGCGACCCCAAGGCCGACTCGACCACCATCCTGCGCGGCGGCGAGGACCTGCCCACGGTGCTGGACACGCTGCGCGAGCAGGGCAAGGTCAAGCTGAAGGACATCTCCGCGCTCGGCTTCGGCGGCGTGCTGTGTATCGAATCCGGCGGCCCGGTGCCCGGCGTCGGCTGCGCCGGCCGCGGCATCAGCACGGCGGTCGATCTGTTGCATGAACTGGAGGTTTTCGAGCAGTTCCAGCCCGACGTGGTCCTGTACGACGTGCTCGGCGACGTGGTCTGCGGCGGTTTCGCCGTGCCGATACGCGACGGCATCGCCGATCGGGCCTTCGTGGTGACGTCGTCGGACTTCATGGCGATCTTCGCCGCCAACAACCTGTTCAAGGCGGTCAGCAAATACGCCCCCTCCGGCGGTGCCAGGCTGGGCGGCATCATCGCCAACAACCTCCAGGCGCCCTATGCCCGCGCGCTGGTGGACGATTTCGCCGGACGCACCGGCACCCGTGTCGTCGGCTACGTGCCGCGCTCGATGGCAGTGGCGCAGGGCGAGCTATACGGCCGCACGGTAATCGAATCCGCGCCGCATTCGGAGCAGGCCGAGATCTACCGCCGCCTCGCGCGCGCCGTGGTGGATGACGAGACCACCACGCTGCCGCGCCCGCTGAACGGTCCGGCGCTGAAGTCCTGGGCGAAGGAATGGGGCGACAGGATCTTCGTCGAGGACGCGCAACTGGTCGAAGCCGGCGGCGGAGTCTGATGGCGCGCCGTCCGGGGCCGGTCACGCGGGAGCGGCGGCTGCAGGCGGTCAGCGCCTATCTCGACAAGCCGGACGCGCTGGCGGCGGAGTTCGCCGCGGGCGAGACCACGCAGCGGATACGCACCTTCTCGCAGGCGGCGCCGGACGATCTCGTGGCGGCGCTGGACCTGCTCGGTCGGGTGAAGGGCGCCGCCATCGTCGTGCACGGCCCGCGCGGCTGCGCTGCCGCGTTGGTGGGTGCCGCGCCGCTGGCGCATTGGGCGGTCACCGGGCTGGACCAGCGCGACACCATCATGGGGTCCGAGGGCGTGGTCGAGCGCGCCGTGCTGGCCCTGGTGCGCCGGCACAAGCCGTGGGCGGTGTTCGTGGTGACCACGCCCGTCGTGGCGATCAATTCCGACGACGCCCGCGATACGGTGCTGTCGCTGACCGACGAGCTCGGCATTCCGGTGCAACTGGTCCGCACCGACGGGTTCAAGTCGCGCGTCGCGGCGACCGGTTTCGATGCGGCATGCCTGGCGCTGCTGAATCTGGTCCCGGCGGTGGCCGAGGCGACGCAAGACGACCTGGTCAATCTCGTGGCGCGCGATGCCGCCGGGGCGCGGGCGGCGGCGGAGTTGCTGGCCGATCTCGGGCTGGACGTGAACGTGCTGCCGGCGGGGGCTGACGCCGAAGGCTTCGCCCGCTCGGCCCGCGCGCGGCTGAGCATCTGCATTGATCCGGATGCGACGACGGCGTTCGCGGCGGGAATGGAAGCGGCGCACGGCGTGCCAAACCTGCGTGCCAGCTTGCCCATCGGCCTGGCGGCGACACGGCGCTGGGTGGACTCGGTCGCGGCGGCGGTTCGCCGGCCGGATTCGGGATCATTGGGCGAGACCCGGGTGGCACCGCCGCATCAACCCGTCATCCCGGGGGAAGGCCCACCATCCACACCGCTGTCGCAACCCGCACCGCAAGGCGTGGATGGAGCGCCTGCGCCCGGGATGACGGATGGAATACGTGTCCATCTGGCGCTCCCGCCGGACGTCGCGTTTGCCGCGGCCGATCTTGTTACTGAACTGGGCGGCACGGTCGCCGGGCTGAGCGTCACGCATGTGGACAGCAGCCATTCCGAGGCGCTCGGCGCATTCATCCGGTCGCATCCCGGTGTCACGTTGCACGTCGCCGCCGGACAGCCGTTCGAACTTGTCAACCTGCTGGCGAAGCAGCATCCGGACCTGTTTGTCGGCACGCCGGAACTGGCCGCCCTGGCCGCCACGGCGGGCATCCCGGCGGTGGGCCTGACTTCGGCCGCGCTTATCGGCTGGCGCGGTGCCGCACGGCTGGCGGAGCGGGCGCAGGCAGCGTTGCGCAATTCGGCCTTTGTCCGGCGGCTGTCGGCCGCGCCGTCTCCCTACGCTGCCGGGTGGCTGCGCCGCAGCGCCGACTGGCACGTCAAGCAGGAGGTCCGCTGATGGCGCGTCCTTTGGAAAGCCCCGGCGCGGGATGCGCGTTGCATGGCGCTCTGCACTGCGCCACCGCGGTGCCCGGCGTGGTGCCGATCCTGCATGCGACCGCGGGGTGTGCGGTGCAGGCGCATCTGAACGGGGCGGCCGCTGGCCTTGCGGGGCCGGACCGGTTCGGCGGACTGGCCGTTCCGGCGTGCAACGTCTTCGAGAAGCAGGTCGTCTTCGGCGCGACCGCCCGGCTGCGCGAGCAGATCAAGAACACCGTCAAGGTCATGGATGGCGGCCTGCACGTCGTGCTGTCCAGTTGTGCGACCGAGATGATCGGCGACGACGTACCGGCGATGGCGAAGGAGGCGCGCGACCAGGGATTTCCCGTGCTGTCGATCGCTTCGGCCGGGTTCCGCGGCAGTTCGCACGACGGCTACGTGCTGTTCCTGAAGGGCGTGCTGGCTCAGTTCGCGGAGCCGGCGGGCGAGCGCGACCCGGTTTTGGTCAATCTGCTGGGCATCGTGCCGCGCCAGGACGCGTTCTGGGAGGGCGATCTGGCCGAGTGGTCGCGCCTGCTGGCCGGCATCGGGCTGCGCGCCAACCCGGTGTTCGGGCCGGAGGGCGGGATTGACGGGCTGCGGAACCTGACCCGTGCCGGAAGCAGCTTGGCGGTGTCGCCATGGGGCGCGGAGGTCGCCCGCTCACTGGAACAGGATTTCGGCGTGCCCTGGCTGGACGCCGGCGGCCTGCCGGTGGGTGCCGTGGCCAGCGGCAGCCTGTTGCGTGACGTGGCGGCGCGGCTGGATCTGCCGGGGGAGCCGGTCGAAGTCTTCATCGCGGCGGAGACGCGGCGCGAGGATCACTATCTGAGCCGGTTGGCCGACGTGTATTTCCGCCATGACCTGCAGCGGAGTTTCGCGCTGGTCGCGGGCAGCCTGCACGCCGCCGGTCTGGCCGGCTTCCTGACCGGTACTCTGGGCTGGCTTCCGCGCCTGATCGTTGTCGCGGACGGGCCGCCGGAAGCCGCGCGTCCGGCGCTTCGCGAGCAACTGGCCGCGCTGACTGAAGCCTGCAACACGCACGTGCTTTTCAGCGAGGATGCCGGCGAGATCGAGGCGGCGATCGTGGCGGGCGGCGCGGAGATCGTTCTCGGGCGGGCGCTGGATCGCGGGGCGGCGGATGCTTTGGGCGTGGAACTGGTGCAGGTCGCTTTCCCCGTGGCCGATCGGCTGGTGCTGGACAAGGGGTTGTCGGGGGTGCGGGGGGCGGTGACGCTGATCGAGGAGATTGCCCGGGCGGTGCTGGCGGCGCAGTGGAACAATTCGGGTGTAGTTCCCGGCTGGCCGGCTTGACGTTTCGGCTCCGTTGCCGGGGCTTGACGGGTGGTGTTTCCGATTTCCTGCCTGTTTGGATAGGCTATCGTCTTGTTTTGGCTAAGTCATTTAACACAGATTAAGAAGGAGATTTCACAGAGAATCACTGAGAAAAAGATTAATCCCGGATTACATAGGCGGAGGACGTTTGTTGTTCAGTAGAGATATCGTTGCCAACGGCTGACTTCGAGCAAGCATCGGGCATTGCGCGGACACCACGCCACACAGACTGATGCCAGAGGGTTGGCGACGGACTCTGTGTCCTCTGTGGCCCTCATTCTACCTCTGTGATGAATTTCGATCTGATACCGCAACGTCAGCAACGGTTCCGCACCAGCCGCCGGAAAACCGGCCGCGCCCGATGCGCCGTCGGCACGCCGATGATCGCAGCCTCAAACCAAAGCGCGGCGGCATCCTCCCGACCCGCCGCCGCAACTTCAGCTCCCTCCGATTGCCCCGGCATCTGCCAACGCGGCGATCCGGGCGGCGTCATAGCCGATGGACTTGAGGACCGCCCGCGTGTGCTGCCCCAGCGACGGCGCGGCGGAGCGCAGGCGGCCAGGCGTTTCCGAGAAGCGGGGGATGACGGCGTGCATCAAAACCGACCCGGCCTCGTCGTCCGGAGTCTCCACCACCACGCCGCGCGCCTGCACATGCGGATCGTCCAGCAACTGATCGATTTCGAATATCGGCGCCGCCGTCACCTCCGCCGCCTCGAACACCGCCATCGCTTCTTCCAGGGTCCGCTCAGCGATCCAGGCGGCGACGATGCCGTCGCAGGCGTCCATGTTGCGCACCCGCTCGGTGTTGCTGCAAAAGCGCGGGTCGTCGATGACATCGTCGCGGCCGATGGCTCGGAACAGCCGCTCCGCCATCGCCTGGATGGAGGCCGAGATCGCCACGAACCGCCCGTCCTTCGTCCCGTACACATTCCGCGGCGAGGTCGTGGCCGATCGGCTGCCGCTGCGGCGGGGTTTGTGGCCGGAGAGGCGGTAGGCGGCGGCGTCCGGTCCTTGCACCGAGATGATCGGGTCAAGCAGCGGCAGGTCGATGACCTGGCCCGGTCCGCCGCGCTCGGCCACCCGCAGCGCCACCATCACGGCATAGGCGCCATACAAACCGGCGAGCATGTCGGCCATTGCCAGCGGCGGCAGCACCGGCGGGCGGTCCTCGAAACCGTTCTTGGCGGCGAAGCCGGACATCGCCTCAACCAGCGTGCCGAAGCCGGGGCGATCACGATACGGCCCGTCCTGGCCGAAGCCGCTGATGCGCAGGATGACCAGTGCCGGGTTGCGGGCCAGCAGCACCTCCGGCGCCAGCCCCATCCGCTCCAGCGTGCCGGGGCGGTAATTCTCGATCAGCACCTGGCTGGACGCCACCAGGTCGAGCAAAGCCTCCCGCCCGGCGGCGTGGCGCAGGTTGATCGCCACGCTTTTCTTGTTGCGCGCGTACACCTTCCAGTGCAGCGACAACCCGCCGGCTTTCCAGGCCCGCAGCGGATCGCCCAGCTTCGGATCCTCGATCTTGATCACCTCCGCCCCGTGATCCGCCAATTGCAGGCTGACCATGTTGCCGGCGACCAGGCGTGAAAGATCGACGACGCGGATGCCATCCAGCGGGGCGGCGGCGGTGGGATCGAACGCGATGCGGGGGATCATGGTCCTGCTCTTCGGGGCCGGCCATTGTCCCGTCAGATCGCGCTCCGGTGCAAGAGCGCCGGCGGAGCGGCTACTTTACTGCCTCCAACTGGCCCCGGACGGCACCGCTCGGGTTGTTCTTCGAGTGGATGTTCACGTAGTACAGGCCCGCGGCAAGCTGCTGCTCCTGCTCCGCCGTCAGCCTGGCGCTGCCGTGGATCGGGCTTTTCGGCGCGTTGCCCAGCGGCACGACGACCCCGGCGTTCTTGCCCGGTTCGGCGGGGCCGTGGATATGCGCCGCGGTCACGTCGCTGGAGAAGCCGCTGAAGGTGACGTCGTAGGTCAGTTCATGCGTGGCTGTATCGAGCGTGGCGGTCGCCTCGCCCGACCCGGTGGAGTGCGTCGGCGGCACTTCCGAGGCCGCGCTGAGTGTGGCGTGGAATTTTTCGGTGGCGGCGAGCGCGGTGCCGGCGAAGGCGACGGCGAAACCGGCGGCGAGCAGGGATTGGCGCAGCATGAGAACCTCCCGTTCTTGAGTTGGCCGCTGATATTACATCGAGCGGCTGCCGCCTAATCACGACGGTGCAACACCGGCGTCCCCGGTCGCTGGGCATCTGAACTGTGAATGTGAACGTGACCGTATTGCGCGTTAAAAACACACGCGAACGCCGGAGAAAAATTGCGCATGGTTAATGGCGGAGCAGTTGAGCACACACCGGCGTGACCCGCGCCATTGTCGCGCTGGCTGCCGCATGCCTACTGGCGGCATGCACCGCTATCGTGCCGCCTCCCGAGCGGCGCGCCGACGCCGTCGTCTACGTCATCGGCCGCGGCTGGCACACCGATATCGGTCTGCCGATCGGGGAGATTTCCGGGCAGCTGACGGTGCTGGAGCAGCCGTTTCCGGGCCTGCGCGTGCTGACCATCGGCTTTGGCGACCGCAGATTTCTGCTGACGCGCGACCGCTCGCCACTGGCGATGCTGGCGGCGCTGTTGCCGGGCCGCGCCGCATTGCTGATAACCGCCCTCCGCACGGAGCCCGAGGCGGCGTTTGGTGCAACGCATGTGGTGCGGCTGCATGTCACCGAGGCGGAGTTGGCCCGGCTGCGGGAGCGTCTGTGGCGGGAGTTCGAGCACACCGCAGCCGATCGGCCGGTTCTGCTGGCGGACGGCCCGTATCCGGGCAGCCTGTTCTATGCCGCTTCGGCTACGTATTCCGCGTTTTACACCTGCAACACCTGGACCGCGGACGTGGCGCGCGCCGGGGGCCTGCCAATGCCGGCCACCGGCGTGCTGTTCGCGGGTCAGGTCATGGGTTCGGCGCGCTGGATCGCCTCCCGCGAGGCGTCACTGCACCGTCCCTGAGGGCGTCACTATGGTCGTATGGGAGGGCGGCGGCGGGTCGCTGCTGCTGAACGACAGGCAGCCGCTCAGGGTCAGCGGCAAAAGCAGAAGCAGAACGGCATAAGCTAGGCGCATGGGAAAAGTCCTCCGGCTTGCACGACACAAAACGCCGCCGAAGCGGACCGGTTGCGTCGCCGGTTGCCCGGGTTCGACCGGAACTGACGCGGCCATGCCGTCATTCCGCGGCGGCCGGCATGCACGCCTTGCGGTGCACAGCGCCGCAAAGGCGCCGATGCCGCGGCCGCCGCTGACGTGACGGTTCGCAGCCGGTGCTCTTACAGTTCGCCGACGGTCTCCATCTGCTCGCCCGCCGGGAAGTAGACGAACCCGTCGTTATGCGTGGCCACGTGCCCAATCCCGGGCCACGCGAAGTGGTAGGCGAGCAACGGAATCCGGTTCGATGCCAGCATGCCGAGCATACGCACCCGGCTCTCGGCCGACTGGGCCGCATCCGTGTCATAGGCGAACTGCGTGCGCGGATGCTCCAGCAGCAGCACCGGATGATGCGCGAGGTCGCCGATATAGCAAAGCTGCTTGCCGCCGGCGTCGATCATGAAGATCGTGTGGCTGACGGTATGGCCGGGCGCGGACAAGGCGGTGACGCCGGGCAGGATCTGCTCGTTGTCCTTATAGAAATGGATCGAATCTTGCACCGGCAGCAGGTTCTTGCGCGCCTGATCGAGGAAGTGCGGCCGGGCAGGGTAGTTGGCCGGAATCTTCGCATCGTCGGTCCAGTAGTTGAAGTCGGCCTCGCCGATGAAATATTGCGCGTTCGGGAAGTTGCGCTTGCCATCCGCGCCGATAAGCCCGCCGCAATGATCGATATGGGCATGGCTCATGACCACCGCATCGACGCCGGCGGGATCGATGCTGGCTGCCTGCAATGTCTTCAGCATCTTGCCGGTGCTGTCGCCGAACAGCGTGTCGGTGCCCATGCCGGTGTCGAACAGCACGACGCGGTCGCCGAAGTTCACGACCAGAATGTTCTGCTCCAGCACGGCGTTGTCGATCGGCAGGAAGTTGTCGCGCAGTTCTCTGTCGATTTCGTCCTTGGAGATGTTGACGAAGGAGTTCGCGGGGTTACCAAGCGGGAGCTGGCCGTCGGAGACGATCGTGCATTCGGCTGAACCGAGCTTGAAGCGTTAGAAATACGGCGCCTGCGGCTGGTCCAAAGGCATTTTCGCCTGCAGCCGAACAGGCAGCGCAAGCGCGGCGGCGCCAACGGCGGTGAAGGTCAGGAACTTCCGGCGGTTCGTTACAATCATCAGGGTGTCCCTCCTTTATATCGTTCGTAGGCGGTCTGCTCCCGGTCGGGCGCAAAACCGCGTATCCAGAATGCATGATTATGGCCGCGACGCAAACGGATGACCCTCCCGCCCACCCGCCGCTCGTCCGGTCAACGCGGCTCTATCGGCGTGTGCGCGATGCCTGGTCAGGCGGCAGGCGCGCCTGCCGCCTGGCTCCGAGGTCTTGCGCAGTCGCAGCCTACAGCAACGAAACGCCACCGCTTACAACGGTGGCAGCTGGCGGAACGAAGCATCGAAGGCGGCGCGCATGCGGGATGATTCCGGGGTTGGTGACCACGGAACGTGGATTGCCCGGGACGTTCGAGTGACCGGCGATCAGGAAACCGGGTTGGCTCCGGAGCGCGCCGTGCGCCCGGCGGGCCGGAGGCCATGGCCGCGGGCGTCCCGTGGGTAAGCTGCCAACGCGCCCAGCCCGGCGCTGGACGAAAACCGGCCGGGCATGGTGCACTGCTTCGGTGAACCTGGAGCGCATCAATGGCTACGATCGACGGCGACAGACTGCTGCGCGACCTCTACGCGGTGCGCGAAATCGGCAAATACCGGTTCGGCGTGCACCGGCCGACATTCTCGCCGCAGGACATTGAAGCCCGTCACTGGCTGGCCGCGCGCCTGGCCGATGCGGGACTCGACGCGTCGATCGACGGCATCGGCAACGTTTATGGCCGCGACCCGGGCTCGGGCCGCAAGCTTCTCACAGGCAGCCATCTGGAAACGCAGAACCACGCCGGCTGGCTGGATGGCGTGATGGGCATCATCTACGGGCTGGAGCTTGCCCGCTCGCTGGGCAAGGGCATCGACGTCGCCGCCTGGTGCGACGAGGAAGGCCATTTCGGCTCCTTCATCGGCAGCCGATCGGCTTGCGGGATTCTGACGGAGCAGGAGATCGACACGTGCGCCAACCGGGAGAGCGGGGTCTCGCTGCGCGATGCGCTGCGCCAGGCGGGGTTCTCCGGGCGGCCGCGGCAGATGATCGACCCCGGTCGTTATTGCGGCTACCTGGAAGCGCATATCGAGCAGGGCGCCGATTTGGAGGACCATCATCTGCGGCTGGGGATCGTGACCGCGATCGTCGGCAGCCGCCGCTTCAAGATCGCGTTCAAGGGCCAGCAGAACCACGCCGGCACCACCCGCATGGCGGTGCGCAAGGACGCGGGAGTCGCGTTGGTCAAGCTGGCGGCCGGGATCGAGGCGCGGTTTCCGGCCGTCGCCGGGCCGCGCACGGTGTGGACTGTGGGCGACATCCGGCTCGATCCCGGCGCGGCCAGCATCGTCCCCGGCGGGGCGGAATTGGTCTTCCAGTTCCGCGACACCGACCCGGGCATCCTCGACGCGCTGGAGGCGACGCTGAACGAGCTGATCGCCGAGGCGGCTTGCGGGCCGTGCGAGGTGGCGGTGACCTATCGCAGCGCCACCGATCCCGCCGCGATGGACCCCGGGTTCCAGTCGGCGCTGGCCGCCGCCGCGCAGCGCCACGCTCCCGAGCTGCATCAGGCGATGCCCTCCGGGGCAGGGCACGATGCGCAGATCATCTCGCGTATCCTGCCATCGGCGATGCTGTTCGTCCCCAGCATCGGCGGCATCAGCCACCATTACACGGAGAACACGCGGGACGAGGACATCGTGCTGGGCTGCCACGTGTTCGCTGACGCGGCGGAGGCGATCCTGGCGCAAGCCTAAAGCAAGGCGGGGGGCAGCCAGGGGAATCGGGTGAACCTTTTCACCCGGTGATGAGGCTTGCAAGAAAGTCGTCATCCCACCCGGCCGCATTGCGCCTGCCGCGCAACGAGTTCTTGCCGGGGGCTCGTCTGAGGAGGTTGAGGGCCATGTGCTTGATGGTGGTGAAGTTGGCCGGGGCGTGCTCAGTCCGCACGCGACACTCGTCATCGCGGAAAACCATGTCCAGGACCCAATGCAGGCTGTTCTCGATACCCCATTCAAAGCGCCGCTTATAATTTGACGGCGTTCGACGAATCGCCGAGACTCGGTTTTCAAGCATTGCGCGCGCTGGCGCATTGGCTTGGAGGCCGCAGTGAGCGACAGCAATCGGTCGATCTCGGTTTTGTGGGACAAGCTGCTTGCGGAGCAGCGTCAGAGCCTCGTGCGGACATTGGGAAAGATGGCCCTGCGTCAGGTGCGGCAAGCGCCGGTTATCGAGGAGATCCCCGGTGATGAGCGAGAAACCCGCATCGGCGCGCCGCGTCATGCCGCATGACAAGGTCACGGCACAGCACCACGGGCGGCTGGCGATTGTCTACGTGCGGCAATCCACGCCACAGCAGGTCGAGCGTCACCAAGAGTCGACGCGTCTGCAATACGCGCTGGTCGACCGGGCGGCTGATTTGGGTTGGGAGCGCGGACGGATTATCGTCATTGATGATGATCTCGGGCGCTCGGGTTCGACGATCGAAGGCCGTTTGGGGTTTCAGCGTCTCGTCGCCGAGGTCGGTCTCGGCAATGTCGGGCTGGTTCTGGGCATTGAGATGTCACGGTTGGCGCGGTCGTGCCGGGACTGGCACCAACTCCTTGAGATTTGCTCGTTATTCGACACGCTCATCGCCGATGTCGATGGAGTGTATGATCCGGCGCATTACAATGATCGCCTGTTGCTCGGATTGAAGGGAACAATGTCGGAAGCAGAATTGCATATCTTGAAGGCGCGGATGCTCGAAGGCCGGATGGCCAAGGCGCGGCGTGGCGAGCTTGGACGCGCGGTGCCCATGGGATACACGCGGCGAGCGTCCGGCGAGATCATTCTGGACCCGGATGAGCAAGCGCAATCGACGATCCGCCTGGTCTTCGATCTCTATGATCGGCATCACACCATCGGCCGGGTGCTGCGCCATCTCGCTGCCAACGGCATCAGACTGCCGGTTCGGGCCGCCGGCGGTGCGGCGAAAGGCGAGCTTGAGTGGCGCCGAGCCAATCGCCCCTCGTTATACTGCCTGCTCGTCAACCCGATCTATGCCGGGGCCTATGTCTACGGCCTGCGCCCGAGCGACCGCCGCCGGCAACGGCCCGGGCATCCCAAATCAGGCCGAAAGGCGCCGGACCTTGATAACGCCCATGTCGTTCTGCACGACCATCTGCCGGCCTACATCAGCTGGGAGCGCTACCTTGAGAATCGAAAGCAGCTGCAATCGAACGCGACGAAGCAGCGGGGGCCGGTTCGCGCCGGCGTCGCCTTGCTGTCCGGCCTGTTGATCTGCGGCCGCTGCGGCCTGCGCATGAACTCGGTCTACAATCACAATGGCCGAGGCCCTCGCTATCAGTGCGGCAACATGCGTTCGACCTATGATGAGCCGCTCTGCCAGTCGCTTTCGGCACCGCCGCTCGATACGCTGATCGCACGACTGGCGATGGAAGCGGTGCAGCCGGCGGCGCTGGAGGTCGCGCTGTCGGTCGCCGCCGATCTTGAGGCCGAGCGGATCGCCTTGCGGCAGCATTGGCAGCAACGCCTGGAGCGGGCCCGTTACGAGGCCGGGCGCGCCCGGCGTCAATACGACGCCGTCGAGCCGGAGAACCGGCTGGTGGTGCGCACGCTGGAGCGCACGTGGGAGACGGCGCTGTCCGAGCTTGGCCGCCTCGAGGCGGAACACGAGAAGGCCCTGCGCGAACGGCCCGCGGCGCCGACGCAGGCGGAAATCACTGCGATCCGAGCCGTGTCCGAAGACCTTCCGGCGCTCTGGCAGGCCAACACGACGACCCCGGAGGACCGCCAAACCATTGTCCGGCTCCTGCTGGAGCGCGTGCTGGTCGAGGTTATCGGCGATAGCGAGCAGGTGCGCGTGGAATGTCACTGGCACGGCGGGACCCGGACCGAGCATCGCATCATTCGGCCGGTCTCGTGTGCAAAGCGTCTCAGCAACTATGCTGCGCTGGTTGCACGCGCTTCGGAACTGCGAAAAGCCGGTCTCGACGGTGGCGAGATCGCCGAAACCCTCAATCGAGAGGGCTGGCAGCCAGCCAAGCGCTGCGATGCCTTCAGCGGGTCAATGGTCAGAAATCTCCTCCGCACGGCCCATCCTGAAGCGCCTGTTAGCCGGCTAAGGCATCCTGCGGTCGAACGAGAGCCTGACGAGTGGACCGTTCCGGAGTTGGCTCGTCGACTGGCGCTCCCACAGTCCACAATCTATAGTTGGGTGCGTCGGGGTCGTTTGATGAGCCGTTCGATATCGGGAGGTTCTCGGCTTAACCGGCTGGTGCATGCCGATGCCGGAATGATCGCCGCGTTGAGTGCTAAACCTGTGACCCCTGCGTCATGACATCGCCGTCGTTACGCCGCAACGAAAGGTCTGGCGCAACGCGTAACGCGGGGCGGCGGGCTTCAACGGACCGTTGAAACGGGGGTGCCGCCCACATAAGGCCCTCGGTCTATCGATCGTCTCTCCACGAATCATGAGAGTCATTATGCCTGGTCGTTCTCAATCGCCCAATGGCTGCGTATGACCGGCCCGAGGAGGTGCGCCAGCATAACCAGCGAGGTGATATAAAACCGTGTCTCCGTCTCGACTTTTCCGCTGATCTCACGGCTGCTTTCGACCATGACCACGGCTTTCAGCCCGGGCCATGCATGGCGCTCCTGAAGCCAGCCGGCATCGTGCATGACGGTGGTGGTCCGCGTTTCGATGCGGCCGTGGTCGCCATCGACCGTCGTATCCCGGCTGACCGTGGTATCCGCGAAGCCCCTGGCCTTCTGTTCGGTAACGAAGAGTTCGACATCCTCGCGCAATGAGGTCTGGTTGCCTTTCAGCGCCAGGACGTAATCGGCCTTCTTGTCGATAACCGTCTGCGCAATGTCGCGCTGGCACCCCATGGCATCGATCGTGATGATCGCGCCCTCGATCGCCAGCATCTCCAGCAGCTTGGGGATCGCTATGATCTCGTTGGATTTTTCCGCCACCTTGACCTGGCCGAGCACGAGACGCTGGCGGGCCGC